>JBGPHT010000086.1:0-31977 GCA_041484525.1 Bryobacteraceae bacterium | reverse complement strand
AGGACCGTCGATACATAGCTGGACAGAACTTCTTGCTCCGGAACTAGTGTCGGCAGTAGGGAAAAGTCCGGCTGGGTGGGCATTCCGAATTATAAATGCCTTCTTTCCCATAGTCAAACAAAATCGTCTATTTATGTTTTCGGTCGGAAGAGACCGCTGTTTCGACGGGCCTGTGTCTACGAAAATAAGGGACAAGCTCTACATACCGTTTGGATTCCGATGTCGCCGAGTAGCTGTCCAGGTCGCCGGTTAACCGCACCCCGCCCTTAACCCCGAAACTGACCGGCTGCGCCTCGAGCGCACCGGCACACACCAGTAGCCAGAATAATTTCGTCATCAATCTCTAAGACCGGTTGGCCTCCCATTTTCACTACGGTCTGCTATTCTGTTTCTGATCCATTTCATCAAGGAGGCTCTACGTGAGAGTTGGCGTATTCACAGCTCTGCTTGCGCAGTTGTCACTGGACGACGTTCTGAAAAAGCTCAAGACCCTGAACATCAACACGGTCGAGCTGGGTACCGGCAACTATCCGGGCGATCCGCACTGCAAGCTCTCGATGCTCGAGAGCAAGACCGAGCTGAACGATTTCAAACAGAAGCTGAGCGACGAAGGTTTCAGCATCAGCGCGCTGAGCTGCCACGGCAACCCGCTGCATCCGGATCAGAAGCGCGCCAAACACGACCAGGAGGTAAGCCGCAAGACCATCCGGCTGGCCGAAAAACTGGGCGTGCCCGTGGTGATCGACTTCAGCGGCTGCCCCGGCGATTCGCCCAAATCCAAATGGCCCAACTGGGTCACCTGCCCTTGGCCGCCCGACTATCTCGAGATCCTCAAGTGGCAATGGGACAAGGTCGTGACGCCCTACTGGATCAAGCAGGCGAAGTTCGCCTCCGACCACGGCGTCAAGGTTGCCATCGAAATGCACCCGGGCTTCGTGGCCTACAGCCCCGAGACGATGCTCAAGCTGCGAGCCATCGCCGGCCCGTCGATCGGCTGCAACTACGATCCCAGCCACATGTTCTGGCAGGGCATCGACCCCATCGCCGCCATCCGCGTGCTGGGCGACTGCATCTTCCACGTCCACGCCAAGGACACGCAGATTTACGAGCGCAACCTGCCGCTCACCGGCGTGCTCGACACCAAGAGCTATACCGACGAGCGGAATCGCGCGTGGATTTTCCGCACCTGCGGCTACGGCCACGATGCCGGGTGGTGGAAGGAATTCGCCTCCACCCTGCGCATGTTCGGCTACGATTACGTGCTCTCCATCGAGCACGAGGACAGCATCCTCTCGCCCGAGGAAGGGCTCACCAAGGCCGCCGATTTCCTGAACGGGATCGTCATGCGGCAACAGCCGGCCGCGGCGTGGTGGGTGTAACTATCCGGGAGGCCGCGGAGAGCGACCTCCCCGAAATTCTCCGCCTGTATCGCGAAGCTGGAATCGATGGCGGCCGTTCCTTCACCCCGGACGAAGCGCGCGAACACTTCGCCGTCTTCCGCCACTATCCGTTCTACAAGCTATTCGTGGCCGAGGCGGACGGCGCCATTGCCGGTACCTATGGCCTGGCGATTCTCGACAACCTGGCGAAACGCGGCGCGCGCGCGGGTGTAGTCGAAGATGTGGCGGTCGATCCCGCGCAGCAAGGCCGCGGTATCGGGAAAGCTATGATGGCGCACGCCCGCGAGCAATGCCGCAGCACGGGATGCTATAAGATGACGCTCTCGAGCGGACTGCCGCGGGAAGGCGCGCACCGTTTCTACGACGCCCTGGGCTTCGCGCGGCACGGCTACAGCTTTCTGATGGAGCCCTAGTTCGACCTGGTGACCGTCAACTCCACGTCCACCTTCCGCATCGTCACCGGGTCGTCGATGGAGGCAACAATCGTCGGCTTGCCCGGATTCACCACGGCATTCACATTGAGCTTGAGTTGGGAGATCGTCGGATTCGACGGCGCTGTCGCGTTCTTGTCCGCCGGCAAGACCGTGCTCAGATCGAGATCCGCATGCAGCCTGACTCGTCCGTTGGTGTTCTCCTGCACGGAGCAATCGATATTCACGCCCACATCGACGTAGTTGATCTGACCGCTGCCGGCCGTGAGCGGCACGCGGTTGCCTACCTTGAATACTCCCTTGTTGGAAGAATCGATCAGGATCGTATAACGACGGCCCGCTTTCGCAGCAGCGTCGGCGCCGTCGTGGATATTGAAGTCAACCTTATAGACGGGTGAGCCCGTCACGGGCTGGTCCTGGGCGACGATCAGGGGCGCGATCAGCGTCAGAAGGGCAAATAGGGCAGTGCGCATCGTTATGCAATCTCCTGACTAAGAGACGACGGTGCGCCCCCAACCGTGCACTCAGTTCGTGGCCGCGCCTGCCGGCTCCGAAACCAGCCCGAGCTGCTGCATCATTCCGACCACGCGAAAGATCCAGATGCCCGCCACCGTGACACTGCGGCCGGTGGCGCCGATGGCGTACAACGGACCATCCTGCGTGTCGCGAGCCGCTCTACCGAATGATGACGCGATCGCCGGCCATGAGGGTCTCTTCCACGGTCCCACGGGCGTTCGAAAGCCGCGATGGTACGTGCCGATCAATTGCTTCACCCCGCAGGGGCCTGGGCCAACCCACGGACTGGCCGGGCCGTGGTAAACGTTGTCTTCGGTGAAGATCTCGTCCCCTACGGCCAGGTTCCTGCCATTGCACATTTCTTCGAAAAACCGGATAACTAACTACGGACATGGGACTTCCAAGTGGCTGCATTCGCCTGTCTTTACGGAGCAGCCTTTGGATGTCTATCCCTTGCAACCTTCGCCGCCTTGCCGCATCCAACAATTAGCAGTCCGGTTCCTTGTATAATGAGGAGCACGTGAAAGCTTTCGATTCAGAGGAGTTCAACTCATGAGCGTATTAATAACGGAGAAGGCGATCGGCAAGGTGAAGGAGATCATGGCATCTCAGCAGCCCTCCCCGGCCGGCCTGCGCATCGCGGTAGTGGGCGGCGGCTGTTCCGGATTCAGCTATTCCATGGCCTTCGAGAACCAGCCCAACATGCTCGATAAGACCTACAACTACGACGGTCTGCAGGTGTTCGTCGACCAGGCCAGCCTGCTCTACCTGGACGGCGCCCAAGTGGATTTCGTCGAAACGCTGGAGGGTTCCGGCTTCAAGTTCAACAACCCTCAGGTAAAATCAACCTGCGGTTGCGGCAGTTCCTTCCAGGTATAAAAGTCGCTCTAAGCTGGCCAGTTCGAGGCGCCCCTTCACAGGTGAGGGGCGTCGTGTGCTTTTCTCTGGTTCTCTATTAGGCGAACATCGGTTCGTTTCCCGGCTTCCATTTGATATTGCAGCCCAGGCTGGGCTTCTGCATCGCGTCGACGGCGCGTCCGGCGAGTACCGCGTCTACCGCGGCGTGCAGGTCCTGCCCGGTAACCGGAACATTATTCCCTGGCCGGCTCGCATCAAACTGCCCGCGATAAACCAGCTTCCGGCCCTCGTCGAACACGAAGAAGCCGGGCGTGCAAGCGGCGCGGTAAGCCCTCGCCACCTCCTGCGACTCGTCGTAGCAGAACGGAAAGTGGAACCCGAGATCGTGTGCCGTCTGGCGCAGTTTGTCAGGCGCATCGTCGGGATACTGCTCGACGAAGTTGGACGAAATCGCGACGATGCCGAGCGCGGTTCCCGCGTAGTCTCGGGTAAAATCGGCCAGCCCCTGTAGGATGTGTTTCACGTAGGGACAATGTCGCGAGAGAAACATCACCAGCAGCGCTTTCTTCCCGGTGAAGTCCGCCAAGCCCACGGTCTTCCCGGAAACGGAGTCAGGAAGCTGAAACTCGGCCGCGGGCGTGCCCAGGTCGAGCATAGTGGATTCGGTGAGTGCCATAGTCTTCACCCAAGAGAGTAACAGGCGCCCTATTCATCCCGCAGCACCCGCGCCGGATCGAGGCGCGACGCCGACAAGCCGGCAGTACACACGCCGCCGCTCCTACGCAAGCCAACACCGCCGCTACCGCCACCAGCGTCGGCGCGTCGGCCGGACTAATCCCGAACAGCATCGTTCGCACCAGCCGTCCCGCCGCCAGCGCCACCGCGAGGCCGATCCCGAGCCCCGCCACCACCGGCCGCAGCCCCTGCCGCAGAACCAGCCGCCGGACATCGCCAGGTCCCGCGCCCAGCGCCAGCCGAACGCCCATCTCGCGGCGACGCAGACTCACGCCGTACGCCACTACTCCGTAAATCCCCAGCAGCGCCAGCAGCAGAGCCGAGCCCGCGAACGCCGCCGCCACGTCCATCTGGAAGCGGCGCTGCGCGGTCGCCGCCGTCACCAGTGCCCCAGCAGTTTGCAGTTCCGGCGCCGACAGGCCGGGATCGATCGTCCGCAGCGCGCCGCGTACTTGCGCCAACAGATCGGGCACGCCGCCGGCGGTCCGGATCGCCACGTAACCCGCATCAAATCCTCTCTTCCAGAACGGCGCGTAGACCATCATGGTGGGGTCTTGCTCCAGCCGCGAACTATGAACGTCGCCCACCACGCCGACCACCTCGGCGCCACTCACGCCACTGGCGCTTGTGATCTTCCGGCCAAGAGGGTTTTCATTCGGCCAGATCTTGGCGGCCAGCCGCGCCGATAACACCGCCACACTCCGTTGCCGGTCGGCCTCTTCGAGTGCCCTGCCCTTCAGCAGCGGAATCCCTAGCGTCGAAAAGTAGTCTGGGCCGATGAAGCGGACGTTGACGATGAGGGTTTGGCGCGTCACCGGATCGAGCGCTGCGCCGGCCGCTCCTTCGACGCTGACCTCATTCACGTTCGACTCTCCCGTCAGCGGAGGCTTGGAGATGAAGGCCGCCGAACGGACGCCCGGCAGGGTACGGAAGCGCTCCACGGCGAGATCGAAGAACCCGTTGCGCTGCTGCGGCGAGCGGTATTGGCCGGGCAGGGAGATGTGGACCAGCACCGTCTGCTCCTCATGAAAGCCCTTGTCGACGCGGAGCACGTGCGCCAGGCTGTTAATGAGCAAACCCGCCAGCACGAGCAGCATAGCGCTCAGCGCCACTTCCCCACCCACCAACCACTCGCGCACCCGCAGCCCGCCGCGCGTTACGGTCTGCGTATAGCTGCCTGAGCGAAGCGTCTGCTGTGGATCGAGGCGCGCCAGACGCAGCGACGGCAGCAGGCCGAAAAGCACTCCGCACGCGAGGGACAGGCCGAAGGCGAACAGCCACACGCGGCCGTCTACCTGGACCTCATCCAGCCGCGGCAGATTTACTCGCGCCGAACTGGTGAAAAGCCGGACGGCCGCGCGCGCCCCAAACGCGCCCAACGCACCCCCGGCGAGCGCGAGCAGCAGCGTTTCCATCAGCGCGTGTACCATCAGCCGTCCGCGGCGGGCGCCCAGCGCGACACGCAGCGCGAACTCGCGCGCCCGGGCGCTGCCGCGGGCCAGCAGCAGATTCGCCAGGTTCACGCATACGATCAGTAACAGGAGCATGACTGCCGCCAGCAGCACGCCGAGCGCGGTCCGAACAGGCGACACCACCACATCTTGCAACATATCCACCTGTGCTCCGGGCGTATAGCCCAGATGCTGATCGGCCATGATCCGCCGCTCCAGGACGTTCAGTTCCGCAGCAGCCTTCTCGCGCGAAACACCGGAGCGTAAGCGTCCCAGGACGATGTAGTCGTAATCTCCGCCCCAACCCCCGCCGGCATCGTCGATAGGACGGAAGATCTCGGTGCGCGCTCCGAGGCGAGACAGCGACCCCAGATCGTCGCGCTTCGGAAACCGGAATGAGGCGGGCAGAACGCCGATCACGGTATGCGGCACGCCATCCACGACAAGCGGCCGGCCTGCCACGTCGGGCGCCGCCCCGAAACGGCGACGCCACAACGAGTCCGCGATCAGCGCAACCTTACTGCGCCCGCGCTGTTCCTCATCGCGCGAAAAACACCGGCCCAACTGCGGTTCCACGCCGAGAATCTCGCAGAAGCCGGCTGTGACCGCGGCCCCCTCGATGGTTTCCGGCTCGCCCGTCGTGATCGTCCCGCCGGACGAGACCATCGCCACGATCGACGAGAACGACCGCGCGTCATCGCGCCAAAAAAGGAAATGCCGGATATTGACCGGGATCGTCGGATACAGGTGAGCCAGCGGCGGGACGATCTCCCGAACGTAGACCAATCTGCCCGGATCGCGATAGGAGAGCGGCCGCAGCACTACCCAGTCCACCAGCGAGAAGAGCGCCGTTGCCGAACCGATCCCCAGAGCCAGCGAGAGAATCGCCACCAGCGTGAACACGGGCGCCCGGCGCAGACTACGGGCCGCGTACCGGACATCCTGCGCAAGGTCGTCCCACCCGGGAAACCACACCGCGCGCGCTTCCTCGCGGACGCGCGTCAGGTTGCCGATTTCGCGCCGCGCGGCCAGCGCCGCCTGATCCGGAGTCAGACCCGATTCGGCCGCTTCGTCCGCCGCCAGCGCCAGGTTCGCGCGCAGCTCCTCGTCGAGTTCCAGGTCCCGCCGGCGCCGGTGGCGCGGGGACAACAGCAGCAGAAGGCGGCGAAAGAACAGCATGGCTCACTCCTCGGATGGTCTCGGATGCAGCACGCGCGTTACTGCGTGCACGAAGTCCTCCCAGCGCGAGATCTCGGCCCGCAGCCGTTTCCGGCCCGCCGGATTCAGGCGGTAGATGCGCTGGCGGCGGTTACGGTCCGAGACTTCCCACTTGGCCGAAATGAGACCCTTCAGCTCAAGCCGCTGCAGCGCCGGATAGAGCGATCCCGCCTCCAACTGGAAAGCGGCTTCTGAGGTCCGCCGGAGCGCCTGGGCAATTCCGTACCCATGCAGCGGCCCCAGCAGCAGGGTCCGCAGGACGAGCATGTCGAGCGTGCCTTGGAGGAATTCGATGCGATCGTGTGGCATAAGATCGAATGTCTATATATCGACATTCTATTATACAGACGCTCGAGGCTTATGCGGGATAGCCTACTTCGCCGCTTTTTTGCGAAGCTGGAAGTCCTGGTCGATGAACTCCTTCACCCCTTCCCTGCCCTGCAGGCTGATCCACAGCGTTCCATCTTCGCCGTGCAGATCGATCTGGAAATCGAAGAACGGGCAGCATTTGCGCTCCAGATCGACCCACGCCGCCAGTTCCTTCAGCGGCATACGCGCGGGATCGATGCGGAACGCATAGCCATTGTTGAGTTCCCGTAGAGTGACGACGGCCGATTTCATGCGGTCGAGCAGTCCGCGCCACTCGGCCCTCTCTTGCGGTTGGAACGCCTTGAGGTTGCAAGCGAATGGAGCTTGATCCGCGAGCGCCGAAGTCAGCACGAGCGAAAGCACGATGAGTATCTTCATGACCCGATGCTACAGGTTGAAGTGAACTTTAAGTCAAGTAAAATTCGCCGGGGACTCTGGAGTACACTCAATTCGATGCCTGTCCCCCTCACGATTGGCGAGGTTGCGCGCCAGTCCGGCCTGCGTGCATCCGCGATCCGTTTTTACGAAAAGACCGGCCTGCTGCCGAAGCCGGCCCGCGCCGCTGGGCAGCGACGATACGATCCCGCGATCCTGGATCGCCTGGCTGTCCTGGAGTTCGCCAAGCAGTGCGGTTTCACCCTGGACGAGGCCCGCCATCTCTTCGAAGACTTCCCCGGCGATGCACCGCTCTCGCAGCGTCTACCCGGCATCGCGGCGAAAAAGATCGTCCAGCTCGACGCCCTCGCGGCGCGCATCGCCGCCATCAAAGAGCGCCTCGCCCGCGCCCAGGCGTGCCAGTGCGCCGACCTTCAGGAATGCGGCCGCCAGATTCGCCGGCGGGCCGCTGATTCGTCCGGATCGAAGTCCGCCCCACGATGATGAGCGGCTGCTGCTACGCCGCCGCTTCCGCCGCGCCGAACTTCACCGAGACCAGTCGCGAGACGCCGGGCTCCTGCATCGTCACACCGTAGAGCGCCTGCGCGGCCTCCATGGTGCGCTTCGAGTGCGTGATCACCACGAACTGCGTTTGTTCGGACATCTCCTTCAGCAGCTTGGTGAGCCGGCCGATGTTGGCTTCGTCGAGCGGCGCGTCCACCTCGTCCATCACGCAGAACGGGCTCGGCTGGTATTTGAAGATGGCCATCAGCAGCGCGACGGCCGCCAGCGCCTTCTCGCCGCCCGAGAGCAGCAGCACGTTCTGCAGCCGCTTGCCGGGAGGCGAGCAAACGATGTCGATGCCCGAATCGGCCAGGTTCTCCTGGTCGGTCAGGCGCATCTCGCCCGTGCCGCCGCCGAACAGCGTCTGGAACGCCACGCGGAAATTCGCGTTGATCGCCTCATAGGCTTCGGCGAACTTCTGCCGCGACACCTGGTCGATTTCCTGGATCGCCTTCTCCGTATCGCGGATGGAATCGATCAGGTCCTGCCGCTGCGCGCTCAGGAAATCGTGGCGCTGCTGCGCTTCCTGGAACTCCTCCATCGCGGCCGGATTGACGGCGCCCAGCGCTTCGATCCGGTTCCGCACTTCGTTCGCCGCCAACTCGGCCTCGGCGATCGTGTCCGCATCCGGCACCGGATCGCCTGCCGGAGCCAGTTCCTCGACCGGACAGTTCAACTCCTTCCGGCTGGTCTCGTCCAGGAACTTCAGCTCGGCCTGTTTGCGCACCAGGTCCACTTCGATCTGCAACCGCTTCTCCAGACTCTCCTGCACCGCCGTGCGCAGGCCCTTCAATTCCTCTTCGCCCGCCCGCAGCGCCTCCCGCATGCCCGCATCCTGCGCGGCCATTTCGTTCACCTGCGCTTCGGTCTGCGCGATCTGCTCCGCCAGCACGCCCGCTTTACGATCGAGCTCGATGTTGTCCGACAGCAGGCGCGCGCGCTGCTCTCCCAGCCGCTCGATCTCGGGCGCGATGGCGCTGCGCCGCCTCGTCGTCTCGAGGAACTGCTGCTCCAGCCGCCCCATCGCCGAACGCTCGCCGCGATGCCGCTCTTCGAGGCCCGCGAGCTCGGCGCGCGTGGCCGCGTGCTCTTCCCCGATCGTCGCCGCCTGTCCCTCCAGCTTCTCCAGTTCCAGCCGCTCGGATTCGAGCGCCGCCTCGCGCTCCGCCCGCAGCCGGTCCTTCTCTTCCACGGCGGCACGATTCTTCTCACGCTGATCGGCCGATTTCTCAGCATCCCGACGCAGCCGCTCCAGTTCCAGCCGCGCCACCGAGAGCCGCGAATTGCTGCGCGACAGATCCTCGCCCAGCTTGCGCATGTCATGGTCGAGTGCCAGCCGGTCCTTCTCGCGCGATTGCTGCAGCCCGCGCAACCGCTCCAGCTCGGCTTCGAGGCCGATAATCTCCTGATGCAGGCCGTCGAGCCGTTCCACCTGCTCATCCAGTTTCTGCTGCCGCCCTTGCAACTCGACCGTCAGCTCGCGCACTTCACGCTTCATCGCCAGCGGCCCGGCCCCGGATTTCTTGCCGCCCGTGACTGTGTACCCGTGGTAACAGACGCCGTCCGCCAACAGGAAATACAGATGTGGATACGCCACCGCGAGGCGCTGCGCCGCCGCGCGATCCTCAGCCAGGAAGCAGAGCGAAAGCCGCGGCAGCAGGTCCGTGGCGCGATCCTTGAACCCGTTCGTCAGGCGCAGCGAATCGCTCAGCCGCGCCGCGATTCCAGTCTCCGGCCCGATCGCCGGCTCCGGCAGATGCCGCTGCGCGTGGCCGTTCGGCTCCGGATGCACCAGGAACGTGGCACGCCCATCCGACTCCGCGCGGATGAAATCGAGGCCGCACTCGGCCTGCTGCCAACTCTCCACGACTACGAATTCCAGCTCTTCGTGCAGGAATTCCTCGGCGGGCTTTTCGTACTGCGCGTCCACTTCGACGTAGTCCGCCAGCACGCCCAGCGGCTTCAGATCGGACGCCTTGCCGCCTTCCAGCGATGCGAACAGCCGCTTCACCGACTCCGTGGTGTACGTGCGGTGCGCCAGCACCTGCTCGAGCGATTCCTTGCGCGCGCGGATGCGCGAAACTTCATTCTTCAGCCCGTCGATTTCCCGCCGCAGCTCGGCCGAAACCTGCCGCCGCTCCACCAGGTCGCCTTCCGTGCGCCGCCTCTCGCCTGTTACCAACTCCAGCTCGAGCTGGCGCTCCGCCATGGTATCCGACAGGTGCTTGCGGACACCTTCCAGCCGCTCGATCTCGACCGCCGCCACCTGCTCTTCGCGTGTGGCGCGCGCCGACTCGCGCTCGATCCCCGCCAGATATTCCTCGATCTGCGCCAACTGATTCTTCAACGTCGAAGCTTCGCCCAGCAGGCGCAGGATCACCTGCCGCCCAGCTTCGATCGCCCGCTCCCGTTCCCTCACCCGCGCCTGCAGCGATTCGCGCTGCTGATTGATCTCGAGCATGCGGTCGCGTGCCTGCGCGATCTGCGCTTCCAACTCCGCGACGTTCTTCTGATGCCCCGCGATCTCCTGCTCGAGCGCGTCCAGCCGCAGCCCGAGTTCCTGCGATTCCTTCTCCGCCTGCGCGATCCGCTGTTCGATCGCCCCGCTCTCCTTCACCTGCGATTCCAGGCGCCCGCGCGTCCGCGCAGCCTCCACGTTCATCTCGGAAAGTTGCTGCCGCGCTTCCGTGAGCCGCTCTTCGATGGCATAGCACGCCGTCTGCTCCCGTTCGTGCGCCTGCTCTTTTTCCGCTACCTGCTCGCCCAGCGATTTCAGCTCGGCCGCCGCCACGTTCAGGTCGATCGCAGTCTTGGCCGCGTCCCGCTCGAGCAGCCGGTACTTGCCCGAAAGCACCAGCCGCAGCCGGCCTTCGAACTCGGCCTTCAACTCCACATACCGCTTCGCCTTCGACGCCTGCCGCTTGAGCGAGTTGACCTGCCGTGTGACCTCTTCGAGGATGTCGTACACGCGCGCCAGGTTTTGCTTGGCACCTTCCAGCTTGGCCTCCGCCAGCCGTTTCCGCGTCTTGAACCTTGTGATACCCGCGGCTTCTTCGATGACGGAGCGCCGGTCCTGCGGCTTGGAACTGAGGATCTGCCCGATGCGCCCTTGCTCGATGATGGCGTAGCTTTCCGGGCCGAGGCCCGTCCCCATGAAAATGTCCTGGATATCGCGCAACCGCGCCGCGTGCCCGTCGATGAGATATTCGCTCTCGCCCGAGCGGAATAGACGCCGCGTGATCGTGACCTCGCCGCGTTTTGCCGGCTGGCCCTCCACCGCCTGGATCTTGTGGCCCTGGATTTCTTCCTGAACCTCGGGGTCCACCAGGGTCATGGTGACGTAGGCCAAGCCCAGCGGCTTGCGGTCGCGCGTGCCCGCAAAAATCACGTCCTCCATGCGGGAGCCGCGCAGGCTCTTTGCCGATTGTTCGCCCAG
The DNA here is from genome assembly GCA_041484525.1 of Bryobacteraceae bacterium. Taxonomy (GTDB): domain Bacteria; phylum Acidobacteriota; class Terriglobia; order Bryobacterales; family Bryobacteraceae; genus JBGPHT01. The sequence continues at coordinate 20,624 of JBGPHT010000086.1, read as the reverse complement.
CACCCAACTGATGGCATCGCTGATGTTGGACTTGCCGCAGCCGTTCGGCCCGACAATGGCCGCGATGCCTTCCCCGTTGAAGCGGAGTTCGGTACGATCGCAAAAGGACTTGAATCCCTGCAGTTCGACGCGTTTGAGTTTTAGCAAAGCATTGACCTCTGCTTCGGGGGAGTTGTCACTATACTAACCGCGCGCTGACGAAAAGTAAAGCATCTCCACCACATTGAACAGTACCCTCATACCCAACCCCACAAGATCTTGTAGGGCGCTTACTCAAGTGACGGCCACTTGGCCGCACGCTTCTCACGAAATGCCCGCAGCCCTTCCCGAAAATCGGGGCTCGCGAACACCTGATTGCGGACGCGGCGCGCGACGCCGCCCGCTTCATTCCAATTCCGCCCCCGCACCTCTTGGACGAACGCCATCCCGCTGCGGATCGCCGTCGGGCTCGATTCCGCCACTCCCTCGGCGACGGCTGCTGCGCGGCTTTCGAGATCCGCCGCGACTTCGTGGATCAGCCCGATGTCGCGCGCCTCGGCCGCGCCGATCAGTCGACCCGTCAGCGCCAGCTCGAGGGTGCGCCGCTCGCCCAGCGCCGACTCCACCGCCCGGTATACCAGGAACGGCCAAAGTCCCAGCCGGATCTCCGTCAAACCGAATTGCGCGCCCTCGGCGGCAATCGCAATGTGGCAGTTGGCCACCAGGCCCACGCCACCGCCGTAGACTCCGCCATGCACCGCGGCAATCAGCGGCTTCGGCAGGCTCGCACCGACAGTGAACAGTTGTTCGTGCGCCTGGTCGATTTCGTCGGTATCGGCCTGGTCCACCTCGGACAGATCCATGCCCGCGCAGAAAGTCTTGCCCTCGCCTGCCAGCAGGATCGCGCCCACGCGGCGGTCATCGGCGGCAGTCTCGAAGGCAGCTACCAGTTCGCGGCACAATTGCGGATTGAGCGCGTTTCGCTTCTCAGGCCGATGGAGCGTCAACCGCAACACGCGGCCGTGTAAGGAGGAATGCAGGATCTCGCTCATGGATTCGCCCCGAAGGCAGGCAGAGCTTCAACCTGGCGCGCGGAGCCCACGCCGTCGCTCAATTATAGATCCGCCGGAACCTCGATTTCCAGCCCCAATAGCGCCGCCCCGAACGTCTTCCCCTGCGCGTCGGTGCGCAGCGAAACGGTGCCGCCTCCGCCGAGCGCGCCGTGCAATAGGAAGTTCAGCGCCCCCAGGTTCGGCAGTTCGAACCGCTCGACCTTGCCCTTCACGAAATCCCCGAAATGCGCCTTGACGCGCTCCGCCGACACTTCGCGCACCAGGATCGGGTAGTGCTTCTCTTCATACGCGATCACCCCGATGTTGCAGGTGTCGCCCTTATCCCCCGACCGTGTATGCGCGATACGCGAAAGCGGAACCTTCATTCGGGCCTCGGGACTATTGTGCCACGATCGACTTCAGCACCAGCCCTGCCAGCGCGGCCCCGGCCAGCGGGCCGACGATCGGTATCGGCGCGTAGCCCCAGTCGGAATCCAACTTCTTGCCGATCGGCGCCAGCGCATGCACAATCCTCGGCCCCAGATCGCGTGCCGGGTTGATGGCGTATCCTGTGGTACCGCCGAGGCTCAACCCAATTCCCCACACCAGGCTCCCCACCAAGTATGGTCCGAGTCCAGCCGCTGGGCCGCCCGCCGCCACGGCTTTCGAAAAGATCGCGCCCGCCACCAGGACCAGTACAAATGTGCCGATCGTTTCGCTGACCAGATTGGCCAATGGACGCCGGATCGCGGGCGACGTGCAGAAGCACCCCATCTTGCGGTCGGCATCCGTCTCGCGCCAATGCGGCATGAAATGCAGGCACATCAGCGACGAGCCCGCCATCGCCCCCAGCATCTGGGCGCACAGGTACGGCACGAACTTGCTCCAGTCGCCGGTGCTCACCGCGAAGCCGAGCGTGACCGCCGGATTCAAGTGCGCGTCCGGGCTGCCGCACGCGATGGCGACGAACACGCCGGTCATCACAGCCAGCGCCCAGCCGGTCGCGATCGCCATCCAGCCAGCGTTCTCCGCGTGGGATTTGCGCAGCGACACGTTGGCGCAAACGCCGTTCCCCATCAGGATGAGCACCATTGTGCCCATGAACTCGCCTATCAATCGTGTGTCCATATTCGAATCACTTCCCTGCGCGGAACCTGCCGACAATAGCGTCCTGCCGCGACGGCGCGTACTCGAGAATCGCTCCCTGGCTGACCAACCGGCGAGTCAGCGCCGCAGTGTCGATCTCCTGCACCGCACTGCCCGCGCGGATGGCCATCGCCGCCGCTACGCCTGCTGCCTGGCCCATCATCATATACTGCGGCTCCATGCGCAGCGTACTGTAGGCCACGTGGCTGGCCGAAAAACAGACCGGCACCAGCAGGTTGCGCGCTTCGTTCTTCTTTGGCAGCAGCACGCGATAGGGAATCTGGTACGGCTCGACCGGTACCTGCATATCGCCCTCGTTGCGCACGAAGCCGCGCGCATCCACGACGCGCTGCACGTTGTGCGAATCGCTGTTGTAGGAGCCCATCCCGATGGCGTCCGGCTTCACCAGCGCGGTCTGAATATCGCGCTGCGTCATGACGTATTCGCCCACCATGCGCCGCGCCTCGCGGATGTAAAGCTGGTGCGGCCAGTGGGCGTTATCGACAAATTCATCCTTCGCGAGACCCCACTGATTGATCTCCTTCCGCAGCGCCGACGGCACGCGCGGGTCGTGAGCCAGGAACCAGAGCAGGCCCTTGGTGTACTCCTCGTGATCGCGCCAGATCTCGGCGCGCCGGGCGTAGCTGGCGTTCGGATACTCCCAGCTATGGCCGATGTAGTCCGTCGAAAACGGCCCGTTATTGTTGATATCCGCCTTCTGGTTCGGGATCACGATCACCGACAGCACTTCGCTCATCCTCTTCGGAGTCGCCTGAAGCAGCTTCGCCAGCAATTCATAGCGCGCGGGATCGTAGCGCGCCGGCTTCGGGTAAGCGACTTGGTTGGCCGGATCGTGCGAGAGAATCAGGCGGAAGTTGTACGCCTGCACCTTGCGGTCGGCCGCGCCGATCTCGCCCGCCGGTGCATCCGCGATCTCGGGCAGCAGCGTGCCGTCCACGCCACGGGGCGAAAGATCCACCAGGAACTGATGCTTCGGCGTCTCCCCGCGGACGCCCGCCAGCGACTCGCCGTATTGCGCCGCGCTCTCGCGTCCCCAGGTGTACTGCACACCCGCCTGCGCCATCAGGTCGCCTTCGTAGGAGCAGTCCGCGAAAACTTTGCCGTCGAAGCGCGCGCCGTTCTCCATCACGATCGAAACGATCCGGTCACCCTCCCGGCTCACGCCGTCTTTTTCGCGCAGGCGATGATCGAGCAGCACGGTCACGCCGGCCTCGCTGAGCATCTGTCGGAAGATAGGCTCCGCTACGTGCGGCTCGACCAGCCATGCGATGTCCTGCAGGTAGCGTGACATCGCGTACGCTTTGCCCGCACGCCAGTAGAATTCCAGCGCGTATCCACCGATGACTTCTTTCTTCCCGACGTCGGTGCGCGAGAGCCCGCCCGAGACCATGCCGCCAATGTGCCGCCCTGGTTCGAGCAACACGACCTTCAGTCCTTCGCGTGCTCCGCTCACCGCGGTGATCGCGCCCCCAGCCGTCCCGCCGTATACGACGAGGTCGAAGGACTGCGCCGGCAACAGGGCGGCAGCGAAAAACAGAAGCAATCGATGCATGGCGAATAGCCATTGTAGTGCGCGCGCCTTGTTAAGATAAGAACGCATGGGCACGACCACCAGCCTGCTGACATTTGAAGAGTTCGAGCGCCTGCCCGACGAGCCAGGCAAGCTGGAACTTCTGGATGGAGAACTGTTCCACGTGCCCCCCGTCAAGCTTACGCATATGCAGATTGCCGAGCGCCTGTTTCTAATCCTGAAACAGACGACTCTGGCAGCCGACGTCCACATCGAGATGGGCTACAAGATCGGCCGGAGCGCGTGGCTACAGCCGGATGTCAGCATCGCCCGCCCGAACCAGGCCAGCGGAGAGTATCTGGAGGGAGCGCCGCTGCTCGCCATCGAGGTGATCTCGGACAGCAACCCCGCCCAATTCATGGACCGCAAGGTAAAGAAGTACTTATCGAACGGCGGCGTCGAGGTGTGGCTCGTCTACCCTCGGACGCGCTGCGTCTGGATCTTCCGCGGCAGCCATGCGCAGGAGTTCCGCGGCGTCCTCAAAACGGAAATCCTTCCCGCCATCGAAATCGACTTAGACCGAGAGCTGTTCGCTTAACCGAGAGCGCGGAAGATTTGTGCAGCGTATCCGCCACTGTATGCAACCGTACGTCATGTCAGGTTGCGTCGTCTAAAGCCGGCAGGACATTCCGCATGTTCAAGTGAGAATGTCTGGACGCATTTGCCAGGCCGGACCGACAAATTCCGAAAGAGAAACTTGATATGAAACGGATCTTTGCCTTTGCTTACGGTATCGTGTGCTACGCCGTGTTCTTTGCGACGTTGTTGTACGCAATTGGATTCCTCGGCAATTTCGGCGTGCCGAAATCGATCGACTCGGGTCCAGAGGGCTCGACCGCTACTGCTCTGGCGATCGATGGCGCTCTACTCGCTCTATTCGCGCTACAACACAGCATAATGGCGCGACCCTGGTTCAAACGGGCATGGACGTCGATCGTGCCGGAGCCAGTAGAGCGGAGTACCTACGTTCTGTTCTCGAGCGTCGCTCTGCTGCTCATGTTCTGGCAGTGGCGGCCGATCGGCGGCATCATCTGGAAAATTGAGGGCGGGATCGCCGAGACCATCATTATTGGCGTGTATGGGGCCGGTCTGCTGGTCGTTCTTCTCAGCACGTTCCTGATCAATCACTTCGACTTGTTCGGACTGCGCCAGGTCTATCTCTACATGGCCGGCCGCAAGTACACATACATCGAGTTTCGCACTCCGTTCTTCTATCGCTACGTGCGGCACCCGCTCTATCTCGGTTGGCTGCTGACGTTTTGGTCGGCGCCGGTCATGACCGTGGCCCACCTGTTCTTTGCCGCCATGACGACTGCCTATATACTGCTGGCGATCCGGTTCGAAGAGGCCGACCTGATAACCGTTCACGGAGAGAAGTACCGGCGATATCGCAGGCAGGTCCCGATGATCGTGCCGGCGTTGGGAGTGACCGCGACTCCGGGAAGGCCAGAGGCGCCCGAGAAAACCGCGGCGTGAACTGCCGCCTCACTCCACCACTTCGACGCGCGTCTGAATCTCTTCCCGCGGCACCAGCGCGCTCCAGTAGGCGACGATCTCGCGCACCGGCGGGCGCCCATCGCCAAAGCCGGTCGCGCCCGGAGGACCGTTCAACACCAGCGGGATCAACTCGCGCGTAAAGCGGTCCACCGCCTTCTTGTCCGCGCCGCGCACGCCGATCCGCAACTGAACTTCGGGTGGATCGGGATTGGGTGGCGCCGCCGGCCCCAGACAAGCGTTGACGCCGAAGAACTCCGTGTAGATCTCATCGAACGCCAGGCCGAGCCGCTCCAGCCTCTGGCGCACGATTAGGTCGGCCGCACGCGCCTTCTCGAGCGCCTCCGGCCACGAGTACACCAGCGTGCCGATAGCCTTCCACCCGTTGGCGTAGCTGATCGAAAGCTTCAGCGATGGCGGCCGCGGCCCACCGCGAATGCCGGTCACACGCACGCGGTCCGGCCCTGCATCCTCCAACCGGATGCTCGAGAAGTCGGCCACGCAATCGGGCGTAATGTAATTCTTCGGATCGCCCAACTCGTACAGCAACTGCTCCTTCACCGTGTGGACGCTCACGCGCCCGCCGGCCGCCGGGTGCTTCGTCACCGAGAACGTCCCGTCCGGTTCCGCCTCCACGATCGGGTACCCGATGTCCGCCATGTTGGGAATCGTCCGCCAGTCCACCTGGCAGTTGCCACCCGTCGACTGCGCGCCGCACTCGATGATGTGACCGGCGATCGTGCCCGCGGCCAGCTTGTTGTATTCATCAGCGCGCCAGCCGAAGCGGTGGATCATGGGCGCGAGCGCCAGCGCCGTATCCGTCGAGCGGCCCGCGATCACCACGTTGGCGCCGGTCGCGAGCGCCTCCGCCAGAGGAAACGCGCCGATGTACGCGTTGGCGCTCAGAATGCGGTCGCGAACGGCCGCGAGCGGCTCGCCCGTATCCATGTCGCGCATCTCGTAGCCCTTGGCGCGGAACTCTTCGAGCCGCGGAAACACATCGTCGCCCAGCACCACCGCCACTTTCAGCCCGGTCGCGAGGCGCACCACTTCGCGGGCGCACGCCAGCGGATTCACGCCGCCCGCATTGGCAATCACCTTCACGTCGCGCTCGCGGATCATCCCCGCGATACGCGCCACCAGCGGCGGGAAATCGCGCGCGTAGCCAAGGTTGGGGTCGGCCTGCCGCTGCTTTTGCAGGATCGACATCGTGACCTCGGCCAGGTAGTCCAGCTCCAGGTAATCGATCGGTCCCTGTTCCACCAGGCGCACCGGCGCTTCCAGCCAGTCGCCCCAAAAGCCCTGTCCGTTGGCGATCCGAATCACAGCGTCACCCCCGTGGCGACCGGTTGCGCTCCGCGGTGCTGCAGGCACGCCTCGAGCGCCAGACTGAGCACTTGCCGCGTGTCGAGCGGATCGATCGTCGCATCGCAATGGCCGCGCGCCGCGCCGTACCGGGCATCCAGCCAACGCTCGTAATCGGCGCGCGTCCGCTCGATCGACTGCTGCAAATCCGCCGGCAGCGGCTGGCCCTTGTACTTTTCCAACTCCACCGCGAACAGCGCGTGGACCGCCGATTCGCCCTCCATCACGCCGATTCGCGCCGTGGGCCAACTGAACGTAAAGTTCGGGTCGAACCCCTGCCCCGCCATGGCGTAGTATCCCGCGCCGCTCGCGTGGTTGAGCGTCACGACGATCTTCGGCACCGTGGCGCACGACATGGTTTCCACCATCTCAGCGCCCGCCCGAATGATGCCCGACGTCTCTGCCTCCGGCCCGACCATGAACCCCGAGACGTCCTGCAGGTAGATCAGGGGCTGGCCCAACCGCTCGCAGGTCTCGACGAAGTAAGCCACTTTGCGAGCGCTCTCCGTGTAGACGATTCCGCCGATGCGCGGCCTACCGTCGGCTTTCAGAAACCCGCGCCGGTTGGCGATGATGGCCACCGGCCGCCCCGCGAGGCGCGCGTTGGCGCACAGCATCTCGGGCGCGTACTGCGGCTGGAACTCGACATAGTCGGCGGAGTCGAAGATGCGGAAGATCACCTGCTCCATTTCGTACGGCAGGCGATGGTCCGCCGGCAGCGCGCCGTAGAGGTCCGCCGCATCGAGTGCGGGCTCGGCCGCTGTGCCGACGGGCGGCGCGACCGGTTCGGGAAGCTGGCGGAACCGCTGCCGGATGAGCGCCAGGCAATCGGCATCATCCTTCGCCATGTAATGCGCCACGCCGCTGACCGCGGTATGCAGATGAGCGCCGCCGAGCGGCTCCGAATCGATAACCTGGCCGGTGGCGCCCTTCACCAGGTTGGGCCCGCCGAGCCCCATGAAGCTCACGCCCTCCACCATGATGATGATGTCGCTGAGCGCCGGCAGGTAGGCGCCGCCCGCGATGCACGGCCCCATCACCGCCGCCATCTGCGGGATGCGCAGCCGCCGCCGCATCAGCGAGTTGTAATAGAAGATGCGCCCGGCCCCGTACTGGCCCGGAAAAATGCCGTCCTGGTAGGGCAGGTTCACGCCCGCCGAGTCCACCAGGTAGACGATGGGCAGCCGGTTGCGCATGGCGATTTCCTGCGCGCGCAGGATTTTGGTGATGGTCTCCGGCCACCACGCGCCGGCCTTCACGGTGGCGTCGTTCGCGACAACCACGGCGGGACGGCCTTCGATTTTCCCCAGCCCGGTGACCACGCCCGCCGCCGGCGCCTGGCCGTCGTAGCGGTCGTACGCCACCAGCAGTCCCACTTCCAGAAACAGTCCGCCCGGGTCGAGCAGCGCGGCGATCCGTTCGCGCGCCGTCATCTTGCCGGCCTTGTGCTGCTTCTCGATGCGCGCCGCGCCGCCGCCCGCGCGCAGGCGATCTTCGAGCGCCTGAAGTTGCTCGACGAGTAGGCGCATGTGCGCCTGGCGCGCGACGTCTATCGTCACTTGAGTTTCGAGAAGTCGGCCGGATCCATGAAGACCGAGTCCACCTTCTGCACGATCTTCCCGTTGGCCTCAGACTCGGCTGCCACCTTCTTCCACTCCGGATCGTCGCGGAATGCGATCCAGTTCTTGGTGGCCGCTTCCCGGCTGGGATGCACCAGGACATAGATCAGAGTGGTCTTGGATTTCTCCCCATCCTGCGGAATCCAGTACCCGATACTCTCCATTCCGTGCCGTTTGAAGATCTCGATGGTGTGATCGCGGAAGCGCGTCTTCAGCGTCTCCAGCTTGCCTTCGAAGCACGTGTAGGTGCGGAGCTCATACACCCGGTTTTGCGCTATGGCAAACCCGGCCGTCAGCGCGAAAAGGAGCAGCAGTTTTTGAACCATGAGGATAGTGTAGCCCACGGTCGCGGCGCGGGCACCTCCAACCACCCACCACGGCTATAGCCATTGACAATATACCCAGTGTGGATATAATGAGCACATGGACTCACGTACCGAATCCCTGCTTCCCCTGCCCCCGGCGACTTTTCACATCCTGATGTCGCTGGCGGATGAAGACCGCCACGGGTACGCCATCATTCAGGACGTGGCGGCGCGCACCGGAGGCGAACTGAAACTGAGCGCGGGGACGCTCTATCGCTCCATCCAACGAATGCTCGAACAGGGCTTGCTGGTGGAAATTCAGGAACGGCCGGCGCCCGAACTCGACGACGAGCGGCGCCGGTATTACCGCATCACGCCATTCGGTGAAGCGACGGCTCGGGCCGAGGCGCGCCGGCTCACGGAACTCGTCAGGATGGCGAAGGCCAGCGGATTCGTTCCGAGGCGCGTCTGATGCGGCTCTATCGATTACTCCTGCACCTCTATCCGGCATCATTCCGCGCGGAGTATGGCGGGCAGATGTGCGCGGTCTTCGCGCAGCGCCGGGCCAATGGCGAGAATCCCGCGGCGTTGTGGGCGGAGAGCATGCTCGATATTCTTGCCAACGCGCTGCGCGTGCACTGGGACATTCTGCGGCAGGATCTACGGTATACCGCCCGCACGCTGGCGCGTACTCCCGGGTTCGCCGTAACGGCGGTGCTGGTGGCTGCGCTCGGAATCGGCGCCACCACCGCAGCATTTTCGATCGCCGACCACGTGCTGCTGCGGCCGCTACCGTTCGCCGATTCGGATCGCCTCGTAAAGCTGTGGGAGACCGAGCCGGAGTATTCGCGGATGGAGCTTTCCCCGGCGAACTACCGCGATTGGAAGCGCGTGGGTACCGCGTTCGAGTCGATGGCGGCGTATCGCGGGCTCTCGGTAGACCTGTCGGGCCAGGGCGAGCCGGAGCGGATCGATGGCGCTGCGGTCACCGCCGAACTCTTTCCGATGCTGGGGACGCGGCCTGTGTTGGGCCGGCTCTTCACGGAGGAAGACGATCGCGAATCCGCGGGCGGCACCGCCATTCTCAGCTACCGGCTGTGGCAGGCGGTGTTCGGGGGCGACGCCGGCGTGCTCGGGCGCAAGGTGATGCTCGACCAGACGCCTTACGTCGTGATCGGCGTGATGCCGCGCGAGTTTTTCTTCCCCAGCCGCGACGCTGAGATCTGGACACCCATGCGGCTGGGCGCAGCGGCGTACGAAGAACGCAACGACACCTACCTGCACGGCGTCGGCAAGTTGCGGCCGGGCGTTACGCTCGAGCAGGCGCTCGAGCAGGCGCGCGCGCAAGCGCAGGTAGCGGCGGGACAACTGGCGCGCATGTACCCGAAGGACAACGCGCACGTGGGTTTCACCGTGATCCGCGTGCGGGATGAAGTGTCGCCGCTGACACGCCGGCTGCTGGAGGCGTTGTGCGGCGCGGCGTTTTGCCTGCTGCTGATCGCCTGCACGAACCTGGCGAACCTGCTGCTGGCGCGGTCGCTCGCAAGGCGTAAGGAACTCGCGGTGCGGACGGCGATGGGCGCGGGCCGCGATCGCCTGGTGCGCCAAATGCTGACCGAGAGCCTGATCCTGGCGGTGCTCGGCGGCGCGCTGGGCGTCGCTTTGGCAGCCGGCGCCGTGCCGCTCCTGGTGAGGCTCGTACCCCAAAGCCTGCCCATCGGGGAGGCGCCGGCGATGGATCTGCGGGTGCTGGGAATCGCGGCTCTGCTGACGATGCTGACCGCCGTGGGATTTGGCGTGCTGCCGACCGTGCGAGCCTGCGCCAAGACCGATCTGAGCGGGCTGCGCGAGGGCGGGCGCGAGGGCGTGGGAGGTCGACGGGAGCGACTGCGCTCGGGCCTCGTGATCGCAGAGATTACGGCGTCGGTGGTGCTGCTGGTTTCATCGGGTCTGCTGATTCGCGCGCTATGGCGCCTGCAGACCGTCGATCCCGGCTTCCGCCCGGATGGCGTCCTGACCTTGCGCACTTCGCTGCCCATGCCGAAGTATGAGCGGACGGCGCCGCGCGAGCAATTCTACACGCATGTTCTTGGAGAAATCCGGCGGATGCCCGGGGTCTCGAGCGCCGCGTACATCAGTTTTCTGCCGATGGTGGTGCGCGGCGGCATCCGGCCGGTGACGCTCCCCGGCGTGCCGCTGGATCCGTCGCATCCGCCCGTGGCCAGCCTGCGGTTCGTGACGCCGGGATTCTTCGAGACGATGGGAATCGCGCTGCGTGCGGGGCGGGATATCCGTGAGTCCGATTCGATCCACGCACCGGACGCGGCGGTCGTGAGCGAGTCTTTCGTCCGCGAGTTCTGGCGCGGCGAGAATCCGTTGGGCCGCCGGTTTCAGATCGCGTCGCGCAACCCGATGGTGGTGGGTGTCGCGGGCGATGTCCGGGTGCGCGGACTGGAACAATCCAGCGAGCCGCAGGTATACCTCTCGTACCGTCAGGTGGGCGACGGCGTCTCACCCTGGTACGCGCCGAAGGACCTTGTGATCCGTTCGGACGCGGGGGCGGCGGGGCTGATGCCGGCCATCCGCGCGATCATCCGCAACGCCGACCCGGACCTGCCTATTTCGGACGTGCGGACGATGCGCGATATCGTGGACGGCGAGACAGCGCCGCGGGCCGTGCAGGTGCGCGTGCTGGCGGCGTTCGCCGGGATGGCGCTGCTGCTGGCGGGGATCGGCATCCACGGGCTGCTCTCGTTTGCGGTTTCGATGCGCACGCAGGAGATCGGAGTGCGGGTCGCGCTCGGCGCGCAACCGCGCAATGTGCTGGGGATGGTGCTGCGGCAAGGCGCCGCGTTGTGCGCGGCGGGCGTGGTGCTGGGAACGGCGTTAGCGTATGTGGCCGCGAGGGCGCTCGAGGCGCTGCTGGCCGGGATCAAGCCAGCCGACAGCGCCACCTTCGCAGCGGTCGCGAGCCTGGCCTTCGTGATGATGCTGGCAGGCACGGTGGTCCCGGCACTGCGCGCGCTGCGGGTGAACCCGATTTCAGCGATCCGCATGGAGTAGGCTGAAGGGGTGGACGCCACCGACATCGTCGCCAGAGTCGCCCGCGCCATCGAGCGCCACAGACTGGAAGCTGTGCTGATCGGAAACGCCGCAGCCGCTATCCACGGCGCTCCGGTGACCACCATCGATCTCGACTTCCTATTTCGCCGAACGCCCACCAATGTGAAGAAGCTGACTGCGATTGCGGCGGATCTGGGCGCTACTCTGTACATGCCGTTCTACCCTGTGAGCAGGGTTGTCCGAATGATGAACGACGATGAAACCCTGCAGGTCGACTTTATGGAGGAAATGGCCGGCATCAGGTCATTCGAAGGACTTCGGAAGCGGGCGAATCGCGTGCAAATTCAGGGCGCGACTGTTTGCGTCGCCGGCCTGCCTGATATCATTAAGAGTAAGAAGGCTGCCAACCGGCCCAAGGACAGGGCTGTGCTGGAGATTCTGGAGAAAACGCTTGAAGCGATCGCGGCCAACGCGGAAAGAAAGACTGGCCCTGCTCAAAAAGCAGAGTGAGTGGCTGGAGAACGACATGATCCGGCGGCGGGTTGCTGCGCCACTCGAGAGCCGCATGAATTTTCTGCGCAAGCGTATCGGGATCTGTTCGTCCTGCCTCTGACCCCGCCTCTACTTCAGCCGTTTTAGATCCTGCTTCGCGGGCGAGTTCGGGTCCATCTTCACGGCAATCTGAAACTCGGAGATCGCGTCCGGTTTGCGGCCCTGCTGCTCGATCGCCTGGCCGAGACGCCAATGTGCGTTCGCGTGCTGCGTCGCGTTCGGCTCGGGTTCCTGCGAGAGATATTTCCGGATATAGCGCTCGGCGCGCGGCAGATCCGTCTTACGTCCGAGGCAGACCATGGCCGCGCGGTAGTAGGGCGACAGGTTGTCGGGTATCAGCTTTTCGGCTTCGGCCAGCGTCGGGTCCAGCTCCGTCCATTTCTGCTGCTGCACCATGCAGGCCGCCAGCAGGATGTGTCCTGGCGCGCGGTCGGAATCGATCTTGATAGCCTGGCGGGCGTGGGCTTCGGACTCCTCGACCTTCTGATTGTTGCCGCACCAGTTGGCGAGCGCAATCTGCGCGTCGTAACTGGCCGGGCTGGCGGCGACGGCTTTGCGGTAGAAGTCTTCGACCTTGTCATTCTGCTTGTCGAAACGCGCCAGATCCACGTGCGCGAAGTAGCCTTTCACGGGGTCGAAACTCAGGATCTGTTCGGGGATGGCGCGGCCCATGGTCTTATCGCCTCCCATGATTCCCGGGGCTCGCAGGTGGAAATGCATCAGGTAGATGAGCGCATCGCTGTAGTGGGGGTCGAGCGCGATGGTGGCGTCAATCTCCTTCTTGAAGCGGTGCGCCAGACCGGGTTGCCTGAACACGCTCGCCTTTTCGGCGACCTCGCCGAGCGCTTCAGCCAGACGGAAATGGTAGCGGGCGCTCTTCGAGTCGGCGGCCACGGCCTTGTCGGCGAGATCGACGGCGGCGTGAGGGTCGTGCCATGCCTGCTTGACGGCCGACATCAGCCAGAGCGTTTCGGGATCGTTGGGGTTGGCGCGGGAACGCTCTTCGGCGAGGGTCCGGGCGCGCTTGTAATGGCCGTTCCGGATCAGGACCTCGGGCGGCGTCGCGGCGTCGAGCACCGGCAAGGCAAACAACAGGAGTAACAGAAGGCGCTTCGGCATAATGAATTAGGTCGGTAGACGCGTGGTGGGCGAAAAGGTTTCGCATAGCAGGAGCGCTCGCCTACAACGACACTGCTACACTGCTAGTTCATGGCCGCCAACGCCACCGCGACGATCGACCTCAACGAGCTGACCGAGCACCGCGGTGTGCGCGAATGCCTGCAATGGTTCACCCGCGAGAAGCAGTGGATCAATGAAACCCACCTCCAGCTTTGCCGCGTTCCGGCCCCCACCTTTCTCGAGGCGGAGCGGGCCGCGTGGTTTCTCGAACAGTTTCGCGGGTTCGGCTGGAACGCTTCGATCGACCGCGCGGGAAACGTCATCGCCATCGAAGGCGACGGGCCGTACATCGCCCTGACGGCGCATCTGGACACGGTGCTCGCGCCGCGCCACAAAGACGATGTGACGGTGGACGCCGACGGGCGATTCCGCGGACCCGGCGTGTCGGATAACGGCGCGGGGCTCACGGCCCTGCTGGCGGTGGCGCGCTTGTGGAAGAACGGCGGCAACCTGCCGGAGCGCGGGCTCAACCTGCTGCTCGCGGCCAACACCGGCGAGGAGGGCGAGGGCAACCTGATCGGCATGCGCCACCTGGCGAAACAATCGCCGCTGGCGCGCAAGATCGAGGCCTTCGTGGTGGTGGATGGCGCCAACACCGAACACATCACCAGCCGCGCGCTGGGCAGCCGGCGTTTTGAAATCACGTTCACCGGTCCGGGCGGCCACAGTTGGAGCGATTACGGAGTCGGCAATCCGCTGCACGCGCTCTGCCGCGCGGTGGCGCTGTTCTCCGAGACGCGTCTGGAGGGCTCGCCCAAGTCGGCCGTCAACGTGGGGCTGATCGAAGGCGGCTCGAGCGTCAACGCCATTCCGCAGATGGCGCGCGCGAAGGTGGATATCCGTTCCGAGAGCAATGAGAAGATGGACGAACTGGTGGAGATTCTCACCGCGGCGGTGGACCGTGCCCGGGATCTGGAAAACCAGCGCGCCACCGGCGGCAGAGTCACGGGCAAGCTGAAAGAGATCGGCTCACGCCCGGCGGCGGCGCTGCCCGAGAACGCGGCCATCCTGCAATATGTGCGCGCGGTGGACGCACACCTCGGCATTCGCTCGCATCTCGACTGCTCATCGACCGACGCCAACATCCCGCTCTCGCTGGGGCTGCCGGCGGTGGCGATCGGCGCGGGAGGAGTGGGCGGCGGCGCGCATACCACCCAGGAATGGTACCGGCCGGAGGGGCGCGATCTCGGGTTGAAACGGATTTTCCTGACTCTGCTGCTGCTGCTTCGCGAATCCTCGGGAGGCGCGGGGAAGTGACCCGCCGCGGCGCCGCGGAACTGGCGCTGTCCGCAAACACGATCGTCTGGGGCGCGACGTTCGTACTCGTCAAAGCGGCGCTGCGGGACGTATCGCCCGTGTTGTTTCTGGCGCTTCGATTCTCCCTCGCTTCAGTGGCCCTGTGGATCGTGTTTGGATCCACGGCTTCCTTACGGGCGCGGCTCTGTTGGACAGGCGCCTGGAAGGGAGCGCTCGCAGGGAGCTTTTTGTTTTCCGGTTATCTGTTCCAAACGTGGGGGTTACGTTTCACGACGGCGCCCAAGTCGGCGTTCATCACCGGGCTGACCTCGGCGATGGTACCTTTGCTCGCGGCGCTCGTCTATCGGATTAAACCCCAGGTCTCCGAGGTGGCTGGGGTGGTTGTGGCTACGGCCGGGCTCGGCCTGATGACACTGGAAGGCGACATCGCATCGATCGGCCGGGGCGACCTGCTCACGGTGTTCTGCACCATCGGGTTCGCCGCGCACATTGTGACGTTGGGCCACTTTTCGGAACAGATGAGCTTCGAAATGTTGTCCGTGTCGCAGGTGACGTCGGCGGCAATATTGAGCCTCTCGCTGTGCTGGTGGGTGGAACGACCCGAAGTCCACTGGCGGCCAGTCGTAGTATGCGGGATACTGATAACAGGGCTTTTGGCTACTGCACTCGCATTTACGATCCAGGCGTGGGCCCAACAGTTCACCACCTCGACCCGGACGGCTTTGATCTACATGCTGGAGCCGGTTTTCGCCTGGTTGACGTCGTATTTGCTGATAGGTGAGGGGTTATCCAGGCGCGCCGCGTTGGGGGCGGCCCTGATCCTGCTGGGAGTAATGTTGGTTGAAATGAAACCATTGAAACCGCGAGTACATCTCTCGAAATAGCGGATTGCTGTACGGAACCTCATAAGTCCGGCCCGCAGTCGAGCGTAGGAGTGAGAAAAAGGTCCATGAGCATCATTGACAAGTTGCGCACACAGAAGCTTCTGTCGTTCACGCTGATCCTGTTCACGCTTTCGGTCGGTATCGTGATCGGTACCTTGATCAATTCGGGCGTGAAGGCAGCGAAAGATAATACACCAGCGCCGGGTGCTACCCAGTTGGTGATCCCCAATCCCGTCGAGCTGTCGAATACGTTCACCACGATTGCCAAGCAGGTCGAGCCTTCCGTGGTGAACATTTCCACCACCTACTTGCCGAAGGCTCCCACGCGCGCCCGCAATGGCGGCGGCCGGCGCCAAGTGACGCCACCGGACGATGACGACCAGGGTGCCGATCAGGGCGGGATGGACGATTTCTTGTATCGTTTCTTCGGCAACCCGCTAGGTAATGGCGGCGGCGGTACGCCCGAAATGCCGCAGCGCAAGGGTTATGCGCTCGGCTCAGGCGTAGTCGTCGACAAGGCGGGCTACATCCTGACCAACAACCATGTCGTCGACAAGGCGGACTCGATCAAGGTGAAGTTTACCGGCGACCCCGTGGAGTACGATGCCAAGGTCGTGGGCGTGGACGCTCCCACCGACATCGCGGTGATTCGCGTGGAAGGCAAACGGACCGTGGTGCCCGCCAAGATCGGCAATTCCGACGCGGTGCAGGTAGGCGACTGGGCGGTCGCGATCGGTTCGCCGTTCGGGTTCCAGGCGACCGTGACGGCCGGCATCATCAGCGCCAAGGAGCGCGATGTCGACCCCAGCATGCAGTTCCAGCATTTCCTGCAGACCGACGCGGCCATCAACCCCGGCAACTCCGGCGGCCCGCTGCTGAACATCCGCGGCGAAGTGATCGGCATCAACACCGCCATCGCCTCGCGCTCGGGCGGCTACCAGGGCATCGGCTTCGCCCTCCCCATCAATACGGCGGCGTCCGTCTACAACGACATCATCAAGAACGGGAAGGTGACCCGCGGCTCGATCGGCATCTCCTTCACCCCGTCGGATTCCGACCAGGCGCGCGCGCTGCTGAAGTCCTTCGGCGTCACGGATGGCGTGTTCGTGCAGAGCGTCGCTCCCGGCGGTCCGTCCGATAAGGGCGGCATCAAGGAAGGCGACATCATCGTGGCGATCAACGGCAAATCGGTTCGCGACGGCGGCGAACTGGTTAACACCGTCACGGCGACGCCTGTGGGTTCGGCGCTGAATGTGACCGTGGCGCGCAACCACCAGCGCGAGAATATCAAGGTAGTGGTAGGCGACCTGGCCCAGATCTTCCCCGAGCGGTTTGGCGGGCCGAACGATGAGGCGACCAGCAAGCGCGACGCGACGACCATGAGCTTTGGCATGTCGATCGTCAACCTGAACGACCGCATGCGACAGACACTCGGGATCAAGCAGACAGGCGGCGTGCAGGTTACAGAAGTGGAAGCCAACTCGTTCGCCGAAGAAGTGTCGCTGCAGCCGAATGACGTCATCTTGTCGATCAACAATCAAGCAGTGAATTCGACGGAGGATGTGAAGCGCCTCCAGCAGACCCTGAAGCCGGGCGATGCGGTGGCGTTCCGCATTCTGCGCCGGCCGAACCGCAACGGCGAGTGGCAGTCCAGCTACGTCGCCGGTACGCTGCCGAACCGAGCCAAGTAATTCCACGCCAGGCCTTCGGGCTTCGCACCAGAGGCGGCCGGTAAACCCCGGCCGCCTTTTTTGTTTAAACTAGAGGTTCCGGCATGCGTAAGATCCTGGGTTACGGGGTAGTCTTGGCCATACTGGCGCTCGGCTGGAGCGCCGGGGCCGTCACGCCCGCGCAAAAGAAAAAGACCACAGCGAAGAAGACCGCGCCTGCGAAGAAGCCGGCAACGGCTGCCGCGCACAAAGGGGGCAAGAAGGCAGCGCCGCGCGCCACCTGGCGGAGCCGCCAGTTGCAGCCTACTCCTGACCGTTATAAGACGATCCAGGACGCGCTCGCCGCCAAAGGCTATATGAAGCCGGAAGACGCGACCGGCAAGTGGGACCAGGGATCGATGGACGCGCTGAAGAAATTCCAGGACGACCAGAAGATCGAATCCACGGGCAAGATCAACTCGCTGTCGCTGATCGCCCTGGGCCTGGGCCCTAAGCACGAGGCCGCGGCCCTGCCAGCTCCTCCGCCCAAAGCCGAAGACAAGTAAATGATTCGGTGGATTCTGAAACGGATACTGCCGGTTTCCTGGCAGAAGAACCTGATCATCCTTCAGGACCTCCACAAACACATCGAAGGTATTCGATATACGGCGGATAAGGCGGCGCAGGGAGTTGCCACGCTGGTGTTGTCCGATCGGCCGCAAAGCGGATCGAATGCGAATGGGCTATCCGATTATGAGTTTCGCGTCCGCTCGCAAAGCGGCGAGGATGGAATCTTAAGCTACCTGTTCAAAAAGGTGGGCACCACGAATCGGACTTTTGTCGAGTTTGGCATTCAGGACGGAGCGCAGTGCAATGCCGCGCATCTGGCCTTGAGCTGCGGATGGAACGGGTTATTCATCGAAGCCAATGCCAAGGATGCAGATCTTGCTCGCGAGTACTACAGCAAGATGATCGACACTAAGGACAAGCGGATCGAGCCCGTAAGAGTCGCCGAGGCCTATGTCAGTCCGGATAACATCAATAACATCCTGGAGACACACGGACTCAAAGGAGAGATCGACTTACTCTCGATTGATATCGATAGTTACGACTATTGGGTATGGAAGGCGATCGAGCAGGTCCGGGCACGCGTGGTGGCGATCGAGTACAACGCGGATTTCGGGCCGGCCAAGGCTGTCACTGTGCCGATGGGTTGCGAAGTCGACCGCCCTTACTTCGGCGCCTCCCTGTCAGCTTTGGCGAAAGTAGGATTACAGAAGGGGTATGCCTTGGTCGGATGTAGTTCGAACGGCGTGAATGCGTTCTTCGTGCAGCGCACCTTACTCGGCGACGGCCTGGTGGAACTGACTCCCGGGCAGGCATTTCGTCCATTCTGGGGCAAGCACCACGGGACCCTGGACGGCAAGATCCTGGTCGAAGTCTGACTATTTCTCGCCAGTCGCGAGCATAGTCTCAAAGTACGGCGCTTCCGGTTCGCGATAGACGATGGCCGTCTCCACGGTGCGGAAGCCGGCGCCCTTCAGGTAGCGCTCGATTTCGAGCTCCGTGAACCCCAGCCAGAGGTCGGCATACATTTCCCGCGCTTCTTCGAAGTGGTGACGGCTGAGGTCGAGGACCGCAATGCGGCCGCCCGGCTTGAGAATGCGCCACGCCTCCGCAATGGCGCGCTCGGGGTGTACGGCGTGGTGCAGGGCCTGGCTGAGAAACGCCAGATCCACGGTGCCGCTGCGGATCGGCACATCCTCCAGGTCGCCCAGGCGATATTCCAGGTTGGAGATGGCGTGCTTCTTGGCCAGCTCGGAGCCGAATTCGACCATCTTTTCCGAATTGTCGACAGCGATCACCCGCTTCGCGCGCTGCGCCATGAGCTGCGAGATGGTGCCTTCGCCGGCGCCCAGGTCGGCGATGACCATGCGTGGCATCAGCTTCAGAAGCGCCTCGGCGATTCCCTTCCACGACCGGCCGGGGACGTAGGAACGGCCGAACTTGCCGGCCAACTCGTCGAAGTAGCGGCGCATTCGGTCCTGCCGCTTGCGCAGCACCAGGCGGAGCGTTTGCTGGTCTTCCTGTGCCTCCGGGATTTCGGGCGCTGCTTTACGTAGCAGATCCATCAGCTCGGGAGCGGCCTGGAGCCGGTAGAACGCATTCTTCCCGGTGCGCCGGTCGTCGACCAGGCCGGCCTGTTTGAGCTGGGCCAGGTGAGTCGAAATCTGGCTTTGGCCCTTGGCGAGGATCTCCTGGATCTCGGCGACGGAGAGCTCTTCCTGCTCGAGCAGGAGCAGGAGGCGGAGGCGGCTTGGGTCCGCGGCGAGGCGGAAGGCTTTCAAGAGAGACGGCATTAGCAAAATGGGCCAAGTGGGCGATTGACTCCGTGCCCTTCTCTATTATAATATCAACCTATCAAGATTTCTTGATACGAGGCTTAACTAAAGTTATGGGTACTGCCACGCTGAGCGACGTTGCAACGGATTTCAAGGTCGCCGACCTCTCGTTGGCCGAATGGGGCCGCAAGGAAATCTCGATCGCCGAGCATGAAATGCCCGGCCTGATGGCCATTCGCCGCAAGTACGCCAAAGAGCGCCCGCTGGCCGGAGTGCGCGTAACAGGATCGCTGCACATGACCATTCAGACGGCGGTGTTGATCGAGACGCTGGCCGACCTGGGCGCCTCCGTGCGCTGGGCGAGTTGCAACATTTTCAGCACGCAGGACCACGCCGCGGCCGCTATCGCCGCCGCCGGCACGCCGGTGTTTGCGTGGAAGGGCGAGAGCCTCGAAGACTATTGGTGGTGCACCTACAAAGCCCTCTGCCATCCCGATGGCAAAGGCCCGCAGCTCATCGTGGACGATGGCGGCGATGCCACGCTCCTCATCCACAAGGGCTACGAATTGGAAGACGGCAGCGACTGGGTCAACTCTGCGTCGGAGAGCCACGAAGAGAAGGTCATCAAGGACCTGCTGAAGCAGGTCAACGCGGAAACTCCGAAGCGGTGGCATGAAATCGTGAAGGAATGGCGCGGCGTCTCCGAGGAGACCACCACCGGCGTGCATCGCCTCTACAAGATGCACGAGGCCGGCAAACTGCTGGTGCCCGCCATCAACGTGAACGACTCCGTCACCAAGTCCAAATTCGATAATCTCTACGGCTGCCGCGAATCGCTGGCGGACGGCATCAAGCGCGCGACGGACGTGATGGTGGCCGGCAAGGTAGCGGTGGTCTGCGGCTACGGCGATGTCGGCAAGGGCTCGGCGCACTCGCTGCGCGGCATGGGCGCGCGCGTGATCGTCACCGAGATCGACCCCATCAATGCGCTGCAGGCCGCGATGGAAGGCTTCGAAGTGACAACGATCGAAGACACCCTCGGGCGCGGCGATATCTACGTCACCTGCACCGGCAACTGCGACATCATCACGCTCGATCATATGCGGAAGATGAAGGACCAGGCGATCGTCTGCAACATCGGGCACTT
>JBGPHT010000085.1:0-32626 GCA_041484525.1 Bryobacteraceae bacterium | reverse complement strand
TTGCCAAACTCAGCCCCTGCTGTCGGCAGAACTCAATACAACTCAATCTGCTGGCTTCGTATGCGGCAACTAACTGCTCGGCTTCCGTCCGACTCCGCCGCCGCCCCACCCCTACCACCTGCGCTTGTTGTTCGTCCACCCCTTACAGTGCAGCACCAACTCCCGCGCGCGAACAGATGGTTTGCTCAGACGTTTACGGATCTTTCCGGCATTGGCGAGCGATCCGTACCGATCGTCGACCCAGGCGCGCCAGTCTGGGTCCAGGATGAGCCGGCCAAGGTTGTAGGTAAATAAGCCGTTCACAGAGCCGCCCTGCCCGCCCTGGTCGTGGGAGCCAATAAAGGGCTCCCAGAGCAGCTCATAGGCAAAGACGCGATCGTTGCCCGGAAGACCGGCGGCGGTGAGATAAGATCCCAAGGCTGGATTGAGGGTGCCGGTGAGGGCCTCGTTGCCGATCGCGGCGTGGAGTGCGATGCGCGCCCAGATACCGTGATGGCGGCATCGTTCGAGGAAATCCATCAGCGAGCGGCCTTGATGAATCCAATCGCCCTGGAGGTCGCCATACTGGATGTTGACCAGGTTGAAATGGAGAGCGGCGATCTGCGAGAGGTCGGCTTCGACCAGATCCGGATCGTACTGTTCGGGCGCGAGCCAACTCCGCCCATTGAAATCTACTTGTTCAATGCCGGCAATGTAGCGCGGCCAGTAGTTGACCCCGCTTAAGAATACATGGCGGCCGCCCGCCGAGAAGGACCCGTCGACCACGCGGATCTTCCGATCCGGCTGCCGCGTCAGGGTTGGGTCGAACACGCGAACCGGGCTGTCGATACGGTCCGCCTCTTGATTGCCGATCATCAGACGGAAGGTCACGGTATAGTCGCCGTTCGGCAGCCGGCCGAAATCGAGCGGGACGCTGCGCATTTCGCCGACGGCCAACGACACAGGGATCGCCGGTTGCGGGACCGGCCCCGAGGCGCCCGAAATGGACCACTGCAAAACCGCTTGCACCGGAGAGTCCGCCACATTGATGATGTTGGCGCGGCCGTTGACATCCTCGCCCGGCAGCCAAACCATCTGTTCCGGACCGGTGTTCATGAAGTACAGGCGATTACGGGCGGCCTGCAGAGCCGTGACGAGCTGCGTGCGCAGCGGATCGAAGAGCTGAGGCCACGGCAGCCAGACAATCAGCGATCCGGAGCCGGGATTAAAGCCGAAAGCACCGCTGAAATGAAGTGTGGCCGCGGGTGCTAAGAGGTCGCCGATCACACGGTAGCGCCCATCGGGGTTGGGCGTGGCCGAGAGACCGCGTCCACGGGCGATGGGGACGCGAAGTCCCAGGCTGTTGGTGTACTGCTTGCGCGAGGGCGATAGGGTCTCGATGGCCGGAGGAACGAAGGGTTCCTGTGGCGGAGGCGAGCCAACTTCCTGGATATACGCCGGCGAGTCGAGCCATTTGCCGGCGGGCGTGAGATAGAGCGCATCGCGGAACGGCTCTCCGCCGCTCGCCATCCAGCTTCCACCGGCGTCCACGTGCGCCACTACGGCGTGGAATGTCTCGAAAGGCAGACTCTCGAGTGACGGCACTGCCACCAGGGTTCCGCGCGCCGGGAGCACGGAAGGCAAATCAACCGGGGAAACGGTGGTCACGGAATAACCGGCGTCGCGCAGCAGGCCGCTGAATTCGGTCACGGTGAATGCCCAGCGGCCGTCGCGCCAGGGGCCGTCGCCATCGACCAGGATCGCGCGCGGCGCGGGCTGAGCGGAGACGGGACGGAGGCAGACAGCGATCAGGAGCAGCGCCAGAATGAATTTCATGAAGCGCCCGCGGCGAGAAGCCCGGATGCTTCATGATACTGCGACACGCGCCGGCGTCTCGCGCCAGAGGTAAACCGAGCTACGGCGTCACATGGAACGCGGGCGAGGTGAGCGAGAGCGACGGACTGGCTGTAACTACCAGGGTGTAGTCCGTTCCCGCCTGATTGATCCTCAGGTTGGAGAAGGTTGCTATGCCGGTCGAGTTAGCGAGCGGGGAAGATGGTCGTCAAGGAATAGCACGCGTACGCAGCCGCTGAACACCGTCACGGCGAGGTCCCATCGGCCGTCAGGGTGCAGATTGGCCTCTCAGACTGGATCGGCTGGCGAACAAGCAGCAGGTATGCCACCGCTGAAAGAGCGCTGATTCCAGAACTCAATAGCAGGGCTTGCGAAAAGCCGCCAGTGCGTTGTACGATCAGCCCGGTCACGGTCGGGGCGAGCGCACCGCCCAGATAGCCTCCGAAATTCTGAATGGAGCCCAAGGATGCGGTGTATTGGCTGGGAGCAGCTATCGGGACGGTAGCCCATGCGGCGCTGCTCGCGATATAGATAAGGAACAGCGAAACCGAAATGAATGCGAGGGCGGTCGCGTTGGATTGCGCCAACGCCGTTCCGACGGTACAGAGCGAAATGCCGCATAGAGCGGATGAGACCAGCAGTTTCCGGCCAGCAATTGGCGTCCATCCACACCTTGTGAGGAAGTCGCAGAGCCAGCCGCCCAGAACCGCTCCGACACAGCCGAAGAAGTAAGGAATTGCGGCAACAATCCCCACCCGCGCGACGCTCATGTGGCGTTCGTGCTCCAGGTAGTATGGCAACCAACCGGTATACATCCAAAGCGTATAGATCGTCCCAAAGAAGCCGGCGATCATGCCCCACGTGGTTCTGTGAGCGAAGAGTCGTTTCCATTCGGCGAAGGACGGCGGCCTCGAGGTGGTATTCTCGTCGCCCTCTGTCAGGTAGCGAAGTTCGTCTTTAGTAAGGCGAACCTCTGATGGATCGCGGTGAATGCTCCACCACACAACCGCGAGCACCACCCCCGCCGCGCCGACGATCAAGAACATCCAGCGCCAACTCAATCTCAGCATGAGGAACGTAAGTAATGGGACGGCGATGAAGTTGCCCAGGGAAGATGCAGACTGCAACAGACCGGTGGCGAACCCCCGCTGGCGAATGCCGAACCAGTCACGCACCACCCGCGCTCCACCGGGAAACAGGGGTGCTTCGCCGACGCCCAACGCGAAACGCGCAGCGATGAAGACTCCGAAACTATTGACCAGACCGCCAGTCGCTTGTGCTACCGACCAACTGAAGAGTCCTAACCCGAGGAGCCTACGCGGGCCGAACCGGTCGATGAGGCCCCCTACTGGCAACTGAGCAATCGCGTAGGCCCACAGAAAGGTGGAAAGCAGCAAGCCCATCTTGGCTACCGGGATTCCGAGTTCGTCCTGAATGAGTTTGTTGGCTACGGACAACGTTGCTCGATCGATGTAATTCAGCGCGCCGCCGGCAACGAGGAGGGCGATAGACCAACGCTGGATCGAAATGATTCGCGCCGACGGTCTGGTTGCACTTGCGTCCACATTGCTTTGCGGCGAGGATTCGATCACAGTCCAGAATTGTAACAGCACTGGACAAGAACCTTTTTTGCGCTAGTCGATTCGCCATGACTGTATTGATTGGCCGTGGCCCCCTTCCCCCGCTCACATTTAGTTCGTATAATGAACAATTCTCAGGAACACGCTCCACCCCGAGGAGGAATCCGTGCCCACATTGCGCTCGATTCGATGGTCGTTTGGCTTGGCCTTGCTGGCGATGACAGTCTACGCTCCGGCAAGCAGGGCCTGGCAGGACACACAGCCGGCAGCCACTCTGCCTGCGCCGGTGCAACTCACCGCGCAGGAAGATCATCAGCGGCTGATGGATCTTCTGCATATTGCTTCGCTCCGGCAAGGAGCGAATGGCAGCAACAAAGAGGCGCCCAATTACGCCAACTACGATGAGGCCAAGGCGAATCCGTATCCCAAGCTGCCGGACCCGCTGCTGTTGAACAACAAGAAGAAGATCACGAAGGCTGCCCAGTGGTGGGGCCAGCGGCGCCCGGAAATCGTGGAGGACTTCGACCGCGAGATCTACGGCCGCGTCCCGAAGGAGACTCCCAAGGTGAAGTGGGAGGTGACCGCCACCACCAATGGCATGAACGGCGAAGTGCCGATCGTTACGAAACAGCTCGTGGGGCACGTGGACAATTCCTTCTACCCGCAGATCACCGTGGATATCCAGTTGACGCAGACCACGCCCGCCAACGCGACTGGTCCGGTGCCGGTGATGATGGAATTCGGTTTCAACTTCGGCGCCGGCCGCGGGGGTGCACGCGGGCCAGCAGGAGCACCAGCCGCCGCCGGCCGCGCCATGCCGCCAGCTCCGGCCGGGCCCACCTGGCAGCAGCAGGTTCTGGCCAAGGGCTGGGGCTATGCCATCCTGACGCCCACCAGCATTCAGCCCGACAACGGCCAAGGGTTGACGCAAGGCATCATCGGTCTGGTCAACAAGGGGCAGCCGCGCAAGTTGGATGATTGGGGCGCGTTGCGCGCGTGGGCCTGGGGCGCCAGCCGCGCGCTGGATTATTTTGAGACCGACAAATCTGTGGACGCGAAGCAGGTCGGCATCGAGGGGCACTCGCGGTACGGTAAGGCCACCGTCGTCGCCATGGCGTACGACTCGCGTTTCGCGGTCGCGTTCGTCAGTTCGTCGGGCGAAGGCGGCGCCAAGGTGCATCGTCGCAATTGGGGCGAGCTGGTGGAGAACGTCGCGGGGACGGGCGAATACCATTGGATGGCGGGGAATTTCATCAAGTACGCCGGCCCGCTAACGTGGAACGATCTGCCGGTGGATTCGCACGAGCTGGTCGCGCTCTGCGCGCCGCGTCCCGTGTTCATCAGCGGCGGCGCGACCAACGGTGACGGATGGGTGGACGCCAAAGGCATGTTCCTGGCGGCGGCCGGCGCCGGCCCGGTTTACAAGCTGCTCGGCAAAAAGGACATGGGGACGATGGAGTTTCCTGCCATCGAGACTCCGCTGATCGACGGCGACGTCGCGTTTCGACAACATAGCGGCGGACACACTCCGGCGCCGAACTGGCCGACGTTCCTTACGTTCGCCGACCGCTACGTCAAGGTTCGGTAAGGCGCAGACAATTACCGCAAGACCACGGTCGCGTAGTTCAGTATCTGGGGTGTCACCGGTGGCGCCTGCACCGACAGCGTGAACGATTTCATCGCCACGTTGCCGTCGAAGCCCACGGCCTGGATGGTGTAGTGGGTGGTGTGCTCGGGCACGATTTCGAGGCAATGGTTGGGCGAGGGATACACGCCGCCCGATAGCGCCGGCGAGATGCGCACGCTCTTGGCGTTCTCGACACCGTAGCAGAGGAGCGCCTTCTGGCCCACCAGCAACGTCCCCACGCTGGCGTAGAACTGAGTGATGCGCACGGGGCCGGGCGGCGAGTTCACGGGGCGGACCCACGAGCGCGGGTCGGATTTGCGCATCGCGCTGAGCGCCCAGATGGCCACCACCAATCCGACCGCCACGAACAGCCTGGTAAACCGGAACAGCATGAGTCTACTTATAGACTCCATTAACATGGCGAAGGTTTCAAGTGCGCTAACCTGCTAAATTATGGCCATTCGCATCGTACAAGTGGATGCTTTCACAGATCGGCCGTTTGCGGGCAACCCGGCGGCCGTGTGCGTATTGCCCCAACCCGCGCCGGAACAGTGGATGCGCGATGTGGCGCGCGAAATGAATCTGGCGGAAACAGCTTTCCTGACCCCGCAAGACGGCGGCTACCATCTCCGCTGGCTGACTCCGACGGTGGAAGTGGATCTTTGCGGCCACGCTACGGTGGCGAGCGCCCACGTCCTGTGGCAGGACGGGCATCTGCCCGAGGGCCGGCAGGCGCGCTTCCACACGCGCAGCGGGCTGCTGACGGCCGACCGGCGCGGCGAATGGATCGAGCTGAACTTTCCGGCGAAACTCGCCGAGCCCTCCGATCCGCCGCCGGAGCTGCTGCCGGCGCTCGGCGTGAAGGCTGTCAAGGCAGTGGCGCGCAACGTGTTCGACTACCTGGTGGAAGTGGAATCGGAAGCGGCACTGCGCGCCCTCGATCCCGACCATTCCGCGCTGCGCAAAATCAAAGTGCGGGGCGTGATTGTGACGGCGCGCTCGGCCGATCCGAAATTCGATTTCGTCTCCCGCTTCTTCGCGCCCGGTTCGGGCATCGACGAGGACCCGGTGACCGGCTCGGCGCACGTCGCGCTGGGCCCATACTGGGCGAAACAGCTCGGCAAGCCGGAGTTCACTGCTTACCAGGCCTCGGCGCGCGGCGGCGTTGTGAAGGTGCGGCTCGAAGGCGACCGCGTGGTGCTGGGAGGCCAGGCCGTGACCGTGATGGTAGCCGACTTTCTGGCGTAAGGTGGCGCAGCACAAACAGCAGAAGCGCCGCCCGGCCGCCGCGGCTGGATCGAGTAACTTGGGCAGGCTGGCAGCGGTCACCACGTTTCTGGCCAGCCGCAGCCGCACCATCGCCGTGGTTCTGGTGGCAATCGCCTCGCTGCGGATTGCCGCCACGTACCCGGTCTTCAATCAGACGTTCGATGAGCCGCTGCATATCGCCTGCGGCGTCTAATGGTTGGGCTCTGTGGTTTGCGCGGATGAGACGCCGCCGCTGGCGCGGGTGGCGGCGGCGGCCGGTCCGTACCTCCTCGGCGTCCGGTCGAAAGGGACGCCCTATCGCGACATGGATTCGGAGTACAAAGAGGGCGCCGCCATGCTCTACGGCAGCCATCGCTACGACCTGACGCTGACGCTGGCGCGGGTGGGGATTCTGCCGTTCTTCTGGATCGCATGCCTGGTGGTATATCAGTGGGGCAAGCGCTACTACGGCGCGGGAGTGGCGGTGGTGGCGGTTTTTCTGTTCAGCTTTTTGCCGCCGGTGCTGGGGCATGCCGGATTGGCAACCGTCGATATGGCGCTGACCGCATTCCTGGGCACCGCCTTTCTTTCAGCTTTGATTTGGGTGGAGCAGCCAACTCCGAAGCACGGCGTTCTGTTCGGCGCGATGACGGCGCTCGCGATCCTCTCCAAATACTCGACGCTAGTATTTTTTCCGGCGAGCGCCGCGCTGTCGCTGATCTGGTATCTGGCGGCCGAGCGCCCCTCACCAGGCTCCCTGGCGGGCGCGGCGGCGAGGCGGATCCCTTCGTTGGCTCTTGCGGTCTTCACGGCAGTGGCGATCGTCTGGGCCGGCTACCGCTTTTCCTACGGCGGCGGACTGCCCGCGCCGCAGCTCTTCGGCGGGATTCGGATGGTGATGGAACACAATACCGGGGGGCACTATGCCTACCTGCTCGGACAGCGCGGAATCAATGGGTGGTGGTATTTCTATCCGGTGGTGCTGGCAGTCAAAACGCCGCTCGCGTTCCTGCTGCTGCTCGCAACAGGCGGCGTGTGGGTCCTGAGAAACTCGCGGACCGCATGGCTTCCGCTGGCATTCTCGGGCGGCATTCTGCTGGTCGGCCTCTTCAGCCGGATCAATATCGGGGTGCGGCACATCCTGCCGGTCTACGTCGGCTTTTCGCTGCTCGCCGCACTTGCGATCTGGCGGATGATGGAGCTTCGGCCGGCGCCGAAGTGGCTGGGAAGTGGGCTCGCCCTGCTGCTGATCTGGATGACCGCGAGTTCTCTGTGGACCCATCCAGATTACCTTGCGTATTTCAATGAGCTGGCGGGAAGCCGGCCGGAGCAGATCCTGGTGGATTCCGATCTGGACTGGGGGCAGGACATGAAACGACTCGCCCGGCGATTGCGCGAAGCGGGCGCGGCCTACGTCACCTTCACCCCCTTCGCAGACCAGGGGCTTGCGCAGGAACTGGGTTTTCCTCCGGTGAGGGCGTCGGATGTGCCGAGTCCTTCGCCGGGTTGGAACGCGATCAGCCTCACGCAGTGGAAGGCCAGGCGTCTGCGGCTGCTGGACACGCATCCGGAAGTGACAGCCTGGCCGGATCTGGCGGGTCCGGGGGAACGGATCGGGCGCGGCATCGTGCTGTGGTATTACCCGCCGGCAAGCATTC
Organism: Bryobacteraceae bacterium; assembly: GCA_041484525.1. Lineage (GTDB taxonomy): Bacteria > Acidobacteriota > Terriglobia > Bryobacterales > Bryobacteraceae > JBGPHT01. The sequence goes on along the minus strand of JBGPHT010000085.1, from coordinate 24,680 downwards.
CGGAACGGTAGACAGCGGCTGGACCTATGGCTTACGCGCTACGGTAAGGATCTCCTTTAGGTCCCAGTTGCGCTTGAATATCCGCCCCCCAGAATCGATTATCAGTTGAGAAAGGAACTGGGCAGTCATTGCGGGGAACGGATAGCTATCCATGCCCGGGCGTGCTGGAAACTCTGGTGCAACGACTCTCTGGATAACGACTGCGAACAACCGGACCTTGGCTGCTCGTAGTGACTGCTTGAGAGAATCAAGACGCGCGCTCAAGGCGGGATCCTCGCTAGTGAAGAATACAAGTATGGCGCGCTTTCGCTCAGCAGCATCGCTTCGGTCAAATTCGCTGCACGCTTGCCGGATAGCGCCGGCGAGGTCCACGGTCGAATTCGTCAAGCCGCCTGGCCGTCCAACGCCGGCCATGATGCGCGTGCCGGCTCGCCGCAGGGCTGTGGCAAGTTCTTCGCGGCTCTCCGTCAGGGGCTGAAGCAGTTGGGCCGGCTTCGTGAACCCAATCACACCGGCGCGGTCGGACTCCTTAAGGTCCCGGGGGCGTATCAACCCGATGGTCTGCTCGGTCCCCGGAGATGTCTCCAGCACAAACATGACATCCAACGCCTGCCCCAAAAGGCTAGCCGGGAACAGGGCGCAGCATGCAACCCAGCGAACCAACGTCATCATCGCGATTCGTCCGTCGACCAATATCCCGGCCGCGCCCGGATGCGAAGATCGCCGCCGCGCGTGAGCCGCACCTCGAGGTTGTGATAGCCCAGGGCCGGTGCTTCCGGCGCAAAGCTGACCACATATTGCGAGTGCAGTTCGGCACCAAGTCTCACGATCGTCTCCTCAAGCGCCTTCTGCCGGGTGAACGGAAATGAGATGCCTCCCGTAATCTTCGTCAGCACTTCGGTGTCGTTCGTCTTGCCCAGACGCACAAGTTCGCCGATGCCGGCAAGAACATCCAACTGGAGCTCCGAAGGGGAATGCTTGGCGTTGTATTTGGATGGCGGAGCGCCATCCACGGTCCCCATCGTGTCATTGGGCATCTTAGGCTTCAGAGCTCGCCGGGGTTGACTGACAGGAGCCTTCGAAGTAAACGCAGCCTTGACGGCGGAGTAAGTGGCGGCGTAGACGGTTACGTCCGCGGATTGCGCGGCGATGGCAACCGACTCGAGCGTGGTCTCGCTGTTGCGGTCGCGCGATTCGGAAATGAGCAGCAGCACGCGGCGCGCACCTGGCCGCCGGCGCAGGTGCTCGATGGCCGATTGCACGGCGTCGAGCATGCGCGCTTCTTTCTCCTCACCGGGCCGCAATACAGGTTTGAGCTGGTAAAACGCACGCCGGAGTGCACCGGACTCGTTGGTGCACTCCTGCAGCCAAGTGACGCGCCGATCGAAGGAAACCAGACCCGCACAGCCACGTTCACCGCTGATCAGCGGCTGGATCATCCCGCCGATCTTCTGCACTTTCTCGAGGACCGCGGCCGAAATGCCTGAGGACTGTACGGCAATCACCAGTGCGATGGGAGCCACACCTGTGTCGATGGTATCTACAGCGGCCTTCTGCGGGCGGCCGTTATCGAAGACGAGAAAGTCAGCCGGTGCCAGTCCGTCGACGGAGCGGCCTTTCGCGTCTGTCACTGTTACAGGGACGAGCACCAAGCGTGAACGTGCGTCGAATTGCGGCTGCTGAGCTGCGAGAGAAATCGCGAAGGCGAGGACCAGTGCGCGCATCATCCCAGCAATCGCATGCACTCGCATGGCCATCTACGCCGGCGATGAAGAAGGCTCCCCTCACAAATTGGCTAAGTCGCGAGCGTTCCGCCCAGGCCGCCGGCGGTTACTACCGGCCCTTCATATTGTCGTGCTTCCAGCATCGCGGAAATATCCCATCAGGTTGTGGAAGCCGGCGCTCAAGTGGCGGCCCTTGTCCCTCGTATTGCCGGGAAAATAGCGGCCGCGTTCGAAAACGTAGAAGGCGTCCGGGAACACCGCACTGAAACGCGCGAAGGCAGCCTCGTAGCGCGGCCGCTCACCCGCTGGATCGGGTCGCCGTTAGCCGCGGCCGGATGGGGGCGGCAGGAACACCACGCAGGCCGGGGAGGGCGCCGAGGCGAAGACTCCAGACGGTTTCAGCCGGCCATTCCCGGAATCGATCCGGCAAACCAGCACCGTGTCGGAATTCTGATTGCCGATCGCGAGGTGGGCGGCCGATGGCTGGATTCCAAAATGCCGCGGCGTCTTGCCTCCCGTGCCTTGCTCCTCGACGTAGGTGACGGTGCCCTTGTCCTTGTCGATCTGGAACAGCACCACCGTCTCGTTACCGCGATTGGATGCATAGAGCCACTTGCCGGAAGGATGCATCCCGATTTCCGCGCCGCTGCTCTTGCCGTCAAAGTAGGGTGGCAGCGTGGAAACCGTCGCCACTTCTTTCAGACGGCCGGCGTCCGCATCGTAAGCGAACGTCGTGATGGTGGAATCTATTTCGTTGATGACGTAGGCAAAACGGCCGTCGGGGCGAAACACCATGTGGCGCGGACCGGCACCCGGTTTGATCGGCGTGAAAGCGGGATCGCCCGGCGTCAGCTTGGCTTGCTGCGCGTCGTAGCGGTACGTCATGACCTTGTCCAGGCCGAGGTCGCAGACGAAGGCGAAGCGATTGGCGGCGTCGAGCGTCACACAATGGGCGTGCGGTCCCGCCTGGCGGCCGGGGGTGACGCTTTTCCCGGTGTGCTGCACGAAAGATCCGCCCTCGCCCAATCTCCCGTCGGCTTCGACAGGCAGCACGGCTACGCTGCCGCTGCCGTAATTTGCCACCATCAGGTTCTTGCCTGCACGGTCCAACACCACGTGGCAGGGTCCGGTGCCCATCGACGGCCGCTGGTTCAAGAGCGTCAACTTTCCCGTCGCGGGATGAATGGAGAATGCGCTGACGGCGCCGGTGGGTTTGCCGTCGAAGGTATCGACCTCATTCACGGCAAAGAGAAGACGGCGTTTCAGGTCGAGCTCGAGAAAAGAGGGATTCGTGGATTCGACCGCGAGCCCCAGAGGGACCAGGGTGATGTTCTGCGAGACTTCGTTGCCCGAGGTTTGCAGGCGGAAGAAGTAGATGCCCTTGCTCTTGGAGGCGGTGCCGGTGTAGGTGCCGACATAAACCAGGGTGTTATTGGCCGCGACGTTGGCGGCATCGGACATTTGCTGGGCGCTCAGCGCACCGCGAAAAGATAGTCCGCCGATGAGTGAACCGACGGCAGTTCTTCGAGAGATTTTAAAAGGTCGCATACAAGCGGCCTATTATAACGCCGATTCGCGGTTAGAACGGCGGCCCGGGCGCGCTGATCTGCGTCCGGGTCACGGGCGCGCGCGGCGCGGCGAAATCCTCGGAGGTGTTCGGAGGAGCGGTACGGCGCGGCACAACGCGAGCCCCATTGGGCGTCACTTCGAGCAACTGGATCTCGCCCCGCGCGCCGATCGGTCCGACCGGTTTCCCATTCAAGGAAAGCACCAGGCCGCCGGCATTTCCGACGAGCACCGTCATCTTGTTGGAGGCATCGAATTCCTTGCTTTGCGGTCCTTCGAGCGTCCCGGCAAAGGTCTGCGTGCCATCGCAGGTAACCGATACCCACACGGGCTCGAGGGCAGTGAACGCCACGCGGACGGCGCGAACGCCGGCCGCCGGGGTTGCCGGTACCGAAGGCGCGACCGCGGCTCGTGAGGCGTCGGGCTTGGGCGGCAGCGCGGGCGGCGGCGGCGCGACGCCTGCCTGCATGTGAAACGAAGGCAGGCGGCCGTCCTGCAGCAGGCGGTGGATGCCGGCAGTGGTGGCAATCATCACCACCACCCAAACCAGCCAAACGTACGAGTAGCGCCGTTGCACCGGCGGCTTAGGCAATGCCACCAGGGGCTCACCGTACTGCTCCCGGAACGCTGCCACGGCCTCGTCCTCATCCAAACCCAGCGTATGTGCGTATTGGCGGAGGAACTTGCGCTTGTAGGCGCCCGCGGGCAGGCGGTCGAACTGCTCGTCCTCCATCGCCTCGAGAAGACGCCGGCCGATCTTGGTTGCTGCAGCTACTTGATCCAGATTCAAACCGCGACGCAGACGTTCGCCGCGGAGCGTATCGCCGAGTGAAGTCATAGCGAAATCCCCAAGGCCTTCTAACGGCTGTAATTAGGGATTTTCGTTTGGGCCTGCCGGATTCATTAATGGGGGATCTACATCAATGGGGGATCTACATCTTCTCGAACCGCACGGCCAGAAACGGCTTCCCCGGCAGCTTCATGGTGAACTTGCCACGGAAAGATCCAAGTACTGGCGTGACGGTCATCTCCCACGGGTCGATCAGATCGGCCTTGTAGGCGGCGTTCGGAGAGAGGTCGAACTCGTATTCGACGGGCTGGTTCACGTCGAAGTAATAGAGGTAGTAGCGGCCTTCCTGGCCAGCGCCCAGATAGTAGGTGGAAAGGTTGTTCAAACCCTCGGCGGGAGCCGTCTCGAGGATCTTTTTCAGGAACGCGATGCGCTTCGGGCTTTCGCCGCGCAGGATGCCGCCTTTGGACCACCACAGGATGTCGTTCGGGTCGACGTAGGTTTCACCGTGTCCGACGTACGCGCCCGAAACCGTTCCCAGCCAGAAGCGTCGCACCAGCTCCTGCGCCGAAATATTGCCCCAGCGCTTGGGGATGTTGCCCTCGTACTTGCACTCGTCGTAGATCACGGGCTTGCGGTAGGCATTCACGTACTCGACGGCCTTTTCGAGATCGGAGGCTTGCAGGCTGACGTGGGTGACCCACGGCTTCGCATGGTCGTAGATGGTCCGGCTGTGGTGGATGGAGCGCAGGTGCTGGTAGGGGTCGCTCTCCTGCACGATGCGGAAGAAGCGATCCCAGTCGGCCAGATTTTTCGACTTCACCAGATCCCACTCGTTGGCGAGCGACCACCAAACGTTGCGGTAAGCCGCCAGGCGCGCTACGGTGTACCGCAAGTATCGATCGTTAGCTTCGGGCGGCATGTTGGCATAGCCCCAGCGGTCGTAGGGATGGAAGAGGATCAGGTCGGCCTCGATGCCGAGGGCCCCTAGATCGCGGATGCGCTGTTCCAGATGTTGATAGAACTTCGGATTGAAACGGGTGAAATCGTTCTTGCCGGCGGCGTCGCGCTCGAACGGGTAGTAGACGGGCTCGTTGGCGTTGTACGTGTAGCTCTTGGGGAACACGCACATGCGCATCTTATTGAATGGGGCGGAGCGCAGGGTTTCGAGCGTCTGCTCTTCCAGGCGGTCGCCCTGATGGGTCCAGGCGTAGCAGGTGGTGCCGATGGGGACGTAGGGCGTGCCGTCCTCGTACCCGAAATGGGTGGTGTAGCGGACGCGGACCGGGCCGTGATTTCCGGGCGAGGGCGCTGCGACGGTGAAGGCGCCGGTCTTGCCGTTCAACGGCGCGACGTTACTCGTCGTGGTGTAGGTCCACTCGCCGGCCTCGTCGGGCATGAAGCGGATGCGATAGGCGCCGCTGCCGTCGTAGAACCCGTCGGCGTCGACCACGCGGTTGCGGTAGCGGAAATGCGCGCTCAGGCGGACGTCGAGGAATGGATTGCCGGCGGCGGGGCCGGCGAGAGCGATCTCGTAAACGCCCCATCGCTCGGGGCTTTGGGCGGCCGCGAGGCCAATGCCGAGCGCCAGCGCGAAGATCAGTTTCACAGGCTCCAATGTACACGGGAACTGCCTTCGGAATCGCGGCGGTTGCTGCGAGTGTGCGGTTCTGCTGTTGCATAACCAGCGCCCAATGGCCGCAGCAGAAGGGCGGGCGCATTATGCCGTGGTCCAATGGAAGAAATGACAGAATCCTGCTTGGCCCACGAAGATTGGGAAAGTGGCGTTTCATTCCACAGTCCGCCCGTCCCTCTTTTCCGCGCACCCATGCCGGTTCGGGCTAGACTGACTCCAATTGAACCATGATGCCGGGGACCGTAGATCTTCATGTTCAGATCGTGCGGTTCGTGCCGATCGCCAGCCGCCGATTGTCAAGCTGCGCACGGAAGGGGAACGGCTCGCAGACAACCATAGGCACAACTGGCGCATCTGCTCGCCCGCGCGGAACTGGAACAAATCGTCGCGCGAAGCCCAAGACCATAGCAAGCCGCGACGAAGAAAAAGGCAAAGGCGATAAACATGACAACAAGACAGGTCAACATGCAGCGATGGAGCGTGATTTCTGCAAAACCATTCGAAAGCGTTGTGGCGGCGGTGAACGCCGCGATTGGCCATCCGGATATGGGCGAATTCGCCAGGAAGGTCGCCGCCGCAAAAACCTACGACGAGATGGCGAACGTGATTCGCCCAGCGCTCGGAAAATACGAGCTCATGGAATTTGCGCGCTTCGACATGGGCATGGTCCTCGCGAAAGCGCTGGGATCAGGCGCGCCCAGGAGTCTCCGCCTCGTCGTGGGTAATCCGCTCATCATGCAGGCGATGGCCCGGCATGTTCCGGATGCGGCTTCCTATGCCCCCGTGACCCTGCTCATCGATGAGCGAGCGGACGGGGTACACCTGACCTATGACGCGATGGCCAGCTTGCTGGCGCCGTATGGGAATTCGGAGGCTCTCGCGGTCGCGCGGGATTTGGACGCCAAAGTTGGGAAGTTGCTCGGCGAAGCAGCGGGATCATAGTCGTTATCCAAGCAATCTTTCCCTTTCGCAGGTGCAACACCGCTCGGCGACGGAAGCGGGATCGATCCAACGTGACAACGCCATGTTGCTCGAAGGTGTCAAGTGGGGCGGTCCCGAACTGTCTTGGTGTTTGTCGAGTTAGACTTAACCCGAAGAGCGGGTAGATTGAAGTGCATCGTGCGGCACATGCTCAAGGAGTGACTTTTCCAGCGAATTCCTGCCGTACTTCGGAGAACCCCAGGATGGCGGGCGAAATCGGCCCCAGATTGCCATGGCCGCCGGAGCCGGTGATCCACTGAATCCGATCGTCACCACCATAGATTGCGCATAGATTGCGCAGATGCCTACCAAATTCCGGCGTGTTATGATTCACCTGTCTATAAGATCGTATACAAGGTGAGGCATGACGAAAGTCGTTCTGGTCAACCCCTCCGTGTGCAGCCCGGGCTACAGCTTCATCACTCCCCGCTGGCTCTTTGTCATCGCTCAGGCGACCCCCGTGGATCTCGTGGGCGATCCTGTGATCGTAGACGAGACGCTGGACCGGTTCAACCCGGCTTGCATCGCCCCCGGTGATATCATCGGCATCGGTATTAGCAGCGGCAACTGTCTGGCGGGTTATCGGGTTGCGCGCGCGGCGAAATCGCGGGGCGCGACCGTTATTATGGGCGGTGTCCACGCCACCATCTTTCCGGATGAGCCTCTTGAGATGGGTGCCGACGCCGTAATCACAGGGAATGGCGACATCGCGTGGAGAGCTGCGGTGCGGGATGCGCTGCATGGAACGCTCAGGAAGCGCTATGACGGCGGGCGGGTGCCGGGAAATGCGCTGGCGAAAGCCCGTTGGGATCTCATGGACCCCCGCCGCTATCTCTTTCCCTCGGTCCAGACCGTGGCAGGATGCCCCGAAAACTGCAGTTTCTGTTCCGTTTGGGTCACCGACGGCCGCCGGCCGCGTCCGCGGCTCACGGACCAGGTTATAGAAGAGGTCACAGAGCTCTACAACCTCGGTTTCCGTTTTGTGATATTCGCGGACGATAACTTCAATCCCGCAACTTTGGGCAGGATCGCGCGTGAGCCGTCCGCATCTCGACGGAAAGATCTTGAGAAACTGCGCACCGAGCGGCTGCACTTCTTCGAAGAATACGACCGCGCCGCGCCGAAGGGCATTTTTGGATGCACCCAGATGACAGCCGAGGTGGTAAGCGATCCCGAATACCTGTCGGCCATGTATCACAAAATGCGCATCCGGCAGGCGCTTGTCGGCGTCGAATCCTACTCTCGCGAAGGTCTGGAAAGCGCCAACAAGCCTTGGAATCCAGCGGGGGAGAACATGATCGAGGCGATCCAGCGCATCCAGGCGACCGGCATCGTGGTGCTGACGTCGATCATTTGCGGTCTGGAGTCCGACACGGTTCAGGGCCTTCAAACCATGCGCAGGTTTGCGCTTGATTCCGGCGCGTCGATCGCGCAGTTTACGATCTACAACCCGCTTCCCGGCACCAAGGATTACTACGAGATGATGGCCGACCGTCAGCATGCAGGCCAGCCGGGTTACGCGCCTAAGCACAAGACCAGGATCGTGCACGAGAAGTATTGGTTGATGGGCCGCCGTCTGGTAGACACGATTCAACACGCCAATATGACGACGGACGAACTGGTCTCGGAAAATCGAAAATGCTGGGATGAGTTTTATTCTGCGCGCGAAATTCTGCGCCGGATCAGGACCGGCATGCCGAGCCAGTGGTCGGTTGGCGGCCGGATTGCGTATTTTGTCTCGTCGATTGCTTTCCGTCGCATTTTCGCCGGTCACGGTGTGGCGGCGGACAGTATCCGTAAAGAGAAGATGGGCCTGCTGACCCGCCTGCTTCTCAAGCTGTCTCTCGGCTGTTACAACCGGGTCTACAAACACCGCAGGCTGGGATTAGGAGTTCAAGTGACGCGGGCTGCCGGCGTGGTGGGTGCTGCTTCAGCGGAGCCACACCTCATCAAAATCGAAACCGAAGCCCCAACTGAAGGCGCCGCGCATCGAATGCGGAAGTAAAGCCCAGTGGTTCGCTCGATGCCACGTCGCTCCGGCCATGCACACGGAAAGGCCCAGCCATGTTGCCGACGGTGTTGTTGATGCTGGCGTAATTCAACCGGTTAAATAGATTGAAACCTTCCGCGATGAGCTCCAGGGTCCGCGACTCGCCGAGCGGCAAACGCTTGCTGACGCGCAGGTCGAATGTCCAGAAGGACGGACCGATGCCCGTGTTGCGGCCGGCGAAGACCGGGCGATCCGTCGTCGAGTGACGGTCCTGGTTGAGATCGGTCCCCGCGAGCAGGTTAAACGGCCGTGGACTGTTCGCGCGAAAAATCGGCGCGATGTTGAAATCGCCCGGAGCCGTAAAGTAGCCGAAAAGGACTATTTTGTGACGCTGATCGAAAGACGATAAGGCCCGCTCTGCCCGCAGATTGGTCTGGTCGTTCGCCTGGAAGTCGCTGTTATAATCCACGACATCGTCGATCGCCTTGCTGAACGTGTAGTTCGCGTTCACACTGAACGATCGGCTGAACCGCTTCCGTAATTCAAGAATCAAGCCGTTATAAAAGGCATTCGCCGTTGATTCGTACACGTTGAGTTGCGCGAGACCGGGAGTTTCGAAGTAGGGTGTTGACCAGACACGGATCCCTAATTGGGGGTCTTCCGGCGCGAGCAGAAGATTTCGGTCACGGGAGCGGGGGATCTTCAGCGTACGGACCCAGATGTAGGACGCCGAAACGGAGAGGTTGCCTGTAACGGCGCGTTCGATCCCGAAACTCGCTTGCTGCGAGTAGGGATTCACATAATCGGGTGAGATTTCAAACAGGACGCTAAGTGGCGGAATCGGTCCGGTCTGCGTCGCGACAATACCGAACTGGGCAAGGTCGGCTTGCGTAATGGACCGCATGGGAGTGGGAACTCCAATGACGCCCTGCCGGAGCAACGTCGTAAATATGTTGTTGGCAGCGGCGGGTCCCGGCGTCTGAATGGAGCTGAACACCTGCGCAATTGGCCGCCTGCCGTTCTGCACTCCCAACGCATTGACTACATAATCGATCTGGAAGTAGATCGGAGAATAGTAAATCCCGTAGCCGGCGCGTACCGTGGTTTTCTTGTCCCCAAAGGGGTCCCAGGCAAGCGCAACGCGTGGAGCGAAGTTGTTCTTATCGACGGGAATCGGGTGCAGGCGACGGTCGAGTTCGTAGCGTAAACCAAAGTCCAGCGTGAGATTAGGTGTCACCTTCCAGTTGTCCTGGACATAGGCGCCGTAATACGGCAGCGTGGCGGCGACGATGGCGTCCCCGAAGCCCTGCTGAAACGTCTGCGCCAGCCCCAGATTAAAAGCCTGCAATCCGGTGATGGACGTAGAGGCCAGCGCCGGGCTTACCAGCGCTCCCGGTAGTGGACCGAACGTAAATCGCCCCGCGAAAAACGTGTGGGACTCCGTATGCAACCCGCGAAGAACCAACTGTGCGCCGGCCTTGGCTGTGTGATTACCGCGTGCGAAGCTGAAGTTGTCCTTAAATTCATACCGGCGCGCGATGCTGTTACTTGGCAGCGAATAGTCACGATTGAAGAAACCGTAGCCGAGAATATTAATCTCAGGGCCGAACTTCTCGATCGAACTGACGAGGAAGGTGCCGTAGTTCCATTGCGCCCGAGCCTCATTCATCGTTCGTCCGCTGAAGAAATGGGTCCATCCTGCGCTCAAATTGGAATTGAGTGACCGCACGTTTGTGCCGCGCGATGCGCCAACGAGGGCGCGCACGCTAGCATTGCTCTCATCGAGGTCGTCATAGAGGTAGCGAAAGAATAGCTGGTCCGCTCCGGATATCCGGTGATCCAACCTGTGGGAAAACTTCCAGTCGCGGGTCGTGAAGGGGAAAACGCCGCTATTGATGTTGAACAAATCAACCGTCGTCTGGGGGCTGGTTAGGGCGCCCCGCAACGGACCAGCGGCCTGTGCAGGCAAACCGGAGAGGATAGCGATCTGCGCCGGCGTGGGCTGAAAGATTTTCGGGTCCGTCGGACCGGCGACAACTGAAGATTCGTTGCGGCGAAGGCCTTCAAAACTCGAGAACAGGAACGTCCTGTCCTTGATCAGAGGCAGTCCTAAGACGCCGCCGAACTGCTGGCGTCTCGATGGGGGTTTCACCCTTGTTACGTTTCCGTTGCGAAGGACGTTTGCGAAAGGGTCGCCGGCGTCCAGCGCTTCGTTACGGAAAAAGCCGAACAGGGAGCCAGCTACGGCATTCGTGCCCGATTTCGAGACGATATTGATTACGCCCCCGCTCGCCATACCGAACTCCGCCGAGTAATTACTGCGATTGATCTGGAACTCCTGTACCGCCTCCTGACTCAGCGTTGGGCGCACATTGCCCGCATCGCCGTTCGCCTCGCCGCCATCGACCGTAACTGAGTTTCCTCTCCCGTTCGACCCATAAAACGACAATCCGCTCGTAGGCGTCTGCAATGCCCTGAAATCGGAATTGTCCGCGAGAGCTGTGGCATCCAGGACTCCGGGTGCGAGCAACGCGAACGTCAGATAATCTCTCCGATCGATCGGGAGCGTCTGAATGGCTGGCTGATCCAAAGTGTTTGCCTGATGCGCGCGTTCCACCTCAATCAAGCCCGGCGCGCCTGTCACTTCGACCACCTGATTCCGCACGCCAAGCTCGAGCCGCACATCGACCGAGGCGATCTGCCCGATGGTGACCGCAATGCCGGTGAGCAGGTGCGTACGGAATCCATCCTTTTGGATCTCCAGGTTGTACTTCCCGGGAGGCAAAAGAAGGAACCGGTACGCGCCCTCATCTCCGGAGATGGTTTGACGCTTGAGTCCATTGCCGATATTAGTAACCGAAACAGCCGCACCGGGGACCAGTAAGTTTCCGGGGTCCAGAATTGCTCCACGCAGTTCTGCGTTGACAACGTCCGACTGGCCGAAAAGGCACACTCCATTAACGAGCAGAATGAACGTGAGGGCCATGACCAAAGCGCGCATAGAACGCTCCTAGTATATTCTAGGGGGTAAGAGTGTGTGAACAAGTGCCTTTTTAACAGGGTACCGTAAAGCGGGTTGGCTGTGATGAGCACATTTGCTGGCAGGGGCGGCTCGCGTAGGGGCCTCGCGGAGTTCGCGGGTACGGATCGTTTCCAGATCGACCGGCGCCTTGGGGAGGGCGGTTTCGGCGTCGTTTACCGGGCGTATGATGTCAAGCGCGGCGGTTGGGTTGCGCTTAAGACGCTCCTACACATCGAGCCCGATTCCCTCTATAGGTTCAAGCTGGAATTTCGAAGCCTGGCCGGGATTCAGCATCGGAACCTGATCAAGCTACACGAACTGCTGTCGGATGGTGAGCGATGGTTCTTCACGATGGAGTTGCTGGACGGGGTCGATTTTCTGAGTTATGTCAGGCGGCAAAGCGGCTCTGTCAGCTCCGATAACGAAATCACGCAGGTTATCGTTCCAGGAGCGCCCGAAACTCCTGCCGAGGCTTCGACACCGTTTTTGGCGGGAGCCCTCGATGTCGCCCATCTCCGCTCGAGTCTTCGGCAGCTTGCCGAAGGGCTCAACGCGCTGCACGCTAATGGAAAACTTCATCGCGACATTAAGCACTCCAACGTGCTGGTGAGTCCGAATGGCCGCGTTGTGCTCCTCGATTTTGGCATGGTAAAAGAGCTTTCCTCCGATGAGCCGGCGCAGAGCACGGCGATCGTGGGAACCCCCGCGTACATGTCGCCCGAGCAGGCCAGCCGAGGGGATTTGTCGGAAGCGAGCGATTGGTACTCGGTGGGCACGATGCTTTATGAATCGCTGACTGGCCGACTACCATTCAGCGGGCGAGCCCGTGAGATCCTGATTGCCAAGCAGGGACTAGATCCGCAGCCACCTGCCGAAATCGCGCCCGGGATTCCGCTGGACCTCAGCTCGCTCTGTGCTTCCCTGCTCCGTCGCGACCCCAAAACGAGGCCTACCGGGGAACAGGTGCTTTGTATGCTCGAAGAGCACGCACCCGTACAGCCGGAACGACCGCAAGCCAGATCTGCTCGCCGGCCGGTTTTCGTCGGCCGGGAAGGGCACCTTGCCTTTTTGAAGGATGCGTGCCGGGATTCGAAGCCCGGAGCACCCGTTACCTTATTCGTGCATGGCAGCTCCGGAATGGGCAAGACCGCGCTGATTGGCCAGTTTCTGGACGATTTAAGGCGTTCCGGTTCCGACACGGTAGTACTAGCGGGCCGGTGCTATGAACAGGAGTCCGTCCCCTATAAGGGCCTCGACAGCTTGATGGATGCGATGAGCCGGTACATCGAGGACCTGCCGGAGGAGGTGCTGGATGCCCTGCTCCCGCGCGATGTGCCCGCATTGGTCCGGCTGTTTCCGGTGCTGCGGAGAGCCCCGGCGATCGCGCGGACGCGCCGCCGTGTCGCCGATATTCCGGATTCCGTTGAATTGCGCCGACGGGCTTTCAGCGCTGTTCGCGAGTTAATAGCGCGGATTTCAGCTAGAAATCCGCTGGTGCTGTTCATCGACGATCTCCAGTGGAGCGATCTGGACAGCGTGGCGCTGATCGAAGAAATCATGCGCCCACCGGATTCCCCGAACCTCCTGCTAATCGCCGCCTATCGGACCGAAGAAGCAGAAACCAGCCCTCCGCTGAGGACCCTTCTCGAGTCGAGACGCAGATCGCCCGGTCAGGACGTGCGCTTCCTGCTTGTATCCGAGCTCCCGCCGGACGAGACCAGAATGCTGGCCGCGGCGCTGAGCGCGCGCACGGAAGACCCCCCAAGTGAGGCGGAGACAATCGCCCGGGAAGCCGCGGGAAACCCCTTCTTCGTGCACCAGCTTGCTCGCTTCCGCGAGACCCAACGCGTACGCCAGGGGGATGCCGCGTGGACCGCGCATGAAAGCACGCTCGAAGAGGTGATCCGAGCGCGCCTGGAACAGCTAAGTCCTGCCGCCACGGTGCTGGCGCAACTGATCGCGGTCGCGGGGCGTCCCGTCGATCGTGGGGTCCTGGTACAAGCAAGCGGGGTTGGCGACTACGCTGTCGCTCTGGATTCGCTTCACTATGAACACTTCGTGCGCACGCGCGCCGTGCCCGATGCCGAACAGATCGAGCTGTACCATGGGCGCATTGCCGATAGCGTTCTTGCCGGGATACCGGCCGGGTTACTCCGCTCGCGCCACGCGGCTCTGGCTTCCGCCTACGAGTCCCTGAATTCCGCGGACCCCGAAACGTTATTCGTGCATCACTTGCACGCCGGCAATGAGACTCGCGCCGCGGCCTACGCCGTGGTGGCAGCCGACCAAGCAACTGAGGCGCTGGCGTTCGATCGGGCCGCGCGCCTTTACAGGAGCGCACTAGACCTGCACGCTCCTGGCGAAAACGAGCTGCTCGTCAAACTGGGCGACAGCTTTTCGAATGCCGGCCGCGGCGACCAGGCGGCTTCGGCCTATCTTCAGGCCGCGAAGTCCTGCGCGCCCTCGCAACGGGTGGAACTGCAAAGGCGCTCCTTCGAACAGTTGCTACGCGCTGGCCACATTGATGAAGGCATCGGGGTACTCCGTGTGGTGCTCGCCTCATTGAATATGAAACTGCCGGAGACTCCCAGGAGAGCGCTCCTTTCTCTGATTTTCCGCCGCCTTTATCTTCGACTGCGAGGCCTGGGATTTCGGGAACGCGATGCTGCGCAGATCCCCGCTCAGGATCTTTTGCGAATCGACACCTGCCGCTCGGCAGCGCTGGGACTCGGAATCGTCGACCATCTTCGCGGCGCAGATTTTCAGGCGCGCCATTTGATTCTGGCGCTGCGTGCCGGCGAACCCCACCGGGTCGCGAGCGCTTTCTCCTTTGAAGTGGGCTTCGCCGCTAACCTGGGAGGCCGGCAGCGCGTCCGCGTCGAAGAGCTGAAGCAGCGAACCAGAGAACTTGTCGAGCGCCTGGGTTCTCCTCTGACGCGCGGCCAGATGGTGGTGAGTTTCGGTTTGGCCGCCTACCTGAACGGCGAATGGCGGCAAGCCGTAGATCTCTTGCGGGAGGCGGAGAAGATTCTCTCCGAGCAATGCACCGGCGCTACCAATGACTTGAACAACCCGCGCAATTTCCTGCTCCGCGCGCATGTGTGGCTCGGCGAGTTAAACGTCTTAAACACCCGGCTGCCGGCTCTCGTCCGAGATGCAAATGAGCGCGGCGATCTCTACGCCGCTACGATGCTCGGCGTGCGCAACTCATACATTCCGCCGCTGATTGCCGACAATATCGAGTTCGCCCGAGAGGAGGCGCGCAGGGCGTTAGAGCAATGGCCGCAAACGGGATTCCAGACGGCTCATTACGTGGGCGTGTGCGTTCAGGTCGAACTGGACCTTTATGCCGGTGAGCCGGCTGCAGGAGAAAGGCGTCTGGCCGACAACCGCAAGGCGCTTAGCCGTTCTCTCATTCTGCGCATTCAGTTAGCGCGCCTGGAGTGCGCGTACCTTCATGCCCGCTGCGTCCTCGGGTGCGCGGCCGCGGGAGGGGCAAGAGTCAGGGAGTTCGTGAGCGCGGCTGAACGCGACGCCAAACAGATCGAGCGCGAGGAGATGCCCTGGTCCGATCCATTGGCGAAGCTGATTCGCGCAGGAGTTGCGTCCTTGCGGGGTGAAGGCGAGGCCGCCGCCGCATGGCTCGCCCGGGCGATACCAGAACTGGAAGCGGCCGACATGGCCCTTTATGCGGCGGCTGTCCGGCGGCGCCTGGGAGAAATGATCGGAGGCGAACAGGGAACAGCGCTGGCCGCTCAAGCTGACACATGGATGACCGGCCAGAAGATCGTGAACCCCGACCGTATGACGCGGATGCTGATTCCGGTCTACGATCAGGGAAGGACGGGCAGGCTGAGATGATCGGGCTCCTCAGGAACGGCCACGTTTTCCGGTGTGTGTAACTTCGGTAGCGATTTCCCGCTGAAATCCAGGTAAAGTTTGCGGCGAAGATACCATTCCGGAAAGTGCCCCAGCCGGAACAAGGGATACTTGATGACGTCTCCAAAAAGCCTGCGCCCCAGCAAGTAATAGTATAACGGCACCCCGGCGTTGTACTTCCACTGCACCCCTCGCGTCCGTCGGAAGAAGTCCAGGTTGTATCGCCAGCAGGTGAAGAAGAACTCCCATTGAAGGTCGGTAAAATGTGACAGTTTGGCCTTTTCGCCTCCCGCGAGTTTTGTATCTTCCATGGGAACGAACAGCGCGGGAACTACGCACCACTTTGCGTCTTTGAGAGCGAAGAGCAGATCGAGGGACTGCCTGGTATCCTCGCGAGTCTCGCCGGGCATGCCGATGATGAACGTGCAGAGCGGGAACCAGTTGTGCTTGTTCAGCGTTTCCATTCCCTTGAGCACGACGTCGGGCCATTGCTCGGGACGAAAAGGGTACCCCTTCCCTTTCATTCTCTCTTTGAACAGACGCGGCGATCCGGTCTCTATGCCCACGATCATCGACGCATACCGCTTGTCCGGGTGCGTGGAATCCTCGTGTTGGTGCACACTCATGCCGACCGCAAGCGGGGTGAGCGCCTCGATCACATGGGGATCTCTCACGACGGGGGCGATGGTCGCGTGGCTCATAATGAGGTGCCTGATTCCGTCTACCGCGGCTACTGACTCAAACAGCCGCTTCAATGCCGGTATGTTTGTCTGGAAGCGGCGTCCCTGTTCGTAGAGAAACAGGTCCTCGGTCGTCAGCATGACCGTATCGCCGCCCTCGGCTGCCTGGACCCGCACGTTGTGCAGGATCTGATCGAGGGGAATGCTGTTTCCGGCGCGCAGAGCCACCGAGCAGAACTGGCATCCGCGTCCGCAGCCGCGGGTGATTTCAACTCCACCGAAGGTGGCGCGATGGTGGGTACGCGGGATATTAGCGAGGTTCGGGCTATGCCCCTTTACGAGGCGAGGGAGCGCCTCGCCGCGCATCGCCGCCTCGAAGAGCGGAAGGGCGACGTCTTCCGCTTCGCCGTCGAGCAGGCAATCGACTCCCCACTCATCCTGTAAATGCTTGCTGTCGATCTGCCATGCGCCAGGCCCACCCACAATTACTCTCAAATGCGCCTTATGACGTTTAATCGCAGGGTGGAGAATCATACGGCGAAACTCAAAAGCGTTAATCGGTTCCGCGTCTTTTCCGTAAAAGTATGAGTAGGAATCGCTGGTGAAGGTGGCGCCGAGAGGGTTATGCGCGTGAACTCCGATCACCCGCGTATTCTCGCCCACGAACCTATCCAGTTGATCCGTGTAACATACCGCGATATCTTCCGGGGAGAAGCGCTGGAGCAAGAGCGATTCGACGATTCTCAGGCCTTGCGGAACGTATCGCGCCTGCCCGTCCAGTCCGATGTCATTCTTGACAGACCAATCCGGCCCAATGTAGTGGGCGTATCTGGCGGGAAGGGCGGCCAGCAGCATCTGTCGCCAATTGCTGCGCAGATACTCAGTGGATTCAGAGTCGCTCGCCGCCAGAACGATTCTTCTGCCTTCTGCGCCCAATATGTCCTCCCCAACCGCCGGAATGTCTTACGTTACAACGACAAGGGAAACGAGTAGCTCGTGATTTCGAGAGCCCATTTTCTAATTGTATATTTTCGTACTATTTTGGGCCAACTGAATAATCCGTGCGTCGTGTGTCCCAGGTGCAGCAACGCTACCGTTCTCAATGTGGGAAGAAATTCTCTGCCCGAAAGGAATTCGGGATCTTCGGCCACAAGCAGCTTGATGAGAGCCAGGCCCTTCTCGCGCTAAAGCTGTTGGTCGAGGGAAACAGCGTCAGATCCGCTCAGCGCATCAGCGGCCTTGATAAAAAGACGATCATGCGATTGCTGGTGGAATCTGGCGAAAAGTGCGAGAGCCTGCTGGCGGCGAAGGTCCGCGACGTACTGGTCAACGACGTTTCCGCCGATGAAATCTGGGGCTTTGTTCGCGTCAAGGAAACCCACAAGAATCCTTTCAAGGGCCACGCCATGTACACCGGCGACGCATGGTGTTTCATCGGCATCGAGAATCACACAAAATTGATTCTTGCCTTCGAACTCGGTAAGCGTACCGAGACTAGCGCGAACCGTTTCATGTCGAAGCTGGCCGCCGCAACCTCACCCGATCAGAGATTCCAAATTCTGATTTCCAAAATACTCCGCAAACGGAAGCCCTTCTTCGCCATATAGCCGCTCGGATGGAAACTCTGCCTTCAGGCGCGGATGAGAATTCCATAGCTCTTTTAATTGCGGATGCAGGTAACTGCGAATTCTCCGCTTACTGTCGGACCTCGGTTTAGATGTCTCAGCGGGTAAGCTCCCCCTATAGACAAGACGGAACTTCATCGGCACTTCACCAGCAACACCGCTCCCGACCCCACCACGATGGTGGCGAACAAAGTGGCGCGGCTCGCGTCGCTGCTGACCCTCACCACATCGCAGGCGGCCCAGGCCACCACCATCTTCACCAACGAGGCCAGCGCCGTCTCGCCGCTCCAAACCAACCTCAGTACGGCGAGGACGAACATGAAGGCGGCCGTGCAGACTAACGCCACGGGCACCATCGATTCACTGGCAGCGCAGATCGGAACCCTCACCGGACAGATTGCCTCCGTCCAGAACAAGGCCGATGCGGCGTTCTACGCCATCCTCACCACCGACCGGCAGACGAAGCTGAATTCGAGCGGCGGGTTCGGCGGCCCGGGCGGCCCCGGCGGGCGCGGACCCGGCGGATTCGGCGGCAGGCGCGACCAGTAGCTTTGCCAGATTCTGCCGGCGCGCCCCCCAACTGTGATGCCGGCGGATCGATGCCGCCCGTCCCCCTCCGAGGCGGGCGGCATCCACCATTACCAGCCTGAAGGGAGAATCCTGATGCGACGTGAAGATTGGTTGCTGTGCGCCATCCTGCTGCCGGGCCTCGGACTGGCGCTGGTACAGGCGGTTCCGGCAAAACGCTCGATCAATCCGCCCGTGCGACCGGGACGCACGATGGAAGACCACCTCAACGTCTCGGGCCAGGTGGAGAGGATTCTCAACCGGGCGTGCAAGGGCTGCCACTCGAACGAGACGCGCTGGCCCTGGTATGCGAGGGTGGCGCCGGTGTCGTGGATGGTGGCGGGAGAAGTCGAGAGCGCGCGTCGCGCCATGAATTTTTCGGAGTGGGGCGCGAAGCCGAGGGTCGCCATAGGCCGTCTGATGGCGGCGTGCGAGAGCGTCGAGACGGGCCGTATGCCGCCGGCCTCGTACCGGCGCATGCATCCGGAGGCCGGGCTTTCGGCGCAACAGGTGGCGGCGTTTTGCGGGTGGACGGAAACGGAGACGCTCTGGCTGCGAGGGCGGCTGGTGCGCGCGGTGAGAGAAGAGAGAGGGGATCAGAGATGAAAACGAGATCGGGAATTCCGCCCTGGCTGCGGCTGGGAGAAGCGCTGGCGTTCTTGCTGGCACTCAACTCCGTGGCCGGATACGTGGCGCTGTCGCGCTGGCCGGCGGGGCCGGAAGTGCGCCGGACGGTAGGCAGCACGGCCCACAAGGTGGTGCTGCAGGCGGCGGACTATCGGGACGCATCCGAAGTGCGCAGCGTGGATGCGGTGGCAGCCGCGGCGCGCATCGAAGGAGCCAAGGCCGCCGTCGAGCCGCTGCGGCGCAGCATGGGGATCAACGCGCTAGGGGCGCTGGGAATGCTGGCAGTGCTGGCGGGGATCGCGTTCCGTCTGCGGCCGGACGACCCGGGAGGCGACCTTGAATAGACGCACGTTTCTGGCGGGCCTGGGAGTCGGCAGCGCTCTCTACACCGTTCGCGGTGCGTTCGCGCAGCAACTGGTGCTGACGCCGGCGCAGACCGAGGGTCCGTACTATCCGAACAAAATGCCGCTCGATCTGGACAACGATCTGATCGTCATCAGCGACGCGCTCACGCCTGCCGTGGGCGCAATTAGTTGGGTGAGCGGTCGCGTGCTCGACCGCCGCGGCTCGCCGGTACGCGGCGCGCTGGTCGAGATCTGGCAGGCGGACAACAACGGGGCGTACATCCACACCGCTAGCCCCATCACCAACCGCGACGCGTTCTTCCAGGGCTACGGCGGTTCATCACTGGCTCCACTGCCCCAGACTCTCCGTCAGAATGTGGCCGGTCGAGCGGACCGGCGAGTACTTGTTCCGCACCATGAAACCGGGCCTCTATCCGGGGCGCACGCGGCACATTCACTACAAGGTGACGTATCCGGGCGGGCAGACACTGACCACGCAGTTGTATGTCGCGGGCGAGGCGTTGAACGCGAACGACGGAGTGCTCAGCGGCATCCGCGATACGGCGCAGCGTGCCTCAGTAGTGGTGCCATTCGCCGCCGTCCCCGGTTCCCCGATCGGCGAGCTTTCGGCGGTCTTCGATATCGTGCTCGATTATACGCCGAGCGATACGCTCGCCGGATCGAGCCCCGCGATCTTCGGCATGAACGGCGTGGTGCACGGCGCTTCGTATCAGCCGGTGGTCGCCGCCGGATCGTGGATCAGCATCTTCGGCAGCAACCTGGCGCCCGACGCACGTACCTGGAAAGCGGCCACCGCGATCGTCGGTGTGGCTGTCAACGTCAACAACAAGCCCGCTGTGGTGTGTTACATCAGCCCGTCGCAGCTCAATGTCGAAGTGCCGTCCGATGTCTCGGGCACGGCGCAGGTGACGGTGACGCACGCGGGCGGCTCCGCTTCCACCAGCGTGAGCGTGCAGGCTGCGCAGCCCGGCTTCTTTGTGTTTGCGCAAAACCACGTGGCGGCGGTTCGCGCCGATGGGAGCTACATCGGGCCTGCCAACCTGTTGGACGGCGTGACCACGACGCCGGCCAAACCGGGCGACCAGGTCCTGTTGTTCGGCACCGGTTTCGGCGCCACCGATCCGGCGGTCCCGGCAGGCGAGGTGGTGACCACGCCGGCGCCGCTGGCGAATGCCGTGAAGATCCGGATCGACGCTACCGACGCGGTGGTGGCTTACGCCGGATTGGTGGGAGCCGGTCTCTACCAGTTCAACATCACGATTCCCGATCTGCCGGACGGCGATCGCACCGTGACGGCGGCAGTGGCGGGCGCCTGGACGCAGGCGCTGGCGAAGCTGAGGATTCAACACGGATGAAGAAGAGCGCTCAGATCGCGATTGCGGTCGTGTGCGGACTCGCGCCCATTCGTGCTGTATTCGTATGCCACGGGGCCGGATCCGCGGATGACCGGGGCTCCGGGGGATTCGACGTGTGCGCAGTCGGGTTGCCACACGGGCACGGCGTTGAATGGCGGCGGAGGGTCGGTACGGTTGGCGTCGTCCGAGGGCACGACGTACACGCCCGGGAAAACACAGACCCTCACGATCGCGATCGCGGATTCGAGCGCGCGGGCTTACGGATTTCAGGCGACGGCGCGGTTGGACAGCAGTCCCACCAGCGGCCAGGCAGGCAGCTTCACCGCGAGTACGAACCAGATGGTGATTTGCGCCAACGGGAGTTTGCGCGGCGCGAGCGGGTGCCCGTCGAGATCTCCGCTGCAGTTCGTCGAACACAGCCGCGCGCTTTCCACCAGCACAGTCACGTTCAGTTGGACGGCGCCGTCCTCGGACGTGGGGACGATTACGATTTACGCGGCGGCCAACGCTGCCAATGCGAACAACAACGATAGCGGCGACCACATCTACACGACGTCCCTGAAGTTGAGCCCGGCGGCGGCAACCAGCAACCTGCCCACGATCGCTTCGGGCGGCGTGGTGAGCGCGTCTGCGTTTCGGCCGAGCGCGGGGGCCGGACCCGGCACGTGGCTCGAGATTTTCGGCAGCAACCTGTCATCGACGACGCGCAGTTGGAGCGGCGCGGACTTCGACGGCAACACCGCGCCCACATCGCTCGATGGCGTCAGCGTGACCATCGGCGGCAAGAGCGCCTACGTGGATTTCGTCAGCCTCGGGCAGGTGAACGCGCTGGTGCCGGACGGAATTGCGATCGGCTCCGGCGTGCCGGTAGTGGTGGCGAATTCGCAGGGTCAAAGCGACCCCCCCTACACGGTGACGACGTCGAGCCTGGTTCCCGCGCTGCTCGCGCCCCCCAAATTTCTGGTGGGCGGCAAGCAGTACGCGGTGGCGGTCTTCCCGGCGAACGATGCGAACAGCACGACCTATGTGGGCCCGGTAGGCGCGAACGCGGGCGTGACGATGCAACCGGCGAAACCGGGCGACGTGATTACCGTGTACGGAATCGGGTTCGGACCGGTCTCGCCGGCGACGGCTGCAGGAACAATCGCGATGCAAAGTACCAGTTTGGCGAACCAGGTTACGGTACAAATTGGCCAGATCCCTGCAACAGTACAGTACGCAGGTTTAGCACCGGGTTTTGTTGGGCTTTATCAGTTTAATATTGAGATTCCGTCGGCGGCCGCGGGCGACCAACCGCTGGTGGTTCAGGTGAACGGAACAAATATTGGCCCGAGCGTATATTTGACGATCGGGCAATAGCCGATAGGAAGGCATGAGGCAGTCGTTGGCAAGTGCGTTGGAGATTTCGGTGAAATCGGCCGGTGTGTTCGTACTCTCCGCAGCGGCACTATTCGGACAAGTAATTCCCAATCGCTATGTCGTGGAACTTTCGGGAGCGCCTGCCGGCAGGATGGCGACCCAGCGCGCGGCGGTGCGGCAAAGCCAGATGAATGCGCGGCGAGCAGTCGTCACGCTGAGCGGCACCGTTCTCGACAGCATGGACACCGTGGTCAACGCGCTGATCGTCAACATTCCCGACGCGCAGGCTGCGCGACTGGCCAACATTCCGGGCGTGGTTCGCGTACACACGGTGCGCAAAATCCGAGCGCTGCTCGATCACGCGCTACCGCTGCATAAGGTGCCGGATGCCTGGGCGTCGCTGCCGCTGGGCCGCGATGGTGCGGGCGCGGGAATCAAGATCGCGATGGTCGACACCGGCATCGACGTCAAGAATCCGGGGTT
Organism: Bryobacteraceae bacterium; assembly: GCA_041484525.1. GTDB lineage: Bacteria > Acidobacteriota > Terriglobia > Bryobacterales > Bryobacteraceae > JBGPHT01. Next base: position 2,031 of record JBGPHT010000085.1, on the reverse strand, counting down.
CCGTGATGCGCTGCCGGCGATCGACGGCTTCCCGAAAACTCTGACGGAGAGCGATCTGAAATTCACCAATTCTAAAGTGATCGTGGCAAAGAATTATACGCCGCTCTTGCCTGATGGCGGCGACGTGGACGCCGACGATCGGGACGGCCACGGCACCGGCACTTCCATGGCGGCCGCGGGCGCACCGTCGGCGAGCCCGTACGGACAGTTGACGGGCGTGGCGCCGAAGGCGTACCTGGGCAATTACAAAGTGCTGGACGCGAACGGCGGCACCTCGGACGTGATCGCGAAGGCGGTGGACGACGCGGTGGCGGACGGGATGGACGTGATCAATCTCAGCCTGGGCGGGATCGTGATGTCGTATTCCGATGTCGATGGGTCGGGCATCGACGGCATAGCGCTCGAGGCGGCGACGAAGGCGGGAGTGATTGTGGTAGTGGCCGCGGGAAATGAAGGGCCGGGTGCGGGCACGATTTCCGATTACGGCAGCCTGCCCGATGTGATCGCCGCGGGCGCGATGAACAACGATCGCAGTCTGGCCTTCGCGGTCAGATTCGGCGGAACCACGTACACGGGGTTTTCCGGCACTGGGCCCGTCCCCACCCACGCCGTCTCAGGGACGCTGCTCAATGTTACGCAAGTGGATGCGACGGGGCTCGCCTGCGCGCCGCTTCCGGCGGGCTCTGCGACCGGCATGGTGGTGCTGATCCTGCGCGGGTTCTGCCTTTTCGAGACCAAGATCAACAATGCGGCGGCCGCGGGCGCGGCGGGAGTGCTCCTCTACAACAACGTCAGCGGAAGCGCGTTCGTGTTTGGAGCGGGCGCCGCCACGCTGCCGGCGATGATGATCGGCCAGACGGACGGGGTCGATCTGAAGGCACGCCTGGCCGCGGCGCCCGGCGGAGCCGCAACGCTCGATTTCAGCGCCGAAGTTCCGGCGCGCACCGATCTGACCAGCTTTTCGAGCCGCGGGCCGACAGTGGCGAGCGCCATGAAGCCGGACCTGATCGCGGTAGGCGATGAGATCATCACGGCGGCGCAGAATTCGTTCCCCGACGGAGAATCGTACAGCGGATCAGGGTTCATCGACACGGCGGGCACTAGCTTTTCGTCGCCGCTGGTGGCGGGCGCGGCGGCGTTGCTGAAGGCGGCGCGGCCAGGCCTGACATTCGCGCAGTATCGCTCGCTGCTGATCAACAGCTCGACACCGGCCACTGTTTCGGACGGCGTCGCCGCCACGGTGCAACAGGCGGGAGCCGGCGTCTTGAACGTTTCGGCGGCGCTCAGCGGCACGGTAGCGGCGTATCCGACCGCTCTCAACTTCGGCGCGGGAGCGAGTGAGATCCACAAGACGCTGAACCTGACGCTGTCGAATCTGGGCACGGCGGGCGATACCTACCTGGTGACCGCGGCGCCCGTGAAAGGCCCGGCGCCGGTGGTTTCGACCAACACGGTCGCCGTCGACGGGCACGGTTCCGGACAGTTGTCGCTCACGCTGGATGCGACCAGCCTGGCGCCGGGCGAGTACCTGGGATCGGTGCGGGTTACGGGCACGGCGAATTCGAACGTAGCGACGATCCCCTACTGGTTCGCGGTGCCGGGGACGACGGCGGCGGGGATCTCGGTGCTGTACCAGGATTCCTCGATAGCGGCGCAGTCGTCGGCGCGCGGCGCGGTGCTGTTCCGCGTGGTAGATGTGGCGGGCCTGCCGTATACGGGATCGACGACCCCGACCGTTACCATGCGGGCCGGCGGCGGCAGCGTGCGCCGGACCTACCGGACGGGATCGGTGCCGGGCACGTTCGCCGTGGACCTGCGCACCGGGTCCAGCACGATGCAGTTGGATATTGTCGTGGACGGCGTGACGGCGAGCGTTCTCATCGGAGTTAATTAGCTACTTTCCCACTTAAAATTCGGCACGCAAGCCCCTTGTTTTCATAGGTGCGGTGCGGGGCTGGTTGCTGAGTCGACCGGTGCCCTCTTCACGGGAGACCGCGGCGGCCCGTTTCCGGCGGCATCGCAGTCATTAGA
>JBGPHT010000084.1:0-33088 GCA_041484525.1 Bryobacteraceae bacterium | reverse complement strand
TACTTGGCTGCCGTTCTGCCCGGCTTGGCCGATGTTAGCATCCAAAAGCTAGCAGACCTTACTCCCGCTGCCTGGGCCGCACGGAACCGATAACACACGGCTCCGTTCCAATCAATCCCGTGGTTGGTCTGACGCTTACCCCGGTTGAGGGACCCGTATGGCTTCGGCTGTGCGGTTCTTGCCCCGGTGGAAGTTAGCGCTTCTGCCGGGGTGTTATTGTTCTGGCGGCGGGTAAGGGATTCGAACCCCTGAACGGTGGTACGAGCACCGTTTGTCGGTTTACAGCCATTGCGTTCGACCGCTCTGCCAACCCGCCACGTAGGTCACAAAGGGCCAGCAGTTCCAGTTTAGCGGGATTGCTGGCCTTTTGCTTTAAATGTAACCACCTAGATAGTATAATAAAAAAGTTATAAGGAAGCACACCAAGAATGCTCGCTGGCTATAATATTTTTGTGATAGATGACATCGTGGGTCTGGAGCTTCGAGCAGTTCCAATCTTCCAGCGGCAGGGAGTCGATCTCCGACTGGCGAAAGCACCTCACTCCGCGCCGTCGGGCGGTGTTCGATGTCTTCCTAGATCGAATTGCCAAGATGAAGTCATGGCCACCGGGGATATGCGATCCGATCCAGATGCGGCGCAAGGAGGGAGAGGCGATCTACCGGGAGTTGCGTTGGACTGCCGAGAAGGTAGAGCATCGCATATTTGGCTATTTCGGGGGCCTATCCTTGTTCGTGATGCTCATAGGCTGCACCCACAAAGGACGGATTTACGATCCGGCAGATGCCTTCCAAACCATGAGGGACCGCAGACGAAAGATTCTGCAAGGTGAAGGGAGAATAGTAAAGTATGAGCCTAGATCAATCGGCGGAGATTCGAGACCAGGAATATCGCCACGGACTAATAGCTGCCCAAATTGAAGTTGATCTACCCCTGCAACTTAAGGCACTACGCAAGCAACGGGGATGGTCACAACCGGAGATGGAAAAACGCACGGGAATGAAGCAGTCACGATTTCCATTGATGGAAAGACCCGGCGGCGCGCATTTTACCCTCGACACGCTTCAGCGATTGGCCGAAGCATTCGATGTTGCCCTGATAGTCAAATTTGCCCCGTTTAGCGAGTTCTTAGATTGGTCTAAGAACTTTAATCCGGAGACGTTTGCGGTCCCAAGTTTCGCGGAAGAAATCGGCTGTGTGGACGCAGATGCAATCGGCAAAGCCCAGAACATTGCAGGCCGCTTGGTACCAGAGGTAGAGACAGAGCCTGCTTCGGCGTCGGCTGGCATACCAGGATTTGAACGCAAGTGCTCCGGGCAAACGAATCCTCCGAGAAAACCAATGGCTGGGGCGGAAGCACTAGCCAGACAGGATCAAAATGGAAACCGTCAAGGTTATATTGGCGAGAGCGGTTTGGCTTTTCGACACGCAGGAACTTAATCCTCGCGGCGTCGCGACCTATCCGGACTTGTACGCAGCGTTCGGTAAACGTTATCAGTTTGCCACACTACCGAAACCTGAAGACATCCACTCCGGCGGTAGCGTGTATTTTAAGCATGGAAAGTTCACCTTCGAGACGAGTAGCATCGCCGTTGATTTTGAACTCCACAACGATGGACTGGTGGTTAACACGCGGCACTCTACTGAAGCGGCTGATGGGTTTCTCCATGACGTTCTAGTTTGGTGCGCGGACCAATTTGCCATTAAGTACCCGCCGAATCTTGTGAAAAAGCGCATCCATCGCAGCGAATTGATCGTGAGCATGAATCCAAAGCTGGATGTGCTTACTGCCAAGTTTGAGCAGTTCACGGCGGCGCTCACAACTACCATGATCGCCACGAAGCCGATAGGGGTCATCGGTCTACAGTTTGGTTCTCAGGTCGTTCCCGCAGCCTTCTATATCGAGCGTCGGGCTGGCAACGTGCCTCTTGAGGACAACCACTACATCGCGAATGCGTGGGCTACAACTTCCTGCCATCTCGAATTGCTTCAGAGATTTGAACAGATCATGTCTGGGGACGACTGATTCCGCAAGGTCTGGCGGCCTCGCGAGTGCGGGCCGCCACCAGGAAAAGCACACAACCGGACCCCACTACCAAAACGCCCAAGTTCGCGGGGCAGGCCGCTGCGCACACTTACGGCTTCTTGCGCGGACGCGATGTGCGTTTCTTCGGACCGCCGCTGCCATCGCCCGTTGGCTTACGCGCGCGCGGACGCCGCTGCACCTTGGGCGGCGGCGCGGGTTCCGGAATCTCGCCGGTCGCGGTAGGCTGTCCAGGCACAATCGGCTGCGGCTCGTCCTCTTCCTCTTCAATCGCGATTTCCACCTCGGGCTCGGGTGGCGGAGCGGGCGGATGAAATTCGGTGCCGAGGAACACGGTCAGCCCGCGCTCCTCATCCGCCTGCACCCGAACCAGGCCTTTATCCTGCGCAAAATTCAGCAACTCGCTGAACTCCTGGAAACCGTACTGGCGCCAGTCGAAGTTGGGCTGCTCCTGCCGCACCCAATCCGCCAGCTCGTCCACCACCGCGCCATTGTCCACTTCGAAACGATGCGTTTCGAGCACGTCGCGCAGCAGCGGAATCGCCTGTTCCGGTTTGGCGCCCGGCTTCTCCGGCGCCGCGCCCTTCATGCGGATCATGTAGCGGCCTTCGCCGCCGGTGACCTCGACGTAGTCCACCTTCTGTAACTTCTCCACGAAGTCCGTGAACGAGCTGGCGCCATACGCCTTTTCGTTGAAAGTGGAATCAAGCTGCAGCATGGTGGATTTCAGCAACCCGAGCTGCGGCCTCACCTCGCGGCGTTCGAGCACCCCGAGGGCGCGCTCGACCAGCGGCATGGCCTGCGCCAAGTCGAGAGCCTGACGCTTGTGCGGTTTGTGCTGCTGCGACTGCGATGGCGGCTGCTGCTTATCGTCGCGCGGCAGCGGCGCGTGCCCGCCGCTGCTGCTGCTAATGCTCGGGGCTCGCGGAGGCCGATCGTCGATCATCGATTCGTAGGCGACGAACTCGTGGCAATTCCGCTGCAGAATCGTGCTCGTGAAGGCGCGGCCGCCCACCACGAAGATCCGCTTATCATACTGTTTCAGTTTGTTGACCAGCGCGATGAAGTCGCTGTCTCCGCTTACGATGGCGAAGGCGTTGATGTGGTCGTGAGTGAAGGCCATCTCGAGAGCATCGAGAGCCAGGTTGATGTCGGCGCCGTTCTTGTCGCCGCGCGGCGAAGGGTCGCGCTGGACCATCTGCACGGCGTGCTCCGAAAGAGCGCGCGTGGCAGACTCCTGCCTTCCCCAGTTCGCGTAAGCGAACTTGGTGACAATTTCGCCGCGTTCTTTGAGCGCATCCAGCACGGCAGCCACGTCGAATTCGCGGTGCAGTGTGGATTTAACGCCGATCTCGATATTGTCAAAATCGATAAACACGGCGATTTTCAGTTTCTGTTCCATCTTGAAAATCCTTAAATCCGGCCATCGGGGAGTAGCGGACCGGTCAGGTCCGCTGGCCTGGAAGGCCGAGGGTCGCCGGCAGGCGCTATCCGTCCGCCGGCTGAATGGCTACCAGAGTAGCCTCAAGGGTAGTGTATCCTAAAACGCCTCGCGGAAACCGGCCGTGCAGGATACCGCTCAAAAAACAGTGACGCAAACCACGCAGCGCCGCGCGTCTACTGCAGGCGGAACGTCATCGTCACAGAAGCCGTGACGGAGATCCGGCCGAGCGCAATCGTGCCCGAACCGGACGACCCGAATCCAGCCTCCTGCACCACGTTCTGCGCCATCGTCATGTGGGAACCGCCCCATCCGCTGCCATACCAGGAGCGCCCGCCGTAACTGGCGGCGCTGATGCCGGTGGGCTTCTCCACGATCGTGTGTCCCGCCGCGGCGGCCAGATCGCGAGCTTTCTCCATGGCCGCCTTGACGGCCAGGGCGCGCGCCGCGTCGCGATGTTTGCGCAGCGTGGTGGTTTCGAATTCGACGTCGTGGATGTGGGTGGCGCCGGCGTCCACAGCGGCCGCCAGCACTTCTTCCATCCGGTCGATGTCGCGTAGCGTGATCACAATCGACTTGCGCGTGTAGTAATACTTCGGCGTGATGCCGTCGTTGTCCTGCACCACGCCTAACTGGATGAAGTCGGTCTGGACGTCCTGGCGGTCCACGCCCAGTCCGGTAACGGCGGCGATGACCTTCCGTACACGATCGTCGTTTCCGTGGCGGGCTTCGGCCAGCACTTTCGAGTGGACCTCGACCCCCAGGGACATCACCACCTGGTCGGGTACTACCTTGATTTCGGCATCGCCGGTAACGGTCAGATTTTCTTGGGCGTGAAGGCAACCCGCAGTCAGCAGAGCAGCGCAGACGAGAATGGTTTTCATACCGACTCCTGTCGCGGTGATGCGATTCCTTTCAGAAAAGTCGGGGGGCCCGGTACCAGGCGGGTACCAGGCGCCTATCGCGCCCCCGGCCGGGGCGGACGAAACTCGTTGATGATGAGTTGCGGTGAACCGTCGATGCGGATGCTCTTTGTAATCGTTACGGCTCCGAAGCCGCCTGAATCGATCGCGTTGATCTCGCCGCCTGCGGCTGTCTTGCTGATGGCGCCCGCGAAAGTCTTGCATGGTGCGGTACGGCTGCAGGGATTGGCATCATCGCCCACTCCCGACACCCACGTTCGGGTCGCTTGGGCAGAACAATTCATTGCGGCAGCTACTAGCAGTGGGGCTGCAAGAGGCAAATTTCGTCGGACGGCTTTCCTATGAATATACTCAAACACACATAGCTGGCCTTTGTATAAGAGTTAACCTTAGTAGAGTACTGGGCGGTACCGCTGCTAAAATCACAGTTTTGCTCATGCGAAATGGCTACCTGTTCGCCACTACCAATTTTCTAGTTGGTTTTGACGGCACGGACCGCTTCTATGAAGTTCACTCGGGCCAGGGTCTTTACTACGGGCTGGCGGCACACGGAGACGCTATTTATGTGGGCTGCCGTAACCAGATTGAGGGCACGCATGACCCCTCGATCAGGGCCGGCGAGGCCGGCAGCATCCTCGTCTTCAATTCAACCACGCTGGATTTGGTTGACGAACTCAGGCCCCTTGCTTTCAATCTAAGAGACCTTCATGGAATCGGCTGCGCCGAGGGCCGGCTTTGGGTGACCTGCTCGTTCGACGACGCCGTTGCGATCTGCGATCTGAAGACGCGTGAATGGACGCGATGGTATCCCATGCCGAGCGAACCGGCGAGAGGCTGCGACACATATCACTTCAACACAGTGCAATCTACCGGGAACCGGATTCGCCTCCTCGCCCATCAGAACGGCCCGAGCCACCTGCTTGATTACGATGCCTCGTCGTGGGACTTGGTTCGGTCTGCCTCCTTAGGACACCAGGCACACGATATTATTCTCCATGGCGAATCCCCGGCAACATGCAGCTCCGGCGAGGGGCTGCTGGTTGACGTCGATGGATGGGCGCTGCGCACCGGCGGTTTTCCGCGTGGAATCTCAATCTCCGATGATCGGATACTGGTGGGCATTTCCCAGATAGCCGTACGGGAAGAGCGCCATCGAACGTCCGCAATCGTGCGAGAATTCGACACCGGTTGGCGATTTGTTTCGGACTTCCTGCTGCGGAACGTGGGAATGATACTGTCGATTTTGCCGTTTCCGATAGATGACCGATCGATCGAGAGACTCGCGCCGTTTCCGGGAGTCGAGCATACTGTGGATCAATTCAACAGGGTCCTGCCGGGTAATGTATACGCGCTCGGAGAGCGTCCGGTGATCGCGTCCCTTGCGCCTGAATGGCACATGCCCGAGGTAACCCATCGCTGGACGGCGGCGCGCGAAGCGCGCTTTGAGGTCGTGATTAACCCCGATGAGAATATGCTCGCCGTCGAAGTCTTGAACGGATTTCCGGGGAGCTATCACGTCTCTGTGTTCATCGATGATCGCGAAATCGGATCGGTGCAATGGCGCGAAGCCGGCCAGGACTGCCGGGCATTCCCGATTCCGCCCGGGACGTTAGGCCGGAAACACGTTTCGTTTCGCGTGCCGCATTTATGGCAGCCATCCCTATGGCTCGGAACCGCAGATGAGCGAAAGCTCGGAATCGGAATCATGAAGGTGAGCTTGCATCGGAGCAAGCCTATGGGTTAGCGGACGTTCGCATTTCGTAGTCGAAAATCGTACCCACACACAAGTCGCGTGGTGTTCTCCAGAACGTGATCTTTGAATTCAGGAAGCCGCGATTGAACCGACTCGAAATAGTGTTCGGCAGCTAAGCACGTAATCAGCCTTTTCGCGAAGGAAGATTCTCCGTCCCCTTCTCCGCTGCGGGCTGCACTTCGCTCCGAGCATTCTCGTCGTATCCAACGAATGACCTGGCTAACCCACTAAACCAAATGCTTCGAGGTCCAAATCCTTGTGTTCGTTGAACACGGGTTTCGCTCCGAGCGCCTAACCGATGACATTGAACGCCTCTCTAAAGAGCTTCCAAAGCCGAGCTTCTTCACTACAGCCAAATCGTAGTTAGAAAAATGTTGACCGGCGAGGAATGAGTTTCTCTCTACCGCGGCCTCCGCAGCCCCTTCGCAACCCTCGCGCCGCGCTCGAATTCATCCTGCAATTGACGTGTCTTCAAGTTCTCCCTAACGTGCTCCAGCTTCTGGATGTACAATCCCAGCGCGCGCTCGATATGTTCGCTATTAGTCGCCAGGATGTCGCGCCACAAATCGTAAGAGCTCATCGCGAGCCGCGTCATGTCAGCCAACCCCGACCCGGCGATAGCGCACTCGCCCGGCGATTTCAACCGGTCGGCCAGCGTTGCTCCGAGAGCCGTCGAGGCCAATTGCGGCAGGTGCGACGTGAAGGCCACGATGCGGTCGTGCTCGTCCGCGTCCAGTACCACGGTGCGCGCGCCGATCCGTTCCAGCCACCCGCGGAATTCGACCGCCGCCGCAGTTTCCAACTCCGCCGGCTCGTCGGGCGTCAGTATCCAACTGCGTCCACGAAACAAATTCGCATCGGCGGCCCTCGCCCCACGGATCTCCTTGCCCGCCATCGGATGCCCCCCGAGAAACTGCGTCCGCGTCAACGACTGCCGCGCCACATCCACGATCTCGCATTTCGTACTGCCCGCGTCCGTCACCAAAGCGCCCGGGCGAACCAGCGTGTCCAGATGGCGGACCGTATCCAGAATCCGGCCGATGGTCTGCGACAGAAAAATGAGATCCGCCTCCGCCACCGCTTCGGCCAGCGGCGCGCCGCGGTCGATAGCGCGGGCGGCGACGGCGTCCGCAATGGCGCGCTCCGAACTGACGCCGGTGATGGGCCCGTCGAATCCCGCCTGGCGCAGCGCCAACCCGAATGACGACCCGATCAGGCCCGTACCGATAATGGCTACGCTCTTCATCTCGTCAAATGGAGCGGCCCACGGCCGGCGCGATCATGCGCAACTGGCCCATCAGTTCCTCGAACTGGTCCGGGCGCAGCGATTGCGCGCCATCGCTCAACGCGCGGTCGGGATCGGGATGCACTTCGACGATCAGCCCGTCAGCGCCCGCCGCCACCGCTGCCCGCGCCATCGGCGCCACCTTATCGCGCCGCCCCGTGCCGTGCGACGGGTCTCCGATCATGGGCAGATGCGACAGCTTCTTCACCACCGGGATGGCCGAAATATCCATCGTGTTGCGCGTGTAGGTTTCGAAGGTGCGGATGCCGCGCTCGCACAGGATCACGTCGTAATTGCCGCCGGCGAGGATGTACTCCGCCGAGAGCAGCAGCTCCTCGATAGTCGCCGAAATGCCGCGTTTGAGCAGCACCGGCTTGCGGATGCGGCCCAGCTCGCGCAGCAGATTGAAGTTCTGCATGTTGCGCGCGCCCACTTGCAAAATGTCCGAATACTGGCCGACCATCGCGATCTGCGTCTGGTCCATCACCTCGCTCACCACCAGCAGGCCGTGCCTGTCCGCCGCCCTCCGCAGCAGCTTCAGCCCCTCCTCGCCCATGCCCTGGAACGAATAGGGCGAGCTGCGCGGTTTGAAAGCGCCGCCACGGATCACCTGCGCGCCGGCGCGCGCCACAATCTCCGCCGAGAGATCGATCTGCTCGCGGCTCTCCACGCTGCACGGACCCGCCATCACCACCACGCGATTGCCGCCGATCTCCACGTCGCCGATCCGGATCACCGACCCGCCCGGCCGGAAGCTGCGGCTCGCCAGCTTGTAGGGCGACATGATGCGGTGCGCCTCTTTGACGCCCTCCATCACCTGGAAAATCTCGAGATCGAAATCGTCCTTGCCGCCGACGCCGCCCAGCACCGTGTGGACCACGCCCGTGGAGCGATGAACGTCGAACCCCAGCTCCACCAGCCGGTCGATCACGTGCTGGATCTGCTCCTCGGCTGCACCCTGCTGCATCACGACTAACATCTATTTGTCTCCGTCGGAAATCATGCGCATGCGCTGGATGGTGCGCATCTCGTCGATGATGCGCTCGAAAATGCGGCGCACGGCCTCGGGCGTGAGCGGACCATGGTTCGCGTCCACCACGTTGGCGAACACCTGGTCCTCGCGCTTCGGTTCGTAGATAGGCAGCTCCGCCGAGCGCTTGACGCTTCCGATATCTTCCACCACGCGCGTGCGTTCGTTCAGCAGATCCACCAGGCGCCGGTCGACGTCGTCGATCCGCACGCGGTATTCCTCCAGCCTGGCGCGCGCTTCGTCCCTCGTCATGCGTGCGCTCCGAACCCGTGCTTCAATTCGCGAACGAACGATTCCAGTTGGATTTCGAGCGACGGGTTGTCGAAATTGCGCTCGATCAAGTGCACGAACGCGCTCCCGACTGCCACCGCTTCCACCTGCCGTCCCAGCTCCGCCACGTGTTCCGGACGCGAGATGCCGAACCCGACGGCCAGCGGCAGATCCGTAACTTCGCGCATCGAGCGCACCAGCGGCGCCACGGCTTCCGAGAGCGACTCGCGCTCCCCAGTCACCCCGGCGCGCGAGACCAAATAGACGAAGCCCGTCGAATACTGCGCCACCAGTTTCATGCGCCGCGCCGTGCTGGTAGGCGCGGCCAGGAAGACGGTATCGAGCCCGTGCCTGTGCATGGCCGCGACGTAATCGCCCGCCTCTTCCACTGAGGCGTCGATCAGCAGGCAGCCGTCGATGCCGCACGCCGCCGCGTCCTTCGCCAGGCGGTCCAGGCCGTATCGCAGCACCGGATTCAGATACGTGAACAACAGCAGCGGCACTTCCGACCGCTGCCGGATCTCGGTCGCGATCTCGAGCACGGAGCGTAGCGTGGTGCCGGCCTTGAGAGCGCGCTCGCCGGCGCGTTGGATCACGGGACCGTCGGCGATGGGGTCGGAGAACGGCACACCGAGCTCGATCAGGTCGGCGCCGCCGCGCACCATGGCCAGGGCCAGCGCCGCGGTACGATCGGGCGAAGGGTCGCCAGCTGTGAGATAGGCGATCAGACCCTTGCGGCTGTCCTTTTTCAAGCACTCGAACAGGCGCCCGATCCGCGTCATGATGGGTCGAGTTCCTTGAAGTTTTCGCGGTAGATGTCGATGTCCTTGTCGCCGCGGCCGGAGAGATTGACCAGGAAGATCTGCCCCTTCGCTGCGGGAGCGCGCTCGATCGCCTCCGCCACCGCGTGCGCGGATTCGAGCGCTGGGATGATGCCCTCGGTGCGCGACAGCCGTCGCGCGGCATCGAGCGCTCCGGCATCGGAGACCGCCGTATATTCGGCCCGATGGCGATCGTGGAGCCACGCGTGCTCCGGCCCGATCATGGCATAGTCGAGGCCCGCCGAGACCGAGTGCGTGAGGGCGATCTGCCCGTTTTCATCCTGCAGCACGAAGCTGTAGGCGCCTTGCAGAACGCCCGGCGCGCCGCCGCGATAGCGTGCCGCGTGCTCGCCCAGTGCATCCCCGCGGCCACCCGCCTCCACACCCACCAGCTTGACCGCGGCATCCGGGATGAACGCGTGGAAGATGCCGATGGCGTTCGATCCGCCGCCCACGCAAGCGATCACCGAGTCCGGCAGCCGCCCTTCCGCTTCCAGAATCTGCCGTCGCGCCTCTTCGCCGATAACTTTATGAAAATCGCGCACCATCATCGGGTACGGGTGCGCGCCCAGCGCCGAGCCGAGCAGGTAATGGGTGTCGGTAACGTTCGCCACCCAATCGCGCATTGCCTCGCTGATGGCATCCTTCAACGTGCGGCTGCCGTTCGAGACGCCCTGCACTTTCGCGCCCAGCATACGCATGCGGAAAACATTCAGCCGCTGCCGGCGCATGTCCTCCTCGCCCATGTAGACGGTGCAATCGAAGCCCATCAGCGCGCAGACGGTGGCGGTGGCGACGCCGTGTTGGCCCGCGCCCGTCTCGGCGATGATGCGCCGCTTTCCCATGCGCCGCGCCAGCAGCGCCTGGCCCAGGCAGTTGTTGATCTTGTGCGCCCCAGTATGCAGCAGGTCTTCCCGCTTGAGCCAGATGCGCGCGCCGCCGAGCAATTCCGAGAGACGCTTTGCGAAGTAAAGCGGCGTGGGCCGCCCCGCGTAGTTGCGCAGCAGGCCGTCCAGTTCCGCCTGAAAGGCAGGGTCTTCGCGCGCGGCCAGATACGCCTGCTCCAGCTCCTCGATGGGCGCCATCAGCACTTCAGGAACGTAGCGCCCGCCGTAAGGCCCGAAATGGCCGCCCTGGTCCGGTTGCGATATCATCGATCGAGCGCCGCCTTGGCCACCCGCAGAAACTCGGTCATTTTTTTGTGGTCCTTCTTGCCGGGAGCGCTTTCGATGCGCGAACAGGCGTCGACCCCCCAGGGATGCGCCAGCGCGATGGCCTGCGCCACGTTCGAAGCGTCCAGGCCACCGGCCAGGATGATGCGCGTGCGCAAGCGATTCGCCTGCGCCATATGCCAGTCGAAGGTCTGGCCGGACGCGGGTCCATCGAGCAGCAGCGCTTCCACGGGACAGTTCTGGTACTGAGTGAGATCGAAGCCCTCGGTCACACGCGCGGCCTTCCAGACCGCGATCGCATCCGGATAGTCGGCGGGAGTTTCGTCACCGTGAAGTTGGGCGACGTGGAGCGCCGCGGCCGCCGCAAACTCCTCGACGCGCGCCCGCGACTCATTCACGAAGACGCCGACGCGCCGCACTCCCGCGCCCGATTCGATGCCCGCGGCGACCTCCGGCGCGAGGTACCGCGGGCTGCGCGGATAGAAGTTGAACCCGATGGCATTGGCGCCGCCCGCAATCGCGGCCGAAGCGTCTTCCTGATTCGTGATGCCGCAGATCTTGAGGATCATGCGCCCACCAGCTTTTCGAGCGCCGCCGCCGGATCGCCCGACTTCATCAAATGCTCGCCGACCAGAAATGCCTGGTATCCCGCGGCGCGCAGTTTCGCGATGTCCTGCGCGTTGTGAATGCCGCTCTCGCTGACGCACAGCGCGCCCGCCGGCATGTGCTCCGCCAACTGTAGCGAAGTTTCAAGCGTCACTTCAAATGTGGAGAGGTCGCGGTTGTTGACTCCGATGAGGCCCGCGCCGGCCGCGATCGCAACGTCCAACTCGCGCCGGTTGTGCACTTCCACCAGCGCCGCCATGCGGAAGCGCGTAGCGTCCTCCCGAAAATCGCGGATTTCCCGCTCCGTCAGGATCGCCGCGATGAGTAGTATCGCGTCGGCGCCGTGCGCCGCGGCCTCGAGAATATGCTCATCCGCGATCGTGAAATCCTTGCGCAGTACCGGCACTTGCACCGCCGCCCATGCGTTTTCGAGATCCCGCAAGCTGCCTTGAAAAAAGGATTCGTCCGTAAGCACGGACAGCGCCGCCGCCCCACCCTGCTCGTACGCCGATGCGATTCGTACCGGATCGAAATCCGCCGAGAGCACGCCCTTACTGGGCGAAGCCTTCTTGATTTCCGCAATGATCGCCGGCGTCCGCGCCTCGAGCGCCGCGCGAAAATCACGCCGCCCGGGAAGGCGCAGTTCCGCTTCGCGTTCCCACTTATCCAGAAGGGAAGCGGTCCGCCCAAGCTCTTCTCGCTTCTTGGCGACAATTCGGGCCAGGATGTCTGGAGTCGTCTCGATCAAGGGTGATTCTTTATCCTAGCATCGGCTCTGTAGCGGCGGCACTGCGAGGAGGAGCAGGCAGCCCCTCAGGGCTCAGTATGCGCGCTCCCGCCCAGCCCGCCTCCGCGAAGCGGCGCGGCGAAACTGTAAAGACGATCTTGTAGCTGGTCTCTTCGAATGGCGGTTCTGGCGCATGCCCGCCCTGCGGATAGACCAGCGCCAGATACTTCAGAATCGTGTAAATGTCCCCGTCCTCGGGCTGGCGGAAATCGAAGCCTTGCGCGCGGAAATAGATCGACGCACCCTGGCTCGAGAGACGCCATGCCAGAAAAGCGCAGCAATCGATGGCGTACTCGAACCAGGCGTCCGATTCCGGCGGCACGTCGCGGTCCAGAAACATCTCGATCGTCTGCTCCTGCTCGCGCGCGAATTCCCGCACTTGCAGCGCGCCGGTTTTGGCCGAGGCCTTCCAGTCCACGTGGCGCGCGCTTTCGAACGCTTCGTACGGACGGATGCGGTAGAAATCGCGACCCAACCCGCGGTAGTGGGTTTCGATTTCACCCGCAATTCCCGCCAGCAGGTCGTCGAAACCGGGCTGCGGATCGATCGAAGGATAAACCACCATCTCCCGCCGCAGCGTGACGCGCGCCGATTTCTCCAGGAAGCCGAAGGGAAAAGTGGTCGAGAACGCAAAGCTGTTCTGGCGGTACGTGCCGCGCTTGGGAAAGCGCACCTCGACCGTCTCTTCCACGGTGGCGCCGCCGGCAATCAGCGGGAAATAAACCGCCGACCCGAGGGTCGGACTGCCGGGATCGCGGATGCCCTCCACGCGGATCGAGAACGAAGGCATCAGCCATTTCTGATTGCGTACGAAAAGCTTCCCGGGAACGGCGCGCCCGGCGGGCACGTGTTCGGGGACAAGAAAATCCAGCTCCATGGCCGCCAGGCAGAGCCGGCTGACCAGCCCGGAGATGAGCAGCGTCGCCAGCATCGTGGCGAGAATCAGAAACAGCAGATTGTTGGCGGAGACGATAGCCGTGAGCCCCACCATCAGGATGGCGACCGTGAATAGAATGCCGCCGCGCGTGATCCGGTACCGGATGCGGCGCGCCAGCGCCTGTCGGATCTGTTCCCAACGGTTTCGCACGAGCCGCTTTGATTTTAGCGCTTTGCTCGGATTGTAATTCCGTTTACACCGGCGCGTCGCGTGCTCATAGAACCGTAACGGAAGTACACGTCTATGCTCAGAAGACTTTTAAGCACTACAAACAGCTACCCGCTCGCCATCGTCAGGCTGGCGCTGGGTATCGTCATGTTCGCGCACGGAGCGCAAAAAACGATCGGCTGGTTCGGCGGCCCCGGCTTCAACGGCGCCATGGGCTTTTTCGCACAGCAGGGCATTCCGCCATTCTTCGCGTTTCTCGCAATCTGCGCCGAGTTCTTCGGCGGACTCGGGCTGATTCTCGGATTACTCAGCCGCGTCGCCGCGCTCGGGATTCTATGCAACATGGTGATGGCGATCGTGATGGTTCACGGGCGCAACGGCTTCTTCATGAATTGGAGCGGCGCCAAGGGCGGCGAGGGATTCGAATATCACGTGCTCGCCCTCGCGATAGCCTGGGCCGTCATGGTGGCGGGCGGCGGCGCGCTCTCCATCGACCGGGCGCTTACGCATCCAAGGCCCATGGATTGGCCACCGTCGAAAGATCGCCCAGCGGTTCGCCCAGGTACTTCTGCCGCATGAGGCGTCGAACAATCTTACCGCTTTGCGTTTTGGGCAGCTCCGGCACCAGCAGCACCGCGCGCGGCCTGAACGTCGGCCCCAGCACTTCCACGATGGTAGCGCTGACTGCCGCTGCGTCCACGTCAGCGCCCGGTTTCGCCACAGCGTAGCCGACGATAGCTTCGCCCTTCAGCTCGTCGGGGACGCCGATCGCCGCCGCCTCCGCCACGCCGGGGTGCTGCATCATCGCCTCTTCGACTTCCGCCGGCCCGACCTTACGGCCCGCCACATTCATCGATTCATCGGCGCGGCCATGCAGGAACCAGTGGCCGTCCTCGTCCACGCTGGCCCAGTCGCCGTGGTACCACATCCCCGGGAAACGCGACCAATAGGTTTCGATATATCGCGCGGGGTCGTTCCAGATACCGCGCGTCATCGAGGGCGCTGGCTTCGTGCAGACCAGGTAGCCCTTGCGGCCGCGGACCGGCCCACCGGCTTCGTCCACGACTTCGGTAGCCATGCCGGGCGCGGGACCGCCGAGCGTACAGGGTTTCAGGCCCTGGATCGGCAACGGGAACAGGAAACTGCCGACGATCTCGGTGCCGCCTGAGATATTAATGATAGGGCAGCGCCTCCGGCCCACGCGATCGAAGAACCACAGCCACGCCGTTTCGTCCCACGGCTCGCCCGTCGATCCCAGCAGACGCAGCGACGCCATCGGCGGCAAATCGCCCGCGTTTTTGCTGAGCAGCCGGATGGCGGTCGGCGAAATTCCGAAGGTCGTAATCCCGTGCCGCTCGATCATGTCCCACAGCCGCGATGGCCCAGGAAAATCGGGCGCGCCGTCGTACAGGAAGATCGTGCCGCCGAACAAGTGGTTGCCGAGAATCGTCCACGGCCCCATCATCCAGCCGATATCGGAGAGCCAGAAAAAGCGGTCGTCCGGCCGGTGGTCGAAGCCCAGCCAGATCTCTTTGCCCATCTGCGCCAGGCACCCGGCGTGCGTGTGGACCGCGCCCTTCGGCCGCCCCGTAGTCCCCGACGTATATAGGATAAAGGCGCGCGCCTCGGATTCGAGCGAAGCCGTCGGCGCCTCCGCGGACTGCCCGGCCCACTCCGCGACAGCGCCTCCTTTATACCGGAGCACGATCGTGTGCTCCACAGTGCGCGGCATTTTTTCGGACAGCGGAATCAGCTTGCCGCGGCGCTCGAGGTGGTCGGCAGTGAACAACACACGCGCGCCCGAATCCTCGAGACGCGTAGCGATCGCGCCCGTGCCGAACCCGGCGAAGATCGGCACCACCGTAAGACCCGCCTTGAAGCACCCGTACAAGATCGAAAGTATTTCCGGGATCATCGGCAGGCACAGCGCCACGCGGTCGCCCGGCTTGATTCCGAGGCCAGTCAGCATATTCGCGACGCGGTTCGCCTCATCCCGCAGCTCCGCGAACGTAACGCTGCGAGTCTCGCCATTCTCGCCTTCCCACAGACAGGCGACGCGCCCGGTACCGGCCCATCGATCCAGGCAATTGTGCGCGATATTCAGCCTGCCGCCGACGAACCACTGGGCCCATTCCGGACCCCGGCTGGTATCCACGACGCTGGTGTACGGCTCGAACCACTCGACGCGCATTTCGCGCATGATCTCGTCCCAGAAACGCTCCGGCTGCTCACGCGAGAAATGCAAAAACGCCTCGCGGTCCGAAAACCCGAGGCGTTGCATGAAGCGCCAGACGTTGGTCTGCTGAATGAATTCGGGCGATGGCTCCCAGATCATAGGAGGGCTGCCTGCGCCCTCCGCGTCCGCAGCCTGCCCCAATTAAAACACGAACCGCGCGCCCAACTGCACCTGCCGCGGCCCGCCGAAACGGTCGGTGGCGGGAGCGTTGGTTGGAATGCTGAACGAGTTGGTGGCGAACGGCCATCCCGTAAATGGATTGAGGGCGCCATTCGCCAGCGCCTTGCCGGACTTGCTCTCGCCGTTCGAGCTTAAGTTCTTGTTCGTCGAGCGCGTAATGTTGTACGCCTCGGCGGAAAGATTGAGCCGCGCCCGCTCGCCCAGCTTCGGCAGCTTGATCGACTTCAGCAGCCGCGCATCGAAATCCAGAAATCCCGGGAGCCGGAACGAGTTGCGCGGGATCACGTGTCCGTTAAACACCGGCAGGTCGTTCACCGTGTTGCTGTCGTTTTGCGTATCCGATCCCACCACCGCCTTCCAGGGCTGACCGGTGCGGGCCATGAAAATCCCCGTCGCCGTCACACCCCACGGCAGCGAATAGACCGCGTTGAGATTGCCGTTGTGGCGGATGTCCTGCTTCGAATAAGTGGCATCCAGGCTCAGGTTATAAGTGTCGAACGCCGTCTGCCGGTTGAAGTCGCGCTCGTTCGAATCGTCGTCGCGCGTTGTCGAGTAGGTGTAGTGCGCCTGGAACTGTAGCCGGCGGCTCATGCGGCGCTGCACACTGATCGACAGGCTGTTGTAATCGGAGTGCGCCGTCGACTGATTCACGTTGATCTGGCCGACCGTCGGATCCGGCCGCAGCACCCCTGCCGTGGACTTGGGACCCACCGGATACACCGCGTTGCCGGCGGCGTCGATGGTCGGCGGATACAGATTCGTGTCGATGCGCCGCTGCAACCCCCACGTGGAATTCCGGACGAACGAGATGGTGGCGGTGGTCTGCTGGTCCAACTGTTGCTCGAAGGAAACCGCCACCTGGCCGGACCGTGGATTCTTGAAAGCCGGATCCAAGGCATAGACCGAATTGATAGGCTGCGATACTCCCGCCGGCACAGACGTAAGTGCGTTGGGGAAGTGCAGATAGTTGAAAGCGTTCGGATCGACGCTGGTATCGATGATGGTGGTGTCGATGCCGTTGTCGGTGAACACGCGCTGCAACAGGTAGGCCGGTGTGCGCGCATCGAAGAGCCCGGCGGAGGCGCGGATGACGCTCTTAGTGTTGCCCGCCACGTTGTACGCGAAGCCAAGCCGCGGCTGCCACATTGTCAGGTCGTTCGGAATCTGGCCGGTCAGCACCGGGAACCTCGGATTCGGCCGCTTCGGTTGCGGCTCGATCTCGCCTTCCCATCGCAGCCCCATCGTCAGCGTGAAGTCGCGGCGCAACTGGATGGTGTCTTGTATAAAAGCCGCGTGGTCCTGCTGCATGCCCCGATAGACGCCCTGCCCGCCATTGGCCGCAATCGCCTGCTGATACTGATTGATCTTACCCGCCAGGTAATCGCCGATCGAGTTGAAGCTATAGTCACCGCCGCCGTTGGTTTCGCGCGCCTGCTGCTGGGGATTCCAATTCAAATCGACGCCGAATTTGAGCGTGTGGGCGCCCCGGTTCCAACTCACGTTATCCAGAATCTCGTAGCGCTTGGCGTAGTAGAAAATGTGGCCGTCCGAGTTTCCGCCCAGCGTGCCGAAGCCCGTAATATCGATCTGCGGCATCTGCACAACGGAGTCTTCGTTGCGGTTATCGTATGCAAACTGCCCGCGCATTTCGTTCAGCAGCGTCGACGCAAAAACGGTAGTCACTGCGGCTTTGATGCCCTGGCTGCTGCGGTCGAGATACTTGTTGTTGGAGGAGGCGGAGGTGGTCTGCGAGGATGGTCCTTTGAAGTTGCCGCCGTTCAGCACCGAGTACGTGTATTGCAGGTTCAGCGTGTTCTTGGAATTCAGGATGTAGTCCGCGCGCCCGAACGACACCAGCGGATTGTTGGTGTTATAGAAGTCGCCCTGCTGCTCGAGAATACTTTGAGGAATGACGATGCTCGCCACCTGCGGCGTGAACTTCACCATGTACGGAATCTGCACCTTGTTCTTCTCCACCGAGGCGAAGAAGAATAATTTGTCCTTTAGAATCGGTCCGCCGATGGAACCGCCGAACTGGTGCTGCGAGTTATTAGTGCTGGGGTTGTTGAAGGCGTCCGGGGACGTGAGCGAACCGTTGCGATTCTGATAGAAGGCCTCACCGTGGTAGGTGTTGGTGCCCGATTTCGTGACTACGTTGAGGAAGCCGGCGTTGGTGCGGCCCACTTCCGCCGAGGCGCCGGTGCGCACGAACTGGAATTCGCGCACCGCCGACTGCGGAAACCAATAAGCCGCGCCGTCATTGTTGCCGCGTTGCCCGCCTTGCAGCGAATCGTTGAAATCCGTGCCGTCGAGCGAGACGTTCGAATTGCTCGACCGCTGCCCGTTCACCACCATGCCGAAGCGGTCCTGCTCCTGCATCACGTTGGGCGCCAGCAGTGCGAATTCCTGGAAGTTCCGGCCGCGGATCGGGAGATTTTCGACCGAATTCGAGTTCAACGTCACGCTATTCGAGATCGCGTTCTGGTCGATGATCTGCGCGTTCGCTTCCACCGTGACCGTGGCATTCACCGAGGCCACCTGCAGCCCGATGTTCACCGTTTTGTCTCACCCACCGACACCGCAATCTCGTCCGCCTTGGCGGATCCAAACCCGGGTGCGGTCGCCTCCACGGAGAACGTGCCGATCGGCAGCGCTCCCGCGCGGTAGTTCCCTTCAGCGTCTGTCACCAACTTGCGGGCATATCCCGTCCTGGTCTCCCGCAGCGTCACCTCGGCGCCCTGGATCACCTTGGCGGATGCATCCGTGATGCGGCCCTGAATTGAGCCGTGCCCTGCGTCCGATTGACCCCAGACTCCAGGAGCAGCTATTGCGACAGCTAAACAGATCAGTACTCTCGCGCGCGTGTTCGTCATCTCTTCTCCTCGACCCTTGGTGACAAGTTGGATCGTAGCAGCGGGTCTATTACAGATCGATTACAAGTACGTGAAATCATGGGTAACCCACGGCAATAGTGCGCTAGTCTATGCTTAGTTAAGCCGTGCTTCAGGGAAATTCCAGGTTTCGCCGGGCCGTGATTCTCGGGTTTCTGATGTGCCTCGCCGCGTGGCCCGCGGGCGCGCCGCTCATCCCGCTCTCCGTGTGCGAGGTGCTGCGCGATCTCCCTGCCCACGAAGGCAAGACTATGGCCGTACTCGGACGCTACTCCTTCCGCGAAAATGGCCGCTGGATCAGCGAGCAGGCGTGCGACGCGGCCGTACAGGGGCCGCCGGAGTTGTGGCTGGTGGAAGAGAAGGAAGCGCCCAAGCCGCCCGACGATTACGCTCTGGACGGCCCCGCCCTCAACAAGAAGTTCGCCGACCTGCGGAAGAACACCGCCCTGGGCAAGTTCCGTTTCGGCACCCCGGATTACGACCGCTGGACGGTAATCTACGGCCGCGTCGAAGCCCGTAAAAGCGAAGACGTCAAGAAGGCGCCGGCCAATCTGGTCTACCGCGGCAACGGCACGATCGTCTTCCTGGCGCCCGAGTAGACCAACTTATCCACGGAACAACCGGTCCAGCTTCACGATCGCTTCATCTAACGCCTGCGGCTTCTCCAGCACCCCTCGGAACAGGTCCCCCTTCTCCTGAAACCGTTCCCGCGCATTCATGATGTGGAACTGCTTCGGATCGAGCCCGTGCCGCACTTCGCTCCACTCGAGTGGCGTCGCCACCGGCGCGCCCGCATACGCCCGCAGCACGTAAGGCGCCGCAATCGTCTTCGATTTCCCGTTTTGCAGGTAGTCGAAATACACCCGGTTCTTCTGCCGCTTGGATACTGAGCGCGGCGTGGTGAACAGCTCCGGCTTGCGGTCGAACAGCAGCCGCGCAATCAGTTCCGCGAAGGTGCGCGTCTCCTCGTACGAGTAAACCGGCTCGACAGGAATGTACACGTGCATGCCGTCGCCGCCCGTCGTCTTTGGATAGCCCGCGAGCCCGATCTCGTCGAGCACGCGCTTCACCATCAGCGCCGCGTCCACGATCATGTCGAACGGGCACTCCTGCGGGTCCAGGTCGATGAGCACGAAATCCGGATTGTCCAGGTGCGGTGACCGGCTCATCCACGGATTGTGATCGATGCACCCCAGGTTGACCAGGTAGAGCAGGCTGGCGCGGTCCCCGGCGAAGACGTACTTGATCGGCGCCTGATTGTGCTCCGAGTGGATCATCTCCGTCCGCAGCCACGGCGCAAAAGATTCGCGCACGTTTTTCTGGAAGAAATATTCTTCCTTGATGCCGTTCGGATACCGCTTCAGCGACAGCGGACGATCTTTCAGGTGCGGCAGGATCAAGTCCGCCACC
The DNA here is from genome assembly GCA_041484525.1 of Bryobacteraceae bacterium. GTDB lineage: Bacteria > Acidobacteriota > Terriglobia > Bryobacterales > Bryobacteraceae > JBGPHT01. The sequence continues at coordinate 13,136 of JBGPHT010000084.1, read as the reverse complement.
GTGGCGTAATAGTTGATGACGTCGCGTTTGGTGTAGCCCTCGTCGGGGTAATAGACCTTCGGCAGATTGGTGAATTTGAGCTCGCGGCCATCGATCGTCAGCGTGGCTTCCTTGGCGCTTTCCGGCAGCAACTCTTCGGCCGGCGCTTTCTCGCGCGTCACCTCGTCCGCCTCCTTGTCCGCGCGCAGCCCGACGTATACCGGCGCACGCAAATGGTTATCCTGCGTCCAATTGGCGTACTTCACCTGGCACACCAGCTCCGGCTTTACCCACGTCATGCCGCGGTCGGGTTTCGGACGCTCGGCGAACGGGCACGTCTTCACGATCAGCGGCTGCAAGCGTCGATACAGGTCGGCCAGCGTCCTCTGGTCGAACCCCGTGCCCACGTTCCCCACCCACCGCAGCTTGCCCTCGTCCTGCACCCCCAGCACCAACGCACCGAAGTGATCGCGGTCGCCCTGCGGCGCCGTGAACCCGCCGATGACGAACTCCTGCTCGCTGTTGATCTTGATCTTCAGCCAGTCGCGGCTGCGCTTGGATTCGTAGCCGCTCGCGGCATGCTTGGCGAGAATTCCCTCGAGTCCCTTCTCGCGCGCCGCTTCGAGCATCTCCTCACCTGCGCCCGCGAATGCCTCGGAGATACGCAGCACGCCGCCCGGCGTCACCACTTGCTCGAGAAGCTTCCGGCGCTCGCTCAGGCGGACGCCGCGCAGGTCGTAGCCGTCCAGATAGAGCAGATCGAACGCGAAGTAGACCACGGGCGTCGAGCGCACCAGGTGCGCCACCGAGTTGGGATCGCTGTTCGCGATGCGCGGCTGGATCAAGTGGAAGCGCGACACGCCCTGGGCGTCGAGCACTGCGATCTCGCCATCGAGCACCACCTGTTCGGCCGCGATCTGGTGGTGGATGACCGCCAGCTCCGGGTATTGCCGCTCGCACCGCAGCCCGCTGCGCGCCTGCAGCCGCACCTGTTCCTTCTCGACGAAGGCCACCGCGCGCACGCCATCCCACTTGATTTCGAAGAGCCAGTCTTCGCCCTTCGGCGGCCGATCGCCGATGGCCGCCTTCATGGGCTCGATGGCCGCGGGCATCGCAGCCAGGCGCGCCCCTTTCAGCCCCGAGAGGTCGTACTTAGTTTTTTTTTAGCCGTCGATTTGGGCGCAGCTTTGGACGGCGCCGCTGCGCCACTCTTGGCGGCACGAGTTGCCGGACGGCTGGTCGCCCATACCCGGTTCGCCGCCCCCGCCGTCTTCTGCTTGGTCTTCCGCGCCGGCAGATTCTGCGCGATCTCCTGCTGCGTGCGCCCGGATAGCACACTATACGCGTGCGCTTCCACATCCCACCCGGGCGTCGCGAACTCGTCGCGCTTCTTGAGCAGCAGCCACTCGTTGCCCTTGCCGCGCCCCTTCATCAGCACCAGCCCGAAGTCGCCGTGCAGCTTTTCGCCATGCAGCCGGAATTTCAAATCGCCGCGCTTGAGCTGTTCGTCCGCCGAGACATCGCCCAACAGGTCGAACGTGCCTGCGTCCCACAGCATCACGCTCCCCGCGCCGTAATTACCCGATGGAATGGTCCCCTCGAAATCGCCGTACTCGATCGGGTGATCTTCCACGTGCGCCGCCAGATGCTTCACCCCGGGATCGAGCGTCGGCCCTTTCGGCACCGCCCACGATTTGAGCACGCCGTCGACCTCCAGCCGAAAATCGTAATGCAGGCGTGTGGCGTCGTGCCGCTGCACACAAAAATAGTTGGCAACCCGCTTGCCTTTACCTTCACCGGGAGGAGGTTCGGGGGTGTTCTCGAACCGGCGCTTTTTGGCGTATTCTTCGAGCGGCATAAGTCCCTTTACGTCCTTCCATTTACATCTTAATGGGCTTTATCGTATCCTGAAAGCCGCACTCGGTGAGGAGTCTCATCTATGGCATCTAGCGTCTGGAAAGGCCACCTGACATTCGGCCTCGTCTCGTTTCCCATCCGCCTCTTTAGCGCCGCGCGCAGCGAAACCGTCAGCTTCAATTTGCTGCACAAGGACGACCATTCCCGCATCAAACAGGTCACCTTCTGCCAGGCCGAGGATAAGCCGGTGCCGCGCAGCGAGCTGGTGAAGGGGTACGAGTACGAGAAGGACCACTATGTCGTCATCGACGACGAAGACATCAAGAACGTCGCTCCGAAAACCGCCAAGGTGATGGAGATTCTGGAGTTCGTCAAGGCCGACCAGGTGGACGCGATCTACCTCGAAAGCTCCTACTACGTTGCCCCCGACGAAGGCGGCGAGAAGCCGTACGCGCTGCTGTTCCAGGCGCTGCGCGAGTCCAGCTATTACGCGCTCGCCAAAGTGGCGATGCACAACCGCGAACACATCATCATCCTGCGGCCCGGCGCCAAGGGCATCCTCTCCCACACCATGTACTACCAGGATGAGATCCGCCAAGTCGAAGAGTTCCGCACCGACACCAGCCTGGTGAAGGACAAGGAACTGGCGATGGCCAAGATGCTGATCTCCTCGCTCGAGGCCGATTTCGAACCGCAGAAATACCACGACACCTACCGCGACAACCTCCAGAAGATGATCGAGGCCAAGATCGAAGGCAAGAAAATCGTGGCCACGCCGGCCGCCCACATTGCCCCGGTGATCGACATCATGGAGGCGCTCAAGAAAAGCCTGGCCGAGAAGCGCAAGCCCGCCCAGGTGGCCAGCGCCGCCGCCGAGCAGCACGACTCGCCCGTCGAAGCCGCTCCCAAGAAGCGCGCCCGCAAGAGTCAAGCAGGGTAAATGGCCGAGTCGGAAAACCGGGGACAGGCTTCGAAACCTCCCGCGCCGCCTTTGCGTGGGATTTCGTTGCCTGTCCCCGTTTTTCCAGCGGACACTCCCGATCCTTTGTTTTTTCGCTTTTAGACCATGTACGATATCGCTGTGATCGGCGCCGGCGTCTTCGGCGCCTGGACCGCCTGGCATCTCCGCCAGGCAGGCGCCTCGGTGCTGCTGGTCGACGCCTGGAGCCCCGGGCACAGCCGATCCAGTTCGGGAGGCGAAAGCCGCATCATCCGCATGGGCTACGGCGCCGACGAGATCTACACCCGCATGGCAATGCGTTCGCTCGGCATGTGGCAGTCGCTGACCCCCGACCTGTTCCATCGCACCGGCGTGCTCTGGATCGCGCGCGAAAATGATCCGTACAGCGTTGCGACCCGCGCCACCCTCGAACGCGCCGGCGTCGAGACGGAGATCCTCTCCGCCGCCAACCTCGCCAGGCGCTACCCGCAGATGCAGCTCCACGATCCCGAAGCCTTCGGCATTCTCGAACCGGAAAGCGGCGCCCTGATGGCGCGGCGCGCCGTGGCCGCAGTAGTAGAAGATGCCGTCCGGCTCGGCGTCACGTTTACGGTGGGCCAGCTTTCCGAGGCCCCCGCCCGGGTGCTCGTCTACGCCTGCGGCCCCTGGCTCCCCAAACTCTTTCCTGATCTCCTCGGCGACCGCATCTTTCCCACCCGCCAGGAAGTCTACTTCTTCGCACCGCCCGCGGGCGACCGCCGCTTCTCGCCGCCCGCGTTCCCGGCATGGATCGACTTCAACGACCCGCGCGGCCCCTACGGCTTTCCCGATCTCGAAGCCCGAGGCTTCAAGCTGGCCTTCGACCGCCACGGCGATCCCTTCGACCCGGACACGGGCGACCGCCGCCCCACACCTGAAGGCATCGCCGAGGCGCGCCGTTTTCTAGCCGAACGTTTCCCCGCATTGAGCAACTCCCCCCTCGTCGAGACGCGCGTTTGCCAATACGAAAACACCTCGAACGGCGATTTCCTGATCGACCGCCACCCCGGCTTCGACCACATCTGGCTAGTCGGCGGCGGCTCCGGCCACGGTTTCAAACATGGCCCCGCCGTTGGGGAATACGTCGCCGCCCGTATCCTGCAGCATCGGGAACCCGACCCCCGCTTTTCGCTGTCCACTAAACTCCAGACGCAATCCCGAACCGTCTACTGAAGCCGCCGCGCCCCACGAAGAATCCGCGGCGAAAGAATCCGCAACCTATCCACACAGTAGGCGCGTCCCCGCACTCTTTCACCGCCCCTTGAACGCATACCCGCACATCTCCGCCACCGGACACTCGCCGCACCGCGGCCCGTTGTTCTTACAGATTTCCTTTCCATGCTGCTTCAGCAGCAGATGCGCCCTCGACAACGCCGCCGCATCCCTCGGAAGCTCCCCAGCCAGCCCCTCCTGCACAGACTTGTACGTCGCGCCGTAGCTCTTCTGCGCCCTGCCAAACCCCACCCGCTGCAGCACCCGCAATCCGTTCGACTCGAGCGGCAACCCCGCAGCCATCCCGCACAGCATCAGGATCTTCTCCGCCCCCGGCTCCCCGATGTTGGGAAACTGCTTCAGCGCCTTCCTGGCGTTGGCGTACGGCTCCTTCAAGATCCGATCCAGATCCCCCTCGAACCGATCGAGCGTAATACGCGCGATCTCGAGCCAGCGAAACACCCGCGTCTGCGGCCGCATACCGCCGCGCTGCGCGAGCCCGAGCAGCGTCTCGCGATCGGCATTCCAGATCGCCGCCGCGTTCATCCCCACCTGCTTCTTCAGCCCCTCGAATACCTCCGCCCGCCGCTCGTCCGGCAGCAGGTAGCAGGCGTTCTCCCACATCACCAGCTCGAACGGACCCTTCACCGGCGGCAGCGCCGGCTCACCGTAGTGGCGCTTCAATTTCGCGATCAGCTTTTTGAAATCCGGCATCGCCACAGTGCTGCCAATTATACTGCCCGTATGCACTATCGCGAACTCGGCCGCACCGGATGGAAGGTGTCGGAAATCAGCTTCGGCGCCTGGGCCATCGGCGGTTCCTGGGGAGCCGTGGACGACCAGGAATCTCTCGCCGCGCTCCATCGAGCCATCGATTGCGGCGTGAATTTCATCGACACCGCCGACGTCTACGGTATGGGCCGCAGCGAGCGCCTCATCGCCCGGCTCAAGCGCGAGCGCGAGGAAAAGATCATCGTCGCTACCAAGGCCGGCCGCCGCCTTTCGCCCCATACCGCCGCCGGCTACAACGAAGCCAACCTCACGGCGTTCATCGAAGACAGCCTCCGCAATCTATGCACCGATTCGCTCGACCTGGTGCAACTCCACTGCCCGCCCACCGACGCTTATTACAACCCCGACTTATTCGGCGTGCTCGACCGCCTGGTGGAAGCCGGCAAAATCCGCCACTACGGCGTCAGCGTCGAGCGCGTCGAAGAGGCGCTCAAGGCCATCGAGTACCCCAACGTCGAGACCGTGCAGATCATCTTCAACGCCTTCCGTCACCGCCCCGCCGATCTCTTCTTCAGCCAGGCGAAGCAGAAGCGCGTCGGCATACTGGCGCGCGTCCCCCTGGCCAGCGGCCTCCTCACCGGCCGCCTCGGGCGCGACTCCCAATTCGCCCCCGACGATCACCGCAACTTCAACCGCCGCGGTGATGCGTTCGACGTAGGTGAGACCTTTTCAGGAGTCGATTACGACACCGCGCTCGAAGCCGTCGAGGAGATCCGCCACCTGCTCCCGCGCGGCGTCAGCATGGCGCAATTCGCGCTGCGCTGGATTCTGATGTTCGATGCCGTTACCTGCGCCATCCCCGGCGGCAGGCGCGCATCGCAAGTGGAAGAGAACTGCGCCGCGTCGGACCTGCCGCCCCTTCCCGATTCCGCCATGCAAGCCGTCCGCGAGATCTACGACCAGAAAATCCGCGCCGCCGTTCATCACCGCTGGTAGACCGCTGCCAGGAGTGGCAAGGGCCATGAGCAGAATGTTTGGGCCCGCTCATTTTCGTGAACGGTGCTTCACAGGAGTAATACCTGCAAACACATAGAAAGCGCTCGCCGACCTGAAAGAGCAGTGTTCCACATCTCCGACATCAACGTCAGAGTTAGGAATCAATACAGCGGCATTGCTGTGCGAAGCCTATTCGTCTTGGCTGGATGTTGTTCAGGGTTAGGTGTCCACTTGTGGACGATCTTCATGATCCGTCGTCGTTGAGATCTGTCAAGAACTCGCTGGGGAATTCGTTCTTCATCATTCTACGGGCAATGCATTTGGTCAGCGGCAGCCACCTAGTTATCTTGTATACATCTAGGGGATCGTCGGGCGAGAGCACGAGCTCGCCTTCATCGAGCACCGAATGCGCAATACCATTTCGAAGGGGCCTCAAATACTCATCAATTATGCGGCGGAACTTCTTGCCGACTGCCTCTGGTAGGAAAATCGGCGACAGAGTCCGTGAATTCCATACGGGATGAAGTGGGAACAGTGCGTTCAGCCATGGAATGCGTTCATGCTCGTAGCTTGGGACTCGTTCAATAATCGATCTAACTGCTTCGCGTCGGGCTTTGGATTCTGCCATCAGCCTTTTGCGTCGAGCATGGATAGCTTCAATAATCTTGTAAAAGCAAAGGAACTGATACCGTCGAGTATTGCTGTTTAACGCCTCTCGGTAGAGGCTCGCGTGTAGCAAAAACTCTGCAGTGACTGGCTTGGGATCCCGCGTGTGAAGCTTGACCTCGTGATGCGGACCCCGTATGTCGGTGTAAGATCCGCCCGTTCTGAGGTCGAGCGTCTCGGTCTGCTCCACGTAAAGGGGGACGTCCAAATCGGTCGACCAATCGTTCAGCGATACCGCAACGGCGCGCGAGACCTTCGATCTAGCATCTCGCGCATCTTGAGCAAAAACCGACTCGGCCACAATCGTCCCGAGAAATCCACTCTCGTTCGCAAATCCTGTCAACTCGAAGTCACCGTCCGCGGTCCGGGTATTAATCTTGATTTCGGAACGTTTGCCGGCACTCGTAGTTCTCGACGAAATGATCACATGAGAGGTGCCGTGATTATGATGGCTACCAACAAACTCGCGCTCCGGCAACAAGGGATAACCAGGGCGCCCGAGGATGAAGATCACTTTGTAGTTTCCTGGCATTCCGCCAGGCCCGCCTCGTCCCCTTGGCAGGTCGGGGGGGTGCATGCCAGGGATTGCAACAACTTGAAAGTCAGTGCCACCCAATCCGACATCAATTGATATTCTGGGGCCGGGCCGCACACGTGGCGAGTCCGTACCTACATGGCTCAATTGGGGCGATGCCACTTTTGACAAACAGCATGTCTTGTACTTCTTGCCACTATCGCAAGGGCAAGGATCATTCCGTCCGATTTTCATTTGTACTTGCGCTGTTTCCAGGTTGCCCGTCGCACTGAATACATAGTCGGTACGATTGTAACTTGATGCGGCCCCACGAGGTAGCAGCCCCGAAGCACTGGCGCGCCCATCACTCCGTGACGGGATTAGCGCAGGCTTTTGCCACAACGTCATTAGGAACTGTCCGCTGCTTGTCCGAAGACTCAGGGACCTGTTGAGGATGGAATGGTTCCATAGACGCGGTTGTATAAGCGAGCGGGGGCATGCTGTGGCAGTATCAATCCCGTGAAGTCCCGGCCCCGTTACTTGGAGGCATAACACCGAGCCTGACTTGCCGCCTCATCGCCGCACGGCGAATGAGAACTCGTAGACTTTGTGATCTGACGAAACTGACATTGAGCAGGAGTCGCACGCTCCGCGCCCGTCTGGTCGCTTGACGGCCAGCACGCAGCCGTGGTCGATGGTCGGCGCACGCCAGATGCAATCCCGAAACTCACCGTGCCTTCGCGATCACCTGCTCCGCGTTGAGCGCCCCCTCCGGCGTCTCCTCATGCTTGAACATCAGATAAAGATCCCGCCCCGCCGCCAACAATTCCTTCGAACGCGCAGCCAGAGCGTCGACGTCCGCCTCCGTGTAATCCGGCTTGCGCAGCCGGTAGTAGACGAAGTCGGCCGTGATCACCTCCGGCACTTCCAGCCTCTCCGATTCCGCCACGCACAGCGACACGTTGCGCTTCCGCAGCTCCTCGTACACCGCCTCCGCCAGCCACGATTCATGCCGGAACTCGAAGGCGTACCGCATCCCCTCCGGCAGCAGACTCAGGTAATCGCGCAGCAGCCCAACGTCGCACTTCATCTGCGGCGGCAACTGGAACAGCACCGGCCCCAGCCGCCTCGCCGTACGTAGCGGGTCGATCATTTTGAAGAACAACTCCGTCGCCTCCGCGGCATTCTTCAACCGCAGGATGTGGGTGATCCGCATGTTGGCCTTCACCGCGAACATGAACCCCGCTGGTGTCGCCGCCACCCAGTTCTGCAGCGTGGAAGCCGAAGGCAGCCGTCGAAACGTATAGTTGATCTCGACGCAGTTCAGCCGCTCCGCGTAGTGCTTCAGGAAGTCGGCCGATTTCAACTTGGCCGGATAGAAGCCCGGCTTCCACGCCGCATAGGCGAAGCCGGAAGTCCCTGCGTACAACGTCGCCATGGAATATCATTATCTCTGTCCGGGAGGCCCAGATGCTCGTCCACATGATCGTAGGCTGGTTGGTAAGCGCGCTGGCGCTGTGGCTGGTGGCGCAAATCATCCCGGGGATCAACGTCAAAGATTTCGGCACGGCCCTGATCGCCACCATCATCATCGCCGTCGTCAACGTGTTTATCGGATGGCCGGTGCGGTTTCTGTTCTCCCCCATCACGTGGCTGACCCTGGGACTCTTCCGCCTGGTGATCAATGCCTTCCTGTTGAAAGTCGCCTCGCTGTTTACACCCGGTTTTGCGGTGCAGGGCTTCCTCAACGCGCTGATCGGCTCGCTCGTGCTCACCATCCTGCAGGGGATTCTGCGCGCCGTCGTGTTTTTTGGAATGCTCGCAGGGGCTACCCTATAAGGGTGCTGGCTCCCGAAACTCCCGCGGAACTCGCGGAGACGCTGCGTGCCGCCGCCGCGCGCGGCGACACCATCTCGCTGGCCGGCAATTCCTCCAAGCGCCTGATGGCCGGACCCGTCGAACCCGCGGCCCTTTCCGTCACCACTATCTCCATGCGCCGCGTCCTCGAATACGAGCCGTTCGACCTCACCGTCAGTGTGGAAGCCGGGCTGCCTTGGTGCGAGCTCGTCGGCTTGCTGGCGCGCAACCGGCAAATGGTCCCGCTCGATCCGCCGTTCCGCGAGACTGCTACCGTAGGAGGCGTGATCGCGTCCAACTCGAGCGGACCGCGCCGCCGACTCTACGGCGCCGCGCGCGATTTCGTCATCGGCATGAAGTTCGCCACGCTCGAAGGCAACATCGTGCAATCGGGCGGCATGGTCGTTAAGAATGTCGCGGGCTTGGATATGGGCAAGCTCATGATCGGCTCTTTCGGAACCCTGGCCGCCATCGCCTCCGTCAATTTCAAGGTGCTGCCCGCGCCCGAAGCCGAGCGCAGTTTTCTGCTCTCCTTCGACTCGGCGTGGGCCGCCATTCAGGCGCGCAACCGCATTCTCGCCAGTACCCTGCAGCCCGCCGCACTCGACTTGTTGAACCCTCCCGCCGGCGCCTCGCTCGGCAAACGCGCCTGGATGCTGGCCGTGCGCGTTGGCGGCAACGCCCGCGCCGTCAACCGCTACGAGCGCGAACTCTCCCAGCTCGGCGACGGCATGGCGTTCGACGACGCCCCCCATCAACAGATCTGGCGGCACATCGAAGAGTTCACGCCGCACTTCCTGGCCAACCACAAAGATGGCGCGGTGGTGCGCGTGTCGTGTACCCTGAAGGAGTTGGAAAGCGTCGCTGTCTCACTCGTTGGCCCCGCCATCGCCCGAGCCGGCTCGGGAATCTGTTACGGGTACTTCGATGAATCGAGCGCCGCTGCGAAGTGGCTGGCCGAAGCCGCCGGACGCGGCTGGAAAGGCGTCATCGAATTTTCGCCGTTGGAGCGGAAGCCCTCTCTCGATCTCTGGCCCTCTCCCGGCGGCGATCTGGAATTGATGCGGCGGATGAAGAATCTCTTCGACCCGTCGAACCTGTTGAACCGTGGCCGACTCTATCGTCATATCTGAAAAGCCGCACCTCGGACCCCGCCAGTTCGATCTGGACCGGTGCGTCCATTGCGGCCTATGCCTCAACGCCTGCCCCACCTACCGCGAGCTCGGCCTCGAAATGGATTCGCCGCGCGGCCGCATCTACCAGATGGTGCAGGTGGCGAACGGCGCGCCGATCACGCCCTCCTACATCGAACACATCGGCCTGTGCCTGGCCTGCCGCGGGTGCGAATCGGCGTGCCCGTCGGGTGTGCGCTATGGCCGCATGGTCGAGGACGCGCGCGCCGAAATCGAAGCCCGGGTTCCGCGCGGCCCCGTCGTCACCGGCCTCCGCCACTATATCTTCGGACGCTTGCTGCAATCGCGTGCGCTGCTTACTTTTTTCGGCACGATGTTCTACCTGTATGAAGCCAGCGGCGTCAAAGCGCTGATGCGCGCGCTGGGATTCCTGAAGCTGTTCGGCCGTCTGGGCGCCATCGCGCAACTGGCGCCATCCGCCGAGCCGCCGTTCTTCTTCACCCAGATCGGCCGCACGTTTCCGCCTGCCGGCGAACGCCGCCATCGCGTGGCATTCGTGGCGGGATGCATCGCCAACATCTCGTTCGCGCGCCTGAATGAAGCCACTGTGCGCGTCCTGCAAAAGAACGGCTGCGAGGTCGTGCTCCCCGAAGGCCAGGGCTGCTGCGGCGCTCTCCACGTCCACTCCGGCCTGCGCGACGACGCCCGCAAGCTGGCACGCCGCAACATCGACGCCTTCCTCGATGGCACTTACGACGCCATCATCACTAACGCCGCCGGCTGCGGTTCCACGCTGAAAGAATACGGCGAGATGCTTGAAGACGACCCCGCCTACGCCGTCAAGGCGCGCGAGTTTTCGGCCCGCATGCGCGACGTCACCGAGTTCCTGGCCTCGATCGAGCTGAACCCCGGCCGCAAGCCCGTCGACGCCGTCGTCACCTATCAGGACTCCTGCCATCTGGCGCACGGCCAGCGCATCCGCAGTGCGCCGCGCAAACTGCTGGCCGCGATCCCCGGTCTGACCTTCCGCGAAATGCCCGGCGCCGATCTGTGCTGCGGCAGCGCCGGCATCTACAACGTGGTCGAGAACGACATGTCGATGCAGCTTCTGGCGCGCAAGATGGAATCCGTAAATGCCACCGGCGCCGCCGTGATCGCGACCGCCAACCCCGGCTGCATGCTGCAGCTCGAAGCCGGCGTCCGAATGCACGGCAAAGGCCAGCGCGTGATGCACGTGGTCGAACTGCTGGACATGGCGTATAAGTAAGGAATTCGGCGATGCGGTCAGGGCACAACGACCGTGAGCCCGTCAATCCGCTGGAAAGCGCTGTCGCTGCTCACAAGCGTCGCGCTGATGGCAAGGGCCGTTGCCGCTATCCACAGGTCGTTCTCATCAAGAGAGGCCCCGGCGCTGTTGGGTCAGTTTCACGCTCGCGTAGAGATCACCAGCACCTAGCGGGATCGGTTCACACGGCAACAAGGTCAAAAGCTTCTGCGCTTTCGTCTCGAGGTCTGCTCGGCGTCGTCCTTCAGCCCGCCTCCCCAAGCCGAACAGGATCTCACCGCGGACGATGGTACAGATCACCACGCTATCGTCGGGGCGAACGGAAGAGAGCCATGCCACGATTCGGGCTTCCTCTCTCATCAGGGTGCTGATCGCGTTCGTATCGAGAAGAAAAACCACGATTCGAATCAGTCCGAAAAGAGGTCGCGCGGACGGATGGGAAGCCTCCCAGCCTCTATGGCCGCATCGAGATCGTCAACATCCGAGACACTCGCATGGGGTGGATCCAGCACGGCTTGCAGCACAGCGGCGGCGGAGCCCGCACAATTCTCGGGGCTGCCTTCCATAAGCGAGCATAACCGTTCAACGGCCAGTTGCTGAACGCTCTTGTGCTGAGCCGCCGCGATCCCCTCGAGGCGCCGCGCCAAGTCATCCGGCATTTCGATGATCAAATTCGCCTTTGCGTTCGGCCCCGGTCCTATTGTGCCGCATGGTACAACAATATGCCAAGCCGGCAGGTACCACAACTCGGCACCAAGTCGAGCTAGCAAGACTTGCCAGAGGCGTACTTTTAGGAGTAGACGACAGGCTGAATATGCGGGTCGGCAGACTTAAACGAATTACCGTTCAAGCAGGCAAGTGCGGAGGCCGTCCCTGCATTCGCGATCAGCGCATTCGCGTCTGCGACATTCTTGAGCTCCTCGCCAACGGCGCGGCCTTCGACGAGATTCTGGCTGATTATTCCTTTCTCGAAAGAGAGGATATCTACGCAGCTATTGAATACGCCGCGCATCAAGCCGACCACATTGTCCTTCAGGCATTGTGAAGTTTCTGTCGATAACCAACTACGCGCCGCCCTCGCCCGTTTTCTGGCTTCACGCCGCTGCCCTGCTCATACGTAGCGCTTATCCAGGCGCTAAATTAGAATCTGCTTGATATGGCCGTGCTCGATTTCCAGACCTTCTTCACACCCCTACTGCGGCTGATGGCCGACGGCAAGGAGCACTCGTTGGCTGACCTTCGGAAGCAGATTCAAACTACGATGGGCCTGCAGATGCAGACATCGCGGAGAAACTGCCGAGCGGAACTCAAGCGAAATTCTCGAATCGGCTTGCTTGGGCCTCTGTATATTTCGCCAAGGCCGGCGTACTCAAGCGGGTTAGGCGAGGCATCTTCGAGATTACGGATCGCGGAAGAGAACTCCTGCGAGAAGATCACGGTCGCATTACCGTCAAGGCTCTGTCCCGCTATCCCGAGTTTATTGATTTTCACAAGGGCAGCTCCAGTCAAAAGGAAGATGTATCAGTGCCCGAGACGGATGCGAGCCAGACGCCCGAGGAACAGCTTGTGGCGAGCCACCAGGTTTTGCGGAACTCGTTAGCCGCTGATCTCTTGGAGGTCGTGAAAAAGTCTAGCCCAACATTTTTCGAAAAACTCGTCATAGATTTACTCGTTGCGATGGGATACGGGGGATCGGCCGAGGATGCTGGTCGGGCTGTCGGCGGCAGCGGGGATGACGGAGTGGACGGCATCATCAAGGAGGACAAGCTCGGACTGGATGTTACGTAGAGCTTGTCCCTTATTTTCGTAGACACAGGCCCGTCGAAACAGCGGTCTCTTCCGACCAAAAACATAAATAGACGATTTTGTTTGATTATGGGAAAGAAGGCATTTATAATTCGGCATGCCCACCCAGCCGGACTTTTC
>JBGPHT010000083.1:0-33119 GCA_041484525.1 Bryobacteraceae bacterium | reverse complement strand
CACTGGACCGTCCGCGGTTCCAATGCCATCATCGCTCTCCGTTGCTCCCAGCTCAGCGGTCGTTTTCAGGACTTCTGCGAGCCGAGGTCACAACTCCGTAGGGCCGCTTGATCTTTTGTCACTTTCCTGTCGTGCGCCCGGTATCTTGCGGCCGATGGCGCATCGGCGATGCTATCAAAAAAAAAGCGCCGGGGCTGACACGGAAAACCCCGGCGCCGTCTTGAGGAATGGTGCGGCCCGCCTTCCGGGAGAGCCGGAAGTTGTTTCGCGAGCATCCCGGGCCGCAGTGCCAATATGCACCAAATTCGAACGATGGTACAGTCCTGCCGGCGACAAAAAGTACCAGTAGGGTCCCATACGGGGTCAGGTACCCTACTCGGTACCCATAGGTCTTTGAACTGATGCTGGCTAAACACATCATGGGGAACAGGTTGGAAACACTATGGAATCCTCTCGGTGGGATGCTTACACGTTCGAATCCATGGGGCGGGGGAATGACATTGTCGAGCGAAGGGAGCGGCTCGAAGCGCTGCCCTCGGAAGCCGCCAGTGAAATTGCAGCGGTGATGATCAGACGCGCGATCACAGAGCGCGCTACGGCACGGAGGCATGGTCCCGGGCTGGGTGGCGCACCCGTCTGCGATCCCTAAATCCCGCACGGTGCTGGTTTCGGGTTGGCAAGCCGCCTAGGCTGGGCAGTTCGAACGACTGCCGGACCGTAGCAACGGCGACTTTGTCGAGAGGCTCGCGCGCTGAGCCGGCGCGGTGCTTGTGTGCAGCCACAGAAATGCTCTCCACAGAATTCGCGCCATCGGTGCTACGGCGAAGAACTGAGCTCGGCCTGCTTGGGAAGAATGGCGGGGACGACGGGGCTCGAACCCGCGACCTCCGACGTGACAGGCCGGCGTTCTAACCAACTGAACTACGTCCCCGCAATGTCACGTGAGTAATCTAATCGTAGCATGCGGTCGGCGCCTTCCGCAAAACTCGGCTGTCCGCATTTCGGACATCACGGGAATACGCCGCCGCAGTCCGGCCTCTCGCTCGCCAGAATCCGGCGGACCCGTTGCGGATGGCGCGGCGGCCGGACCTACCAGGGTAGATGGCACCGGATCCGCTGCACGAATCCTTCCGAGGTACCATATTCAATCCCGGTGCCTTTATGAGAATTCGCGCCTTTACCGTGCTCTCCCTCTTTTTCCTGGCCTCCTGTGCCCGACGCCAGAACACCAATTCGAACGATGCCCGCAGCTTCATCGACGAGGCCGAGCAAAAGATGCTGGCGCTGGGTATCGATGCCAGCCGCGCCGACTGGATCAAGTCGACCTACATCACCGATGACACCGAAATCGTTTCGGCTAAGCTCGACGAGCGCGCCATCAACCTCACCGTGGACTACGCCAAGCAGTCCACGCGCTTCGATGGTCTCGATCTCGACCCCGTCACTGCGCGCAAGTTTAAGCTGCTGAAACTGTCGCTCACCATCGCCACGCCTGCCGACCCTAAGGAGAGCGAGGAACTGACGCGGATTGTCGCCGGCATGGAGGGCACATACGGGAAGGGCAAGTATTGTCCTTCGGGCGCAGAGAGCTGCAAGGATCTGGAGGCGCTCAGCAAGACGCTGGCGGAGAGCCGCGATCCGAAGGCCCTGCTTGAGGCCTGGACTGGGTGGCACGCCATCGCACGGCCCATCCGCAAGGATTTCGTCCGCTACGTGGAACTGGCGAACAAAGGCGCGAAGGAGCTCGGCTTCAAGGACAACGGCGCCATGTGGCGTTCCAAATACGACATGCCGCCCGATGAATTCGCCAAGGAACTCGACCGCATCTGGGGCCAGGTGCGGCCGCTCTACCTCTCGCTCCACGCCTATGTGCGTTCGAAGCTGCGCGCCAAGTACGGCGAACTCGTCCCGGCCAACGGCCCTATCCCGGCGAACCTGCTGGGCAACATGTGGGCGCAGGAATGGGACAACATCTACCCGCTGGTGCAGCCGCCCAATGCCGACCCCGGGTACGACGTCACCGCCCTGCTCAAGCGGCACAAAGCGGATTGGAAACAGATGGTGAAATACGGCGAGGGATTCTTCACGTCGCTGGGGTTCGCGCCCCTGCCGCAGACGTTCTGGGAGCGCTCTCTCTTCGTGAAGCCCGCCGACCGCGATGTGGTGTGCCACGCCAGCGCCTGGGACGTCGATTACGCCGACGATCTGCGGCTCAAGATGTGCATCCAGGTCACGGGCGAGGATTTCCTGACGGTGCACCACGAACTCGGCCACAACTTCTACCAGCGCGCTTACAACAAGCTGCCGCCCATGTTCCGCGACAGCGCCAACGACGGTTTTCACGAGGCAGTGGGCGACACGATCGCGCTCTCGATTACGCCCGAGTATCTGGTCAAGCTCGGCCTGCTGGATAAGGTTCCCGATCCTTCGAAGGACATCGGCCTGCTGCTCCACAAAGCGCTCGAGAAAATCGCGTTCCTGCCGTTCGGGCTGGTGATCGATCAATGGCGCTGGAAAGTATTCTCGGGCGAAATCCTGCCGGAACAGTACAACCGGACGTGGTGGGAGCTGCGCCAGAAATACCAGGGCATCGCGCCGCCGGCTGGGCGCAGCGAAGGGGATTTCGACCCGGCCGCGAAATATCACGTGGCGGCCAACGTGCCGTACATGCGCTACTTCCTGGCGGACATCCTGCAGTTCCAGTTTCACCGCGCTCTGTCCCAAGCCGCGGGCTGCACCGGACCGCTCAATCGCTGCTCGATCTACGGCAACAAGGAAGCCGGCGCGCGTCTGAACGCCATGCTCGAGATGGGACAGAGCCGGCCCTGGCAGGACGCGCTGGAGAAAATCGCCGGTACGCGCCAGATGGACGCGTCCGCTATTCGCGATTATTTCGCGCCGCTGCAAAAGTGGCTGGACGAACAGAACCAGGGGAAGCCGGTGGGATGGTAGAGGTCAGCGCACCTGGTCGGCTTCGGACTGGGC
Source organism: Bryobacteraceae bacterium (assembly GCA_041484525.1). GTDB lineage: Bacteria > Acidobacteriota > Terriglobia > Bryobacterales > Bryobacteraceae > JBGPHT01. The sequence continues at coordinate 30,134 of JBGPHT010000083.1, read as the reverse complement.
GCGCAGATCCGTCTCCAGTTTATCGAGCGCTTCCATGGCTTTGATGAAACTGAACCCAGCACGGTTATTCGGCCCGTAGACGTTGACCACCAGATGACAAAGCTCTTGGAGGCGCCCGGCAGCCGCGCGAATCTCGCTCCCCAACTCCCGATGCTCCGCAGCCGTAAGCGGGAGCGGCGTTTCCGAGTGCATCAGCCCTCATCGTAACATGGCGCCGCTGTTACAATCGCAGTGATGCCTAACGAAATCTACGCAGCATTCGACACAACCGAGGGGAAATTCAAGATCAAGCTTTTCGCCCAGCAGGCGCCGAAAACCGTGGAGAACTTTGTCAGTCTGGCCGAGGGCACGAAGACCGGGAAGCCCTTCTACGACGGCACCATCTTTCACCGCGTGATCCCCGATTTCATGGTCCAGGGCGGCGACCCCGAAGGCACCGGCCGCGGCGGGCCCGGCTACAAGTTCGCCGACGAGTTCCACAAAGACCTGAAGCACACCAAGCCCGGCATTCTATCCATGGCCAACGCCGGCCCCAACACCAACGGCAGCCAGTTCTTCATCACCGTCGCGGCCACGTCATGGCTGGATAACAAACACACCATCTTCGGCGAAGTGAGCGAAGGCTACGAGGTGGTGAAGAAGATTTCCGGGGTGCCGCGCGGCGGCCAGGACCGGCCGGTGAAAGAGGTTCGAGTGAATTCGGTGAAGATCGAACGCAAGTAGTGAGACTGGCGATTTTCGGCGGCACCTTCGACCCGATTCATAACGCGCATCTGGCGATCGCGCGCGTGGCGGCCAACCGGTTCGGGCTGGATAGGGTGCTCTTCGTGCCCGCCGCCGCGCCGCCCCATAAGGGTGGCGTCACCCACGCGCCGTACCATCATCGGGTGCGCATGGCGGAGTTGGCATGCGCACCCGATGCGCGCTTCGAGGTGTCCCGCCTGGAAGAGGGGACGGCGCGCAGTTACTCGATCGACACCATCGATCGCGTGCGCGCCCGTCTCTCTCCGGAGGATGAACTCTTCTTCATCATCGGAGCCGATGCCTTCGCCGAAATCCAGACCTGGCGGCGATGGCAGGAGGTCGTGCAGAAAGTGCATTTTCTGGTGGTGAGCCGTCCAGGGCACTCCTATTCGGCGCCGGACGGCGTGGCGTTCGATGCGATCGATGCAATCGATCTTCCGGTCTCCTCCTCCGAAATCCGCCGGGCGTTGGCCGCCGGGGAAAGTCCCGCGGACATACCGGAAGGTGTGATTCCGTACATACTCCAGCATCGTCTCTACAACTGACTACGCAGGAATCGACACAGGGATGTGGCGGGACAGACCAGTGGAAGATTTACTGTCCCGCGCGGAGGTTCTGCCTAAGTTGAGGTAACTCTTGAATATAAAACAAATTCGGGTAAAAATGTTTTAAAGTAAAAACGTGTGGCACGAGGCGTGCTTGCTGTCTTGACTTACGGCTGTCTCACCCGTCCGGGATTGCCCACCGCTGGAGGCTTGTCTTGAAACGACTTTTTCCCATTTTTGGCTTATGTTTCATTCTGCTCGTGGCCCTGAACCTGAACGCCCAGAGTATCGCTGTCGACAAGTCATCGCTGAGCTTCGCCGCTCAGGTTAACGCGTTGCCCGTGTCGCAGACGCTGAACATCACGAGTTCGAGTGCTACGACACAGATTCCGTGGTCCGCCGTGGCGTCGTCGACGCCCGCCTGGCTGAAGGTGAACGGCTTGCCCAACCTAACCGGAGGCACGCCGGCTGCAGTTACTGTCTCGGCCGATCCCACCAACTTGAACGCTGGAAACTACTCCGGCTCAATCGCAATCACGGGCTTCGGCGCAATTTGGTCGACGGTCGTGGTACAGGTCTCATTTGCGGTGACCACAATCGGGCTCAGCCAGCAGTCCGTGCAATTTCAGTATCAGATTGCAGGCAGCATCCCGTTAGCGCAAACCATCACGCTGTCCGGAAGCGCGAGTTACAGCGCGCTCGCAAGCACCTCATCCGGCGGGGCATGGTTGCAGCTTTCCGCCCCGAACGGGGCTTCTCCGACCGTCTCAGGACTCTCTCCCGGTACGCTCACAGTCCTCCCCAACGCCAGCGTCATCAGCGGTCTCGCTGCCGGAACCTATAACGGTACCATCACGATCACACCTGCACCTGCTGGTTCGATCCCCCAGATCAATGTTCCCGTGACGCTGGCCGTACTCCCGACTCCCCCGGTCACGTTCAGCAGCACCGCGCTGGTATTCAACTCACAGATCAGCGGCGCCAACAACCAGACGCAGCAGACATTGCAACTCACCACTACTTCCCCTTCCACTAACCCGGTGACATGCTTTGCAGGCAATCCAATAGTGGACCCGACTAACACCGGCAGGAATTGGCTTACGGTGTCGGTGTCGCCTACATCGTTCTCCGCATCCACACCCTGCGTCATCACAGTGAACGTCGACCCAACGGGTCTGAATGAAAAACCCAGCGGCTGGAACGGTACCTTCAGCGTGCTGACCTCCGGCGTCCCGTCCACTCAAACGGTCAGTGTGAAGCTGGTGGTATCCATTAGTCCGCTGCTGAATGCTCCTAGCGGGCCGCTGACCTTCACCTATCAGTTTGGGGCGAATGCGCCAGGCCCGCAAAACGTGAAAATTACGAGTACCAATGCCGCCCCGGATGCGACAACAGGCCAGATACCACTGACGATCGCGGTCGCCAGCGGGGCTCCCTGGCTCAGCGCTCCCACCACTGGGATTACCGGGACGAACTTCGCCGTTTCCGTCACGCCCTCCGGCTTCGCGCCTGGAAAGTACAACAGCTTGATCACGGTCTCGGGAAACGGCGCGGCGAACGGACCGCTGACGATTCCGGTGACCTTGACGGTTATGAATGACCCGATCATCGTGGCTACTGCCAACGGCTGTTCCACACTCACGCAACCCTGCCCCATGATCTTCGCTGCTCAAACCGGGCAGAACACGCCGGCTCAGCGAATTCAAGTGACCAGTTCCACAGGCACGCCGCTATCGTATGTTGCGACCCCCAGCCAAGCTGCCTGCACCGGAACTACTTGGCTGACACTCAACGAAAACACCACCAGTACCACCAATGGCAGCTTTACCGCCTCGGTCAATCCCGCCGGAATCGCGGCAGGCACGCAATGCACCGGAAGCATCTCGATCGCAGGTGTCAATCCTGCCACCACCGCCGCCACTCCCAACAGCCCGCTTGTGATTCCGGTTACTCTTTACGTGAGCAGTACGCCGCTGCTGGTGGTGACTCCTACTGCGGTCGCGTTCACGGCGCAGCAGGGCGCGAATTCCGCCCAGGGACAGAATTGCCAGGGTCCGAATCCGTTGTTCTGTACCATCAGCGTATCGAGCACGAGTCTGGCCGCGGCCGAACAACTGAAGTATTCCGCCGCCTTTATACCGCCGACTGGCGTCGTCGACTGGCTTTTGGTGTCTCCGCAAGGAGTCGTCAACACGGCGGCAGGGGCAACCAGCACGGTGACCCTCTCAGCCAACCCCGCGGGTCTGATCGCCGGTTCCTACCAAGGTACTCTCCGGATCACGGCTACGGACCTGAGCGGCGTCGCCGTGGCGGACAGCCCGATCAACATCCCAATCTCGCTGCATCTGAACTCGGCCACGATGACGCTTAGCGCCTCCAGCCTGTCATTCACACAGCCAGCGAACGGAGCGGCCCCTGCGGCGCAGACGATAACCGTTACGAGCAGCGGTACGAGCGGCGGGACACAACTCACCTACACCGCGGTCGCAGCTAATCCCGGTACCGTAAGCTGGCTCTCCGTAACCCAGGCGAGTTCGCCAGGGGCTACGCCCGGCACCATCACGGTAAACGCGGATGGTTCGAGACTGAGTGCCGGGACGTACACCGGGTCCGTCACCATCGTCTCCACAACTGCGTTCACGAGCGGCAGTCCGGCGGTAGTCAATGTCACGCTTACGGTGACTCCGGGAACCATCTCCGCCGATAAGGCCGCGCTCACGTTCACGCAGGCCGTGGGCGGCGCCGCACCGGCGGCCCAGACCATCACGGTTTCCGGCAGCCCCAGCGCGCTCTCCTTCACGGTTCTTGCGGCTGCCGACAACAACGGCACGTGGCTGAAGACGCCGACGGTATCGGGTTCATCCACGCCGGCTACTGTCTCGGTCTCGGTAGATGCGGGAGCGCTGCCCGTCGGCAGTTACAAGGGTAATGTGACCGTCACTTCGGCGGGCTCCACTGGAAGTCCCATCACGATTCCGGTCACGCTCAATGTGGTAGCCTCGCAGACCTTGACGGTCACGCCTGTGACCGTCAACTTCACCTACTTTGTCGGTCAGCCGGCTCCGGCAAGCCAGACCGTCCAGATCTCGGCGTCGGCCAATACGACGTACTCCACCCAGGTGTCTTCCAGTGCCACTTGGCTGCAGGTCGCACCCGCCACCGGCAATGTGCCGGGATCGCTTTCGATCACGGTGAATCCGGCGGGTCTCACGACCGCCGGCAATCTAACCGGAACCATCACGGTAAGTTCGCCCGCCGCGGCCCAGCCCGCGATCATCACGGTCAACCTTGCGGTACAAGTGGTGCCACCGCCTAAACTCACCGTACTGCAGAACGCGGCCAGCGGTATCGCTGGCGCCATTTCGCCCGGTGAGATCGTTGCGATCGGCGGAACTGGCATCGGTCCGAGTACTCCTGCTTTGGGTACAGTCACGAATGGCGTCGTGGACAACAAAATTGGCGACACGCAGGTGATGTTCGACAATGTACCTGCGCCGATCCTGTACGCTTCATCCACGCAGACCAACGTGATTGTGCCCTACCAAGTGGCTGGCCGGGCGACCACGACGGTTCGTGTCTACTACAAGGACGTGCCCGGCGATCCCGTCACCTACAATGTGACCGCTACGGCTCCCGCGATCTTCACGATCAACCAGCAGGGCAACGGCCCCGGAGCCATCCTCAACCAGGACGGCCGCACCACTAACAGCTCCACCGCGCCGGAACAGAAGGGCAACGTCGTCTCGGTCTTCATGACGGGCGAGGGCGTCGTCCCAGGCAACCTCACCGGCGCTATAGCCACAGGCTTGCGTCAGCCACTGTTACCTGTGACCGCCACGATTGGCGGGATTTCCGCGGTCGTGAACTATTACGGCACTTCGCCGGGCCTCGTCAACGGCGCCATGCAGGTGAACCTTGTCATTCCGCCGACGGCTCCGTCCGGCAACAACGTGCCCATCGCCATCAGCGTGGGCGGGGTGCCGGCGCAGGGCGGCGTCACCGTGGCGGTGCAGTAAAGGGTAGGACGCGGGCTGAATTTCGGGGACCGGCAACAGCCTGTCCCCGAAATACTATCCGACGACTTCGAGGAAAGCGTGGGCGGCGTGGCTCAACGCTCGGCGGGTCGGATAGATCAGGCGGATCTTGCGCTCGACGTGCATTTCCTTCACCCGCACTTCGTATAGCGCCTTGCTGCGGATTTCCTGCTCGACGCACATCCGCGGCAGAAACGCCACGCCCAGGTTTTCCTGCACCAGCTTGCGGATGGTCTCGATGGTCGGCATCTCCACATCCATCCTTAAAGGCACCTTGTGTTGTTGGAATTCCCGCAGCACTACTTCGCGGTACGGCGAAATCACGTTGTGCGCGATGAACGTTTCCGACCCCAGATCGGAGATGTTCACAGACTTGCGGTGCGCCAGCCGGTGTTTGGGCGAAACCACGAAGGCCAACGAATCGGTGTAGATCACCTTCGACTTCAGGCGTTCATCCGCCGGGTCGTAGGAGATGACGCCCAGCTCCAGGTTGCCGTCGAGCAGTTCGGTCGGGATCTTGCTCGAGAGGCTGCGGCGCACCTGTACCTTCACCTTCGGATACAGATCGCGGTACCGCTCGATGTGCTGCAGCAGATAGAGGGTAGTAGATTCGTTGGCGCCTATGGTCAGCCGGCCCGCCGAGTTGTCGCGCAGCTCCGCCAGCGAGTTGCCGAGCTCATGGACCAGGCTCTGGAAGCGGCGGGCGTAGTCGAGCACGATGCGGCCGGCATCGGTGAGGATGAGTTCTTTGCCGGAGCGGTCGATCAGCTTTTCACCCAACTCCTGTTCGAGGCGCTGCAGGGCGAGCGATACGGCGGGCTGCGTGCGCAGGAGCTTTTCGGCGGCACGGGAGAAGCTGCGCTCGGTGGCGATGGTGTGAAAGACCTGGAGGGAATAGAGTTCCATACGGCTGCGGACCGGCCAATTCGATCATAACATCTGTTAATATACTCCGCTAATATTATAAATTTGCTAAATCTCACGGATCTCGCAATAATGCTCGTATCGGAGAATTCATGAGCGACCGCGTATACATCTTCGACACGACGCTGCGCGATGGCGAGCAGTCGCCCGGCTGCAGCATGACAGTTCCCGAGAAGCTTCGCATGGCACGCAAGCTGGTCGAGCTCGGGGTGGATATTCTCGAAGCCGGCTTCCCCATCGCGTCGGAAGGCGATTTCGAAGCCGTGGAAGCGGTGAGCCGCGAGTTCCCGTGGGCCCAAGTGGCGGCGCTGGCGCGCTGTTGCACGCTCGATGTGGAGCGTGCAGCGAAAGCTCTGGCCCCCGCCAAGCGCCCACGCATCCACACTTTCATCGCCACCAGCGAGATTCACCTCAAGTACAAACTAAAGAAGTCGCAGCAGCAGGTGCTGGATGACGCCGTGGCCGCGGTGGAGCTGGCGCGGCGGCACGTGGACGACGTCGAGTTCTCGGCCGAAGACGGTGCGCGCACCGATCCCGATTTCCTCGAAAAGGTATCCAGGGCCGTGGTTGCGGCCGGCGCGCGCACGGTCAACATTCCGGATACGGTGGGCTATTCCACGCCCAAAGAATATGGCGCGCTGATCGGACGCATCGTGAAGGCGCTCGGCGATTGCGCCATCGTGAGCGTCCATTGCCACGACGATCTGGGCCTAGCGGTTGCGAACTCGCTGGCCGCGGTCGAAGGCGGCGCGCGCCAGATCGAGTGCACCATCAACGGCATCGGCGAGCGGGCGGGCAACTGCTCGATGGAAGAGATCGTCATGATCCTCAAAACGCGCGCCGACTCGTACCCGTACCACACCGGTATCCATGCCGAGCACCTGTACTCGGCCAGCCAGTTGCTGTCGAGCATCATCACGTTTGGCCCGCAACCCAACAAGGCCATCGTGGGGCGCAACGCCTTCGCGCATGAGGCGGGCATCCACCAGGATGGGTACCTCAAGGAGAAATCGACTTACGAGATCATCGACCCGCGCTCGGTCGGCGTCCCCGAAGGCAAGCTGGTGCTGGGCAAGCACAGCGGCCGCCACGCCCTCCACGAGCGTGCCAAGGAACTGGGCTTCGAGGTCTCGCGGGAAGAGTTGGATGCGCTCTATCATGCCTTCACAGCGGTGGCCGACCATCGCAAGAAGGGCCTGATGGACGAAGAGATCACGGCGCTGATCCAGCAGGTCCAAGGCCACAAGGCCGCGGGCGTGGCGGCGGACTAACGCATGAATCTCAACGTCCTGGTTCTTCCGGGTGACGGCATCGGCACCGAAGTCACCGGCGAAGCGGTGCGCGTGCTGCGCCGCGTTTCCGAAAAATACGGCCACACGCTGAAGATCACGGAAGGCCTGCTGGGCGGCACTGCGATCCACAAAACGGGGTCGCCTTTGCCTGACGAGACCGTCCGCCTGGCGCTCGAAGCCGGCGCGACGCTGATGGGCGCCGTGGGCCTGCCCGAATTCGACAACGCGCCGCCCGAGAAGCGGCCGGAAAAAGGTTTGCTGGGAATTCGCAAGGCGCTGGGTGTGTATGCCAACCTGCGCCCGGTGCGAGCGTATGCGTCACAACTCGATTCTTCTCCCCTGAAGAATCACCTGGTGGAAGGCACCGACATGATCATCGTCCGCGAACTGACGGGCGGGATTTATTACGGAACTCCGCGCGGCATCATCGAAGACGGTGCGGAAACGCGGGCGGTCAATACCATGACCTACACGCGCTCGGAAATAGAGCGCGTCTCCCGCAAGGCCTTCCACCTGGCGCGCGCGCGCCGCAAGAAAGTCACCTCGGTGGATAAGTCGAACGTGCTCGAGAACTCGCAGTTGTGGCGGCGCGTGGTGATCGAGGTGGCGAAGGAGTTTCCCGACGTCGAACTCGACCATCTGTTGGTGGACAATTGCGCCATGCAGCTCATTCTGAATCCGCGACGATTCGACGTGGTCCTTACGGAAAACATGTTCGGCGATATTCTGAGCGACGAAGGTGCGGTGCTGGCCGGATCGATCGGGATGCTGCCCTCGGCGTCGATCGGCGACGGCGGCGGGCTGTACGAACCGGTCCACGGCTCAGCGCCGGATATCGCGGGTCAGAACAAGGCGAACCCGCTGGGCGCGATCGCGTCGGTGGCCGCCATGTTCGCCTACAGTTTTGGATTGAAGGAAGAGGCCAACGCCGTCGAGACCGCCATCGAGACCATCCTCCGTAGTGGACGGGTAACCGCCGATTTGAAACCGAGCGGCACGCCAGCGACTACCATACAAGTAGGAGAGGCCATCTGCGATGCGCTCTAGAGTGTCACCGAAATAGCTATGCCACGTACGATCATTGAAAAACTCTGGCAGTCGCATGTGGTCCACGAACAGCCGGGCGTACCCACGCTGCTGTTTGTCGACCTGCATCTGGTCCATGAAGTCACTTCGCCGCAGGCGTTCCAGGGGCTGCGCGAGCGCGGCCTCAAGGTTCGGCGGCCCGATCTCACTATTGCCACCGCCGACCATTCGATTCCGACCTCGGACCGCTCACTCCCCATCATCGACAGGATCGCGGCCAAGCAGCTCGACCAGCTCGAGACCAACTGCGCTGAGTTCGGCATCCGCTGCCTGGGGATTCACAGCGACCGGCAGGGGATCGTCCACGTGATCGGCCCCGAGCTCGGCCTCACGCAGCCGGGGTTGACGGTGGTCTGCGGCGACAGTCACACGGCAACGCATGGCGCATTCGGGGCGCTGGCATTCGGTATCGGCACCAGCGAAGTGGAGCACGTGCTCGCCACCCAGTGCCTGCTGCAGCGGCCTTCGAAAACCTTTCAAGTGCGCGTCGAAGGAACGCTCAAGCCGGGAGTTGCGGCCAAAGATATCATCCTGGCGCTGATCGCCCGCATCGGTATCGGCGGCGGTACCGGCTGCGTCTTCGAATACACGGGCAGCGCCATCCGGTCGCTCTCCATGGAAGAGCGCATGACGGTCTGCAACATGTCGATCGAAGGCGGCGCGCGGGCCGGCCTGATTGCGCCGGACGATACGACGTTCCAGTATTTGTACGGGCGGCCGCACGCTCCGCAAGGCGCGGCGTGGGACGCCGCACTCGCGCGCTGGCGCCAGCTTCCGACGGATGAGGGCGCAGTCTACGACCGCAGTATCACCATCGACGCCGATGCGCTCGAGCCGATGATCACGTACGGTACGAATCCCGGGATGGGCATGGCCATCGGTGCGTCGCTGCCCGTTCCTTCGGATGTCGCCGATCCCATGCAGCGCGACTCGATCGCGAAGGCCCTGAAGTACATGGGCCTCGAGGGCGGCAAGCCGCTGCTGGGGCACCCCATCGACATCGTGTTCATCGGAAGCTGCACCAATTCCCGCATCTCCGATCTGCGCACCGCGGCGTCCGTGTTCAAGGGTCGCAAAGTGGATCCGAGGGTGCGCGTGCTGGTGGTGCCCGGGTCGCAGGATGTGAAGCGCCAGGCCCACGCGGAAGGCCTCCCCGAAATCTTCACCGCCGCCGGATGCGAGTGGCGCGAGCCCGGCTGCTCGATGTGCATCGCGATGAACGGCGACCAACTCGCGCCCGGCCAGTACAGCGTTTCCACCAGCAACCGCAACTTCGAAGGACGCCAGGGCCCGGGTGGCCGCACCTTCCTCGCGAGCCCGCTCACGGCGGCCGCGAGCGCCATCATGGGCGTAGTCACCGATGTGAGAACACTGCTATGAAGCCGTTCACGAATTTCGAAAGCCGGATGGTCACGCTGGCCATCAACAACATCGATACCGACCAGATTATTCCGGCGCGCTTTCTCAAGACGACGTCGAAGCAGGGTCTCGACAAGCAGCTCTTCAACGACTGGCGATACGACGCGCAAGGCAATCCGAAGCCCGATTTCGTCCTCAATCGTCCCGAATCGCAGGGCGCGCTGGTGCTGCTGGCGGGCGATAACTTCGGCTGCGGATCGAGCCGCGAGCACGCCCCCTGGGCGCTGACGCAGTTCGGCTTCCGCGCTGTCATCTCCACCAGCTTCGCGGACATTTTCAAACAGAACTCGTTGAAGAACTCGTTGCTGCCAATCGAAGTGCCGGCTGACGTGCACGCCGAGTTGCTCGCGGCGGCGCCGGACGCAACGGTGAAGTTCGACCTGGCGGCGCAGACCGTGACCACGCCATCGGGACGCAGCGTGGAGTTTCCGATCGACGGGTTCTCGAAGCATTGCCTGCTCGAAGGCGTGGACGAACTGGGTTACATCCTGAAGCGGGCGGGCGACATTTCGGCGTATGAACATTCGCACCCTCCGCCGATCAACACGCTGGGCTGAGGCTAGAACACCGGCGGCGGCGACCAGTTTACCTGGAGACAGAACATGCTGCCGACCTTCAGCCGCGCCGCCATTGTCTGGCAAAATGCAACGCCGTCGGTAGGCTCGCCTGCCTCGCGCGCGATGTAATGTATGTTCTGCTCGTCCTGCTGCCGCTTGGTGTAGCTGCCGGTCAGGAACATGACGGTCTGCGTGGCCGGCGGCATGCCCGGCCTCCCCGGCATCACCGCCACGACGTATTTGGGAGTGGTCTTCGGCAAGGCGTTGATACGCGCCGCCTCATCCGCGCCGCCGACGTTGAATACCTGGCTCACGTTGTAATTCGGCGCCCATACGTCGAAGTAGCTGTGGTACGGCTCGTAGCACAGCGCCAGCAGCACTAACACGCCCGCCAACTGGAGCCACTGCGGGCGCACCTTCCTGGAAAGGCGCTCGTAGATCCAGTACGCCGCAGCCGCGGCCAGCATACAGATGGGCGGGATCATCAGGATGGACCGGATTGCGTTCGGCATGTTCTCGATGGAGAGCACGGCGGGCACCGAGCCGAGTGCCAACCATAGCAGCACGACGGCATATGCGAACCGGCGGCCGCCGCGGTAGAGCGCGATGCATCCAAGCGTAATTCCCAACGCCAAGAGAATCGCCACTGGCCAGAAGACCACGGGGCGGAACGCGATGTTGTGCAGCCAGTCGTAGTCGCCCTTCGTGAAGATCATCTGGACGGTCTTCCGGATGTTGGCCAGGATTTCGAGGACCGGCCACGATGTGTGCAGCACCGAAACCTCGGCGCTGCGGTGTACCAGCATCTCGGAGTTGCCGGCGAAATAAACTGCCAGCGGCAGAACGACTACGGCCGCCATCGCGGCATAGAGTGCGACGCCGATGCGCCAAGCGCCAATCCAGTCCTGCTTGCGCGCTTGCGCGAACGAATAAGCCAGGACCAGTCCGATGAGCGCGGGGCTTACCCGGTACGCAATATAAGTATGGAATCCGAGACCATAGACCACGCCGGCCCAGGCCATCCGGCCGCGATAGGCACCGCCCTCGCGCGCGCGATCGAGCGCGTCTAACAGGAGGTAGGTCGCCCAAACCAGGAAGAATGCAGAACTGATCGCGCGCAGTCCGATTCTCGAAAAGATGACGTGCCAGAGAGATGTGGCGAGGAAGAAGGACGACAGCAGTCCCACCGCCGGCGAGAACAGCTTGCGCGCCAGAAAGTAGAGCGCCCATACAGTAAGGATGCCGAAGATCGCGGAGGGAAGCCGCAGCACCCACGCCTGGTTGCCGAGCACCTGGACGAACGCCGCCTGGATGTTGATGAAGAGACCCTCGCGTCCGCCGTTCTGGGGATAGAAGACGCTGAAGTGTCCGGTTTCGACGGCTTCCAGGCCATCATTCCCGTTCATGGCTTCGTCGGATGTGAGACCGGGCGGGAAGGATGTGAGCTGGTAGAAGCGAAGAAATGCGGCCAGAGCGACAATCAGCACGAGCAGTAGAAGCTGGCGCTGCTTTTCGGAGAGTCCCTGCGAATCGGCAGTAGTCTGTTCCGGCCGGCCGCTGCTCCGGCGTCTCCGCGCATTTGCCATGGGTGATGTGCCATTCGTAGCACACCGTGCGCGGCTCGTGCAAATTTATCCCGCGGCGCGCTCGCTTTCGAGCAGAGCGCGCTTGCGGTCGATTCCCCAACGGTAGCCGGCCATGTCTCCGTTGCCGCGGATCACGCGATGGCAGGGGATCGCCACAGCGACGGTGTTGGTGGCGCAGGCTCGCGCCACGGCGCGGGTTGCCGATGGCCGCCCGATTCCCGCCGCCACCTCCGCATACGAACGGACCTCGCCGCGCGGGATCGATTGGAGGTAATTCCAGACCTGCATCTGAAACGCGGTGCCTTGGACATCGAGCGGCAGTTCCGTGTGCGCGCCGGAAAATAAGCGGTTCGCGCCCGCGATCCATTGGCGAAATTCCTGTGATGTCCGCGCCATCGCGTTGAGCTCCGCTGCCGGGTATTCGCGCCGCAAGCCGGCCAGCAGCTTGGGCGCGCTTTCGCCGAACTGGAGGAAGCAGATGCCTCGGTCGGTGGCGCCGATCATCGCCATGCCGAGCGGCGATTCAAACGTCGCATACGTGATCTGGAGGCCGCTTCCGCCCTTGCGGTATTGGCGCGGCGTCATTCCGAGGCGCGTGTCGGCGCGCTCGTAGACACGGCTTGAGGACCCGAACCCGGCGTCGTACACTGCCGAGGTGACATCTTTTCCCGACTGCAGACCGCGCTTCAGTTTGCGCATACGGCAAGCCTCCACGTACTGTTTCGGCGTGACCCCAGCGGCAGCCTTGAAGGTGCGCTGCAGGTGGAAGCGGCTCAGACCGGCGCGGGCGGCCAGTTCCGCCAAGTCGAGGCGCTCCTCGGAGTGCTGTTCGATATAGCGGCAGAGTTGCGCGATGCGGCCGTCGCTTTCCAGCGGACGGCAGCGGAGGCAGGGGCGTAGTCCATCACTCTCGGCCTCCTTCGCTGACGTGTAGAAGCGGACGTTCTTCCGCAGCGGCCGGCGCGAAGGACAAGACGGCCGGCAGAAGACACCCGTGGTCACCACTCCGAAAAAGAAGCGGCCGTCCGACGCGCGGTCGCGGCGCTGGACTGCATCCCAATACTGTTCGTCTCTCATGTCCACAGGTTCGCGCAAATGCGATCTGCGATCCATCCGCTTGTTGCCTTCAAATCCAGCTTACTGCGTGGGGAAGCGTAACCTGTGCGGCCGTTTTGTACGCCAGTTGCTAAGATATTCTCATCCCGAAATGTATTTTAGGAGACGAAGATGAATCGAAAGACCTTTCCTGTCCTGGTAGCCGTGTTCGCAGTCGGCGTGTTGTGTGCGCAGGATGATCCGCCGCAGCAAACGCCTACGGGCGGCGGCTTCGGTGGCCGGGGCGGCGGTGCTGCCGCGCAGATACCCGATCCGCAGCCGTACGACCGCGTGATCACGAAGGAAGCCAAGACCACGAAAGGTCTCTTCACCGTCCACCAGATCAAAGAACGGTACTTCTACGAGATTCCGAAAATCGAGTTAGACCGGGAGTTCCTCTGGAATTCGCAGATCGCCAAGACCACGCTGGGCGCGGGCTACGGTGGCGGGCAACTCGCCGACAAAGTCATCAAGTGGCAATTGAAGGGCAACCGCGTGTTACTTCTGGAGGTCAGCTACGGCGTGAGCGCCGACCCGGATTCGCCGATCGCAGTGGCGGTTAAGGCGGCTAACAACGACGCTATCATCATGTCCTTCCCGGTGGCGGCCTTCGCCAAGAACGGCGATCCGGTGATCGAAGTCGGCCGCCTCTTCACCAGCGATCTTCAGGAATTCAGCGCGCGGCAGCGGCTAGGCGCGACCGCAGTGGACGCGAGCCGCACGTTTGTCGAGCGCATTGCGCCGTATCCCGAGAACCTGGAAGTCGAAGTCACCGTGACTTACACGCGCAACGCGGGTGGCGCCGGTGCGACGGGCGGCGGCCGGGGTCCCGGAGGCGGCGGTCTCGGCGGCGGCCAGATGCGGCCGGGCTCTGCCACCGTGGTGCTGCATCACAGCATGGTGAAGCTGCCGGAAAAACCCATGATGCCGCGCCTGTTCGACGAGCGCGTAGGTTACTTCACCACCAGCACCATGGATTACACGCACGACGAGTACAAGGCCGACCGCGTCCGCTATATTTCGCGCTGGCGCCTGGAAAAGAAGGACCCCAGCGCGGCCGTCTCCGAGCCGGTGAAACAGATTGTCTATTACATCGATGCGGCAACTCCTACTAAGTGGATACCGTGGCTGAAGAAAGGCATCGAGGACTGGAACCAGGCGTTCGAGGCTGCCGGTTTCAAGAATGCCATCGTGGGGAAACTTGCTCCCACGCCGAAGCAGGACCCGGACTGGAGTCCCGAAGACGTGCGCCACTCCGTCATCCGCTGGCTGCCTTCCACCACGGAAAACGCCAGCGGCCCGCACATCTCGGACCCGCGCACCGGCGAGATTCTGAACGCCGACATCCAGTTCTATCACAACGTCATGAACCTGGCGCGCGACTGGTACTTCGTGCAGGCGGGCCCGCTCGATCCGCGCGCGAAGAAGCTGCCGCTGCCCGATGACCTGATGGGCCGGCTGCTCGAATACGTGGTGTGCCATGAGGTCGGTCACACGCTCGGTTTCCAGCACAACATGAAATCCAGCTCGATGTACCCGGCGGAGAAACTGCGCGACAAGCAGTGGCTCCACACCATGGGGCACACGCCCTCGATCATGGATTACTCGCGCAACAACTATGTGGCGCAGCCGGAAGACGGCATCGATCCCGAGGACCTCATTCCGCGCATCGGCCCGTACGATATCTGGGCGACCAAGTGGGGCTACGCGCCAATCGCCGGCGCCAAGACTTCGGATCAGGAGAAGCCGACGCTGAACCAGTGGGCGAAGGAGCAGGACGACAAGCCGTGGCTGCGCTTCTCGACCGCCAACGCGGCCGGTTCGGACCCGGGTGAGGAGACCGAAGCAGTGGGCGATGCGGACCCCGTGAAATCGACGGCGTTAGGCGTGAAGAACCTGCAGCGCGTGGCCAAGATGCTGATCCCTGCCACCGCGTGGAAGGAAGGCGAGACGTACGAAGATTTGAGTGAGATGTACGGCCGCATGCTGAGCCAGTGGCAGCTCGAGATGAACCACGTGGCGTCGGTTATTGGCGGGTTCAACTCGCAGGAGAAGGTGGTGGGGCAGGAGGGCCGCATCTTCAACCTGATCCCGAAAGAGAAGCAGCAGGCGGCGGCGAAGTTCGTGATCGACAACGCCTTCAACACGCCCGTCTGGATGATCGATGAAGAAATCCTGCGCCGCATCGAGGCGGTGGGCGTCATCGACCGGATACACACTGCTCAGAACAGCGTGCTCAACACGCTGCTGAACAGCGCGCGCTTTTCGCGTCTGATGGAGCAGGAAACGCTGGACGGAAACCTGGCGTACTCGCCGGTGGAGTTTCTGGCGACGGTGCGCAAGGGCGTCTGGAAGGAGTTGGAGGCTCCGCAGGTGAAGATCGACGCCTACCGGCGCGCGCTGCAACATTCGTATCTGGATGCGATCAATCGCAAACTGAATCCGCCGCCCGCTGCGGCGGCCACCACGCCATTCGGCGGACAAGCCCCCGGCGGCGGACGCGGCGCCCAGACGCGCGGGCAAACCAGCCTGGATGAGAAGCCGATGTACCGCGCCGAACTGCGTGCGCTAAACGGGTCCATCACGACCGCGCTGGCGAAGACTACCGACCACGAGACCAAGGCGCACCTGGATGCGGCCAGGGACGAGATCGCGAAGATTTTAGATCCGAAGTTCCTGCCGCCTGCCCCGGCTGCGGCTACCACCGGCGGCGGCCGTGGCGGCGATTTGCGGTAAGTAGCGCGGGCACCAGTTCCCGCGCTACCAGACGTGGCAGGCGTTGGCCGGGGTCATCGGCTGTCCGGCTTTGCACGAGAAGGCCTTCTGAAATTCAGGCATGTTCTCGACTACCCCGTTCACGCGGAAGCGGGCGGGCGAGTGCGGGTCGGTCTGCACCTGTAATCGCGCGGCTTCTTCGCGAATGTTTTCGCACCACACCTGGCCGAACGCGACGAAGAAACGCTGCTCCGGGGTGAAGCCGCCGATCGTCTGCTTGGGCTTGTTGCCGATGGTGTTCAGCAGCGCCATCAGGGCGATGCGCACGCCGCCGTTATCGGCAGTGTTCTCGCCGAGCGTCAGCTTGCCATTGACGCTGGCGCCGGACGCAACGGAAAACTTCGAGTATTCGTTCACCAGACAGGCGGCGCGCTGGTCGAACTCCTTGGCGTCCTCGGGCGTCCACCAGTCGTGCAGGTTCCCTTTGGCGTCGAACTGCCGGCCCTCGTCGTCGAACCCGTGAGTCAACTCGTGCCCGATCACCATGCCGATGCCGCCGAAGTTTACGGCGTCATCCATATCGTTGTCGTAGAACGGGGGCTGCAAGATGCCGGCCGGAAAGTTGATGTTGTTCATCTGCGCGTCGTAATACGCATTGACGGTAGGCGGCGTCATGTCCCACTGGTTGCGGTCGACGGGCTTGCCGATCTTGCCGATCTGCCGCTGGAATTCGTAGGCATCGGCGCGGTAGCCGTTGCCCATGAAGTCGTCGCGCTTGATATCGACGCTCGAATAATCACGCCATTTGTCGGGGTAGCCAATCTTGTTGGCGATGCTTTTTAACTTCTCGTCGGCCTTCTTCTTCGTGGCGGCGCTCATCCACGAAAGGTTCTGGATGTCCTGGCCGAGGGCCTTCTCGAGGGCCTCCACCATCTTCAGCGTCCGCTCCTTGCCTTCCTTACCGAAAGTACGCTCGACGAACTTGCGGCCCAGTGCTTCGCCCAGTTCGTTGTCGGTGAAATCGGTGCAGCGTTTCCAACGGGGGCGCAGTTCGGTGGCGCCAGTCAGCGTCTTGCCATAGAAGTTGAAATTTTCCTGCACGAACGAGGTGGGAAGCGTGGGCGCTTGCGAGTGCAGCAGGCGCCAAGTGAGGTACGCCTTCCAATCGTCGAGACCGGTGCTCTGAATCTCGGCGTTAAGCGCCTTGAAGAAGTCGGGCCAGGTGACGTTGACATTTTGAAATTCGGGCGAGCCGCTGTCGCGGAAATACTGGTTCCAACGGAACTCGGGCGCCAGTGCTTCGAGCGCCGCCTTCGTCATCTTGTGGTAGACCTTCTCGGGATCGCGCCGCGAGACGCGATCGAGCGAACCCTTGGCCAGCGCGGTCTCGAGGCGCATCACCGTCTCGGCGCGCGTCTTGGCCTGCGCCGGCGTCTCACCCGCCAACTCAAACATTCGCTGCACGTGCGCCAGATACTGGGCGCGGATGTCCTTCGACTTGTCGTCCTCCTTGAGATAGTAATCGCGGTCGGGTAGGCCGAGCCTGCCTTGGTCGGCCTGCGCGATCACGGACGTCGAATCCTTGAAATCCTGGCCGGAGCTGAAGTCGAACAACGCCGGGACGCCGTTGCGGTGCAAGTGTACGATTTCTTCCGCGAGCTGCGACTTATCTTTCAGGTTGCGAATGCGGTCCAGCTCCGGCTTGAGCGGCGCCAGTCCCTTGGCGTCGATGCCTTTCTCATCCATACAGGCGGCATAGTAGTCGCCGATCTTCTGTGTGACGGCATCGCGATTGGGCGCAGGCACGGCGGATTCCTCCAGGATTTGGTGGAGTACTTCGCGGTTCCGGTCCTGCAGTTCTTCGAAGCGCCCCCAGCGCGACTGATCGGCGGGGATGGGGTTGCTCTTGAGCCAATTGCCGCAGGCGAACTGGTAGAAATCGACGCACGGGTCGGCGGCGCGGTCGACCAGTCCGACGTCGAAGCGGATAGATGGCGGCTTGGCGGGAACAGCGGCTGGTGGAGTGTCTCGCGGCGGCTGGCCGAAGAGAACGGAAACGCAAGCGAGAAGCATCAATTTACGCAAGGCTGTACTCCTCTAACTTTTACTGTAGCGCGGTTACGGACGACTATACGTATTCCGGTTCGGCGCGGCGGACGCGAATCTCCACTGTCTGTTTTCCCAAATACTGATGGCGCGCTTCCAGGCGGATCGTGCCGGCGGCCTCCTTCGCTTTGACCCAGACGGCGCCGGCGCCTCCCGCCAGTGAAAACGGATTCTCGCCGACGATCTCGCCCGGGCCGGTGACGGTGAGTTGAATGGCCCCGGTTGCGAAGGGGCGCAGGTTGCCGTGCTCGTCGGTCACCGCCAGCACGACGCGGGTGGCATCGCGGCCGTCGCCATCCAGTTCGACGTCGTCCGGTTTGACCGCCAGGCGATCGTCGGTGCCGCTACCCGAGAGAGTCTTTGTGGCGGCCAGCTTGCCCTGGATGTAGCCTTCGATCTTCAGGTCGCCCCAACTGGTGAACGTCAGCCGCGTGAGGCTCACCATGAAGGGTGGGTATTTCAGATTGGGAAAGGTCTTGCGGTCGGGATCGGCTTCCAGCAGCAGGCGGCCGTTGTAATAGATCTTCAGGTGATCGCAGTTGGAGCAGACGGGCACCAGGCCCGGGCCGTTGCCGCCGCCGCGATCGCCCCAGGCATAGAAGAATCCGGGCTCGATGACCACCTGCTCTTCGGGATCGCATTGCGAGCGGTAGAATCCCGCCGCCGGTTTGGGAAGGCGGAAGATGTCGCTGATGCCGTGGTAGCAGATGCGGTCGCCGGAACCGAAATACTTGTGCGATGCGTAATCGAATGCACACCACGCGATGCCGCCGGAGTAGCGGTCGCTCGAAGCCAGTTGGTCGTGCACGCGCACGTGGCGAATCACGTGCTCAGCGACGTGGTCCACGTTGTCGAAGCGCTTGGTCGAGAACATGTGGCCGTTGAATTCGGTGTTCAGATAGGCGGGGTGGTTGGGCGGGCGCAGGGGGAAGCCGAAGTCGTTCATGGTGAAAACGTCCTCGATCGGCTCGGAGTTGTAGTTGTTGCGGATGCCACCGGTCTGGCGCGTATCGTCGAGTTCCCGCGCGAGGGCATTGGTGCGCGTGTAGAAATCGTGGTCATCGCGCGATTCGTTGATGCGCACGCCCCAGAGCACGATCGAGGGATGGTTCCAGTCGCGCCGTACCATGCGGCCGACGCTATCCACCGAGAGGTCCTGCCATGGCTTGTCGCCGATATGCTGCCAGCCGGGAATTTCTTCGAGCACCAGGAGGCCGGCTTCGTCGCAGGCATCGAGGAATGCGGGCGACTGCGGATAGTGAGAAGTGCGCACGATGTTGCACTTCAGCTCTTGGCGCAGGATCAGGGCGTCGCGCGCCTGCACCCGATCCGGCATGGCGCCGCCGGTGTAAGGGTAAGTCTGGTGACGGTTGAGCCCGCGCAGTTTGATGTGCTCGCCGTTGAGGAAGAAACCCTTCTCGCCGAATCGCGCCTCGCGAAAGCCGGTGCGTGTAGAGTGGGTGTCGCCATTGTCCAGCCGCGCGGTGACGCGGTAGAGCTTCGGGTTCTTCAGGCTCCAGAGTTGGACGTCGCTGATGTTCTCGATCGTCACGTCGTGATACGGAGCGGCGGCGCTGACCGTAGCGGAGGCGGTCTTAAGGAGGCGATCGCCGTCGCGCAGTTCGGCGGTGATGGTTACGGGTTTCTCGATGGGACCGTCGAGGTAGCAGCGCACGACGAGCGCGCGGTCATTCGAGAGCACGCGTACGGGCCTGGCAAACACGTTCGAGATGTGCGTGTGCGGTACCACGCGGAGGCGCACGTCGCGGTAGATGCCGCCAAAGGTCAGGTAGTCGACGGTGCCGCCGAAGGGCGGGATATCCGCGCGCTCGGTGGAATCAACCTCGACGGCGAGTAGATTCTCGGCGCCGAATTTCAGGTGCGGTGTCAGCTCGAGGGAGAACGGCGTGTAGCCGCCGCGGTACTCTTCGAAGCGATGTCCGTTGATGGATACTTTTGCGGCCGTCATGACGCCGTCGAAATCGACGAAGACGCGCTTACCGTTCCATGCCGCGGGCACACGAATGTGGCGGCGGTAGACGGAGACAAATTCGTACGCCTTGTCGTCGAAGCTATGCCAGGGCAGGTCGACATTGGTGTGGGGAAGGGTGACGCGGCGAAACTTCGAGTCGTCGAAGCCGGGCGCGTCAGCCCCCGCTTTCATGGCGCCGCCGAAGAGCCAGTTGCGATTGAGCGAATACTCGCGGCGGACGGGAACGGCATTGGCGTTATTCTGCGCACGCGACAATGCGGCGGTAGCGGTGGTGGCAACCAGAAAAGTACGGCGGTTCAAATCGGTCTCCTTTGACTAGACGGCAGCGGTCTTGCTCATGACGCGGGCGCCGATCTTGATCACCTTCTCCAGTGTCTTCAGATCGATGTCGGAAAGGCGTTTGAATCGGATGCAACTCTTGCCGACGCTGGCCTTCGGCATCTCCTGTTTGTGTTTCTCCGCGACGTATTCGCCGCGCTCCGAGGCACACACGTACACCGAGATGTAGCTCTTCTGGCTGGCCAGCGCGATGATGGGCCAGTCGCCCTCGCGGCCGCTCGCGTATTTGAAGTGGTACGTGCCGTAGCCGATCATGCCGACCTGTATGCTTGGTTTGAGTTTTGGCACGGCCTTCACGATCATGTCGTGGAGCGCTTTGACGTCGCTGCGGCGCGGCTCTTCGATCTGCGCGAAATACTGCGATATGGTTTTTGCTCCGGCCGGTTTCATACCCATGGCAATAGGATACTTCGCGCGAACCGCGCGTGGTGACGCGGAAGAATCGTTCCGCTCCGCTGCCGGCCACCTCAGAAAAACGCTCAAAGAGTCTCTCAAAGAAAGCCTTGTGTTCAACCTCTGGTTCTGGGACTCATACTCAACGTTGTGCGGCCTCCGGGAGATGACGCGGTAGCTTCAGGACGTTCATCGAACTGGCGAGAGCGGCGGAGGCCTTGAAAGCGGGGAGGCGGGGCGTCCGAATAGAAAGGCCCTGAATCAAAGGCCTGTGGCATGAGACGTCTGGTCACCCGATGAACTTGTCGTAGTCGGCGTGGCTGCCGATCCAGAACCAGAGAATGCCATCGGGGCCTCCACTCCTATGGCACGGTAGTGGAGGCCGACGCGGACGACCAGAAGCGCCTCGTCTTTTTGAAGTGAAGTGACGGATGCCGCGGGGCAGCTTTCAGCAGAGCGAAACTCGATCCGCGGCCTTTCGGGTGGATGCGGGAAGAACCCGGTAGCGCGACCAAAACTCCGGAGAGGCGTGGTGAATCAAAGCTCTTTGGACCGGCCTGCGGAATGGTCGCGCAACGCACGATCCGCTAGATCGTCCAGCTTACCGGCCTCTGCGTCCGTTTCGAATTGACGGTCCCAGAACTCCGCGTCGAAGTTGGCGAACCACTCTCGAAGTGCAGCCAGCTCTTGAGCGGAAAGCTCTTTGATTTGGCCTTCAATATTCTCGATCCGGCTCATACGGCGGCTCTACTTCCAGAGTATCTCGCGTCAGCCCCGCACCGCCCAGCGCAGCAGTTCGGCGGGTTTCGGCGCCTTGCCCTGCATCAGAATGGCGATGCGGAAGATGCGGGCGGCGGCGAAGGTGATAGCGAGGGTCCAGCCGGCGATTCCAACCAGGCCGACCCAAGGCTGCCAGGCTGGAACGCCGCCGGGCATCGCCTGTCGCACCAGCATGATGAGCGGCGTGAAAGGTGGGAATAGGGACATGGCCGTCGAGACGGCGCCGTTCGGCTGCTGCAGCACGGGCATGATGAGAAACAGAGGGACCAGCACGGGCGAGAGCAGAACTACGCCCAGGTTCTGCGCGTCCTGCGGGCTCGAACAGGCGGCTCCGAGCGCTACCGCAAACGCACATAACATGGTGACGTCGGCCACCAGGTAGACCAGGAACCAGGGGAGAATCTGGAGAGGCGCGAGGCCGGTGACCGCGAGACCCTCGAGCACCAGGATGCCGCTGGTGACGTAGAAAAAGGAACTGGTGAGGGAGCGTCCGACGGCGGCGACCACTTTGCCCATCATCAGCTCGAAGGGAGTGGCCGAGCCCAGCAGCATCTCGAAAACCCGCTGCAGTTTGTCTTCGGAAACTGAAGGCAGCATCGGTCCCGAGGTCGCCATCGTGATCATCGCGAGCAGCATCATCACGGTGAATGGGACGATGAAGCCTTCGAATTCGCTTTTCTTGCGGCCCTCCCTGATCTCGCCGGTGTGCTCGTCGCGTGTGACCAGGCTCATCCGCTGCACGGGCACGGCCGCGAAGATTTCGTCGAAGCGGCCGGGATCCACTCCGAGCCTGGCGAGACGAACGCGGCGCAGGCCCTCGTTGACGGGGCTGCTGAGCCACGAGCGCGCTTCATCGATGCCGTCGGCGTTGCTGTAGTAGCCCACGCGATTCTCGGGTTTGTCTTTGTCTTTTTCCTTGTCCGCCGTCTCTTCACTGGGCGGGTGGAGTGCGTTGGCCCCGATTTCGACGAATGCGAACAACTCGCCGCGACGCACGCGGTCCGACAGCGCGAGACGCTGTGCATTGGGATCGCCTGAATCCTGCGGCGCAGCCTCGAACAGATATCGCGGCGCCACCTGCTTGCCGGTGACCTTGTCGTTCACCTCTTTCTCACTCTTCTGCCGGGCAACTTGTAGGATCGCGTCCGCCGCCATGCCGGTGCGGTCCACGATGGCGACGCGGCGGTCTTTGAGATCGGGCTTCCCCTTCATTAGTGCCAGCCCGAGAAACCCGCCGCCGAAGAGGATGGGTGCGATCACCAACGAGAAGACGAAGGCCTTACTTCGAATGGACGCGAGGTAGTCCCGTTTCGCGATGAGGAGAATCCTATGCAACCTGTGCCTCCTCGGCGGCTGGGCCCGCGATGCGCACGAAGATATCGTGAAGGGAAGGCTTCACGACGGCGTAACTGGTGAGGCGAGTGCGCGCCACGAGCGCCCGCAAAACCTCCTGCGGATCGCACCCGCGCGCCATCCGCAGTTCCTGCACCTGGCCGAAATCGCGGACCCTCTCGACGCCCGGGAGGCCATTGCATACCGCGGAGCCTCCTTCCGCCGAGACGCGAATGGTGTCGCTGCCGTACTGGCCCTGGATGGAGGCGAGCGTGCCGTCGAGTACCTTCTTGCCGCGAAAAATCATGAGGATGTAGTCGCACATGCTCTCGGCCACGCTCATATCGTGAGTACTGAGAATGACCGTGGCGCCGCCGCGGCGCAATTCCAGAATGGCTTCGCGGATAACCTCGGCGCTGATGGGATCGAGGCCCGTGAAAGGTTCATCGAGTATCACGAGCTTCGGCGCGGGCACGACCGCGGCGATGAACTGCACCTTCTGGCTCATACCTTTGCTGAGAGTCTCGATGGGCTGCGACCCGCAGCGCGCCAGGTCGAGCCGCTCCAGCCACGCGTTGACCTCGGCTTTCACTTTGCGCCCGCTCCGCAACTCGCCGTAGAATTCCAGGAGTGGGCGGATGGCCATCCGGCGGTAGAGGCCGCGTTCCTCGGGCAGGTAGCCGATCAACTCCGAACGGCTGCCCGACATAGGATGGCCGAAGACGTGGATAGTCCCGCGATCCGGATAAAAGATGTTGACGATCATCCGCATGGTGGTGGTCTTGCCGGAGCCGTTGGGTCCGATGAAGCCGTAGACGGAGCCTTCGGGAACCGTGAGCGAAAGGTCGTTGACGGCGGTTACGTTCCCGAAAGTCTTGGTGACATTCGAGACTTGGATGGCGTCCATTCCGCCCGATGGTAACAGACCGAGGCTACGCGAACCAACAGCGCGGCCGCGCGTATAATCGATGGCAGCATCCATTTCTTGCACCGGGAGGCATCATGCGACTTGCCCCATTCCTGCTCGCGCCGGCTCTTTTGCTCGGCCAGTCCCAGCAGACCGCGCCTGAGAAGGCCACATTCGAAGGCCAGGTTTTCAATGCGACCACCGGCGAACCTGTGCGCAAGGTCCAGTTGGTTCTGCGGCTGAATGTCGCAGCCGCCGGCAGCCCCGGCGAGGCGCCGCGAAGTCCGCAGCAGCAGGGCCAAGCACCTCGGCCGGCGAACCCGCCCATCACGGCAACGTCGGACCTGACAGGGAAGTTTCTGTTCGAGCATGTAGATCCCGGCAACTACCAATTGACGGCGCGCCGCGATGGATACGTCAACGCGCAGTTCGGCGTGAAGAACGGCGCCGCCTCTCAGGATGCGGTCATCCTGGGTCCGGGCGATCGCAAGACGGGTTTCCAGATCAAGCTGACTCCCTATGGCGCCGTCTCCGGCCGGATCGCGGAAGAGGATGGCGACCCGATCCGAAACCTGCAGGTCGGCGCCATGCAATATCGGTACACCAGTAAGGGCCGCGAGCTGGTGGAGAACCGGGCCGCCACCACCAACGACCTGGGCGAGTATCGAATCTTCGACCTGGCGCCGGGTAAGTACTACCTGAAAGTGAGCCCGCGCGGTTTACGTGTGAACCAGAACGTTGAAGATGCCGACGCATTCGCCATTACGTACTATCCGGGCGTGCAGGAGGCCTCGAATGCCGGAGGGCTGGAGCTGACCGGCGGACAGCAGTTGACCAACCTCAATCTCACTCTGCGGAAGATGCGCTT
Source organism: Bryobacteraceae bacterium (assembly GCA_041484525.1). Taxonomy (GTDB): domain Bacteria; phylum Acidobacteriota; class Terriglobia; order Bryobacterales; family Bryobacteraceae; genus JBGPHT01. Next base: position 5,419 of record JBGPHT010000083.1, on the reverse strand, counting down.
TGCCACGCTGCGCGGCAAGGTGATCGCGCCGCAGGGCGCCACCGGGCTGTCGATCGGGATGATGGTGGTCACTGATAGCGGAAGCTCCAGCTCGTCCAACAACCTGGACGACAAGGACGGCAAGTTCGCATTGTTCGGCGTCTCCCCAGGTCTCGTTTACCTGCTCGGCAGCTACACGGTCGCCGGCCAGCGTTACCAGTCGCAAATGCCGCTGCAAGTGGGCTCGTCCGACATCAGCGGAATCGAGCTGCGTCCGATGCCGCCGATGGAGGTTACCGGCAAAGTGCGGATCGACGGCACGACCGACGTCCAGCTCACGCAGTTGCAGCTTTCGCTCCAGGCGCCGAACCGCAACTACACGCCGGAGACGGGAGCGGTGAAGGAAGATGGCGGCCTGGTATTCCGCAACGTGGACCAGAATGTCTATCGCATGAACCCGAACCGTCTGCGGACGTTGTACCTGAAATCCGTCCACTGGGGCACGACGGACATCACCGATTCCGAGCTGGATCTGATGAACGGCGTACCCGCCAACACCGAGCTGGCGATCGTGCTGGGCTCGGATGGAGGAACCATCGAGGGTGCGGTGAAGAACGAGAAGGAGGAGCCAGTGGATGCGGCGACCGTGACGCTGGTACCGACCGGCACGCATCGCTCACGGCCGTTTTACAAGACCGCGACCACCAACGCCGCCGGCCACTTCACGATCGGCGGGATCGCTCCCGGGAGTTACAAGCTATTCGGTTGGGACAGTGTGAACCCCAACGCCGTGATGTTCGATCCGGATTTTCTGCAGCCCTACGACTCAGCGGCGCAGAAGGTGGAGGTCGTGCCGAATGACAAACGGAGCTTCGACTTAAAGTTGATTATTAATAAGCAGACGCAGTAGCGCAGGCACTCGGGCCTGTCAGACAAAGCTATAAAACCACACGGGAGCTGATCGAAAGAACGGCTGGGGATCGCAACTTTCGCGATCCCCAGCCGGAAGTTGAGGGAAGGAAGACTCACTTGATGAGTCCTCGTATAATGTCGATGGCATCCGTGGCGCACCGGGCTCAAAATATTTCCGCCGGCGCGTCAATTGAACCGAATTCCGAACGTGACCGGTATCAGGGTCGAGGGGATTCTGTTACTCCAGGCGTAATGATAGCGGGCTTCGGTGTAGAACTTCCATCCCGAGTCGCTGAGCCGGATCGTGAAGCCGGTTCCTGCGTTGACGCCGCCCGCGCTGGTGCCCCTGTTGGCCACGGTCGCCGTATATATGAATCCACCGGTAGTGCAGCCATAGCCCCACCAGGTGTAAATAGGCACGCAGGCGGTACCGGGCGGGACGACGAAGTTTCTGTCGACGCTGGCGAACCGGTAATACCAGCCGCCGCCGCCGATCACGTAGAGGCCGAATCGGGAATCGGAGATACGGTCAACCTGGTAACGGTAGTTGGCGGTGAGTGAATAGAGGTTAACACTGCCGAAGAGCCCGTCGATCGGGTGGATCACGTCGATGTTGGGCGGCAGCCCGGCCCACATAAACTCCCCTATGATCGAGTTCCTCTTGCTAATGTTGTAGCCGGCGCCGGCCGCAAAGTTGCCGCTGACACCGGCGTACTGTGCTGTCGGATTTAGCGGCGCGGTAACGCCGCCGCCGATGTTGAACGCAAACTTGCTATAGTCCTGGCCGTGCAGCGGCATGATCCAAACCGCCCCCAGCAGGCTAAGCGACACTGCAATCTTCTTGCACACAATTCTTCTCCTCTCTCGGGACTGTGAAATTGCCTCTGCCAAAACAACCATGCCGGTGCTTGCGGAGAATGTTTACTGCTTTCCGAAGGTGAAGTTGAAGCCGGCTGTGTAGCGAAGATTGTTCTGATTGTTGTCCCCCAGCGTGCGCAGGTTCTGCAGGCGGGTCATGTAGTAATCCAAGCCGATCGGCCGGAACTGGACATGCTTGTTGATCTTGATATCCAGGCCGCCGCCCGCCGTCATGGCAAAGGCGGTCTGCGAAGCGCTGATGCGGGCGGTGAGCACCTGGTTGGGATCGACGACAATAGTGTCGCCGGCGACGGCGCCGAAAGGCACCTCCAGGGCGTTGATTTGCACGCTGCCCGTCGCATACACGCCGCCCCAGAGCACCTGGGCGTACGGCGTAAAACGCGACCACTTGCGGACTGAGATGCGCGGCCCAAATAGGAAGTTGACGAACGTGGTATCCAGGTTGAAGCCGTCGATGTTGCCGTTGTGTACGGCACCCAGGTCCGCTACCGCACCGATCCACTTATTGAAGTTGTAGACGAACTGTCCGCCTCCGCCATTGGCGCTGAACGCCGGAACATCTGTGGCCGAGTTGGCCCGAACATAGGTGTACCCCAGGAACGTTTCCATCCTGGGAGCATCCTGGGCGGCCGCTACCATAGAGAACAGCAGGACCACCGTGATGACTGCAAAGCACTTTTTCATTGTTTGATCTCTCCTCTAAAATGGGGCGCAAAGCCCCCCGCCCCTTTCGGACCGAACCTTCCGAAAAGGTCGTTGTTGACCCTACGAACCTCTGATCGTTCCGCGGGAGTGTGGCGCTAGATCTTGGGGATAACCGTGTCCTCGAATCTTTCGCGGGGCACGGCAGCTATCTGATTAATTGGTTCCCACCCGGGTTCGACTGGGTGCCTGGTAGCCGTCGCCTGCCACAGCGTTGGACAATCCGGCCCTGGCCAGCACATGATCCGCCGTCAGCGGCGCAGCGCGCGAGAGATTCTTGCTGAAGGTGTAGATTGCCACCGAGTCCGCCGGGTCGAGGCCGCGCACGAAATCCGCGATGGAGTCGCAGACATACGGAAAGCTGCTGTACATGCGGTTGCTGGTGTCGAACAGGATGAAGACGCTGGTGCCACTGGATGCCGGCGCCCGATCCAGGGGGCCCAACGGCGGCCGGCTGCCTTCCGCGAACGCTGCGATTTTCTGCTCGACGCCATCTTCGAAGATGCGGACGTCGTCCGCCTTCAACCCGGCGACGTAGTTACCCTTGCCATCGGCGACGCTGAAGGTCAGTGCCACCATGTTGACGTTGGCCTGATAGGTCGTCCGGGATTCGCTCTGAGCGTTGAATTGCGGGGCTACGATCGAGGCGATCGACAGGAGCAGTGCCGCTTGCCTGGCGGGGATCGGCATGGCTAGTCTCCGGCCCCTCCTGTCCGCACGCGATCGCGAGCGATCAAGGACAACGTGCGCTTCGGGTCGGCGAGATCGGTCCAACCCGTATCGGCGACCGGCATGACCACCAGGATCTGGGGAGAGACCGCCAGGACTTCCGTACAGAAATCTATCGGCAGGAGATCCATGTATACCCGGTCCACGGCGTCTGCTTCCTCCAGCGTTCCGAGCATCGGCAGTACGGGCTCGAACGACCGATAAAGGGCAGGCACGGTGTCCTGCAACAGAACCACGAGTGCGTCTGCCGAGCCGACCACAACGAAGCTGTTCCAGAAGCACCCGCGCGCCAACAGTTGGTCCGCCAGTGCGAGAGAAGGCTTTTCCCAGAAGCGGTGGATGCGGAAGAGAGGGGTATCCGGCGTTTCCGGCACGGAATCGCCGGGCTCGATCCACCCATAGTCGACGGCGGGGCTGTCCGGTACGATGCCAAGTAAGACGATCAGTTCCGGCCGCTGCTCGACGATACGAAAGGCGGCTCGGACCTGTGTCATGAAAGCGACTTCGTTGGTGAAATAGTGGTCCGAAGGAAAGGTCGCGATGTTGGCGCCGGGATCGCGATGGCGGATCGACAGCACGCCATAGAGGATGGCCGGCGCAGTTCCCCGGTTTTCCGGTTGCACGATCAGAGGCCCAGGCGCTTCGCGGAGCGCCTGTCCGAAAAACCGTTCGTGCTTGCGGGTAGCGACGATTGAAATCCGTTCCGGGGGCACTACTGAGGAGATTCTGTGCCGTGTCTGGTCGAGCAACGTCTCGGTTCCAAAGAGCGGGGAAAACTGCTTGGGCCGCTCATCCCCGGCCACCACACGGGTCAGGGGTCGCAGTCGAATTCCATCTCCGCCGGCCAGGATGAGAGCCCAGCGGTCGTCTTGAGGCTGATGCATGGGGCACTCCGCAAAGATGAAGCATTCTGATGAGCGCCCGGAGTTTCATGCCATCTTGCGTGGCTCGGCCCTGCGCTCCCAGGGTCCCTGGATTCCCGGCGAGGTGTGGGCCTGACCGCCGGCCAGAGAGTAGCGGTTGATGCTCTCTGCTGGCCGGACAGCCATTTACCCGTTAGCCGGAAGGTGCACGGTGTAGCGTGACTCACGAGGTCTACTGTTGCGAGCCGCCGCCAGTTGTGGCCGTAATATCGCCGGCGCCGAACACGTTGATTCTTACGCGGCGCGCGGCGCGGTGGAGTTCCCTTGGAGTGGCGTTGGGGTTCAAGGCCATGATCTCGGCCTCGAGGCCCGGGGGCGGCGGCTCTTTGCCAAGCCCGGCGATGTGGATCGAGCGCACCGGTACCTTTTGCCGGACCAGGTACTGCTGCACAGCCCAGGCTCGCTGCCGGCTCAACGCCAGGTTATGGTTTTTCGAGCCGATCGGATCCGTGAAGCCCACCAGTTCGACCACCGCGCGGGGTAGCGATTGTACCTTCATGACGATCTGGTCGAGCGCGGCCCTGGCTTCGGGTGTGAGAGTGGCCTGGTTGAAGGAAAACAGTACGTCTGCCTTTTCGACCATCTGGTAGTTCAGGGCGTTGGCCGTGCCCGCCGCCAGCGTGGAGACCGCGGTATTGGTGGCGGCTATCTTGGAGGAGTTCGAGTCCGCTTCTTCCATAGCGCGCGAAGCGGTCCCTTGGGCTTGCTGAGCGGCGCTTGCGACTTCTGCCAGCTTCTGGTCGGTCGTGGAAAAGCGTTCGTTGACTTGCGACATGTCGCTCTTCTGCTGGTTGTTAAGGTAAGCGATCTTGTCGTTGGTCTGAGCTTCGAGTTTGTTGACCCTCGCGTTTACACTGTTCGTCTGTTGACGCACGAATTTCTTCGTGGCACAGCCGGTGGTGGCCAGCACCAAGGTGATCGGCACGGCGACCATCCATATAAGACTCGTTCTTAACTTGGTCATGTATCCTCTTATGACGGGTAACGCCGGTCTGAATCGTGCTCGCGAAAGCAATATCTCCCACTGAGCGTCCGACTTACCCAACCTCTAGCGGTTCCGTACCGCCGTATTACCTTCGACGCCGGACATCCACGAGCGGTCTAGAATGTGGGGATACATGTAGTAGAATCAACATCAATGCCTATATAAAGATCACTACTGTCCAAATTAGCGGGCTAACTGAGCGGTTGAGTGGGAGCGCGTCGGTCGTTGAGAGGCTGAGTTCCTGATAGGGTTGGGATTGGGTTCCGGCAAGAACCAAGTCAACCCTCAGGAGACTCAACCTAATGCAAGT
>JBGPHT010000082.1:0-33381 GCA_041484525.1 Bryobacteraceae bacterium | reverse complement strand
GCCTCAAGGACGGGCAATCCCGCAACGGTCAAGATGTGCGTTCGCCGCACAGCGGCCAGAAGCCTTGCGTATGTGTACGCTCAGACTCTTGTCGTTTTGTTGAGGATGCGTAGGTCTCTCCACTTTTATGTCGCACACCCGTGGTCGAGCACTTCCGCGGGCCGCCATCGCCGCATGCGCCCCTCGGATGCGGACAAGGAACTCGGCGCTTACGGTCTGGCCAACATCTGCGCCGGCCTCTTCGGCGCGCCGCTGAGCGTGGGTATCCCGGCGCGCAGCCTGGCCGTAGTCCGCTGCGGCGGAACCACACCGATGGCGAACCTCTTCAACGCCGTTTTCCTCTTTGTGATTCTGTGGCTGGGCTCGGATTTCGTAGCGCACATTCCCACCCCGGCGCTGGCCGGGGTCACGGCGTGGATGGGACTGTGCCTGCTCGATTGGAGCGCCTGGCACCGGCTGCGCAAGATGAGTCGCGTGGATGCCACCGCGTTTCTCGCGACCGCCGGCGGCGTGCTCACCATCAACCCGGTATTGGCCGTCGCCGCCTGGTGCTCACTCTACGGCGTGCATAGTCTGTACGTGCGATGGGCGCGTCCACAAGAAATTGCGGATCTACAGCAGGCTTCGGAGTAACACCGCAGGATTATGCCGACTGGAGGAAGCGCGGCATGCCCTCGCCCGCCACGGCCGACGCAGCGTTCTGCGGCTGGCCCTCACGAGGCGATTCGCCATAGACCTCGAACTGCATCAAGTCTCTGAGGGCGTTCAGAAACAAATCGAGCATGAGACCTTTGTCCTCTCCGCTCGCCTGGCGATATTGGGTTTCGGCCTGGACGGCCTTTTGGCGCAGCATCGCTTCTAGTTCTTGCGGCGTCGCGTGTTGAGAGCTGGTAAACGGCATAGGCTTTCGCTCTCCACAGCAGGATTTATCTGATTTGATTGTAGACCCGAATCCAGCATAAAGCTACCGAATTCTGTTACTGAATATAGAGCTATTCAGAGCTATATGTGACGCACCTCCCTCGCGCGCCTGATGTGGTATTTCACACCTGCTTATCTGATACTTGCGCCGCTGCATCGCGGAGGCGCTGGCCCGGCGGCGCAACTGGTGCATTGTTTCCCGTTTGGCCGCCGTGCCCGACGCGCGAAATCCCACCCGCATCCCGCTCAATGGGACGTGGTAAATGCAAGCCTCTGGTTGAGTTTGCGGCCCAAGCCGGACATCATCTGCCGGACGCTTTCTGTTCTTCGGCTGCAAAGTTCCTCGGCCGCCGCGATACCCTCGTGGACACCGTGCACGTAGTCCTCGGCCCTTCGTCGGATGAGACGTCTGGTACGTTCGCCGGATTGAGGAGCGAACAGCAAAGCCGCGCAGGCTCCAATCGCCGCCGCAGCCAGGATTGTGCCGACCGTATAAACAGCCCGCATGTCAATCAATCTCCTTCCTACCTCTTTACGATGCGGATGAGATGAAATGGAAAGAAGAAATCACGCTTAACAGGGCCGGGACACGAGGGAGCTGTGAAACCGCGTCTATTCCACCATCTGAGGATGGGAAAATAGGAAGTGGTCGAAGTAGTAGTGCATGAGCAACACGCTGAGCACTACCACGAAGTAGCTCTGGTCGGCGCGGAGGGGCGTCACCGTGCGGACAATCAGAGTGAAAATCACCATCACTCCGGTGGCGGCGAGGAAGCACAGATAATATGCCGCCATGCTGTCCCGGCGCACCAGGCCGCGTACAAAACGGTTCTCGATTTCGCCGCGCTGGTCGCGCAGCCGGTTAATCAGCCACAGCAAGAACAGGTATTGAAAGGAATGCCAGGTGTTGTACCCCTGGAACAGCACGTCCAGGTTGGAACCCATCGGCAGCAGAAAGGAGACGACGGTCGTGATCGCGATCAGTAGCGTCTTCGGCACGTTGCCGCGGCCCTCGCGGAATTCCGCCGCCGTCTTCGCCACCCACGCCACTAGAAATGCAGTAAACAGCAGGCCCGCCAAAATCGGCAGGTGGAACGCGCGTAGCGCGTCCGGATAGGGCAGCACCACGCCGCCTACATAGAACTGCCGCAGCGACAACTTGTAAAGCCCGATCGGGTACAGCCCGGTCAGGATTAGCCCATAGTCCACCAGCCGCGACCAGCGGTCATCCGGGAACGAGCTGCGCGCCCGGTAACAATCGGTCAGGTAGATGATCTGATGCAGCACGTGGATCGACGCCCAGGTGAAAAAGAACGTGATCAGCGCGGTGTAGTGGTAGACGCCGAGGTAGAGCACAATCAGCGGGAGCCCGAACGCCGCCAGCGCATAGCGGCTGTGGCGGGCGCGGAACCGGCCGTCCAGGAAGGTGTATGTGATGGTCGAAAACAGGTGGGGGCCGCCCACCAGCGCGGCGACGACGATGTTGATCAGGTCCGCGGCCTGCTGCGGTTTCATCCATCCGGAGGTTTCGGCGCCCCACGCGGCCAGAAAAGGGATCGGGACCAGGGCGGCGCTGAAAATCAGCAGGGGAAGGTCCCAGGATGGCTTGTAGATCCATCCAGATTCGCGCCGGAGGAAAGTCGGAGTGGCGCCCGCGTATGCGGCCATAGCGTGATCATACGCCACCCCGCCGGGCCGTTCAATCGTGTGTGTGCGCGTTCACCCCGGCGCCCGGGCAAGGTCCCAACCTTGGGCCTGCCATCCCCGCCCTTGTATTTCAGACTCATTGGACATACCATCAAGGTCGAAGGAACGGATATTGAGATGAAACTGTCTTTTGTCGTTTCGCTTTTTGTAGCAGCCGGTTTGACCGCATACGCGCAATCCGCGATGCCCCGCATGACTTCCTGCGATCCACAAAACGGCAAAAAGGGAGACGTCATCGCCGTGACGGGAGAAAACCTGGAGAAGGAGCAGGTCGCCAAACTCTTTCTGACGGATGGTAAGAACGATATCCCTGTCGTGATTACCGAACAGACCGCCACCACCATCAAGTTCAAGATTCCGGAAAAGGCGACCGGGCGCATGGCCCTCATGGTGCTGACCGTGGGGAAGGACCCCAAGGATCAAAAGTACATCGAGCAGCCGGTCAAGGTGACCATCGACGAATAGCGATCCCGGGCAAACTACATCCGGCGGTAGGGCGTAGAAAGATACTTCCTGGACTCGGTGGCCGCGTCCGCCTGCGGCGCGTACGCAATCGCCTTCCGATACGCCTCGACGGCCTGGGCGCGACGGTGCTGCATATCGTAGATCTGGCCGATGCGCAGCCAGGCGGAGACGCCCGTGCTCAGGTCCACGTCATCGGCGGCGGCCGTTACCTTTTTCAGGTTCTCGAGGGCGCGATCCAGGTCGTTGTACCAGAATTCGATGGTGCCCTGATGGAACCAGATCTTTTCCCAGGGCAGCCGTTCGAATCCGGGGGCGGGCCGGCGCTTGAGGGCAGCCACTTCTTCGAGCGCGGCGAGTGCGTGTTCCTTGTCTCCCGCCATGCTGTACATCTGCGACAGTTCCATCCGCAGAAGGAAATTCCGGGGGAACCGCCGGATCAGGTCCGCCACCACCGGGACCGCCTTCTTCGGCTGGTTCTCCCTGCGATAGAGCGCGCACAGGAAGATCTCGGCGTCGACGCGGTTGAGCTTGCCGTGCGCCGCTACGTCCTCGACGGTGCGAATGCCTTTTTCCTTATCGCCGTGGACCCCGACCAGGAACCCGAGCGTCCGCCACGTCCACGGCAGGCTGCCGACAATGTAATCGTGGAGACCCTGCACCAGCCGCGCGTCCACATTGTTCGGCTCGAGCTCCGTGATGCGGTTGTGCAGACGGCGCGACGAGGTGGCGTCTTTGAGCGAATCGCGCCACGACTTCTTCACTACCCAGTAGTAATTCGACCGCAGCCCGTAGGCGATGCCCAACGCGTACATGGCCCCGGTATCCTTCGGGTTCTTCTGCAGCCGCGCTTCGGCAAGCGACATGGCGCGGGCCACTTCGTCCAGAAAGCGCTTTTCCATTTCAGGAGTCGGGTTCAGCTTGGGCCGGCGCAGGAACGAATTGCTGCCCGACACCAGCTCGCTTTCGAGCGCGCCATTGCGGAACATCTCCTCGAACACGAGGGTCTCGGCCAGGTGGTTGTGCAGGTCCGGGGACTCGGGATGGGCCGCGATGGCGCGCTCGAAGGTGGCGATCGCCTGCGCGTATTCGAGGTTGTAAAAGTGGTCGAACCCCTGCTCGACCAGGGAATCCTGGGCCAGCAGAGGCGCGGCCAGGAGGAGCAGGAGAGTCTTCACAATCCTATCGTAGCGCCCCGGTTGTTACGCGCTGCAATGCCCACTGCGCGGCATCCGCTACCACTGTGTCGTCGGACTTCGCCAGCTTTTCGAGGGGCGTTCGAAACTTCTCGAGGCGGCTGTTTCCCATGGCGATCGCGACGTTGCGCAGAAATCCCGAATATCGCGCCCGCGTGACTGGCGTGCCGCGGAACATCTCGCGGAACTCCACTTCGCCGATCGAGGCCAGCCGGTCGAGCGCCGGGGCGAAATGGCGTGGTTCGAAGCCCGGCTCCGCGGTCGTGGGCGCACGCCGGTTCCACGGGCAGACATCCTGGCAGATGTCGCACCCGAACACATGGGTCCCGATGCCCGCCCGCCGGTCTTCCGGCACTTCCCCGCGCAGCTCGATCGTGAAGTACGAAATACACAGGCGCGAATCCACCGTGTACCCGAGACCGCCCGGGACGATGGCCGCCGTCGGACACGCCTCGATGCACCGCCGGCAGGTGCCGCAGCGGTCAGGTGGCGGAGCTTCGGGCCCGATCGGAATCGAGACCAGCAGTTCGCCCAGGAAAAACCACGACCCGCCCTGCTGGTTGATCAGGCATGTGTTTCTTCCGATCCATCCGAGGCCCGCCAGGCGCGCGTACGACCGCTCGAGGAGCGGCGCTGTGTCCACACAGATCTTCGATTGCAAGTCCGGCACGCGTTGGCGGACAAGTCCGTCGAGGCGTTCCAGACCGCGGCGCATGACGTCGTGGTAGTCCTCGCCCCAGGCGTAGCGCGAGATCCAGCCGCGCTCGGCATCGTCGAAGGCGGTCGAGTGCGGCCACGGCGTCTGGTAAAGCTTGCCCACGCAGATGATGGATCGCGCTTGCGCCAGCAGGTTGCGCGGATCGTCCCGCACCGCGGCGCGCCGGTCCGCCAGATATCGCATCTCGCCCGCATGCCCGGCTGCCACCCATTCGTGATACCACTCGCGTTCCGCGACCGGCTCCGCGGCGGCCACGCCGGCCAGCTCGAATCCGCATGCGCGCGCCAGCTCGCGAATCTCTCCTGACGTCAAATTTCGAGCCCCACCGAGCGCATCAGCTCGATCGCGTTGCTCTTGCGCACCACGCCCGGCCGCATGACGTAGTCGAAATGGATCTCGCCATTCGCAATCTGGTCTTCGAAGTGAACGTTGGCCGCGCGCTCGCACATCTCGTTCGCGATCTCGGAGAGAGCCAGGTCGTGGGTCGTGATGAAGCCGATGGCGCCGCGCTCTACCAGCCCGCGCACCAACGCCGCGGCACCGATCCGCCGGTCGTGCGAATTGGTGCCGTGCAAGAATTCGTCGATCAGGAATAGCACGGGCAGCGGCCCGGCCGTCAGGTCGAGAATCTGGCGCAGCCGCAGGATTTCCGCGTAGAATCGCGAAACGCCGCCCTGCAGCGAATCGGTAACGCGGATCGACGCGCCCACCGCCAGGCGTGATAGACGCATCCGCCGGGCCCGCACCGGCGCGCCGGCCTGCGCCAATACGGTGTTGATCCCGAGCGTCCGCAACAGCGTGCTCTTGCCGGACATGTTGGAACCGCTCACGATCAGCACGCGCAGCTCGCCGCCCACCCGGACGTCGTTGCGCACCACGCGCGCTTCGGGCAGCAGCGGATGGCCGACGCCTTCAGCCTCGATCGATCCGCGCTCTTCGACCAACTCGGGGAACGGATCGGCGGGGTGCTCGAAGGCATGGCTGGCGAAGCAGCAGAGCGCCTCGATTTCTCCTGCGGCTGTCAGCCAGCGCCGCACCGCCGTACCGGAATGGCGGCGCCACCGCTCCACGGCCACTGCCAGGTGCGGCGTCCACAGGATGAAGATCTCGGCCACGCGCACGAAGACGTTGTCGCGCGAATCGAGATACTGCACGATTCGATTGAGCCCTGCCAGCCGCTTCGAAGGCGGCTCGCCCTCGGCATCGAGCGACGCCCGTAACTGCGCCAGGAGCGGCGAGCTGAAGCGCTCGCGCTCAAGTCGCACCAGCACGTCCGAGAGCAGGCCCAGCTCATCGGCGGCTTCTTCGACGGCGCCGGTAACCGCGGCCAGCTCGTGACGCCAGCGGTAGAGGAAGGAGCCGTTCGCAACTACGGCCAGCAGGAAGAGGTCGCGTGCCACCGTGGCCGCGAACTCGGTCAGGGGCAGCGCATCGGCGAAATTGGCCAGGAGCATGAGCAGCGATACGCCCCCGGCCGCGCCCAGCACACTGAAAGGCCACACCCAGATGTGCAGCCTGCCGCGGTCGAGCAGCGGCGGCGCCTCGCCCCAAGCGGCCAGCGCCACGGGGTCGACGCCGGTGCGCGCTCCTTCCCCGAGCACGGCGAGATCCTCGCGCAGATCCAGGCGAGTGCGCAGTTCTTCGACTGCGGACTGGCGCGCGCGCACAATCTCCGGCTCGGCCGGAGCCAGAAGCCAGCGCGCTAATGTGTCCTCTCCGATGTGGGTGCGGGCGGTGCAGAGCAACTCGAACAGCGACGCCTTGCCGAACAGGTCCAGGTCGCCGGCATAGGGATGCGCCGGGTCGAGGTACCGTTCGCCGGTTTCGCCGGTGCCGGCCCACTGGTCGTCGAGCCGGGCCAGCGATCGCTCGAAGTAGCGGGCGGCGCGGCGGCGGAGTTCGAGGCCACCGAGCAACTTTTCGTGCATTACCACAAGCGCGGCGAACGCTGTGACCGGCAGCAGGAGCCACGAGATCGCGAGGCCGTAGGAAATGGACCGCCACACGAGCACGGCCGCGGCGAGCACTACGGCCAGCCGGATGTATCCCAGCATCCGGTGCCGCTCTTCGCGGCGTAGGATCTCGGCGCGGCGCTCGGCCAGCAATTGCGAGTAGATCTCGTGTGGTGCCTGCGTTATCACTTCCCCCATTCTCCCTCGGAGAGGCGAGGAGACGCGCAGGTTATCATGGAGGTTCGTGATCAAGAGACTGCTCTGCGCCGCGGCCCTGGCAGGGTGCCTGCACGCCCAGGAGATCGTAATGGATCGTGGCCCCGTCGCGAGTCAGGTCCAATCCATCGAGCGCGGGAAGGGTTTCGTGGGCGACATGTTGCGCATTGGCGCCGCGGGTGAGACCTGGGTCATCGACACGATTCGGGTTTGGGCGGTGCCCAACACCTCGCCCGGCTGTCCCAAAAATCCGGCCGATCGGATTGAGAGAATCACGCTGCTGGGCGCGCTCGACAACCCGCCTGTCCCCGGGCAGCCCGAATGCGCCTGTCACGCCGTGATCCCAATCGTGACCGCGAGTCTGACGAAGGGTGACGTATCGCTCACGCCAGTCACCGGACTTTGGCAGATCGATTTTAAAAACGTACGCTGGTCGGTGCCCGGCGGCACGGACATTCTGATTTCGGTGCGGCCTACGGCGCGCAAGATCGCGGCCTGCCCGGTGGCGCGTACGTGGACGCTGGCCGCCGCCCCCGCCGAAGAGGGCCATCGCCTGCGCACGTTCGACAAGGACAGCGTACCCGACGGTTACCTGCCGAGTGCGAACGGCGTCGCTCTGCAAGTGCGGGCACATCGCGCCGAGAAGTAGCGCCGCTTTACTGCGTCTTCGGCAGGTACTTCACCAGCAGCACCTGATTGCCCTTCTCGTTGTACACCAGCTCATCGGCAATCTGCCGGGTCATGAGGATCCCGAAGCCGCCGGGACGCATTCCGGCTTCCGCCCGGATCTCCACGTGTCGAAGCGGATCGTCCGGCGCGCTGCCAACCGCCGCGTGCGAAATATTTTCGAAGGAGAATCCGGCGCCTGGATCGCGAATGTAGTAGATGATGGCCCGGCTCGTCCGGATGTAAGCCACTTCCACCTTCTTCTCCGGATCCAGCCCGCCGCCGTGTTCGATCGCGTTCATGAGAAGTTCGCGAAAGGCCATGGCGATATCGTTCTGCTCGTCGGCGGGCAGATCGACCGGAAGCTCGCGCAGGAATTGCAGCAGGCGATCGGCCGTCTCCAGTTTCGAGCGGAGTTGCAGGGCGATCCAGCCGGGCCGTGCCGAGAGCACCTCGATATCGTCCCCGCCCGCCGGACTTTCGAGTGCGCGCCTCACCATGTCCAGCACGGCCGCCGGAGAGAACGGCTTGCTGAAATACGCGAAAGCTTTTTCGCGAATGGAGCGGATGAGGTTCTCCGGCGTGTTCTGGGCGGTCATGACCACCACCGGAGTCGAAGGGCAGCGTTGCTGGATCAGATGGAGCAACTCGATGCCGTCGAGCCCGGGCATGCACACGTCGCTCAGGACCAGATCGTAGGCTCCGGACTCGAGCCGGCTCAGGCCTTCGAACCCGCTCGAGGCGCAGTCGACCCGACAGCCCGTTTCACTCAGGACTGTCGAAAGCAGAGCCTGAATATCCGCGTCGTCATCCACTACCAGGATCCGCGAGTCTCTCATCGTGCCGAGAGATTATCACTCGCGGATGGACTTCTCAACTCGAAACGGGTTGCTCCAGCAGGGCGGCCTCCAGGCTCGAAGCGGCGGGAGCCGACGGTTGCGGTTCCGGGCTGAGCGGAGACTCCACCATGGGCGGTGCAGAAAGCTGGCTGATGGCGGCGTACTCGGCGGCGTGCCCATTTCCGTTCTGGCCATCCTGGTACAGCACGCGGAACAGGCCGGATAGCTGGTTCTGCGCCATCCCCAGCAGCTCCATTCCCTTGACGGCGGACTGCCGCTCATCGCGGAATCGTGCTTCAAAATCCGCCACCTCGGCCTGCAACTGGACGACCTGCGTGGACAGCCGCTGTATGGTCTGCTGGTCGTAGCTGAGCTGCGCTTCGAGCGAAGAGCGGCTATCCACCGCGTCCGCGTTGGACTTCTGGTGGTCGGCCAACTGCGCGGTCAAGCGATCGACGTGCTCGGCCAACGACTGCGTCTGGCGCTTCTCGTAATTGAGTTGGTTGTCGAGCGCCGCCGCCTGTTGGGTCGCATGCTCGGCCGCCTGACGTTCCTCCTGCAGCCGGGTCTCAAGTTCGCCGATCTGAAGCGTCATCGTGGCGGCTCTCGTCGCCAGCTCCTGACTCCGGTGGTCGTCGTTGGAACGGGTGGCCGCCCCTTTTTGCGCTTCCACCATCACCGCTTCAAGCTGTTGGCGCTGCCTGTCCAGATCGGAGCGGATCTGCAGAATCGTCTGTTCGCGCTCGGCCACCTTTTGGTCGCGCTCGGCCAGCTTGGTGCGCGCGTCCTGCACGCCCGCTGTGGCGGCAGCCAATTGAGCCTCCGTGTTCTGGAGCTGCACTCTGAGAGCCAACTCCGCCTTGGTCGGACCAAGGTTACCTTTCCGCTGCATCATCACGACGGCAGCAACCACACCCACTACGGTTCCAATGGCTGTAGACAAGAAAATTAGCAGCATTTCCATTTCGGCCTCGCTTTTGTCTCGAGCAGACTCTGATCTTCCAACTCGATCCTTTATTTTGAAGTGTTTTGATGGTCCGGCGCATCTCCTAAAGGTTAATCGAGTCCTAATAACTTTGGCCGTCCATCCATGGACAGCGTGTCATTGGACACAAGTGGCGTAGGCACACGATCCAGCTCTCAGGGCTGCCGTGTGTGCGCCACTACCTCAGAGATTGCCGCGTAGCGCCTGCTCGCGCTCAATAGCCTCGAACAGCGCTTTGAAGTTGCCTTTACCGAAGCTGCGGCTGCCTTTGCGTTGAATCACTTCGTAGAACAGCGTGGGGCGGTCTTCGACAGGCCGCGTGAAGATCTGGAGCATGTAGCCCTCGTCATCGCGGTCTACCAGGATGCCCAGTTCCTTGAGCGCGGATATCGGTTCGTCGATCGGTCCGGTGCGCGACAGCAGGTCATCGTAGTACGTGTTGGGCACGCGCAGAAAGTCCACGCCCTGCCGCCGCAGCGCATCCACCGATTGGATAATGTTATCGGTTGCCATCGCAATGTGCTGCACGCCGGGGCCGTGATAGAACTCCAGGTACTCCTCGATCTGCGATTTCCGTTTGCCCTCGGCCGGCTCGTTGATGGGGAACTTCACGCGCTCGTTGCCGTTCGACATCACCTTCGACATCAGGGCCGAATAATCCGTCGAGATGTCCTTGTTGTCGAAATGCTTGAACATCTTGAAGCCCATCACGCGCTGGTAATATTCCACCCAGCGGTTCATCTCGCCCCAGCCGACGTTCCCCACCATGTGGTCGATGTGCTGCAGCCCTACCGGCCGCGCGATCGCGTCCTCGGTCTCGACCGCCGTGAAGCCGGGCAGGAACACGCCCTTATACTTGCTGCGCTCGACGAAAGTGTGGATGGTGTCGCCGTACGTCTCGATCGCGGCCACGCGCGCTTCGCCATTCTCGTCGCGCAGCGTCTCGGGCTCACGCACGCTCTTGGCCCCGCGCTCGGTGGTCTCGCGCCACGCGGATTCGGCATCGTCCACCCACAGTGCGATATCGCGTACGCCGTCGCCGTGCAGTCGTACATGTTCCGCGACTGGCGAATCCGGACCGAGCGGCGTCGTCAGCACCAGGCGGATTTTGTTCTGCACCAGCACGTAGGAGGCGCGATCGCGCGTGCCCGTCTCGGGTCCGCGGTAAGCCGCCAGCCGGAAGCCGAAGGCGGACCGGTAGTAGTGCGCCGACTGGCGCGCGTTGCCCACGTAGAACTCGACGTAATCGGTGCCGTTGAGCGGCAGGAAGTCCTTCTCAACCGGCGCTGGATGCTCCAACATTTGCGGCATAAGTCCTCCTCATCGCCTCGACGCAAAGGTGGTTGTCGTCGTCCGTGCCCGTCGAAATCCGCAGGCAGTTCGGCAAGCCGAACGCCTTCAGGGGCCGGACCACCACGCCTTGCGCCAGCAGTTCCTCGAAAATACGCATCGCGTCCTGCTCGGTGGGCAGGACGGTCATGATGAAATTCGCTTCCGATGGCACCACGGTCATCCCCAGTTCCTGGAGCCCCGCGGTCAGGTAGCGGAGACCGCGCGCGTTCAATTCGAGCGAGCGGTGCAGAAATTCTTTATCCGAGAGGGCCGCGATTCCCGCCGCCTGCGCCGGCGTCGAAGGCTCGAAGGGCAGCTTCACCTTGAGCAGGTTCCGGATCAGCTCGGCGTGCGCGAAGCCGTACCCGATACGCGCGCCCGCCAGACCATAGATCTTCGAGAACGTGCGCAGCGTGATCACGTTGTCGTAGCGGTAATGCATCGAGTCGGGATACTTCGGGTTGTCCTTGGCGTATTCGAAATACGCCTCGTCCAAGATGATCAGCACGCGCTCGGGCACGTGCTTGTAGAACTCATCGAACTGGTGTTTCGTGAAGATGGTTCCGGTCGGATTATTGGGGTTGGCCAGGTAGATGATTTTGGTATTGGCATTGATCTCCGCGGCGAGCGCCGGCAGGTCGTAATGCCAATCGCGGTAGGGCACGGTACGATACTTCACGCCGCGCGACCTCGCCAAAACCTGGAAGCCGATGAACGCCGCGTCCGTCGTCAGCACCTCGTCCTCATCGCACAGGAACGCGCGGATGATGTTGGACATGATGCCCTCGGACCCGCTGCCCGCGATCACGTTGTCGATGGTGAGGTCGAACTCGCGCGCCAGCACTTCGCGCAACTGCAGTCCGCCATCCGGATACAGGTTCAGACCGTGGAGCGACTCGGTCATGGCCTCGATCGCCTTGGGCGACGCCCCTAGCGGGTTTTCGTTCGACGCCAGCTTGGCGATGCGAGTCAGACCGTACTGCCGGCGGACCGATTCAATGGTTCGTCCAGCCTCGTAAGGCCGCAGGGATTCGATATATGGCGGTACGAGAGGCACTAATATTATGGTGGCACAGGCTCCTGCTTGGTGGGAACTTCCGAACGAGGAGGGTGTCCAATGCTTCGTGAGGCTCGTACTTCGACAGCTCATCGCGGTGATTGCGCTGCAGACGGCGGCCGTCGGCTGCGTGCTCCCCGATGGCAGTCCCTGCCGGACCGTGCACGCTGTTGTCAGCGGCTGGGCGGTTGGTTCGGGATTCCAATCAGTCGCTATTATGAAGAGGTGACCTACGCGCATCGCAGCGATGGCGCGTGGATGCAAAGATTGAGCGCTTGGCTCTCTCACTGGTTCTCGAAGAAACTTGCTGGAGATATTGCGTACATTGTCATGCCCATCGAGCACCTTGCAATAAATGTGGATTTCTCGGCCAAAGAGTATTCAATCGAGCCGAAATCAGAAATGTCTTGTTGCTTGGCACCCACGTTAGTGAGACCATCCTCGCCAAGGTCGGTCTCGGACTGCCCCTTTCCCGGCTCGGTCGAGTACGCGGGCAGATTTTCGAAACGCGCCGAAACGGTGAATGGATTCCCGGCAATTCGTTTCGACCAACGACCCGGCGGTGAGCAGGGTTTCGGACCCGATGAAGACACAATTTGGCTTGCCCCCTCACTCGGTTGTCAGGAGGTAAAGCGCCGGTCAACGTCGAGGAATTCCTACGGCATTCCGTTCAGAGGCTTGACCATCGACGTCGATAGATTCCAATTTGGCGAGCCTGACCCAGCGCTCTTCCTGCCCCCGCCCGGATTCCGAAGAGTCAACTGACTATTGTGTTGCCTTCGCACGTGCACCGCGCATCCACTCAAGCGTTAGCCGGATGCCTTCGTCATAGGAGGTCTTGCGCACCCCGGGAAACTTCTTGAGCACCTTGCTGTCGTCCAGAATCACCGGCGTCTCCTGCAGGTAGAGCATTTCCGGCAGCTCACGGAAAAAGGGGTTGAACCAGCCGATGATCTTGAGCAGACCTCGTCCCGCAGTCCGGTATTTCGGTGCGCGTCCCACGCCGCGGTAGATGCGCGTGATGAAATCCATGGAGTTGATCGAGCCTGGCCCGCCGAAATTCCAGGCTTCACCGTAACACTCCGAACATTGCGCGAGATCGGCGATCACAGGCCCGGCGTCGGGCACAAAAAGAAACTCGTGCGCGGTATTCTCCGGACCGATCCAGTTCGCCGTCTTGCCCGCCAGCGCCGCGGTGAAAATCGGGTTAGCCAGGCTTGCGCTCGCGCCCGGTCCATAGAAATCGGGCAAGCGCACGATCAGCGCGTCGATCTGCCCCTTCTTCTGCGCTTCGAGCGCGAGATCCTCCATCTCCTTCCGGTGGTGCCCTTTCCGCGCCACTGGCACGCGTGCTTGCGCCTCAGACACGCGCGAGGTTGAAGGCACGCCGTAGCTATACACGTTCGACACCACCACGATGCGCGCGACACGCGCCGCCACGGCCGCCTCGATCGCCGTCCGCATCATGGCCGGAAAGCGGTGATGCTCGGTGTAGGGAAGACCCACGCTGTGGACGATCGTATCCACACCCTCGGCGGCAGCCGCCGCACCCTCCGGAGTAGCCACGTCCGCGGCCACGATCTCCGGCTTCCCGATCTCACGAAACGTGCTTTCCAGTTTCGCGCGCGATCTTCCCACCACCCGGTACGGAATCCCGCGCTTCTCGAATTCCCGCGCCACCGCGGGGCCGATGGCACCTCCGGCTCCGAAGATTGCGGCCTTTTTAATTAGTGAAGACACTACATGCAGTATAAGTGCGCGCGACTCGAAGGGTCGGGCGATGCTACAATCGCACCTCTGCATGCGCAAGCTTGGGTTTTTTCCAGCTCTTTGCCTTGCGTTGAGCTTGATGCTCGACGCCGCGGCCCAGACCAACGCCGTGCCGGAGTCACCGCTGCTCGCGGTACTCGATCTCTTCACCGCGCTCAACGTTCCGGCTACCGGTCCGGCTGAACCCGGCGCTACGCCGCGCAACTGGCCGGAGCCGGCCGGCATCCCCGAACAGCCGGGACGCGGGCTCGCCCAACACCCCATGCTCTACGCCGGCGAAGGGTACAACACGATTTTCCTCGTCAATCACGGCAAGGTCGTCTGGACCTATTCCACCGGGCGCGGCGGCGAGATCGACGATGTCTGGATGCTCACCAACGGGAATATCCTCTTTACCCGCCAGCTCCGCGTCGAAGAAGTGACCCCTCAAAAGGAGATCGTCTGGCACTACGATCCGCCGCCGGGTACCGAGGTCCACACCTGCCAACCTATCGGCCTCGACAGAGTCATGCTGGTCCAGAACGGACTGCCGCCAAAGCTCATGGTCATCAACAAGAAAACTGGCGTCGTCGAAGTCGAGCACGCACTCCCCGCCCCGAGTCTCACCGAGCAAAGGACGGTTCACGCGCAGTTCCGCCGCACTCGGGTGACGGCCAGCGGCACGTACCTCGCGGCCCACCTGAACATGAACAAGGTCGTCGAGTACGACCGAGACTTCCGCCCCATCTGGACTTACGAGATCCCGACGCCGTGGGCCGCCGTCCGGCTGCACAACGGCAACACCCTCATCGACGACGAGCGCGATCGCTTGGTCCGTGAAGTGAATCCCAAAGGCGAGACCGTTTGGGAATTCCGGCAGACCGACCTCCCGCCCGGGATCGTCTTCCACAACATTCAAACTGCCGATCGCCTCGCCAACGGCAACACAGTCATCTTCAGCTCCACCGGAGGCACCAAACCCGAAGACCGCCCCGGTATCATTCAGGTCGTCGAAGTCACCCCGGATAAGAAGGTCGTGTGGGCTCTCCAGGATTGGAAAAATCTCGGCCCGGCCACCACCGCGCAGTTTCTGGACGAGCCCGGCATCCCCGAACGCCCCGGCGATCTGCAACGTTAGAATCCCTGGTCGCAGCCCGATTATCATGTACCTATGACCTTGGCTCCCGGTGCGCGCTTCGGCGCCTATGAGATCCTGGGGCGGCTCGGCGCCGGCGCCATGGGCGAGGTGTATCGCGCGCGCGACACGCGCCTCGGCCGCGAGGTCGCCATCAAGATCCTTCCCGCTGAATTCGCCGAAAGCGCTGACCGCCGCCGCCGCTTCGAGCAGGAATCGCGCGCCGCTGGCGCCCTCAACCATCCCAACATCGTCACCGTTTATGAAGCCGGCACCGAAGAGGGCTTCGCCTACATCGCCACCGAATTGGTGGACGGCGAATCGCTGCGCGAGGCGATCTCTCGTGGGCCGCTGCCGGTCCGCCGCACGCTCGATCTGGGCGCGCAGATCGCAGATGGACTGGCCGCCGCGCACGCCGCGGGCGTGGTCCATCGCGACATCAAGCCCGAGAACGTGATGCTCACGCGCGACGGCCGCCCCAAGATTCTCGACTTCGGCCTGGCCCGCGTGCAAGCACCCGCCGCGGCCGAAGCCACCATGACGGTGACGCAGCCGGGCGCCGTGATGGGAACGGCAGGCTATATGTCGCCCGAGCAGGTGATGGGCACGCCTGCCGATGCCCGCTCCGACATCTTCTCCCTGGGTGCGATGCTGTTCGAGATGCTGGGCGGCAAGCTGCCGTTCGAGCGCGCCACCGCGGTCGAGACCATGAGCGCCATCCTAAGCGACGACGCTGCGGAGTTGCCAGCCACCGTGCCGGCAGCCGTGCAGCAGGTCGTCCAGCATTGCCTGGAGAAGGAACCCGCGCGCCGCTATCAATCCGCGCAGGATCTGGCGTTCAGCTTGCGCGCGTACGCCGGCGGGCAAACCAGCATGATCGGGCAGGCGTCCCAAGTTGCTGCCGCGCCTAAGCCGCGTCAACGGCTGTGGCTCGCGGCGGTTGCGCTAGTGGCCGTCGCCATCGCCGTAGCGGCGATCATCATGCGCCCCACCGCGTGGACCTGGCGCACTACCGCTTCACGCCACTCGCGGTCGAGGGCGAGCGGCAGGTCGCCGCATCGTGGTCCCCGGATGGCAAGAACATCGCGTATATCCGCAGCGCAGTCCACGGCGAAGATGAAATCTACGTCCGCAGCCTGGACTCGCTGGTCCCCTCGCGCGTTGCGCGGATCGCCGATCCGTCAACGGCTATCTGGTCGCCGGATGGAGCCCGCCTCTATTTCAACAACGAGTCCGGCGTGATCTCCGTGAGCCGGGCCGGCGGACCCGTGGAGCAGGTCCTCAAGGGTTCCTTCGCCGCCGCCGCGCTCTCGCCCGATGGCAAGGCCATGATCCTCTGGCTGCTTCAGGCCGAGGGCGGCGGCAAGGCGGCCAAACTCTGGATCTCGTCGCCGCCCGGCGCCCCCATCCGCAAGTACGAGCCCGTGACCTTCGAAGCGGAGGGCTCCTTCACTCCCGTTACCTTGCGGTTTGCCCCGGACGGCCACAGTGTCCTGCTGGCTGTTCCGAGCGGCTCCGGGATCGAGCTCTGGCTGCTGCCGTTCCCTGGCGGCGCCAAGCCGACACGCTTGCTCGAAAAGGCCCTCGCCGGCGCAGACTCGCTGTCCATGAGCTGGATGCCGGACAGCCGCCACTTCGTCCTGGCCTTCTCCAGCCGCGCGAACCCTCAATCGCAATTATGGATGGCGGATACCGGCAAAGATTCACTCGTCGCACTCACTGCCGGAGAGCGCGGGCGCTATAACCCCGCTGTTTCGCCCGACGGCAGGAAGATCGCATTCGACTCCAGGACCCTGAACTTCGACGTGGTCGAACTCCCCATCGCCGGCGGCGCCGTTAAGCCGCTCATCTCCACCAGCCGCGATGAGACCTTCCCTGCCTGGTCGTCCAACGGCCAACTTGCGTATGCCACCAACCGCAACGGCGGTGTCGAAATCTGGCTGAAGAGCCTGCAGGAAAACTGGGAGCGCCCGGTGGTTACCGAGCGCGATTTTGCGGACGATCCTTCGCTCGGCTACTCCTATCTCGCCTTGTCGCCCGATGGCGCCCGCCTGGCGTACGTTCGCAACAGCGCCCGGCAAACCGGGAAGATCTGGATTTCACCAACCGGCGGCGGCGCGCCCATCCGGCTCACGAAGGGAGAGGGCTATGAGATGGAACCCGGGTGGTCACCCGACGGCGCGTGGATCGTGTACTTTTCCACTGAAACCGGTTTGATGAAGGCGCGGGTGGGAAGCAGTGAGCCGCCGATGAAGCTCGACCACGACCACTGCCGGAACGCGCCGCAGTGGTCGCCCGACGGCCGGTGGATCGCCTGCGCCGGGGAGAAGGGCATCGACCTCCTTTCGCCCGATGGCAAGCAGAAGCGCACCGTGGGAAACCAGTCGGTTTACATCGTGTGGTCGCGCGACGGCAAGGAGCTCTACGCCCTGGGCCGTGCCGATCAGGGTCATTGGAAGATTGCCACCATCGATCCGGTGACCGGCAACGGCAAGCTCCTCGCTGATTTCGGCGCCGACCTGGCGCTGGCGTCTCCCGTCAGCCCCGGCTTTCCATTGAGCCTGTCGCCTGACGGAAAGAGTCTGGCTACGTCGGTGCTGAGTTTCAAATCCGACATCTGGCTGCTCGAGGGCTTCCAGTAGCCGCACGCTAGAATAGAACCGAATGATCCAAACTCTATTCGGATCGGTGGAGCAGGAGCCCTCTCTCCTCGAGAAACTCAAGAGCGGCGTCCAGAAAACTCGCGCCGGTCTGGTCTCCGCGCTCGAAGATGCGCTTCAGGGCAAGAAGGAAATCGATGCCGACCTGCTCGATGAGCTCGAGTCGACGCTCATCGCGGCCGATGTCGGCGTCCGCACCACGGACGAAATCCTGGCCACCATCCGGCAGCGCGTCGAGCGCCATCAGTTGAATGACGCCGCGGAGTTGAAGGGTCTCATCCGCGAACAGCTCCTCGAAATCCTCCAGGCCAGCGAGCGTGCCCCGGCGCGCGTCGCGACGCCGCCAGCGGTGATCCTCGTGGTCGGCGTCAACGGCTCGGGCAAGACCACCACCATCGGCAAGCTGGCCAGCCGCTTCCAGCACGAGCAGCGCTCCGTCATCCTGTGCGCCGCCGATACGTTCCGCGCCGCCGCCATCGAGCAGCTTCAGATCTGGGGCCAGCGCACCAATTCGCCGGTGATCGCCCAAAGTTCGGGCAGCGATCCGAGTGCCGTGCTCTTCGATGCCGTCAGCGCGGCGCGCGCGCGACAGGTGGACTACGTCATCGTCGACACGGCCGGCCGCCTGCAGACGAAGGAAAACCTGATGGCCGAACTGCAGAAGATGAGCCGCACCGCCAAGAAGGTCATCCCCGAAGCGCCCCACGAAGTCCTGCTCGTGCTCGATGCCACAACCGGCCAGAACGGACTGGAACAGGCGCGGAAATTCACCGAGACGGCGGCCGTCACCGGCATCGTGCTCACCAAGCTCGACGGCACCGCCAAGGGCGGCATCGTGGTAGCGATCGCGCGCGAGCTGAACCTGCCCATCCGCTATATCGGAGTCGGCGAAAAGGCCGAAGATCTGCTGCCGTTCGACGCTGAGAAGTTCATCCAGTCCCTCTTCGAAAAATGAACCACGCCCGCATGCGCGAAGCCCTGGACCTGGCGCGGAAGGGTCGTGCGCTGGCGAGCCCCAACCCCATGGTGGGGGCGGTGCTCGAGCGCGACGGAGAAGTGGTGGGCCGCGGCTTCCACACCTATGCGGACGTGGAGCACGCCGAGATCGTCGCGCTGGCACAGGCCGGCGAGAAGGCGCGCGGCGCCACGCTCTATCTGAATCTCGAGCCGTGCTCGCACCAGGGCCGCACTCCGCCGTGCGCCGATGCGCTGATCCACGCCGGCGTCGCGCGCGTGGTGGCGTGCATGGAAGATCCCAATCCGCGAGTGGCGGGCGAAGGATTCCGCCGTCTGCGTGCGGCGGGGATCGAAGTCGAGATCGCCTCCGAATTCGCGGCCGAGGCCGAAAAGCTCAACGAGCCGTTCGTGCACTTCATGCGTACCGGCCGGCCGCTGGTCACTCTCAAGACGGCCATCACGCTCGACGGCAAGATCTCGGCGCCGGACGACAACCGCGGCTGGATCACTAGCGAGCGCGCGCGTGAGCACGTCCAGGAACTGCGGCACGATCACGACGCTATCCTCACGGGCGTGGGCACGGTGCTGGCCGATGATTGCCTGCTCACCGACCGCTCCCGCTTGCCGCGTTCGCGTCCGCTGCTGCGCATTGTGCTCGATTCGCAGCTCCGGCTGCCGCTCGATTCCCAAGTGGTGCGCAGCGTCGCGGGCGATCTCGTGGTCGTCACTACCTCCGCCTCCACCGTGGAGCGGCGCAAAATTCTCGAAGCCCGCGGCGTCCAGGTATTGGTGTTCGACGGCCCCGGCGGCCGCGCCGACCTGCACAGCACCATCGACTGGCTGGCGCGGCAGAAGTACCTCTCGCTCATGATCGAGGCCGGCAGCAAGGTGAACTGGACGGCGCTCGAAAGCGGCTGCGTCGACCGCATCTTTTTCTATTACGGACCAAAGATTCTGGGCGGTCTCGAAGCCCTGCCGCTGGCCGGTGGTATCGGACGCCGCCGCCGGTCCGACGCCATCCGCATTCGCGGCGTCACCATTCACCCGATCCCGCCGGACGAATTTGCAGTGGAAGGATACGTGGATGTTCACCGGGATCATTGAAGAACTGGGCACGGTCGAGACGGCCGGAGCACGCCTGCGGGTGCGCGCTTCGACCGTGATGCAGGACCTTACCGAAGGCGCCAGTATTGCGGTCAACGGCGTCTGCCTCACCGCTGTGGATCTCAAGCCCGGCTCGTTCGCCGCCGATCTCGCTCCCGAAACTCTGCGCCGCAGCAATCTTGGCGCACTACGTCCGGACTCGCGCGTCAACTTGGAACGTCCGCTCTCGCCAACCGGCCGCCTAAGCGGCCACATCGTGCAAGGCCACGTGGATGGCACCGGCGAATTCCTCGCGCTTGAAGCTCTCCGTGCCGACAACTGGTGGCTGCGTGTGCGTGTGCCCTCGGAACTCGATCCGTTCCTGGTCTACAAAGGCTCGATCGCGATCGACGGAATCAGCCTCACGATCGCCGCGCTCGAAGGCGATGTGCTCTCGGTGACCATCATCCCGCACACGTACCGCAATACGACGCTAGGCGGCTATGGGCCTGGGGCACGATTGAATCTCGAGTGCGACATCCTGGCCAAGCACGTTGCGAAGCTTCTGGAGAAACTCGATCTCAAGTCGCCGCTGACCGTGGAAAGGCTCCGCGAGAACGGGTACTGAAGAGTAGGTAGGGGAGCACTCGTGTCGGCGCCACGTAGCTGCAACGCTGCTCATTTAACGGAGAACGCGGGAGTGGTTTCCAAGTGCCTCCGGCGAGCAATGCCAGTTGGGCGGTTTAAGGATGAATCACGGCAAAGAGTTTCCGCCACGCTTCGAGATACGATTCGGCGTTCTCTAATGGATCTTCTTTCGCGCGCAGGATAGCGGACTTCACTCGCTTCGCGATTTCCACTTTCCAACCCTCTTCTAAGTCGATGCCGTTCCGGTGCGCGTACTCTTCCAACTGGGGAACGATGGCTTGCCCATCCTTCAACACATCGGCGAGGTCTTCTTCCAGACCGCTCGGCTTGGTGAGATACCGGTCAAAAACTCTTGTAACGAGCTTTGGTGGGAACAGATCTTCAGTTTCAGCATTCTTGGCGTTCACGAACTCGCTGACCTCTCTCACACGATCTTTGTCGCCTGCATAAAGGCTCGTCTTGAGGCCCTGGGCGAATTTGATACCCATTTCATCCGAGTCGAGTATGGCGAACGGCAGTTGATCGCCCTTACCCATGACGAGTGCACAGACGGCCTTGGTGCCTCTTACGCCTCCACTTGGCATGAAGACGATGTCCCGGCACGGTTGCAGGTATCCCTTACCTATCAGATAGTTTTTCACTGCCGATAGATAGTGCTGGTCTGAGGGCCCTCAACGATGACTGCCTGGCATCCAATGAGCATCGTGTCCGAGACCGACATGCCGAGTGCCGTCCAGGCCGCATAAACAGACTTGCTCTGGTCCGACTTGTCGGCGGGTGCACGGAGATCGGGGGACACGCCTGTGACCCCGTTCTTGTCGGTGTAGACAGCTCTCGCCCTATCCAGGTGATCGGCATCAACCATGAATGACGAGTGAGTCGTATAGACGAGTTGATTTGTTTGTGGCCTCGTGACGGAAATCTGTGGGTAGGTTAGCGGTTCAGTGAGGCTGTTGTGCGAGGAAACGGCGGAACTTGCGGCAAGTAGCTTCGAAGGATCGCTGCTGTTCCTCTGAATCGGCGTGGTAGAGCAGCGGCCCGCCTTCCTGTGCTGCTCCTTCGTCCTGAAAGTAGAGTGGCGTCATGGCCCTCGACCATCGTTACCGCTAAGCGGGCTTAACTTACCACATTTTGAGATTTACCTGACAGGAACGCCTGCACGTTCTCTACTGCCAGGTCCATCAGGCGCGAACGAGCCTCTCTTGTTGCCCAGGCTATATGTGGCGTAATCAAGCAATTCCGAGCAGTAATTAGGGGATTACTTGAGGCCGGAGGCTCCTCCGAAAGGACGTCCAGACCGGCGCCGCCGAGCTGTCCGGCATTGAGGGCATCGGCCAGGTCCCGATCGACCACGAGCGGTCCGCGCGAGGTGTTGATGAGGAACGCCGTGGGCTTCATGAGGGCCAGACTGCGCTGGTTAATCATGCCGCGAGTTTCGGGAAAGAGCGGCGAGTGGAGACTGACGACATCGGACCGGCGGAGGAGATCGTCGACCGCTGTCCACTCGAACCCGGGCCAGTCGGGTTCGTTGCCGTGGAAGGTGTCATTGGCGATGACGCGCATCCCCATGGCGTGGGCGATGGCGCCTACCTGCCGGCCGATGCGGCCGAAGCCCACGATTCCCATCGTCTTACCGGACAGCTCGACCAGCGGAGTCTTCCAGAAACTCCAGTCAAGACTGCGGGTCCATTCGCCCGCGCGGACGGCATCGGCGTGGAGCCTGACGTTGTGGCAGAGCTCGAGCAGCAGCGCGAAGACGAACTGGGCGACGGAAGCCGTTCCGTAGGTCGGGATGTTGGTGACCACGATGTTCCGGCGCCGCGCGGCTTCGACATCCACGATGTTGTAGCCGGTGGCCAGCACCCCGATGTAGCGGAGGCCGGGAAGCTGCTCGAGGACGGCGCCGGGCAGCGGCGTCTTGTTGGTGAGGGCGATGGTGGCGCCGAGGGCGCGCTCGACCACCTGATCGGCGGCGGTGCGGTCGAAGACCTGGACTTCGCCGAAGCGGCGCAGGCCGTCCCAGGAAAGGTCGCCCGGCTGCAGGCAATATCCATCCAGCACAACGATTTTCACGTCCAGCATTCGAGATCTTCTTTCAGCGCCGCGCCGAATTCCTCCGGGCAGGTGCGCAGGTAAAAATGGCCGCCCGGAAACAGTCGCACGGCGAAGGACGCAATGGTTTGCTCCTGCCAGGCGGCGAGGTGGTCACGGCGGATGTTGGGGTCGTCCGCGCCGCCGTAGGCGCGAAGGGGGAACGGCAGCGGGGTTTCGTCTTTAAAGATATAGTTGCGATAAAGAGTGGCATCTGCCTGAATCGCAGGCAGAAGCGCGCGCAGCAGCGCGGGATCATCAAGCGCTTCGGGCGGGATACCTTCGAGGCGGCGGAGCTCTTCGAGAAACTCAGAATCAGTCGGGGCGGGCGGCGGCACATGGTTGCGGCGGAACTGCGGGGCGCGTGCGGCGGAGGCAATGAGGAGCGCCGGAAGCGGCAGCCCGCGGCGTCGAAGCTCGCGCGCGAGTTCGAAGGCGATGGCCGCACCCATGCTGTGTCCGAAGAAGGCGTACGGCTCGCGGGTGTAAGGTTCGATGGCGGAGGCGAGGGCGTCGATCAGGGGACCCATGCGTTCGAAGGGAGCTTCGGCGACTCGGGACTCGCGTCCCGGGAGCCGGACGGGTTGGCCGATCCGCGACACCCCGCCGCCGGCATGCGGGAAGGAGAAAAGGCGCGGCGCCGGAGTCTCCGCGATGCCGGGAAACCAGGCCGCGGGTGGCGCCTTCTTGCGGAGGCGGAGTGCGAGGAGGCGGCGTTTGTCAGGTGAGAGCGCGTCCAGCGAAGACGGTCGTGCCGGCGCAACAGTGCCGCGACCGTCAGGGAGCGGCCGATCAAGTACACCTTGTAACAACGCTTCAAACGGTACCACCGAAAGGCGTGCCGCGTAATCCAAGGCCGCTTCGCGCGAAGCCGCCGAGATCTCTACGTAATGCCGGCGATCGGTCAACAATCGATCGAGCGCCTCGCGCCACGGCTCCACGTCCTGCTCCGGCACGTCGGGCACAGGGACCATCTGCTCATCCAGGCGCGGCTCATACTTCGCGATCGGCGTCACCGGCAGCAGATACGGCACGCCCATCTTGGCCTCCGGGATGCCGCCGGCGTTCGCCGCGATCACGGGCACTCCGCGGAGCATGGCTTCGAGCACGATGCGCGAGCGGGCCTCTGCCCATAGCGACGGCACCAGCAGCACGCGCGTGCGGGCGAATAGGCGGTCGATGTCATCCACCGGGTCGAGCAGGGTGATGTTCGGGCGGGCACGCAGGTCCGTGCGGTCCCGCTGGGTCGTACCCCAGGTCGGGACGGCGGCGAAGGCGACCTGCGGGAAGGCATCGGCCAACGCCAGAAAGATCGAGATGCCCTTCACGGCGCACGGGTTCACCAGCGTGACGAACTCGTTTTCCAGGCGTCCGGCGGCGGGCCAGTCCTCCGGTTCGAGGAGCGAGATGGGGACGTGGACCGCGTCGATCGCGGCGTAGCGGCGGCAGTAATCAGCTACGTACTGGCTAACTCCGACTACGGCATCGGTGGCGCGGATGCGCGCGGTTTTGGCCTCGCTCGGAAAGGCGCAATCGGGACCGAAAGGCACCGCCAGGGTGGCTCGAACCAGGTAGACGACGCGGGCGCCACGGGCAGCCAGAGCGGTTTCTAGTAGGAGCTGCGCGGGGTCGTCGGTGGATGCCAGGATCACATCTGGACGGAAGGTTTCGATGGTTTCCTGGAAGTACGCGCGCAGGTTGGCGTTGGTCACCACGTGGACCGCGACGCCGGCGCGGTTAAATCGGACCACGCCGCTGGCGGCAGACACCGGTTCGACGGATCGCGCCGTGAGGGGTTCTGCGATGCGTGCCGTGAGGGGTTCGGTGGTGCGCGCCGGCAGGGCGTCGGCGCTGTGCGCCGCGAGGGGTTCGGCGCTGTGGGTCGGCAGGGCGTCGGTGCTGCGCGCCGTGAGGGGTTCGGTGGTGCGCGCCGGCAGGGCGTCGGCGCTGTGCGCCGCGAGGGATTCGGCGCTGCGCGCCGCGAGGAGTTCGGCGCTGCGCGCCGTGAGGGGTTCGGTGCTGCGCGCTGTGAGGGGTTCGGTGGTGCGCGCCGGCAGGGCGTCGGCGCTGTGCGCCGCGAGGGATTCGGCGCTGCGCGCCGTGAGGGGTTCGGTGGTGCGCGCCGTGAGGGGTTCGGTGGTGCGCGCCGTGAGGAGTTCGGTGGTGCGCGCCGTGAGGGGTTCGGTGGTGCGCGCCGTGAGGGATTCGGTGCTGCGCGCCGCGAGGGGTTCGGTGCTGCGCGCCGTGAGGGGTTCTGCGCTGAGCGCCGTCAGGGGTTCGACGCCGCGCAACGTGAGGGCCGCCAGGTATTCCTCGTGCTCGCGAACTCCGAAAACCGGGATGCGAGCTACGACGCGGCACTCGTGTCCACGCGCCGCCAGCGCCTCGATGAGGAGGCGATTGGATTTGTCGCCGCCGCCGTGCGAGGGGTAGTAGAGCGAGTTCTGCGCCAGCAGGATGCGCATCAGCGGGAGACCCCGCGTTGGCGCAATTTCTGCAGCAGCAGCGCGCGCTTTTCGGGTGACAGCGATTCGATGGTCACGCGCTCAAGTGCCGACGGGTTCGGCCGGGCGCCAGCAGCCAGCCGCAGCAGGAAGCGCTCCATCTCTCCGGCGTCGAGCGCGCTGACGAATGCCTGCGTAGCGGCGCGCGACGCAGCCGACTCGCGCTGCCACGCGGCGTGGTCGCCCAGCAACTCCTCGAGTGCGTCGACCCACGGGGATGGGTCGTTCTCAGGCACCACCGGCCGGGGCATGGCGTGCTCGTCGAATACCGGCTGGTAGCGCTCGATAGTCCGGACGGGAATCACGTAGCCGGTGCCGCGCTTGGCATCGCGCAATCCGCCCGAATCGCTCGCGACCACGGGGATGCCGCGCAGCATCGCCTCCATGACGATGAGGCCAAACCCTTCGTACCAGAGCGATGGCATCAACAGGACGCGCGTCTGCTCGAGCACGTCGTCGATGCGGCGGGCGTTGGGGAGAATGCGGACGTTCGGCATCCGATCGAGCGAGCGGCGATCCTCCGCCGTGGTGCCCCAACCCGGGACCGCGCCGAATGCACGCGCCGGCAGCCGCGCGGCAATCTGAAGGAACAGCGAGATGCCTTTCACCGCGCAGGGGTTGATCATGGTGACCAGGCCGCGATCGGAATCGGCGCCCTCGGCGAACGGCCCGGCGCCGTAAATCGGCGGATGGATCACGACGGCTGGCCGGCCGAGCGCCTGCTCGATGTACTCCGCCATGTGACGGCCGATGGCGACGATGCCGGCGGCCTCGGCAACGATCTGCGCGGCTTGGGACTCCGGGTTCCAACTGGCGGCGCCGAAGGGAAAAAACTGCGGCGTGTGGGCAAGGTAAACGATACGGCCGGGGGCGGAGTGGCGGGCTTCGTGCAGCAGCGCGTGGCCGAGGTCTTCGGAGGAGACGAGCACCCAGTCAGGCTGGAAATCGTGGATTTCACGGCGCAGCGTTTGCACGCGCCGCGCGGGATCTTCGACTGCCAGTACGGCGATGGATGCGTGGCGCCGCATCTCGGCGCCGGGGCCGGACGCCGCGCAAACGATGCGGCATTCGTGGCCCGAGTGCGCCAGGTGGTCCAGCCAGATCAGGTTGCTGCGCGTGGCTCCGCCGCGGGGCGGCTCGTAGGATGCGTTGGCGGTGAGGAGGACGCGCATCGTCAGCCGGCATCCTGCTCTTCGGCCAGCAGCGCGCGCACTTCTTCGTCGGAAAGGGCGTTCAACTCTTGTAAGAGGTCCTGGTAATCGCCGCCGGACTGCTCGATTTCCTTCAGCTCGATGGCCTTGGCCAGTTCAGCCACGGTGAATTCGCCGCTGTAGACTACTTCGAGCGATAGATCTACGCCGTAGATCTGGCGCACGCGCGACAGCAGTTGGACGGCCAGCAGAGAGTGCCCGCCCAGCTCGAAGAAATTGTCGTCGGCGCCCACGGCTTCGAGGTTGAGCAACCCGGCCCAGAGCATGGCGAGGTCGCGCTCGAGCGGTGTGCGCGGAGGCGCGGCGACGGTACGCGGCTTGGGAGGACGGGCGCTGTGGATGCGGGCGAGTACGGCCGCGGGAGTGCGCAGCTCAGTGGCAATCTTGAAATAGTCGATGCGGACAGGACTGGCTGGCGCTGCGCCGGCGCGGGCCGGCCGCGGCTCTTCGGGCGAGGGCGAGACCGGCCGGGACACCTGTCCCACCTGCCCGGCGGGGATGCGGAAAACTCCGTCCGTCTCCACCGCAATCGATTCCAGAAACAGCCTGGCCGGACGGTTTCGCTGCGATGGGACGAATGGGATCTCGATCCACGCAAGGCCCCGCTGCTTCGCGATCTCGCCCAGGCGCGCGACCACCCGCTGCTCGACGCCGCGGCCCAGCACGCGGCAGCTCAGCAGGAAGGTGTCGACGCGCAGCGCCGGGCCTTCACACCGGAAGATCGCCACACCCGTCAGGCCGTAGCTGCCGAAGCGGTCCTGCACGATCACGGTGAGGCACTCGGCGTCGAGCGCCTGGATTTCGGCTTCGGTGCGGCGCACGCAGGTGGCATTCATCTGGTTGGTGCGCTGCGTGAGCTGCGCCACCCGCGGGATCTGCGCGGGCTCGACCGGCCGAATCCGCACTTCGAGCTGTAACCCGGCCAGAAACTCCTCCAGACTGCCGGCGGTTCGTTCGGCGCGATGGCGCTCGGCGCGCTGAGCGTATAACTCCGGCCGGAGGCGGTCCTCTTCGGTGACGCGCGCGCGGTCGAATGCCCACACGTGATTCAGGAATTCGGGAATCTCGTCGGCGCGCTCCGGCAGACACAGGGTCAGCACCTCGGGCGCACCGGCCTGGGCTTCGATGCACTCCTTGGGGTTGTCGTCCACCAGGATGAAGCTGTCGAGCCCCAATTCCAGTTCGTCGGCGAGGGCGACCAGGCTGGCGCCCTTGGAGTCCCAGTTGATGCGGCGTGCGGCGAAGTCCTCGATCGCCAGCGGCATCTCGGGCTGAGCGCGAAAGGTCTCGAGGACATCCTCCTCGTTATTCTTGCTGCACAGGGCGAGCAGCATGCCCTCAGCGCGTCGTGCCGCCATGAACTGCTGGAGCGCGCGGCGCGGCGGATCGACGGCCACTCCCTGCGGACCGTCCTCGCCGCAAATGCCGGCCCAAAGGGTCTCGTCGCAATCGAGCGCGACCACTTTGTAAGGCGGCCGCGAGATGGCATGGATCTGGCGGGCGACCGCGGTCGAGAGGGCGACGAAGAATTCAGGTGAATACGGCAGGTGGCCCAATTCGTCGGCGTGAGGGTCGTGGATCTGCTCGACGGGATAGCGCGCGATCTCCTGCTGGGTGATGGCATACACCGCCGGCAGGCCGGCGATGGCATCGAGGAGGATGCGCGGTACCGATTCGAACGGCTGCGGTGAGGGACAGATCGTCAGGATCAGGGGCGACGGGAACGATGCCGCGGCGGAGCGAACGGCGTCGGCAAGCTGGCGCGCGCGCTCGTCCAAACCGGCCGCGCCACCGTCGCGCAGCCAGTCCTCGAACCGAACGAGCATGACGTTGAAGCCGCCGCAGTTGCGCGCAAACAGGCCGGCCGGGTCCAGCAATTGCTGGAAGATCTGGTTATACGCGGCGAAGCGGATGGGATGATCCAGTCCCAGCTCGCCCGCCCAGAAGGCGAGCCCCGGCTGGATGGCTTCGGCGGTGAACGTAGCGCTGATCGCGATCGCATGATCGGGAGAGGGCATGAAGTTCCATTATGGTGCGCGACCGCACGGCATCTCAACTAGAATGGTCGCCATGCCCGAACCCGATGGCTGCCAATCGCTGGCGGAAGTGCGCGCGGAAATCGATCGCATCGACGAGCAGATCGTCAGTCTACTCGGCCGCCGCGCCGGATACGTCCAGGCGGCGGCGCGGTTCAAGACAAGCGAGGCGGCGGTGGCTGCACCCGATCGTCAGCAGGCGATGCTTGCGGTTCGGCGGCAATGGGCGGAGCGCGAGGGTCTGGATCCGGATGTCATCGAGAAGCTCTACCGCGATCTGGTGGCGTACTTCGTCCGGCGGGAAATGGAGCATTGGAAGGCGCAGTAGGGCCTTTTGGGGGCGAATCAGCTCAAAATAGTAACCGAAACCGGTTGACAACCGTCGTTAGACTGCTCAAGCTGTAATAGAGCGAGGTGTACCATGAAGACGCTACCCGTCCTGGCGTTGTGCCTGCTGATCCTCGCGCTAGGCGTGTTTTCCGCCTCCGCGCAACCTGTGATTTCGGCAAAGTCTGGAACCGTTTCGTACCACGAAGGAGCCGTCCTGGTCGGGGACAAGGCATTGGAAGACTCGCTAACCAGGTTTGAGGACGTCAAGGAGAATGCGATCCTCCGCACCCAGGAAGGCCGCGCGGAGATCCTCTTGACGCCTGGCGTCATTCTTCGGGTAGGTGAAAACAGCTCGTTCAAGATGATCGCGAACCGCCTGATCGATACGCGGCTGGAACTGCTCTCGGGCTCGGCCACCATCGAGGCGGACGAGATTGCCAAGGACACCAGCGTGACGATGGTCTGCAAAGATGCCACCGCCACGATCCTGAAGACCGGCTTCTACCGGTTCGACGCCGAGCCGGCGCGGATCAAGGTGTTCGCAGGCGCGGCCCAGGTACACATGGGCGAGCAGACGGTGCAGGTGTCGGGCGGCAAGACGGCCACGATCTCGGGCACGGAGGCCTCGATTGAGCGATTCGACGCGGCGGATACGGATTCGCTGGATCGTTGGAGCCGCCGGCGCAACGAGCTGCTGGCCATGGCGAATGTTTCCTCGGCCAAGAGTCTGCGGGACAACGGCGCCACGTTGAGTAGCGGCATGTGGCGTTGGAACCCCTACTTCGGGATGATGACCTTCATCCCGGCTTCGGGCCGCATGTGCAATCCCTACTGGGGTAGCTGCTTCTGGAGCCCGGTGATGGTGTCGCGTATGTACTACGTGCCGCCCGCTCCGGTCTACAACGCGAACAACGGTTTCGGCGGCGGTACGCCATCGTACACGGGCATGGCGGCAACGTCGTCCGGATACTCGGGGACTATGGCAGCTTCGTCTTCGGTGTCGGCGGTTTCGTCTGCTCCTGCGGCGAGTTCATCCGGTTCGACGGCGGCATCCTCGGCCGGTTCGTCGTCGGTTGGGCACGGCGGAGCCTCGAGCGGCGGGCACGGACACTAGCACTGGAGACATCGGTATTGAATGAGAGGCCGGGCAGCGATGCCCGGCCTCTTTGCGCTTTCAGGGGGTAAGTCAACTGCTTCACCGCCGAGACGCCGAGACCGCTGAGAAAACAACCTAAGATCTCTGCGGGCTCGGCGTCTCGGCGGTGAAGCCTTAGTCCCGGCTTGCCAACTACACCGCGTGGCGTAGCGGACGGAGGCGCCGGCGGCTGGCGCGGACCCCGATCAGTTCCGCGACCTTGCCCAACAGCGATGGCAGGTTCTCGGTGTAGATCGCCATCTGCGAACGCGAGCGATTCGGGATGCGATAGCTTGGCTCCGATGACGTGATCAACGCCGTCGCAGGCCGGTAGTCCTTGATCCGGGCGTAAGCCAGAACGGTGTTGCCCGACTGGCGCGGTCCGAATTGAGTGTCGGATAAGACCAGCTCGTATTCGTGGGCGTCCAGCTTGCTGAGGGCTTCTTCAGGGGCGGCGGCGACATCCACGGCATAGCCGCCGGCTCGTAAAATCGTCTGGAGCGCGAGCCGGGGTGCAAGCTCGCCCTGCACGATCAACACGCGGGCCAAATCCAAGGCCCGCCGAGGTCCACCTGCGCCTAAGGAGCGGTGAGTCATCCGCATTTCGTTTCAAGATTACTGTAACCGATAATGACGATTTCGCAGCCATTAATTTGAGAGCGCGTCAGTTAAAGGCATTAGTACTAAAGGTAATGGACCAAACAGCATCAGTGGTCATGGTGATGATGTTGATGAGGATGGGAGTGCAGTTCGCCAGTCGAGTGCCGGTGTTTGTGGATGTAAATCAGGTTCGTGCGCGCGAGAAGTTCGGTGTTCTGGAGCACACTTCGCGGTGGACCGCTGGCAGCCAGAGTGCCGCGATCGAGCACGTAGGCTTCATCGGCGATGTCCTCTAGTGTCTCCAGATCGTGGGTGGCGAAGATGACGGATTTGCCGGCGCTGCCCCAGTCGACCAGGAAATCGATGATCTGACTTTGGCTGCGGGGGTCGAGCGCGGCGGTGGGTTCATCGAGCAGCAGGACCTCGGGATCGACCACCAGAACGCTGGCGAGCGAGACACGCTTTTTCTCGCCACCCGAAAGGCGGTAGGGCGGACGGTCGCGGAGATGTGAGATTCGTAACAGTTCGAGGGTGCGGTCGACGCGATCGCGGATCTCGGATTTCGGCCATCGCAGTTGCAGCGGGGCGAAGGCCACTTCGTCGAAGACGGTTGCGTTGAAGAGCTGGACGTCGGGGTTCTGGAAAACCAGGCCGACGCGGCGGCGGAATTCGAAGGCGAACCGGTCGTCGGCGAAACGGTCTTCCGTCAGCGGCTCACCGGAAAACCGGACGTTGCCCGACTCGGGGAAGTAGAGGCCGTCCAGCAAACGCAGCAGGGTGCTCTTGCCGGATCCATTCGCGCCCAGCAGCGCGATCCGGCGGTGGGCAGGGATCTGGAGGGTGAGCCTGTCGAGGGCCACCACTTGTTGGTAGCGGTAGGTCACCCGATCCAGATCGAAGAGCATCAGCGGCCTGCCCACAGTGCGCCCGCGGCGGCGGCGGCGAGCGCAGCCAGGGCCACCACGTCGACTGCCTTCAGTTGAAATTCATCCAGCAGGTAGACCTCGCCGCGGAAGCCGCGGGCCTGCATGGCGAGATGCACTTCCTGGCTGAGATGCATGGTTTTGCCGAGCAGCACGCCGGTGGTTCCGTAGATCAGACGGCGGCCGTCGGCGGGTTCGAGGCAGCCGAGCGTGCGGCTGCGCTGCGCTTCGAACATCTGCCGCGCAGTGTCGAGCAGCAGGACGATGTACCGCACCGTCATCCCCAGCACCACCACCAGCACCATGGGAACATACAGCGTGCGGAGCGCTTTGAGCACGTGCGTCCATCGCGTGGTGACGACCAGGGTGAATGCCAGGGTGGCGGCGGTGGTTACGCGGAGAAGCAGGTACGCGGCGGTGGTGAGGCCTTGACGGGTGACGGTGGCGCCGGCGATCGGGATCTCGAATGCGGCGTCGCCGGGGGTAAGGAAGAGGGCCGGCAGCGCCATGCAGAGAGTGAAGGCGAGGGCTCCGGACCAGACGCGGGAGGCCAGCGCGCCGAAGGGCACGCGGGCGACGAGAGCTATGGCGATGGCGGCGCCCAGTATCGCGGCAACCACACAGAGGCGGGCGGCGGCGGTCGAAACGCCGATGAGGGCCACCAGGCCGATCAGCTTCACGCGCGGATCGAGGCGGTGCAGAGGGCTAGTGCCGCGCGCCATGTCCTCGGCGTAGAAAATGCCTTCGGCGGTTTCGAGCAGGCCGCCGAGAAGGTGTTCGAAGAAGCGGCGCCGATGGGAACCGAACGAACTCATGGCCGGTCCGGCAGACCGGCGCGGGGAATGACGCGGCCGATCCCGAGCCATACCAGGATGAGGACGCCCACGCCAAACATGGCCGACAGCAGATAGCCGAACGCGGCGCTGCGCACGTAGGGCGGGGCATAGCGGGCGATGGGCGCGGTCCAAATGGCGGAGAGGCGATCCAGGCCGCGGGGCACTTCGGGCGGCGGGGGCTGGTTCAAGGACGCAGCGGCCATCTGGCTGCGGACGGCGGGCTTCGAAAAGTCGGACGCCACCCACTCGCCCCAGGCGGTGCCCGCCGCCAGGATGCCGAGCGGCGACAGCACCATCATGGTCGCCACGGCAGCCCACAGTTTTCGTGTGGCCCGTCCGGTAGGCAGGAGTCGGCCGGGATCGGTTTTCACGCCGGGAGCAGTGCCGCGCAGGAGTCCCGGATCGGCCTTCTGCAGGAATGCCACGACGCCTGCCGAGACCAGCATTTCGGCGAGACCGGCGACGGTCAGGTGGCCGATCATCATGGCGGGAATGGCGACGCTGAGCGGGTACGGGCAGTAGAGTGGCGCTCCCGCGGCGTCGCGATAGAACATCGGTTGCAGGCCGAATTCCACGGCCGCACAAAACGCCGCGACGTTGATTCCGAGATAGCCCGCGAGGCCGGCCGCGACTGTACGGCGCGGGGAAGCGATGGGCGCGGCGCCTGCGAGCAGACGATAGGCGGCGTAGGTGACAATCGAGCCCACCACGGCCATGTTGAAACAGTTGGCGCCGATGGCGGTGATGCCACCGTCGCCGAAAAAGATGGCCTGGATGGCGAGCGCCATGGAGATGGCGAGCATCGAGCCCCACGGTCCGAGCACGACGGTGGCGATTCCGATGCCGACCGCGTGTCCGGTGGTGCCGCCGGGGAGCGGCAGGTTGAACATCATGACCACGAAGGAGAACGCGGAGAACAGCGAGACCAGCGGGACCATGCGGGTGTGCAGAGCCTGCTTGAGACGGCCGAGCGCGGTGTACCAGAACGGCGCCGCTCCGAGGTAGAGCGCGCCGCAAGTGGCCGGGCTGAGATAACCGTCCGGAATATGCATAACAGGCGGGCCGGGCTTGAAATCGTATTGTGGCACAAGGCCGGCAACTGAGGATACGTGGCGCCGGGGCGAACGGATGAGAATAGGTTATGGCCACCATCGCCCGGCCGCCGTGCGACGAAGGCGTCATCCTGGGCGGCTCATCGAATCGGCCTTGCGACGGCGCCGGTAGCTGGGTTCTGGCCGCGGCCATCCTCGGTTCCAGCATGTCGTTCATCGATGGCACGGTGGTGAACGTCGCGCTGCCGGCGGTGCAGGCTTCCCTGCATACGACCCTGGCCGGCATGCAATGGGTGGTCGAATCCTACGCGCTCTTCCTTGCCGCGCTGCCCCTCACCGGCGGATCTTTGGGCGACCTCTACGGACACCGCCGGATCTTC
>JBGPHT010000081.1:0-33558 GCA_041484525.1 Bryobacteraceae bacterium | reverse complement strand
TGCCAGCAATCTTCGCGATCGCTCGTCCAAGACTGTCTTTAGAGCCTCGAAGCGCGCGGTGATTGAAGAGACGTCGGCCACTGCGATCAGTATACGCCAAAACATTTCATAGTGGATATGTTATTTCTAGACAGATCCTAAGGTTGTTCTGTGCGCTTTGGAATTCCTTCAGAAAACCGTTTTCGAAGATGTTGACTTCGTTGATGTTATAACTTAGCCAACTGTGCTTGGACATATTACCGACATACCGCACTTCGAGCGCGCTGCTGCTTCCGATTGGCCGCTGAATGCCGATGTTCCATTCCTCGATGTAAGGCGAGCGAATATTGGGATTGAAGCCCCACGGAGTCGTGGTCGTGAAGGTCGTGGCGGACTGGGAAATCTGTGGCTGCCAGGTTACCGGCGTCGCAAAGTAGGCTGGAAGCGCATCGCCGAAGGTCAATGAACCGGGAATGAAATTGCCGAGGCCCGGGGCGGTGGTCGGCGTCAGACTGAGTGACTGGTAAAGAAGACGCCGCTACTCGATCCGAAAGCCCAGAAATCCTGCTGGCCTTCGTTATAGGACCGCATGGAAAATCCCGCGCGCATGACCGTCTTGTCTCGCCCCAGCAACTTGCCGAGAATCCCGCCTTCGGTTTTTGGGCTCCACGCGACCGCTATCGCCGGCTCCGGGTTAGTCCAGGAAGTCTGATAGTGGTGAACCCTCGCGACCATTTGAGGGTCCTGTACACCGCTCAAGGCCCCAGGTTGAAAACTCACGCCGAGTGTCGTGGGTCCCCACAGATCCGCGACGGACCGGGTGCTGGTGTAATCGCCGTTCACGTCGTGATCGTCGCCGATGATATCCCACCGCAGTCCATAGTTCAGGGTGAGACTCGGAAGCACTCGCCAACGATCTTGAAGAAAGAAACCAACGGATCGCTGCAACTCGTTGAGGTCGTACTCACCGAACGGCTTGTACTGCTTGGTCGCGAAGTTCAGAGGCCGGGTGGTGGACACAGCAGAGACTCGTCCCACCAGCGTGGCCCAGAGCGCTTGCGCGTTCGCGAGAGGCGTCGTTCCGGCGCTGCTCAATGCCGAGTTAAACACGGCGGCCACGGGATCCTGAGAGTTGACTCCAAATGTATACCGCGGATACCCGCTGGGGCTGTTCCAATAGTGGTCCTGCTCCCTCCACCACGTACCGCCCAACGTGAATGAGTGCGAGCCTTTCTGCCAGAGCAGGCTGTCATTCGCGCTCAACAGAGGATAGAACGAGGAAACCGGCAGCCGGCCCAATTGGATCACCGAGGTGCCGTACGCCCAGGCCTGGGTCGATGCCTGCGTAAGGTCGACGGTTCGGTTTTCCGGATTGAAGTTGCTGTACTGCCCGGTATAACCCGCGTGAAATTGATTGACTAACGTGGGGCGAATCGCCCAATCATTCGAGAACGACACAATCCGGTTGTTGGGGTTCACAGCACCCTTGTCGTAGGGATTGATGCCGCCGGGCCAGGTCGGAACATTACAGGAGTCACATGTTGTCTTCGTCTGGTTATAGACCAGGCTGAACCGGATGTTTTCCCTCAGGTTGTAATCCAGGCGAAGCGCCGGATACTTGATGGTCTGCCTGGCGGGCACGACGTGGTTCAGAGTCAGCAGATTGGGATCGCTGGTTGTTGTGAGCGTACCCAGATTCAGGACGCTGTTGATCTTGGTGAACTGGCCGGCGATACTGCTCAACACCTGCGACGGATAGCCGGCGGCGCCCGCAATCTGAAGCACGTTTGCCGTCTGTGTAGCCCCGCTTGCTGTCCTGTAAGTAAAGATTCCTTGTTGGGCTGATGGACTGAGAACCGTGGCGCTCGAGATCCTCGACAGAGGAGCAATGGATGCCGCCATGCTTGCATAGAAGAAAAGCTTGTTCTTGAGAATGGGACCGCCGATGCTGCCACCAAAATCATTCAGCTTGATGATGTTCCTCGATAGCCGGTTGGCGTTATTGATCCACGTATTGGCGTTGAGCGCGGTATTGCGAAAATCCTCAAAAAGGCGGCCGTGATAAGTATTCGTTCCGCGCCGCGTAACCATGCTGATTTGGAGTGAGGAGGTCCCAGCGCCGCCGCTCAGGTCCATCTGACTGGTCTGAACCGTCATCTCCGCGATATTCTCGAGGCGCGGCTGAACCACCACAGCGCCATAAGAGAAGCCGGCGCTCTTGAACCGGTTGCTGATTCCGGGAACGCCATCCAGGGTTGCACCAACGATCGCCGCGCCCGGCAGGTTGTTGTAGGTGCCGCTCGTGGGGATGGTGTTGTCCTGAGGACCTTGCGAGAGGGTGGTCTGACTGACTACTGCCAGGGGAGTGGTGGCGAAACCCGGCGCCGTGAATGCCAGGTTAAAGACGTTGCGTCCCTGAATCGGCAGGCCCACCACCTGTTTCGTGGATGGTCGTGGCAAGCACGGTGGAGGCGGTTTCGACCAGCGGAGGCTCGTCGGCAACTACCTGTACCGTCTCGGTGGAGCCGCCGACCTGCATCGTCGCTCTGATCTCCGTGGCGCGGCCTGTCTGTACCTGCACCGACTCGAACACTGCCCGTTGAAGGCCCTTGGCGGTGACGTTCAATTGGTACTGCCCAAACGGCAGGTTGGGAAATGTGTACGCGCCGTTTTGCTGGGTCGCACCGTTTCGCACATCGTTCGTGCCTCGATCCCGGAGTTCCAGCGTGGCGTCCGGAATGACGGCGCCGGAGAGATCGTGAACGATGACGGTGATGGTTCCCGTGGTTCCGGTTTGCGCCGATACGGGATAGGCCCCGGAAATCCAGCACAGAATCAGAATGGCTGTAGAGAAAGTTGAGCAGCACTTTCTAGCAAACGCTTGCATCGATCACCTCCGGCGAACGATCTCACACTATTCGAGAAGAGCTACTGGTGGTGTGCCCGACGACCCGATTCCGAATCACCAGTCAACCCATGGGTCTTCAAGGACATACGCTTCACCCTGAGCGGCGGGCGTTGCAAATAGCGCAATGACAGGTTGTGCTCTGTGTTGAAAAATCGTAACATTCGCCCGGAGCCCTGTCAAACGAAATCCGTGCAAGCGATTTCCAGCCACAGGTGCCGCCTGCCTCCTGACTCCCATGTGAGTGTGCTCGGCTACCACGATACGGACAAGCCGTGCGGG
The DNA here is from genome assembly GCA_041484525.1 of Bryobacteraceae bacterium. Taxonomy (GTDB): domain Bacteria; phylum Acidobacteriota; class Terriglobia; order Bryobacterales; family Bryobacteraceae; genus JBGPHT01. The sequence goes on along the minus strand of JBGPHT010000081.1, from coordinate 30,392 downwards.
TTTGCCAGCCTTCATTTTCGGCGGCATCGGGAACCAAGCACGGTGGCCGGCCAGCGTAAGGACCGGCGGGCGAATGAGATTTGAGCCTTCGGAGTGCTCTGGCGGTGAGGGTGGGATTCGAACCCACGGAACCCGCAAAGGTTCAACGGTTTTCGAGACCGCCCGATTCAACCGCTCTCGCACCTCACCGCGTGGGCGTGTGATTCATTGTATCAAATGCTTCGCGCGGGACTCACGATGGGGCCGGGAAGAGGGTCAATTGGCTACGCCAAAAGTCTTTGAAGGCGTCGATGGCTGCCGGGGTGAGTTCGAATAGGAGGTACTCGACGTAGACAACAGTCCCCGCGGGTGTGGGTTGGAGGCTGATCGTCAGGATCGATCCGTTTTGCGCGTGGAGGATCGCGCTGAGGTGGTATTTTTCCCGGAGCGCGATTTCGGCGCGCGCCGGAAGAACGGTCTCGATGCGGCCCAAAGCTTCTTCCCATGGCACGTCGCAGAGGTGCGTCAGAATTCCGTTGTGGACCGGCTCGGTACGGTGGTATTCGGTGACGTGTTTCAGCCGTAGAAAACAGCTCGCCCAGCCGTATTTGGTGCCGAAGTATTCGGTATCCCAATCGGCGGATGAGCCGAAACCGGAGTGGACCAGGCGCAGAACCGTCTTGCCATTTTCGGACTCGAGATACCAGTCCTGGATCAGGCGGCAGGGCTCCAGCTTCTGCTCGCCCGGCGCGGAACTCATCACATGGTCGCGCGTCTCCGACAGGCGAATGTGGCGGTTCGGCTCCCAGACTTCGATGGCGGTTTTCCAGGCGAGGCCGGGACCCCAGTCGGCCAGCATGGAACCACCGGCGCCAGGCTCCACGGTCATCTGGGGGGCGAACCATCGGGCGAGGGCGCCGGCTTCGGCGATCGACTTCCAGACCTCTTCTATCGGGGCGTCAATCACAATGCGGGTTTCGTGCGATCGAGACATGGCTACTCCAGGTTCACCGGCGCGTCGTCGGCCGGTTCGAGTTTGGCAACCATCGGGAAGCCGGCGAGCAGGAAGCGGAACGACCGGCCGCCGGGTGCTTGGTCATTGTGGTATTTGAGCGTGAGCCGCGCTACGGAGTGCAGCAGTTCTTCCGCAAATTCCCGGCGCGACTCGGCGGTGGCGAAACGGATTTCGGTCTCGGCGGTGAGCGTCGCCAGCTTTTTCCCGGCCTTATCGGCGCGCTGCCGCAGGACGGATACATCGCGGATGGCGCCGGCCGCGGCGGAAACCAGGTAGGCCGCGGAGAACCGGTCGCGCACCTGGGCGGGATCGGCGCCGAGCGCGCCCAGGGCTTGCGGCGAGACGATGTAGGACCGGGCGGCGGCACGCAGGACACGCTCCAGGCAATTGCCTTTCGTCCGGTGTTCGACGAACTCGACGAAGCCCTCCTTCTCCAGTTCGCGGAGGTGATAATTGACGGTCTGGCGGGGGAGCGAGAGCCGGCGGGCGATGCCGGACGCGGAATCGGGCTCCGTCAGGAGTTCGAGGATGCGAAGGCGCTCCGGCTTGAGCAACTTTTCGGCGGCGGCGGCGGATTGGATCACCTGGACAGCGGCGGCCATGCCGGAATTGTAGCGCTCGACGGTATTATTGGTCAAGACTAAAATTACCGTCGTGCCGGGCCAGGCAGCTCACGCAGGCGGCGAATCGGCGAGAAGATGAGCCAGGCGGTCGACAAGAGGAATCCAGTGCACCCGACGAACAGCGCCGGACGAACCCCGATAATCTGTGCCAGTGCGCCGCCCGCCAACCCGCCGACGGGAATCAGGCCATGGAACAGGAGTTGCGTCGCGGAATTGACCCGGCCCAGGACATCCGGCGCCGCGACGGACTGGCGGAGGCTGAGCTCGTTGATGCTGTAGACGGTCCAGCCGGCATCGCCGAGCTGGCCGGCCAGGAGGTAGAGTGCGCAGAGGGACACCGGGCCATGGGCGAACGGGATGGAGAAGCACACGACTCCGGAGATGGCGGCCGCGCCAATTAGGGAGGGGCCGACTCCGATACGGCGCACCAGCGGCCTGGTGATAAGCGCGCCCAGGAGTGCCATGCCGCCACCGGCGGAAATAATCAGGCCGAAGAGCGCCGGGCTGATGCCGAGGATGCCGACGGCAAAGATCACATACAGGCTCCCAAGTATTCCACCGAACAGCGACACATGGGCGGTGCGGGCGAGGAGGGCGCGGAGGATCGGGTCCCCCCAGGAGGCGCGCAGGCCGGCGACGATCTCGCGGAAGATATGCGGCGACTCGTGGCGCTTGGGCGGCAATTCAGGTGTACGGATCAGGCCGAGCGAGAAGGCGGACACCAGGTAGGAAGCGGCGTCGACCGCGATGGCGATTGGCGCGGTGAGCCACTGCACCAGGATGCCGGTGAGTCCGGGGCCCGCGACCTCGGCCACGGATTCGCCCATCGCCAGCTTGCTGTTGATGTCGAGCAGGCTGCCTTCCGCGAGCGAGGGCACGTAGGCCTGGTAGGCGACGTCGAAGAGAACCGTCATGAGACCGGCGGCTGCGGCCACGCAGTAAAGATGGGTCATGGTGAGCCGGTGGAAAAGCGCGGCGGCCGGGATCGACGCCAGCAGCAATGCGCGGCCAATGTCGGTCACCATGAGGATGGGCCGGCGGCGGAGCCGGTCGACCCAGGCGCCTGCGAAGAGGCCGAAGGCGAGGACGGCGGCGCCACCGGCTCCGTTGAGCAGACCCATCTGGAGCGGCGTTGCTCCCAGCACCAGCACCGCGGCCAGAGGCAGCCCTTCGCGGGTGACGTGCGAGCCGATCTGGGAGATGAACTGGCCAATCCACAGCTTGAGGGAATCGGAGCGGCGCCGCAGCACCTACCTAGAATGCCACCACCCGGTCGCGGCCGCGATGCTTTGCCGTGTAGAGGGCTTCGTCGGCCTCGCGGATGAGCCCGTCGGTATCCCCGGGCGAAGGCTCGGCGCGCCAGGAGATGCCGATACTGCAGGTAACGCGGACCGCCCCCGCGCTGGCAGTGAAGGGCGTCGACGCGAGGGATTCGCGAAGACGCTCGGCCTGCGCCAAGGCTGCGGCGCCGTCGCATCCGGGGAGCACGATGAGAAACTCTTCGCCTCCGTAGCGGCCGAGAGAGTCGTACCGGCGCGCGCAGGACTTCATGCGCTGCGCGGCCTCGTTCAACACGCTGTCGCCCCTCTGGTGCCCGTGCGTATCGTTGATCTGTTTGAAGAAGTCAAGATCCACCATCAGGACAGAAATCGGGCGGCGCTCGCGGCTGGCCCGGACGAGTTCGGTTTGTAGTGCGTCAAAAACGGCGGCCCGATTCAGAAGACCGGTCAGAGCGTCGTGCGTTGCCTGTTCCCGAAGTTCCTCGCGCGCCTGCACCAGTTGTTCCTGAAGTTCGAGGATGCGGCGCCCGGCACGCAGGCGGGCCTTGAGTTCGTGGGGCTTGGCGGGCTTGATGAGGTAGTCGTCGGCGCCCGCCTCGATGCCTTCCACCAGGTCTTCCGTATCGGTGCGCGCGGTCAGCAGCAGAATGTAAACGTAAGGCTCGCGGCCGCTGGCGCGCAACCGGCGGCAAATTTCGACGCCATCCATCCCCGGCATCATCCAATCGAGAATGGCGAGGCGCGGGGCGTCGGGGCCCTCGAGCGCCTTCCAGGCTTCGTTGCCGTCGTGCGCCACCACTACTTCGTAGCCCCATTTGTCCAGCATGCCGCGCAACAATCTCAGGTAAACGGGATTGTCCTCAGCGGCCAGCACCTTAATGGCGTGGTTCCGGCTTTCAGGTTCGAAAGGTTCGGCGGATTGCGGTTCGGCGAGTGCCATTTGCACTTCGCCCGGCGTCGTTTCCAAAAGCTTCTCCCTGATGTGCTTATCGGCTGATGCGGCAGCAGCACGAGGGAACTAAGGTCCTAAGTTTTTCGCGTGTTATGATCGCCACGCTATGACCATTGGCTCAGTACTGTTGGCGATTGCCGGCTGCCTCGCGCTGGCGGCGCAGACGAAACCGAGGGCGCGCGATCTGGGCGTCCCTTTCGAGGGCGCATCCGGGCCGCTCAACGCGATCACCGATGTACCGGGCGTCGAGGTGGGCCATCGCACGTTGATCACGGGCGACGGGATGCTCGTCGTCGGCCAGGGACCGGTGCGCACCGGGGTAACGGCGGTCTGGCCGCGCGGAAAGGCGTCGTCCGACCCGGTATTTGGCGGCTGGTTCTCGCAGAACGGCAACGGCGAGATGACGGGCACGCCGTGGCTGGAGGAGTCGGGATTCCTCGACGGGCCGGTGCTGATCGCCAACACGCATAGCGTGGGTGTGGTACGCGACAGCTTTCTCGGATGGCTGGTGAAGAACCATCGCAAGCCCGGGACGAATACCTTCGATGGCGGCTTCTACGCTTACCCGCTGGTGGCGGAGACGACGGCTTCCTGAACGACATCAACGGATTTCACGTCAAGCCGGAGGACGTGGCGGCGGCCGTTGAAAGCGCAGCGCGCGGGCCGGTACCCGAGGGCAATGTAGGCGGCGGCACGGGCATGATCTGCTACGGCTTCAAGGGCGGCATCGGGACGGCTTCGCGCAAGCTCTCCGCGCAGCAGGGCGGCTACACGGTGGGAGTGCTGGTGCAGTGCAATTGCGGCAGCCGGCGGCAGTTGCGGATCGGCGGGCTCCCGGTGGGTCAGGAGATCGCGGAAGGCACGCCGATCGCCAGCGTGCGGCCGGAATATCACGAAGACATGGGATCGATCGTCATCGTGGTGGCGACGGACGCGCCGCTGCTGCCCCACCAGGCCAAGCGTCTGGCGCGCCGCGCGACCATGGGGTTGGCGCGGACGGGTTCGACTTCCGGGAACGGGTCGGGCGACCTGTTCATCGCATTTTCCACGGCCAACGCGCAAGCAGCCGGCACGCGCGGCGCAGTCGATGTGAAGATGCTGCCGAATGACTCGTTGAACCCGGTGTTCGAAGCCACGGTGCAGGCCACCGAGGAAGGCATCATTAATGCTATGGTCGGCGCCGAGACCATGACCGGTGTTGACGGCCACAAGGTTTTCGCGTTGCCGCACGATCGCCTGCAGGAAGTGCTCCGAAAGTACGGGAGACTGAATCGCTAGTCCCCGTCTTACGGCTCCTTCGGGTCGAGCCACGCCCACGCGATCGCCGTCACTACGCCGAAAGCACCCGCTGCCAGCGCGATTGTTCTGGGCCCTGTGAATTGCGTCGCGATGCCCGCGGCCGCCATGGACGCGATCATCACCGACCAGCGCAGCGATTCCATGGTGGCGAAGACCCGGCCGCGGAATTGGTCGGGCGTGTGGCGCAGAAGTTGCGCGTTGTTCAGCACGCTCGTGACGGCCATGCCGACGCGCGAGAACATCATCCAGATCAGCGCGGCCGTGTAAGATCCGGCCTGGCTGAATAACATATAGGTCACGCCGTGGACGACGTACGAAATGGTCACCGCACGCTTGTACCCGGCGAAATCCGCCCGCGTCCCCACCCAGTGGCCTAGAAATCCGCCGGCCAGCAGACCGATGCCGGCGAATCCCCAGATGGAGCCGATTCCCGCCGCGCCGCGGTGAAACACCTGCTCGCCGAAGAGGGCGAACAGGATCTGCGCCGCGCCGCCGCCGAGCGCCCATCCCACCGAGATCAGTGCGATCCCGGCCATCAGCGGCACCGACCGCATGTACGCGAGACCCTCACGGTATTCGTGCCAGGGCCGCAGCGCCGCGGTCCCTTCGCGCCGGACGCGAAACCCCTCGGGGACGTGGATGCGCCAGATGGCCCCAGCCGAAAAAACAAACGAGAGCGAATTAATGATGAAGGCCCAGTGGTAGCCGAGCGCGGCGGCGCTGAACCCCGCGAGCAGCGTGCCGGCAGTGAGGGTGGCCCATTGCGTAGTCTGGGTAAGGGAGTTCGCGGTGTGCAGTTCGTCCGCGGTGGCGATGGTGGGGAGGATGGCGGCGCGTCCGCTGGTGAAGAATGGCGAGGCGAACATGAGGAGCGCGCTGAGCGTATAGAGCAGCCACGGCCGGGGCTCATGGATGGTCAGGAGAAACGCTAAGGCGACCGCGGCGCGGATCAGGTCGCTCGCGATCATGATCTGCTTGCGGTCGAGCCGGTCGAGCACCACGCCTGCGACCGGGCCGGCCAGCATAGCGGGTATCGCGCGCGAGAGCATCACGCCCGAGACCACCAGGCCCGAGCCCGACTTCTCCATCACCAGCGCGAAGACGGCGATGTTGTTGAAGTAGTCGCCGGTTTCGCTGACCACCTGCGCCAGCCACGTGTTGCGGTAGTTGTGGTTGTGGCGGAGCAGCGCCCACAGGCTCGTCATCGAAAGCTTAGGATAGCGCGCGGTTCCCTTACACTGTCCTTAATGGACGTCGCCCCGATGACCGCCGCCGATTGGCCCGCGGTGCGCGCCATCTACCTCGAAGGCATCGCCACAGGTAACGCCACGTTCGAGACCGCGGCGCCCGAGTGGGAGCGGTGGGACGCGGGGCATCTCAAGACCTGCCGTCTGGTGGTGCGCGTCGACGGCGAAGTCGTCGGCTGGGCGGCGCTCAGTCCCGTGTCGGCGCGAGTGGTGTATGCGGGCGTCGCCGAAGTCAGCATCTATGTGGCGCAGCGGGCGCGCGGGAAGGGTCTCGGAGCGGAGCTTCTCCGCGCGCTGGTCGCGGAATCGGAAGCCCACGGTGTGTGGACGCTGCAGGCGGGCATCTTTCCCGAGAACGCTGCGTCCATCGCGCTGCACCGGCGCGCCGGATTCCGCATAGTCGGGACGCGCGAACGGATCGGCTGCGTCGATGGGCGGTGGCGCGATGTGGTCCTGATGGAACGGCGGCGCCAGGAAAAAACATTGGCGCACCTGATGGACACGGATACACGCGGATAAAAAAGGCTTGTGTTATCGGTGTCGATCGGCGTCCATCTGCGGCTAACACTTCTTCGGCATCACTCGACCATCTGCGCCGGACATCCCAGTTCGACGACGGCGTTGCGCTTGGCGCGGGCTGCGGACGGACCGTCGCCGCGGCGCCGGTGCAACGCCACTACATTGTGCGCCGCAACGCAGATCTGTCGGCGCACCAGCGGGCAGGTGACGTCGAGATCGAGCGATCTCCCCGACCCCCGCAGCGCGCAGCTCTCCGGATCCGATTCGCGATAGAGAGCGGGCAATCCGGCAGCCAAGCGGGTGTAGGCAGGGTTCGCCACCACGCCTTCGAGCAGCGTGATTTCCGCCTGTCGTGGATCGTGCGCCGCGTGATAAGCCGCGGCCATTTCCTCGAAGAACTCGATATCGGGCCGCAGCCCGCGCCCGTGATCGAATGCCTCGATGGCGCGCCGGGTATCGGAAATCCGCATGTACGTGCGGCCCAACTCCAGGTAGACCAGATAGGATCCGGCGAGCCCCACGTGCTTGCCTTCGGCCTCATTGATGGCGCGGAGTCGCACAATCTCGGCTTCGTCGATGCGCCGCGCGCGCTCGAGATTTTCGATCGATCGCTGATACCACGGGGCGGCATTGGGGGTCCCGGCCAGCGTGTCGGCTTTGGCGCGGTAGCAGGTGCCGGCGATCGCGTAGTCGTACGTCGCGTTGCGGACGTCGGGCACATCGGCGAGGATGGCGAGTGCACGATCGGCCTCGCGAATCGCATCGTCGATCCGCGCCGGACCCGCGCCGATCAGGGTGTTGGCGAGCGAGGAGTGCGGCCGGTGGCAATCGGGTGAGACTCGGATGGTGGCGGCTCGCAGGGTCTGGTCGTCGAACCAGTCGAAGTTGCGCGCGAAGGTGCGTGCGGCGAACAGCAGGCAGATCGCGCCTACCATCGCGGGCACAGTCCGCGGTGGGAGGGACCAGTGCTTCGCCGCGGCCGTGATGCCGACCACCAGGCAACCCGCGAAGCCGATGGCGGGAAGGTAGAGGAACCGTTCCGCCATGATAGTGCCGATCAGAATCGCGAGGTTGGCCCTGGGCGCCAGCGTGGCGAAGAAGAAGGCGATGAAAAAGCAGACCGGCGGGTTGCGGCGCCACGACCAAATGGCCGCGGCGGCAAGAGCCAGGCAGAGCGCCAGCGCCGGCAGCGCGCTCCACGCCGCTACGCGAATCTGGTTGTAGCCGTAATCGCTCGACAGGTTCATCGGCCAGACCAGCAGCGCAAAATACTTGCCGATCACTTTCACCGCGGTCAGCCTGCCAGCCAGGAAGCCCGCCCCCACCAGCGGATTGTCCAGATATGGCACCTCCGAGGTGGGAAGTGTCGCGTGAACCGCGGCGCGCATCTGGAAGTACACCAGCATGGGGACGATGGCGGCGGCGTATCCGGCGATGCGGGCTCTCCAACGCGCGGCCGCCGGCCAGGTGAAATCGTAGATCGCCATGACGGCGACCAGCACTACGGCGTTCTCCTTTGAGAAGATGCCGATGGCGGAGGCGAGCGCGATGCCGCCCGTCCACAGCCAGCGCGCGCGGCCCGTCGCCTGAGCGCCGTGGACGTGGCAGAGGAGCCCGCCGAGCACGCCCAGGCCAGCCAGCAGGTCGGCGCGTCCCACGATATTGGTGACGGATTCTGTAAGCACCGGATGCACCGCCCACAGCGCCGCCATGCACGCGGCCGGCATCACGTCTCGAAGCAGCAGGAGGCCGAGCAGGTAGACCAGGGCGATGTTCGCGGCATGCAGCGCCAGGTTGAGCGCATGGTAGCCGGCCGCGTGGTTGGCCTCTCCCAGGATCGCGTAATTGAAAAGATAGCTGAGAGTCGTGAGCGGCCGGTAGAGGCTGCTGGTCGAGGTCTGGAACCAGTAATCGTGGTGCAGGATGAGCTGGATGTTTTCGGGTGTGGCGGCCTGAATGCGCGTGTCGCGCAGAATGATGTTCTCGTTGTCGAAAGGGAAGCCGGTGCGGAACGAGTTGGAATAGGCGAGCAGAGTCAGGAGCAGGACCGCTCCCAGCGCCAGAGCGTACGGGCGAATGTCCACGCGCGCTTTCGGGGCGGGTGTGGGTGCCTTCCTGGCGGCGCGCTTCATCGCTACTGCAACGAGCGGTCGAAGAAGTCGATCATCATCTGGTTCATCTGGCGCGACGCGGCGCCGCTCACGCCGTGCGACTTCTGCGGATAGAGCATCATCTCGAATTGCTTACCGGCCAGTTGCAGCGCATTCGTCATCTGCAGCGTGTTCTGGAAGAGCACGTTGTCGTCCTCGAAATTGTGCACCACCATCAGTTTCCCGGTCAGGTTCGAGGCGCGCGCCGGCAGCGCGGTATCGCGATAGCCGTCGGGATTCTCCTTCGGCAGGCCCATGTAGCGCTCGGTGTAAATGGTGTCGTAGTTGAGCCAACTTGTGACGGGCGCGCCCGCGAAGCCGGCGTGGAATACGTCGGGCGCATTGAGCATGGCGTTGAGCGTCATGAAGCCGCCATAGCTCCAGCCGTGGATGCCGATGCGCGCGGGGTCGGCGAATCCGAGCGAGATCAGATGCTTCACGCCCGCCATCTGGTCGGCCAGTTCGGCCACTCCGAGTTTCCTCGAGATGGCGGTCTCGAATCCGTGGCCGCGGCCCATCCCGCCGCGGTCTTCGCACTGCCAGATCACGTATCCCTGGTGCGCCAGCACCTGGTCGAGGCTCACGCCTTGCCAGGAATTGCGCACCGGCAGTCCGACGCCGGGACCGCCATACACCGAGACCACCACCGGATACTTCTTGCCGGGCGTGAAGCCGGCGGGCTTGATCAGACGGCCGTAGAGCACGGTGCCATCGGGCGCGTTGAACTTCACGATCTCCGTCGGCAGAATCTCGTACTGCTCCAGTTGGGTGCGGTCGGCCTCGCGGTAGACGCCGAGTTCCTTGCCGTCGCCCGCGTGCAACGTAGTCCGGGCGGGCGACGTGAGGCTCGAAAACGTGTCCAGAAAATACGCGCCGCCCGGTCCCATCGAGATGCTGTGCGTGCCCGCCGCGGGAGTGAGCGCGCGCTTGTCCTGGCCGCTCAGATTGATGCTGTACAGATGCCGCTCGAGGTGCGAAGGCTCGCTCGAAGTATAGAAGATGTGCCCCGCGGCTTCGTCCACGGCGTCGATCGCGGTGACTTCCCAATCGCCCTTCGTCAACTGCTTCACGTCCTTGCCGTCGGTCGAATACAGAAAGATGTGGCGGTATCCGCCGCGCTCGCTGGTCCACAGGAATCGCTTGCCGTCGGCCAGGAACCGCACGTCGCCTTGTAGATTGATCCAGTGTGGATCGGACTCGCGGAACACCGTCGTCTGCTCGCCCGATTCCGCGTCGATCGCCAGCATCTCGAGCTTGTTCTGCACTCGATTCAGGCGGAGGGCGTACACCGCGCGCGAGTTCGGCATCCAGCCGGCGCGCGCGATCGGATAGGAGTCGCGCGTATCCCCCACATCCAGCCAGCGGGTCGGCCCGCCGGCCGCGGGGACGACGCCCACATGCACGTCGGGATTGTTCTCGCCGGCTTGCGGGTAGCGCTCAGGTTCGTAGAGCGTGCGCGTGCGCAGCATGTCCTCGTGCGGGAAAAGCGGCTCGCGGCTCATGTCGAACTGCATGTAGGCGATCGATTTCGAATCAGGCGACCACCAGAACGCGGTTCCCAGATCCAGTTCTTCGGGGTAGACCCAGTCGAGGCTGCCGTTGTGCAGCGTCTCCGATCCGCCGGTCGTAAGCCGCGTCTCTTTCTTAGTCGCGATGTCGAGCGTGTAGAGATCCCAACCGCGGCGGAAGGCCACCAGCTTGCCGTCGGGCGAGAGCTTGGCGTCGACTTCGGCCGCGGACGTCTTGGTGAGCTGTGCCCACTTGCCGGTATCCACGTGGATGAGGAACAAGTCTCCGCCCGCAGGATAGAGCAGCACGTTGCCCGTCGCCCACTCCATGCCGCCCGTGCGCGCCCGGCGATTGACCCAGTCGACGGGACCATCCTCGGACGGCAAGACTAGCGCGGCGCCGTCGATCTCCTCGGTCGAAAGCAGCGGCTTCGACGTCTTGGTGGCGGGGTCGTAGATCGAAAGGCTGCGGCCCTGGCGTACGAGAAATGTCTTGCCGTCGGGTGCCCATGCGGCCGGCCCTCCCGCCCCGCGTCCGCCGCCGCCGCGACCGCCCTGGCTCAGGGTTTCGAGTGTGATGGGTTTCTTCTGGCCGAAGGCGCAGACCGCCAGTACCAGCAGGACGAAGGATTTGTGCATCTCTGTTGTGATTGTAAATGAATTCTGATTTCATGAGAGACGATGGAGTTCCACAGCCGGATTCCGGGCGCGCCGCTCGACCGCTTCGTGGCGCTTCTGTGGCATTGCCGCGGCCCCGCGCAGCCGCACGCCTTCGACCGCATCCTGCCGGATGGCGATATCGGCCTCATCATCAATCTGGCGGACGACCGCACTCGCGTCTACGATTCGTTCAAGCTCAGCCGCGTGAAAACTCTCAGCGGCACCGTGCTGGTCGGCGCGCACTCCGAGTCTTTCGTCATCGATACGGCGGAGCAGCAGTGGGTGATGGGTACGGAGTTTCATCCCGCCGGAGCGGGTTCATTTCTCGGCATGCCGGCCGGCGAAGTGGAGGGCCTGCACGTTCCGCTCGACGACGTGTGGCGGCGCGGCGGCGGGCAATGGCGCGAGCGCTTGCTCGAAGCGCCTGACGCGAATGCCCGCCTGCGCATCCTCGAGCAGGTGCTGGCGGAACGGGTGGCGCGCGTTCCGGAGCGCCATCCCGCTGTCCTCTATGCGCTCGATGAATTCAAACGCGGACCGCGCGTGGGCACGATTGGGGAAGTCACAGGCCGTGTCGGGATGAGCGCGCGCCGGTTCATCGAGCGCTTTCGCAACGAGGTGGGAATGACGCCCAAGCGCTTCTGCCGCGTCCGCCGGTTCCAGCAGGCGCTGCGCCTGATCGGGGCGGGGAAGCGCGTCGAATGGACGGATGTGGCACTCGATTGCGGCTACTTCGACCAGCCGCATTTCATTCACGACTTCCGCGCCTTCGCCGGCATGAGTCCCACCGAATACGCCGCCCGCCGCGGCCCTTATCAAAACCACGTCGCGATCGCAGAGCCGGCAACTCCTGGTGGATCGCCACACACGTAGAAGAGGTCAGCGCCGGCGAGATGACTCGGCGACAGAGGGCGACGTAGGTGGCGCTTAGCCGGCGCGCTTGCGTGGCGCGATGCTGCGGTTGAAACGTTCGAGGGCTACTCGCAGGCGTTGGGCAGCCTGTTCCCGCATGTTCTCGCCCTCCGCGCGCTTCAATTCCGCGGTTGCCCGCTCCACTTCACAGCGAAGTCTCTCTGCGTCGCTTTCTTCCACGCTGCCGGGTGGCCGCCGCTCGATATCACGCTCGGTCATCGCGCCTCGCAGCCATTGGATAACGGTTCGGGACATAACCTAAGTATGGCCATATACAGTACGATACGCCTATAACATTTGATTCAGTACCTCTAGATCTCATGGATAGAGTGCGATTACGCACAAAATGAGGGAAAAGGCAGAAAAAGGGGGGCCGGGAAGGGTGAAAGAATTCGGAGATGCCCGAGCATCGCCGAATTCTTTCACATAGAATTCCGTGCTACTTCGCCACGGCGGGTGGACCGCCCCGTCTCGGAAAACCGGAAGCTTCCGAGACTTTGAAATCCGCCGGCACGTCGAATAGGATGCGCGACGGCTCGCTGCGGCTCACGTTGGTCATGCGCGTGACGAAGTCGCCCGAGCGCGGGTCGGTCCGCTTCGACAACACCACCGTCTGCAACTCGGTCGAATACCAGGTCTCGCTGACGATCTGCATCGCCTGCTCGTTGCCCATCTGTCCGGCCGGAATCGTGTACGTGGAGCGCGTACCGGTTGCCAACACGCCCTCGATGCTTTGCTGGCCGAGCGATTCCGTCTTCAGATTCGGATCCTGCGCGCGCCGCGAACGCATCGCGTCCTGCTGCCTACCCGGATCCGCTTGCCGCGGCGACAGAGACCGGTCCGGAGAAGGACCGCCCCGCCCGCCGCCGTGCCACGCGCTCTTGGTCGCCGTGCGATCTTTCGCGTTCAACGCGTAGTTCGCGCCCGCCACCGGATCGGTGATGAACACCATTTGCGGCAGATTGCCGCCGGGCGCGAGACCGCCCAGCGACGCCAGCGAATTCTCTCGCCGCGTGCGCCCTTCGCTGTCGCGATAAACGCGCGTTGTGTTGGTCTGGTGAATCCGGTTGCCGTCCGCCAGCGCGTGCGTGCTTTCCGTGACCACATCGGCCGAATACGGCGCGTTCTTCACCACGCGCCCAGGCATTCCGGCTTCGGCGCCGATCAGGCGCGCGCCGCCCATGCCCGGCCCTCCCGGCGGCGGAGGTCCGAATCCACCGCGTCCGCGGCCCGGTCCCGGCCCTTGCGCGCTGGCCACGGCCACCATCGCCGCCAGCCCCATCCACATCATCCGTATCCGCATGTCCATTGCTCCTTTGTTATTCGTCCACAAACCGCACCGCACGGGCCACGCCGTCCAATCCCAGCATCACATCCGCCTCCACCGGCTCCGCGGCCCGCTCCGCGCTCACCGTGAAGCCCAGGGCAATCATGGAAGAGCGCGGCAGTTCCACGCGCACCAGGTTCACCTCTTCGCCGGGCTCCATCCCCGACGCACTCGGCAGCGGAATGAAATCCCCGTCCGCATACATCTGGGCCGTTGCCAAATTGGGATCGCCGGGCAGCACCATCGCCAGTTCCACGCCGCGCGGAATCACGCGCCGCGCCGGCTCCGGCTGCTTGCCGCGCACCAGGAACAGAGCCATCACGGCCACCGCCGCAGCCGCCGTCCCCCAGGTCACCACCGGCACCCACCAGGGCCGCTTCGCCCGCACCGCTGCCAGACCGGCGTGGCCGCGAAAGGCCGCCACCAACCGCCGCTCCACGACGCCCGGCGCCTCTACGCCGCTCCATTCAGCGGCCAACGCGCGGAAGCCGGCCACCAGCGCCTGTTCCCGCTCGAGCAGCGCGGCGCACTCCCGGCACGCACCGGCGTGGTCCCGCAACCGGGCGCCCGGATACCGCGCCTCCTGGTGCAAGTTCAATCGGAATTCCTCGCAGTTCATATGAAACACCTCGCCGGCTTCAACGCGCCCATGGACGGCCGCAGACCGCGCTCCTGGCTCAATTTGTCGAGCAGCAGCGCGCGTGCCCGATGCAGCCGCGACCGCACCGTCCCGATCGGACAGCCGAGCGCCACCGCCGCATCGGCGTAGTCCAATTCCTCCAGGTCGCACAGCACCACAACTTCCCGATAGCGCCGCGGCAGCGCCAGCACCGCCTTGTGCAGCGCCTCGATCCCTTCCTTCCGGGTCAGATTCTCGAGCGTACCGGCATGCACCGCCAGTTCCGGAAGCACGTCTTCCGTATCCACGTCGATCGCGATGCTGGTGCGCCCCCGCTCCAAGTGCCGCAGCACCAGCTTGCGCGCAATCCCAAACAGGTACGCGGCCAGCACTCCACGCGCCGAGTCGTATCCGCAGTCTTCCCGCAGCAGCGCGAGAAATACCTCCTGCGTGACGTCTTCCGCCAGCGCCGGCGACATGCTCATGTGAAGGGCGAACCGGAAGATGGCTGCCTGCCGCCGGCGATACAGCGTCAGAAAGGCCTCTTCGTCTCCGGAACGCACGCCGATGAGCAGGTCTTCGTCGCTCGGTGGCGAATTTTCCTTCATCGCGATCTATCCATAGTTCCCCGAATCACCGCAAAAGTTCCAATGAAGTGTAATCGACTCAGGCTTTTACCTGGGCTTCGAACGGCGATACCCGCGTTTCCACTAGAGCTAACTAAGGGTAACATCAACTATTTTGGTACTTTACGGCTATTCACACGGCATCATAAGATTGGATGGACCTTTCGCTAATGTCTCCTGGTAAACAAACCGAAGAAGCTGGTGCACTCCGCGAACGCTTGGCGCAGCTCGAGTCCGAGTTGGCCAGCGAACGACAGCGCGTGCACGCCGCCGAGATCCGTTTCCGTCGCCTGGTGGATGCCTCACCGGTGATGGTCTGGATGTCCGGCCCCGATACACTATGCACGTTCTTTAACCGCGCCTGGCTGGAATTTCGCGGGCGCGCCATGGACGCGGAGCTCGGCAACGGCTGGACCGACGGATTGCACCCGGACGACCGTGACCTTTGCCTGGAAACCTACCTGCGATCGTTTGCGGCGCGCCAACCGTTCCGCATGCAATTCCGGTTGCAGCGCGGCGGCGGCGAGTACACGTGGATCGAAGAGGTGGGCTCTCCCTTCTTCGAACCGGATAGCCAGTTCGCGGGTTACATCGGCACGGCCTTGGACATCACGGACCGCAAGCGGGCTCTGTTCACTCCCGATGAAAATTCGGTCCGGCTGGTATTTGCGCTCACGGAGCGCGAGCGGCAGGTTCTGGTGCTCATCGCGGAAGGCAAATCGACCAAGGAGGCGGCGGCCCAGCTCGGCATCAGCTACAAGACGGCCGACTCGCACCGCAGCCGCATTCTCGAGAAACTGGGCGTCCACGAGACCGCCAGCATGGTCCGGTACGCTATCCGCGCCGGCCTGATCGCTCCCTGAAAACCGTCCAGCGCGCCCTGCGCTACAGTGAAAAGCGTGGACCGTCACCCGGACGTGATCGTTATCGGCGCCGGTGTCTCGGGACTCTCAGCCGCGCGCTTGCTCTCCCGCGCCGGCATGGCTGTCGCTGTGCTTGAAGCTCGCCAGCGCATCGGCGGCCGCATCCACACGGTTTACGATCCGCTCTGGCCCGGCCCCGTCGAGCTGGGCGCCGAATTCATTCACGGCAAGCCGCCGGAGATCTGGCATGCCATCGAATCCGCCCGCTTGACGGCCGTCGAATTTCTGGCCGGGCAGCGCTTCCCCGGTCCGGCCAAGGCCGAGCCCGCCTGCGAATTCGAAGCCGTGGGGCGCGTCCTCGAACCGATGGCGGCTGCGCCCGAACAGCCGTTTCAACAATTCATCGAGCGCGCCACCACGTCGCGGAATCTGCGCCGCTGGGCATGCGGCTTCGTCGCGGGCTTCCACGCCGCGCGTCCCGAACTGGTCAGCGTGCGCTCCCTGGCAAAAATCGATGAGGCCCAAAAGCAGATCGAGGGCCACCGCACGTTTCGTTTCGAGCGCGGCTACGGCGCGCTTCTCGAGTGGCTGGGCGCCGACGCCGACGCGGGCGCCGGGCGCGTGCACACGCATTTCGGCACGGTGGTAGAGTCGGTCCGCTGGCGCCGTCTGCATGTCGAAATCGCCGCCCGGGCTTTCGGCCGTCCGCTGCGGCTGTACGCGCCGCGCGCCATCGTAACCGTCCCGCTGGGCGTGCTCCAGGCGCGCCCCGGCGAGTGCGGCGCCATTCAATTCACTCCCGAGCCCGAGCCCCTCCACGCAGCGCGCCAATCGATCGCCATGGGTCACGCCGCGCGCATCACGCTGCGCTTCCGCCGCGCCTTCTGGAAAGATCGCCAGGACCTGGAAGGCGCCAGCTTCCTCTTCTCGGACGAGGACTGGATGCCCACCTGGTGGACGCAGACGCCCGCCGGCACCCCCGTCCTCACCGGCTGGACCGGCGGCCCGCAGGCCGAAGCGTACGCCGCCGAAGACCCGTCCGAGTGGCTCCCGCGCACGCTGCGCACGCTGGCGCGCCTGCTGCGCACGGACGAAACCACGGTGGCCGGCCACCTCGAAGGCTGGCACGCGCACAACTGGAGCGCCGATCCGTTCTCGCGCGGCGCCTACAGCTACGTGCGCGCCGGTGGCCTGGAGGCGCAGCAGCAGTTCGGCGACCCCATCGAGGACACGCTCTACTTCGCCGGCGAGGCCGCGAACGCCGCCGGCCACGCGGGCACCGTGCACGGCGCCATGGCGACCGGCGAGCGGGCGGCCCGGGCGATTTTGGATGGATAGGGCGGCGTTCCGCCTACGAATCGAGAACCGCCTGTACCTTGTGCAATAGGCTGTGAGCCGTAAAAGGCTTTTGGAGAAACTCGGTTTGGGGAGATAAAATGCCGTGACGCACGATGGCGTCGTCCGCGTAACCGGACATAAAGAGCACCTTCATCCTGGGGTACAGAGCCACCACTTGTTCCGCGAGCATGGTCCCACTCATCTTGGGCATGACGACATCGGTTAACACAAGGTCGATGGAATTCGATTGCCCCGCACAAATCCGTAACGCCTCATCACCGCTTTGGGCCACCAATATCCGATAGCCGCTCTGCTCCATCACGTTTTGGATCATCTCGCGGAACAGGTCCTGATCCTCGACCACAAGCACAGTACCCGTTCGCTGAACCGGAGGGCCTGAAACGGCTTCCGCCTGGACAACTGGGCGGGCCTCCCGGAGCGCTGGCAAATAGATCTTGAAGGTCGTGCCAACACCGACTTCGCTGTAAACCCAGATGTGTCCGTCGCTCTGCCTCACGATGCCATATACGGTCGATAACCCCAGGCCGGTGCCCTTGCCTTGTTCCTTTGTCGTAAAAAAAGGTTCGAAAATATGAGATCTAATCTCATCATCCATGCCAGAGCCCGTGTCACTTAGCGCCATCGTCACATAGGGCCCAGGCGGCACATCACGGTGTTCCACCTGGCCGCCGTGCCACTCGATGTTGGCCGTTTCGATGGTGATCCGCCCCCCCTCAGGCATCGCATCTCGCGCGTTGACCGCCAGATTCATGAGCACTTGGTCCATTTGGCCCGCATCCACATTCACGCTCCACAGCTCTGGAAAGCGGACGACTTGCAGTTCCACATCTTCGCCGATCAGCCGCCGGAGCATGCCTTCCACGCCTCCGACGACACCGTTGAGATCCAGGATTTGCGGCTGAATGATCTGACGGCGGCTAAACGCCAGAAGTTGTTTCGTCAGATCGACCGCCCGATCCGACGCTTTCCGGATTTGCGATAAACCCTTCCGGATGGTTTCCGTTAGCTGCGAGTTCTTGGAAAGCAAATCACAATACCCGGTAATAACTCCCAAGAGATTATTGAAGTCGTGCGCCACTCCACCGGCCAATCTTCCGATGGCTTCCATCTTCTGCGCCTGCCGGAGCTGGTCCTCCAGCGATCGGTGATCGGTGATGTCCTGCACAGTTCCGACGATGCGAATTGGCGCCCCGGAACTGTCGAGAACCCGTTTGGCGAGCTCGTGGACCAGACGAACATCGCCGTTGGGGCGAACAATGCGGTGTTCGCAGTCATACGCGTGCACGCCCGCTACTGCCGCCGCCACGTTGACTTCGACGAGGCCGCGATCCTCCGGGTGCACTCTTTCGAAAAACGATTGGCGGCTCGGCTGCGCGTGAGCCTGATCGAGTCCGAAGATGCGAAAGGTCTCCGCGGACCACACCAGCTCGCCGGTGGCAAGGTCCTCTTCCCAATTACCCAGGTGCCCCATGCTCTGGGCAAGCGACAAACTGGCTTCGCTCCTCCGCAGCGCTTCTTCGGCCTGTTTGGCTTCGGTGATGTCGCGAGTGAGTGCTGTCAGACGCACCAATTGCCTTGCTTCGCCGTAAAATGCCTGACCGCGTCCATCCACGCAATGCACGCTTCCATCCGGCCAGATCACCCGGAATTCGACGGCGAACTCGGGGTGACCCTGACTGACTTGCCGGACCTCGGTCGATAAGCGATCGCGATCCTCCGGGTGCACGAGATTAAGCAGGCCCCCGAACGTACCCCCGAAGCTGCCGGGAGGAACGCCAAAAATCTCATACGTGTATGCATCCCAGACGACGCGGCCGGTGGCGACATACCAGGTCCAGACTCCCGTCCGGGAAGCTCTCAATGCCAGGTCCAGCCGCTCCGAGGCTTCTCGCGCCGCAGACTCCACACGAAGTTGCTCCGTGATGTCATGGACCAGTACGAACCTGGCCAACCGTGAATCCGCCAGGGAATGCGAGACAATCGCCACATCGATGATAGAGCCGTCCTTCTTTCGATGGCGCCATCGATCGCTCTCATCCGCTCCGGAAGCGGCAGCGGAGACCTTTTTCAGCTTGCCAGGGACATCGCCGGCTGACTGGACGTCTTTCATCGTCATGGAGAGAAACTCGTCCCGGGTATACCCGTAGTGGCCGATCGCAGCTTCGTTGACAGCCAGGAAGCGCAGCGACTCCGGGTGGTAGAGCCAACCGGGCAAAGGATTGCCCTCAAAAAAGAGACGGTAAATACCTTCGGAATGGCGCAGATCTTCTTCCGCCCGCTTGCGCTCGGCAATCTGCTGTTCCAGTTCGGCGGCGTGCCGCTGGGCGGCCGCGGACATTTTTCCGCTTTCGTAGATGCGCCCCACCAGCGCGGCCAGAATGCCGGCGAGCCGCTCGTCTTCTGCGCTGAATTCCACGGCTCCAAGCCGGTGAAGCAGGCATAGCCAGCCATAAGAACGATGCAGCGAAACGATCGGTGCGGCAAGCAGGGACCCGAATGGCGGAAAGTCTGGTGGAAATCCGAGCGTATCCGGACTGCCCTCGGGGTTGCGCATCCGAACCGGCTGCCGTCCTTCCATCAGTCTGGCAACCGCATCGTGCGACGCATGCGGATTCTTCAGGCACGGGTAGATTTCCAGATCGACACCGGATGTATATAGGCAATCGAGGCATTGCCCGTTCTCCGGCGCGATGCCGACCACTGCATACCTGGCGCTCATGAGCGATCGAGCCGACTGGCAGAACTTTTCCAGCAAACAATCCTGCTGGGACTCTGAAGCGAGTTGCAAGGCGACCTCGATGAGCGCTTCCAGCCGGAGGTTAACGGCCTTGAACTCGGCGGTCTGCTCGGATAGCGTATCCGTCAGCAGGCGCAGGTGCTCGCGGTCGAAACTCTCCGCCACGGATGGCGCGGGCGCGGAATTTCCCAGGCAGGCGTCGACGGCCAGCAGCACCGTTTCCGGCTCGCACGGCTTGGTAAGCACGTGTGCCACGCCGCATTCGCGGGCAAGATCCCGCGCATCGCGCTCCCGGAAATGTGCCGTACAAAAGATCACCGGAGTACTGCCAATATCGGCAGCCGCTCGCAACCGGCGCACGAACTCATAACCATCCATAGTCGGCATCAGGATGTCGGCGATCACCAGGTCGGGACGTTCGGCGGATACCAGCGCCAGCGCCTCCGCGCCATCCGACGCCTCCCGTAGAGAGTGGCCGCGGTACCCGAGGAGCGTTACCAGAAAACTGCGATTGGTAGGATTGTCATCCACGATCAATATTTTCGACATGCGGCTTTACCTCACGCAGGCAGGCCTCTATTTCTGCCAGCAGTTCCTGGGGCTCGATCGGCCTGAATAGAAAGCGGGCTGCGCCCAAAGCCAGACCTCGCTCCCGATCTTTCTCTTCCAACATGGAAGAGGTGATGAAAACGAATGGAATCCCAGCCAGCCGGGTATTGGCTTTGACGGCTCGAATGAAGTCATAGCCGCTACCTTCCGACATACAAACATCGGAGAGAATCAGGTCCGGAGGATGGCGGTCCGCCTTTTCCAAACCTTCCCGTGCGCCGGAGGCCGCAGTCACCTCATAGCCGGACGGCTCGAGAATGCTGCACGCCAGGTCCAGATTCGCCTGCACATTGTCCACCACCAGCACCTTTCCCAAGCGGATAGAATGCCGCGCAGCCTCGGGCAAGGGATCGGCGAAACGGGATGGCGGATAGGAGCGGGTCGAACTGAGGAATCCCTCGATCTGTTGAACGAACGTTTCGGGAGTAATGGGCTTAGCCAGATATCCCTCGAACCCGGCATCGAGTACGCGATCGCGGTCGCCGACCATGGCGAGCGCCGTCACCGCCACGACCGGGATCGAGCGGCAAGCAGGGTCGGCCTTCAATCTGCGCACCACTTCGTAACCGTCCATCTTGGGTAGCTGTATATCGCAGACGATGAGATCCGGTTTTTCGCGGCCCGCTGTCGCCAGCCCCTCTTCTCCATCGCGAGCGGAAAGCACCGGATGTCCGAACGCACGGAGCAGGTAGACCATCAGGTCAAGGTTGGCTGCGTTGTCCTCGATCACCAGAATTCGCGCGGGCAAATTATCTCCGGTCCAGCGTCAATCGGAAGGTGCTGCCCTTGCCGAACTCACTTTCAAAAGAGATCCTTCCCGAGAGCAATTCGGCCAGCTTCTGACTGAGATGCAGGCCCAGGCCGGTACCGTCATAGCGGCGGTTGCTCGAAGGATTCACTTGGCTAAAAGCCAGAAACAGTTTGTCCTGGTCCTCCGGACGAATGCCAACGCCGGTATCGATTACGCTGAACTCCACGGGTGCGCCGCTATCCAACCCGTCTTTTCGGAACTGCAGCCGCACGGAACCTGTCTCGGTGAACTTGAGGGCATTGTTTGTGAGGTTCAGCAGGATCTGATGCAGAGCCCGCCGGTCTGTCTGTACCATAAGCTCGCCTGGCGGGGCATCGACGGAGAGGGAGAGGCCCTTGCTCTCAGCCATCGGCTGAACCGAGCTGACAATCTCACCCAGCACCAGGCGGCAGTTTAGGGATTCCAGCCTCAGCTCGACTTTGCCCGATTCAATCTTGGCGAGATCCAGGAGATCGTCGATCAACGAGAGCAAGTGCTTGCCGCTGGTCTGCACGGTTCGCAGTTGCTTTTCCTGATCCGGCGTCAACGGACCCGGAAGCCTCATCAACAGTGTGCCGGTGAATCCAAGGATCGCGTTCAGCGGGGTGCGCAATTCGTGACTCATGCTGGCCAGAAACCGGTCTTTCGCACGGCTGGCTCTCTCCAACTCGATGTTCTTCGCCTGCAAGGCTTGTTCAAAACGTTTGCGCTCGGTTATGTCGCGAATCGAGCTGCTGACGAGCGTGCCTTCCTCGGTCTCGAGGGGACTGAGGCTGATCTCTACCGGGAACTCCCGCCCATCCTTGCGCAAGCCGCATAGATCGACGCCAGCGCCCATGGGCCGAATGCGCGGCCCGGAGAAGTATCCGGTGCGGTGGGCAGGATGGCGATTGCGGAAGCGCTCCGGCACCAGAATGTCTACGCTCTTGCCCAACAGTTCCTCACGCGCATAACCGAAAAGTCGCTCGGTCTGCGAGTTGATCAATACGATTTCGCCGCTGCGGTTGACGATCACCATCGCATCGGGAGCCGATTCGAGAAGTCCGCGGAACTTTTCCTCCGCCCGGCGGCGCTCCGTTATGTCGTGAGCCACGGCGATGACACCGTGGCATGAGCCAGAGGCGTCCTGAAGGATGGAAGCGTTGAAGGAAACCACCGTCGACTGTCCATCGCGGCGGTGCGCCGTTAATTCGTAGTGGGACAACCGCCCCTCACGAAGCGTGGTTTCAATTGCGTCCGCGGCGCGAGCAGGATCGGCGAAGAAGCTCTTGAAAGGATAGCCGATCAGCTCATCGCGCCGGCAGCCGGTGAGAGCCTCCATCTGCTCATTGATGTCCGTGATCGTTCCCGCCATATCTATGGTCATGAGCGGATCCAGGTTGAACTGCATCAGCGAGCGGTTGTAGAGCTCGGTGGTCTGCGGAGCCTCGCCGGGGCTTACTGGTTTGGAGGTGTCCTTGGAGATGAGAAGAATGCCAACTGCCCGGCCGGCAGGGTCCCTCGGCGCGGTGAGCACGAGCGCTGCAACAAACATCCGGCCATCTCGGCGAACGGCAGTCAGCCGTCCTTCCCACTTACCGTCTCGCAGAGCGGAGTCGATTATCTCGCGAAGCCTGCCGGACTTGGCGTCCTCGGAAGTATGCAGAACGGTGTTGGTTTGGCCGATGATCTCCGCGGCGTCATAGCCGTACAACGAGCGCGCCCCCTCGTTCCAGAGTTGGATGGTACCGTCGGGGGTCAGGCCGACTATGCAGTCTTGCGTGGAGAATCGAAGGACGCCTTCAAGAAACGCGACAATTTCCTGGGGTTCCTTCAGGGTGCGGCGACTAAAAAGCTCGCCAGTCATCCTTTGCAACGAAATAAGATCATGGACAGTGCATGTCGAAGAGCGTTTTCGTAGTCGTCCCGAATAATACCACTCTCATGGCTCAACTGCCAGCGCGCCGGACTCAATTCTAAATCGACCCATTTTCAGGGAGAAATGATGATCTTAGATACGGCTGTCGGCCTGCGGTCGTGTATGATTGTGCTAGAGCCGAGTGTAAGACCGCGCGATCTTGAATTGCGATGAGGTCAATTTATGGAACCAACCAGTCCACAACGCATTGGATCCGCATGCGTTCTGGTTGCAGACGACGATGCAGGTATGCGGGGATGGCTTCGGGAAGCGTTGGAAACGGCCGGGTATGATGTCCTCGAAGCAGCCAATGGCAAGAGGGCCGTGGAATTGTTAAAGCGGGAGAGGGTCGATCTTGTCATTACTGACCTGGCGATGCCGGAACAGGAAGGCATGGAGACTATACGGCTGCTTAAGGGAGAATACCCGGAGCTAAAAATCATCGCCATTTCCGGCGCTTTTGGAGGAACATTCCTGGAAATCGCCAAGTTACTTGGCGCCGGGGCAGCATTACTGAAACCGATTCAGCTCGATAACCTACTGAATACAGTTAAGCAGCTCTTGAGAAAGTAAGTGGCCGCCTCTGCCATAGAGTCCTTCGCATCGGCTGATTAACCGATTGTTCATATTCCTTCCAAGCAGGCTGGCATCGAGGACTGGAGCCCGGCGGCCGAATCTTCGGAGACCCCGGCGAGGACACGCTCCGGCCCGGTTCCCGGCCGGGCGAAGTGACAGTGTGATAATGAGGTCAGGCCTCAGCCTGGCGCCGTGCGAATCACTATCTCGAAGGAGAACTACCTCAAGGCCATCGCGGAGGCCGAATCGGAGGGCGAAACCGTCAAGGCGGTCACCCTCACCCGATGGCTTCACGTTTCGGCGCCCGCCGTCACCATGGCCATCAAGCGGCTGAAGCGCGACGCCCTCATCCGCGTGGCCGCGGAAGGCCAGATCACGCTGACGGCGGCGGGCCGCGAGATTACCAACCGCCTGCTCAACCGCCATCACCTCATCGAACGCATGCTCACCGAGATTTTCGGCCTGGAGTGGTACAAGGTGCATGAAGAGGCGGAGGCTCTGGAGCACGCCGTTTCCGCCGATTTCGAGCGCAAGCTGATCGAGAAGCTGGGCACGGAGCGCGTCTGCCCGCACGGCAACATGGTGGGAATGGATTCGCCGCGCGACCGCCGGCGGCGCGGTCTCAAGCCGCTCGAAGAGGCGAGGCCCGCCGAGCGCCTAGCCGTGGTCAGCGTCTTCGAGCGCGACCGCAAGCTTCTCGAGTACCTGGATGGCGCCGGCATTCGCCCCGGCGTTCGGGTGGAAGTGATTGCATGGGGCGACCGGCTGGATCTGAAAAGCGACGGCCGCCCGATCTCCATCGAGCGGCCGGTGGCTTCCAAAATCTGGGTGAAAACTGTCTAGCTCCTCACCGTCTCCAAGGCGCTATTCAGTCAAGTCAGGTGGAGTAGGAGATCGACGTGACACGGCCCTATAGCAGCCAAATAGCCCCACGGCAATCAGACCGGCCACGACTAACGAAAGACTGCTCGGCGCCGGAACGGTTGGTGCTCCGCCCACGAAGCTTGCCTGAAACGCCAAATCCGAGGTAATGTTACTCCACGCGGCGGTAAACAACTGACCGAAGTTCGTTCCGTTATTCTGGTACACAAATAGACCGCTCGGGTATGTTGCATCCACCACGGAACCAAATCGGCAGTTTGAGCTTGCCCCTGCATCCTTCGAAGTGGTCACAAACAGAACGTAAGTCCCGGCAGCCAGCGAGACTCCACCGGTGTTAATGGTAACCAGTTGGTAGGTGGTGTTGTTTACGGCGGCAGCGATGGGGATGGGCGTACTCTCAAACAGGCTTGGACCGGTTGCTCTGGTCGTGGTCCCGTCCCAAGCATAGACCTCGCCACGAATAACGACCGCCGCGTCACACGTCATCTCGAACGCGAAGCTGAGCAGCAACCCCGTGCCGGGCGCCACGACAATCGTTTGTCCGTACGTCGCCGTGTTGGGGATGCCGAAGGACGATATAAATGTGGTGCCATTCCAGGCTGGAAGGGTGTCGATGTTGGCGGCTGCCATCAATGATCCCGCGATCGGCAGAAGCATGACCGTCGAGCGAAAGACGTTGGTCAAAGAGTCCTCCAAAAATCAAAATGTGAGGGGAGCGCTTTGGGTAGTATAGTCGCCGGGGTACGCGCCGTCAACAATTGAATTCTAGGAAATCAGCTTTTTTGGGCACGCCGGTGAGCCATAATTAATTGGAGAATGCCTGACTAACTGCTGCCCATTCCCGGAACGTATACGGCTAAGAGTCGCACAGGGATATAAAGTATTATAGGTAAATGAGTTACTTCAGCCTGGATCGCCGGACAAACTTCAGGCAATACACGATTGGTTCGTCGCCGGGCGCCGGACCGAAGAGGCCCGGCGAGATCATGCGCCGGACGGTCGGCGATGGATGGCAGCAAGGAAGCCAGAAAGAATTCGCAATTGGAATCGCCTGGTCCGTTGAAATACACCAGGTAATCGGGCGCGATTGGCGTATTCGCTGATTTGCCGCACCTCATGCTGGCGCTCGGCTGGCAAACTGAGTTGGCATTGCTCTGGTGGAAGTCGGCGAGCTACAGAATCGTCGGCTGCCTTTGGTGCCGTCCTCGCGAATGATTTACGGACGGCGAACTGAGCTTCAGTGGTCGGCGAACTGTCCAACATCTCAATCGCGCACAGCCTTCTGAACGATCTCGCAAGGAAGACCGCGTTTGACTTGTCTAACCTCAATCTCGCAACTCTGAGCGGCGCCAAAGCCGCAATCTTCCGCGCCCGGCAGGACCGCATTCGGGAGCTTGCCAGAATCGGCCGACAGGCCGATGCCACAGTCATGTGGGATCTCCTCAATCACATGGGCGCAATTTGCATCGCGCTACGCCAGATTGGGAATCCCCGCGCCGAGCTTCTCAAGCAAGGCACGGGCTTTTTCAACTCGTAGCGGCGGACATAAGGCTCGCCAGCCAAGGATGAAAAGTTCCCCTGGGAGGATGAAGTGGCTGCCGCCATCGAGAGGCTCGGGGCCGAGAAGGAGGCCGAGACTCGCAAGCAGGATCGATCCTCGCTCTGCCCATCATTTCCCTTTGCGGAAATCGTACACGTACATCGACCACCCCACTTTCGCCACCGGCCTCCGCATTCTCAAACGCGCCAACTCCTCGAGCGGCACGTACACACCCTCGAGCGGCGTGACGCTCGCCACCGCGTATCCGTCGATCGCGTCCCAGCCCTTCTGGTCGCGCGCCGGCGGCAGGCCGATCTCATCCACGCCGTAATACCGCAGCGGCGCATTCCCGAAATAATAGACGTACGCTTTGCGCGTGCCATGCGCCTCCAGCCATTTCGCCAGCTTCTTCACGTCCTGCCCCCAATCGATGTTGGAATCGACCAGGTAGTGCGGACCGTTGCCCGGACCGCCTGCCAACCCGTTGAAGTACGCCAGATAATCCGGCGCGATCAGTGCGCATTCGCCGATCTGCACCAGGCCCAGCGCCAGCATAATATACGGCAATCGCAAATGTGCCAGCACCGCCGCCGCCGCTACATACAAGAATGGATACACCGGCAGAATGTGCCGCGCCCCGATGTTGATCCCGCTTGTCATGCCGATCGTGAAGTAGAGCAGCGGAGGAAACAGCAGGGCGAACATCCGCCACCCCAGCTTCCAGCCCGCAAGTAGTGCGATCGCCGCCGCCGCGAGTCCCGCCAACGTGCTCTTGACCGCGAACACCACCGGAAAGTAATACCACCACCCCGTCTCCGACCGCAGTCCCATCAGGTAACTCGCGTGCCCGCCCGCATTGTGCGACGCCAGCGAGTTCAATCCCAGGAAGAAGCGGTGTGCCGGCAGGTGCAGCTTCCGGCCGAAAAAGAACAGTGCTTCGCCCACCAGGTTGCCGCGATCCACCACGCTCCGCAGCGGTTCGAATTTGCCAGACAGCGAGCGGACAGTCTCAGGCCAATACACCGCGCTCACGACCGCCGTCACCGCCAGCACCAACGCGCCCGCCGCCTGGGCCACGCGGATCAGCGGGAACTCTTTCGGCCGCCGCCACCAGGCCGCGCAGTAGAGCACCAGCAGCGTAGGAATCAATAGCACCGCCGAGAACTTGGTCACCAGCGCCAGTGCGAACGCCATCGACGCCGCCGCCAGCCAGCGCCATCCACCCTGTTCCAAGTACTCCACCCACAGCACGCACGCCAGGAAGTAGAAGACCGTCACCGGGAAGTCCGTCGTGACGTAGCGGCCGTGCGCCATCAGGTTCGGATCGAAGGCGCAGAGCGCCACCGCCAGCAACCCCGCAGCCGCGCCGAAGCGCCGTTTGGTCCACCACGCCAGCGCCACGGCGAACAACAGGGTAAGCACGATCGATGCGCTGCGCGCCGCCAGCAGGATCGTGTCCGGCGGCACGCGATTACGATACAGAAAGTCGAGCCCCATCTGCACCTGGTCGTGCTTAGCCCATCCGGCGCCGCGGTCGGGCGGGTCGGGATGCAGTGCCGACACCGCCAGCGCGCTCATCAGTTTCGCCAGCGGCGGATGCTCCATGTTCCAGCTATAATCGCCGCGCGTCAGGTAGGCATAGCCGGCCGAGATGTGGATGCCCTCGTCCCACGTCTGGGTCTCGCCCGCTGCCGACCGCCACTCGAGCACGCCGGCCGCCAGCGTCAGAACCGCCACCAGCGGCCAGTAGAAGCGGTTGAGGGGCATCTGTACGATTGTACCGGGCTTGTAAAATCGGACCCAAAGGTGGCCGGAAGATCCAGCGCGCCGCCGCGATTTTGGTGTACACTGACAATGACTGTTATTGCACTTGCCCTTTACTCATCCCATCCCGTATCCCGGCCCACGAAGTTTTCAGGGCGCCCGGCGCAACCCCGCTCGTCCCCGCAATTTGAAGTAGACGCATAAACCACCAATGTATCCAGGCAGAAATTTTCCTCCTCGCAGACAGAATCGTAGAGAGAACGTCAACGAGTCCATCCGCGCGCGCGAAGTCCGCGCGGTGTTCCCGGATGGCACCACGGAAGTGATGCCCACCGCCGCCGCCTTGCGTAAGGCGCAGGAATTGGGCCTCGATCTCGTTCTTGTGGCGCCGACCGCCGTCCCGCCGGTCGCCAAGGCAGTGGACTTCGGCCACTACCAGTACGAGCAGAAAAAGAAACAGCACGACGCCAAGAAAAAGCAGCACGTGGTTCAAGTGAAGGAACTGAAGTTCCGGCCCAACACCAGCGGCCACGACTACGACTTCAAAAAGAACCATGCCATCCGCTTTCTGCAGGAAGGCAATCGCGTGAAAGCGGTGGTTCAGTTCCGCGGACGCGAGATCGCCCACGCCGATCTGGGCAAGAAGCTCCTCATGCGCTTCGCGGCGGATCTCACCTCGTATGGGGCCGTCGAAGGTGCGCCGCGCCTCGAAGGCCGCAACGCGCATGTGCTGATCAGCCCGGTGAAGGTCATCGCCAAGCCCTCTGGCGGCGACAAGCCGGCGGCCCCGCCGCCAGCCGCCCCCGCAAGTTGACCCGGGGCCGCGTCCTGCAAAACGCAACTCGATTTCCGCGTGTCCTTAGTACCGCTATCCTGCCGGAGCCATGGCCTCAGCCTGCGCACGCATGTTAAGATGCGAGGTACCTCTCCGCGCTGGCTGAGCTATGTACAACGCGTTCTTCAGCTTCACGCAAAACCCGTTCAACATGAGCCCGGACCCGTCGTTCCTCTACCGGAGCGCGCAGCACGAGGAGGCTTTGGCGAACCTTATTTACGGGGTCCAGAGCCGCAAAGGGTTCATCGTACTCACGGGCGAGGTCGGCACCGGCAAGACCAC
Source organism: Bryobacteraceae bacterium (assembly GCA_041484525.1). Lineage (GTDB taxonomy): Bacteria > Acidobacteriota > Terriglobia > Bryobacterales > Bryobacteraceae > JBGPHT01. Next base: position 1,542 of record JBGPHT010000081.1, on the reverse strand, counting down.
CATGCTCGAGTGCCTGCGGGATTTCCTCAACTCGCAGCAGATCGCGTTCGCTTCGCTCTTCAACTCCCGCCTCACCGTGGAGCAGTTCTTCGAACTGTTGGCCTATGATCTCGACCTGCGGTGCAATCGCCTGTCCAAAACCGAAGTGTTGCTTTCGCTGAACAACGTATTGCTCGAGCGCGCCGCCGCCGGCCGCACGACGGTCATGATTGTGGACGAAGCGCACAATCTGGACTGGGATGTTCTCGAGGAGATTCGCCTGCTGGGGAATCTCGAGAACCGCCGCGGCAAGATGCTGCAGATCGTCCTGGCGGGTCAGCAGGAGCTCGATCGCAAGCTCGAAGCGCCCGAGTTCCGGCAACTCAAACAACGCATCGCGCTGCGCTGCACGCTCCGCGGCTTCGACTTGCAGGAGGCGCTCGCCTATGTTAACTCTCGTATGTCGCGCGCCGGTGTGAAGGATCAGACAATTATCTCGACCGCGCTAATCGAGGAGATTCACTTTCGTTCTCAGGGCATCCCCCGACTGATCAACGCCATCTGCGACAACCTGCTGCTGACCGCGTTTGCCATGGAAACCAAGACCACAACCGTGGAAATGCTTGATGAAGTGACCGCAGACATGCGTTTGGACTATCCCGGCGACCGCCGATTCCGCGCCGAACCCGGGTATCCGGAGCGCGTCTTACGCCAGCCTCGGATTTCCTCCCGAGGGGACTAGACTTGCCCTAGGGTATTTTCCCTATACCATAACAATCCAATCCAATCTAAAAGTACTAGGTGTCTCCATACCAACGTTTACGGGTATAGGGGTTAGTAGGATACACTCGGAAAGAGCCCAGGGGTAGTCAAGCGATTCGGATGTTAAAGTCCGGTTCATCGGCAACCAATTGGGAAAGTGTATCGCTGAGTAGAACTAAGTAGAAGGAGTGTAAACCGACATGCGCAGATTTTTGGAAAACAAGATCGCTTTTGGTGCAATTATTTTTGTGTTCACGATTGCATTCGCGTGGTGTGTGATTCACGGTACCGGAATGCCTCTCGCCGGACACTTGATGCTGGACCCCGATAACATGAACATCGCGCACGGTCCGACGCTGCCGCCCGATCCGTGGGAAGGCGGTCTCGTGGCGCATGGTCCGACGCTGCCGCCCGATCCGTGGGAAGGCGGTCTCGTGGCGCATGGTCCGACGCTGCCGCCCGATCCATGGGAAGGCGGCCTCGTGGCGCACGGTCCGACGCTTCCGCCCGATCCGTGGGAAGGCGGCCTCGTGGCGCACGGTCCGACACTTCCACCCGATCCGTGGGAAGGCGGTCTCGTGGCGCATGGTCCGACGCTGCCGCCCGATCCGTGGGAAGGCGGCCTCGTCGCGCATGGTCCGACGCTTCCTCCCGATCCGTGGGAAGGTGGTCTCGTAGCGCACGGTCCGACTTTTTATTGATATGGGTTGGAAGGTGTTCTAGTGGTTCTTTTTCAGTCTTTGCCTACAGTTCGGTGTTAAGTTGTTCTCGTGGCGCACGGTCCGACACTTCCGCCCGATC
>JBGPHT010000080.1:0-33613 GCA_041484525.1 Bryobacteraceae bacterium | reverse complement strand
TCAGCATGTTCGCGCGGCAATGCCTCGGTACCAGAAGAATCCCTGACCTAAAGACTCTGCGTCGGGAAAGCCGAGCCTGGAATCGGCGGATGAATCGCGCCCGCACGAAGATCAACTGGAAATTCGATCGCAAAGCTGCTCGTCGCAAGTTTAGTTACAAGAATAACTTTTCTAAGCGGTCAAAGACCTAGCCTCGAAAACATCCGTCTTCGCGACGGCAACTGGATTATGGTCTATAACGACATCGAGCGGGGCCGGTTTTCGCTGGTGGCGGCCCTATCTGACGACGAAGGCGCCACCTGGAAATGGAAGCCCATCTGGACGGCAGCCCGTCGAAGGAAAGCACCAACCAGTATCACTATCCGTCCGTCATCCAGGCCAAAGACGGCGCTATCCACGTGACGTACAGCTATTTTGTGCCCGAAGGCAAGTCGATCAAGCACGTCCGGATCAATGAGGACTGGGTGAAGCATGGGGATTGAACCACCAACCACCTGCGGCACGCTGAAGGGATCCATAGTTTCCCAGAACGCCATGCGCGCCGCTGGAGATGACTCGGTCGAATTCTGTGGCGCCGGAACTCCTGGTGACAAACTACATCCCTCTTCGGTTCCGCCAACATAGTTCACAATAGTATCTGCACGGAGGGCTGATTTGGCTGTTCGTCTGTTCCTGGCGCTGAGCGCCGCCGGTTTGTGCTTGGCCGCCGACAAGCCTGTCGATTTCAATCGCGACGTGCGTCCCATTTTCTCCGACAATTGCTTCGCCTGTCATGGCCCCGACGACAAGCACCGAGTCGCCAACCTGCGCCTCGATACCGAAGAGGGCCTGTTCGCCGATCGCGGCAGCTACAAGATCGTCGTGCCGGGCGACCCTGCCAAGAGCCGTCTGCTGACCCGCATCAGCGCCGCCAACAAAGCTGTCCGCATGCCGCCGGCGCAGGCCGGCACCACCCTGACCGACGCGCAGATCGATATTGTCCGGAAGTGGATCGAGCAGGGCGCACGATGGGAACGCCACTGGGCTTTCGTTCCGCCGCAACGTGCCGCCCTGCCGCCTGTCCGCAATGAGAAGGCGGCGCACAACCCCATCGACCGATTCGTCCTCGCACGCCTGGAACGGGAAGGCCTGAAGCCATCGCCCGAAGCGGACCGCGCTACACTGCTGCGCCGCCTTAGCTTCGACCTCACCGGCCTGCCGCCCACACCGGCCGAAGTGGATGCCTTCCTGGCCGACAAGTCGGCCGCCGCCTATGAGAAACAGGTGGACCGGCTTCTGGCGATGCCGCAGTATGGCGAGCGGATGGCGATGCAGTGGCTCGACCTTGCCCGCTATGCCGACACACACGGCTACCACATCGACTCCGCACGCGACATGTGGAAGTGGCGCGATTGGACGATCGGCGCGTTCAATCGCAACATGCCTTTCGACCGCTTCGGCATCGAGCAACTGGCCGGCGACCTGCTGCCTGGCGCCACCGTGGAACAGAAACTGGCGAGCGGATTCAACCGCAACCACATGATCAACTACGAAGGCGGCGCCATACCGGAAGAGTACCAGGTGGAGTACGTCGCCGATCGTGTGGACACCACAGCCAACGTCTTCATGGGCCTGACCCTGGGCTGCGCGCGCTGCCACGATCACAAATACGATCCGATCTCGCAGCGTGATTACTACCGCTTTTTTGCGTTCTTCAATACCATCGCCGAGAAGGGTCTCGACGGCAGGAACGGCAACGCCGCGCCCATCCTCGAGATGCCTACCGCCGTGCAGGCGAGCGAAGTCGCCTGGCTGCAGCAGGCCATTGCCGAGCACGAAGCGGCGCTCGCGGAGAAGGAGACTCAACCGTTGCTCGCCGCGTGGCAGAAGACACGCGTGGACACTTTGCCGCAGCCTCCGCGCGACGGGCTACTGGCCCACTACGCGTTCGACGGTAATCTGTCAGACTCGTCGGACAATCATCGCGATGGACGCTTGATTAAGGGCGTCACTCCGTTTGTGGCGGGCCGGCCGGGACAGTCGGCGTCCTTCAACGGCGAGGCGCGCATCGAGTTCCCGGGCTTCCAGGCCGAACGTTTTGCAATTGCTCTCTGGATGCGCAGTGGAGCACTATCCGAGATGACCGTGCTCGAAGGTGGACCGGGCATCGAGATCGGCATCGAGGAATCGCATCCCCAGCCGGATGCCAAACGCGGATCCCCACTTTACGTAGAGTTCCAAGGCCGCCGCTGGCACAGCAAGACCATCCTCTTTGGCGCGCAATGGCATCACGTGACGCTCAATGTTGAAGATGGGAAACCGGACCTGATCCTGGATGGTGCGCGGGTGGCGATGGACGCGGTGGGGCCGGTCGCAGCCAGGCCCTTCAGGCCGATGGCAATCGGCGATCCGCACAACGACAAGCCGCTCAAGGGCGACGTTGGCGGCCTGCGCATCTATGGCCGCACATTGACGCCGGCCGAGGCCGAAGCGTTGGCCCTACACGAACCGATCCGTTTCATCCTGACTCAGGACGAAAGCAAGCAATCGAAGGAACAGAAGCAGCGGCTGCTGGATTACTTCCTCACGTATGATGCCACCGCCGACTTGCGCCGGGCCTACCGCGAATTGAATTCGCTCAAGCAGCGGCTGGCTCAGGTGAAGAAGGATATCGTCAGCGTCCAGGTAATGGCCGAAATGGCGAGGCCGCGCGACACCTTCGTGCTGGGGCGCGGCGACTACCAGAACCTAGGTGCAAAGGTCACGCCCGCCGTGCCGGCGCTGTTTCCGCCCTTGCCCAGGGACGCTCCCGCGAATCGCCTCGGGCTCGCCGAGTGGCTGTTCAGCCCGCAGCATCCACTCACGGCCCGTGTCGCAGTCAACCGTTACTGGCAGCTCTATTTCGGTATCGGCCTGGTCAAGACCGCGGAGGATTTCGGTTCGCAGGGCGATGCTCCCGTACAGCGCGACCTGCTGGATTGGCTGGCCTGCGAATTCCAATCCAACTGGGACGTAAAAGCGCTGCAGCGGCTGATCGTGACTTCGGCGACATACCGCCAGTCGTCGCAAGTGAGCCCTGCGCTGCTCGAAAAGGACCCGGAGAATCGGCTGTTGGCGCGCGGTCCGCGGTTCCGCCTCCCCGCCGAGATGGTGCGTGACAATGCCCTGACCGTGAGCCGCCTGCTCAATCGCGAAGTCGGCGGGCCAAGCGTGTTTCCGTATCAGCCGCCCGGACTCTGGGAGGAACTGTCGCGTGGAGAGACTTTCACCGCGCAGGAATACCACGAAAGCCAGGGGCCGGACCTCTACCGGCGCAGTATGTACACGTTCTGGAAACGCACCGTACCACCCGCGTCTCTCACCACCTTCGATGCGCCCGATCGCGAGAAGTGCACCTCTCGCCGTCTCATCACCAACACGCCCCTGCAAGCCTTGGTGCTGCTCAACGATCCTACCTATGTGGAAGCCGCGCGCGTTCTCGCCCAGCGCGCCATTCTGGAAGGCGGCAACGATCCGCAGGCGCGTCTTCGCTTTCTTTTCCGCGAGGTCACTGCCCGGCGTCCGAATCAGTCGGAAGTGCGCATCTTACTCGACCTTCTTCAGCGCCGCCTCGACCACTATCGTAAGGAGCCCGCGCAGGCCGCGAAGCTGATCGCGGTGGGAGCGTCGAAGCCGGCCAATATCGAAGCCACCGAGTTGGCGGCCTGGACCACGGTGGCCAGCACCATCCTGAACCTGGACGAGACGATCACTAAGGAATAGCCATGGAGATCACGCGGCGTCATTTCTTTTCGCGCACCAGCACCGGCATCGGCATCGCCGCGCTGGGTTCGCTGCTCGCCGACGACGGTTTTGGCGCGGCCGATGCCACCGGCACGGGCGGGTTGCCCGGCCTGCCGCATTTCGCGCCTAAAGCGAAGCGCGTCGTCTTCCTGCACCAGTCGGGCGGCCCTTCGCAGATGGATCTGTTCGATTACAAACCGACCCTCGACAAATTTGCCGGCATCGAACTCCCCGGAAGTGTGCGCATGGGGCAGCGGATTACGGGCATGACATCGGGTCAGAGCAGCTTTCCGGTGGCGCGGTCGATCTTTGAGTTCCAGCGGCACGGTCAGTGCGGCGCGTGGGTCAGCGAGCTGCTGCCAAACATCGCGAAAATCACCGACGACATCACCATCGTCAAGACGATGAACACGGACGCCATCAATCACGATCCGGCTATTACGTTCATCCAGAGCGGCAGCCAGCAGCCGGGGCGTCCCAGCATGGGCGCGTGGGTCAGTTATGGTCTGGGCAGCGAGAATCGGAATCTGCCGGCGTTTGTCGTGATGCTCTCGCAGGCCCAGGCGCTCAACCCCGACCAGCCGCTCTTCTCGCGCCTTTGGGGCAGCGGCTTTCTGCCGTCCAATCACCAGGGCGTGCGCTTCCGGGCCGGCAGCAACCCGGTGTTGTATCTCAACAATCCCGAGGGCATTGACCCGGGCACCAGGCGGGACATGCTCGATGCCGCAAGCAAGCTCAACCGCATGCACCTCGATGAATTCGGCGACCCTGAAATCGAAACGCGTATCTCGCAATATGAGATGGCCTTCCGGATGCAAACTTCGGTGCCCGATCTGCTCGATCTTTCCAAAGAACCGCAGCACATTCTGGATCTGTACGGACCCGATTGCCGCAAGCCCGGCACCTACGCAGCCAATTGTCTGCTGGCGCGCCGGCTGCTGGAACGCGGCGTACGCTTCGTCCAGCTCTACCATCGCGGTTGGGACCAGCACAACGACCTACCGCGCGACCTCGCGCTGCAGTGCAAGGGAACCGACCGCGCATCGGCGGCACTGGTGATGGATCTCAAGCAGCGCGGCATGCTCGACGATACCCTGGTGGTCTGGGGCGGTGAATTCGGCCGCACCGTCTACTGCCAGGGCCGCCTCACCGGGACGAACTACGGCCGCGATCACCATCCCCGATGCTTCACCATGTGGATGGCCGGCGGCGGCGTCAAGAAGGGTTTCAGCTTCGGCGAGACGGACGACTATTGCTACAACGTGGTCTCAAACCCGGTCCACGTGCATGATCTGCAGGCCACCATTCTTCACTGCCTGGGCGTGGACCATCTCAAGCTGACATACAAGTACCAGGGCCGCCACTTCCGGCTGACGGACGTGCATGGCCAGGTAGTGAAAGAGATACTGGCATAGCGCCGGCTACTTGCCGAGCCATGCCTCAAACGCTTCGAGCACATTCTGACCGCGATAGGTCACGGTCCGGGGGCGTGGCTGCTGGGGTGGCTGCGCCAGGTATTCAATCGTCATCTCAACCGGTCCGGTGATCTTCCAGGGCGAATACTCTGCGATGTGTGCGACTGCTTTCTGAGCCGCCTGTTCGATCTGCCGCTTGGCTTCCGCGTGGGACAGGCTCCAGGTCGAGGCCCACCTGACCGATCTCGCCGAAAGCGTGCGGCTTCCATCGTGGCCGTCCCAGATGACCAAGTCGCGTGCGCCTCGCCGATAAGAATCCGGCGCGATTCGACGTACCGGCGCTGTCCGGGCAATAGCTGTTCTTCCGCATCGTTGACTCCGCCGGCGCCTTCCAGGCCGGTTACGATCAGGATGCGCGCGCCCTGCGCCAGGCACATCGAACAGAGCAGGAGAACACAGAAAATGATCCGCGCCATCACGCCTCCTATGGGGAAATCCATCACCGGAGATTACTCCAGATTGTAGAATACGGAGATCAATGCGCACAGCAGCCTGTCTCTGTCTGGCCCTGATCTTCCTTGCGGCCTGCTCCAAGAGGAATCCGGAAGAGCGCGCCATGACACCGCAAGACTCGCTAAAGGCGATGCATTTGAGCGAGGATTTCCACGTCGAATTGTTCGCGTCGGAGCCAGATGTGATGAGCCCCGTCGAAATGGCCTTCGACGAAAACAGGAAGGTCTACGTGGCCGAGATGATGGACTATCCCAACGACCCGCCGCCCGGAAAGCCGGCCCGGTCGCGCATCCGCCTGCTCGAAAACACCAACGGCGATGGGAAGACCTTCCGGAGCACGGTATTCGCGGAGAACGTACTCGCGGTCAGCGGATTCATGCCGTGGAAGGACGGCCCGATCGTCACCAGCGCACCTGACATTCTGTATCTGAAGGACACTGACGGTGACGGAAAGGCTGACCTGCGCAAGGTACTCTACACCGGCTTCCCGAAGGTGAACCAGGAAGCGCGCATCACCAATCCGAGGCTCGGCGTCGACAACTGGATCTATTGCTCGAACACCGGGTCCGATGGGCGCATCACTTCGCCCGGCCATCCCGAAATGCCGCCGGTTCTGGTGCGAGGCACGGACTTCCGTTTTGACCCGATCGGCGGAAAGGCTGAACCCGCCTCCGGGCCCGCGCAGTTCGGTTCCACGCTCGATGACTTCAATCACCGCTTCATCACCCAGAACACCACGCATATCCGGCACGTCGTGATGCCCATGCGGTACCTCACGCGCGCTCCCTTGCTCGAAGTGCGGGCCGTCGCCCAGGATATATCCGATCACGGTCGTCCTTCGAGCCCGATGTTCCCGCTGACCGGACCGCAGCAGTGGCGCAAGCAGCGCACCGCTCTCCGCCAGCAGCGCTACAACGAGAACAAAGTGAATGTCACCGAGCAGGTGAGCGGCTGGTTCACAGCCGCGTCCGGCGGAACGCTATACGACGGCGACGCGTTTCCGAAGGAGTACGCGGGCAGCGTTTTCACCGGAGATGTCAGCGGGAACCTGGTACACCGGGACACGATTAAACCTGATGGTCCGACGTTCACAGCGCATCGTGCGAAGGAGAAGGTCGAGTTTCTGGCATCCACCGATGTCTGGTTCCGCCCGTGCAACTTCGCCAATGCGCCGGACGGCAATCTCTACATGACGGACATCTACCGTCAGGTGATCGAGACACCGGAATCGATCCCCGAGGAGATTCGCAAGAAGATCGATTTCTTCAAAGGGGATACGCTCGGCCGTATCTACCGGATTGTCCCTAACCACCCGCTGCGGGCGGGTGATTTGAAACCGAACCTCGGAGCAGCCGGTTCCGCCGAACTCGTCGGGCAACTGAGCAATCCGAATGGCTGGCATCGCCAGGCCGCACATCGTCTACTGCTCGAACGGCAGGACAGTTCCGTTGTCGCCAACTTGAAGGCCGTGGCCGCCTCGGGACATTTACCGGAGGCTCGTGTTCACGCACTCTGGCTGCTTCACGCCTATGCTGCGTTGGAAGCGGCGGAGGTTGAGCGAGCCTTCAAGGATCCGGATTCACGGGTCCGTGAGCACGCGCTTCAACTGAGCGAGTTTTTTCTCAAGGAATCGCCGGCGCTCGCCAGTAGCGTCCTCGCCCTGGCTGCCGACTCGGATCCCCATGTGCGGTTTCAGGCCGCATTGACGGTGGGTGAGTTGAAGGATAGCCGCGCCCTGCCGGTGCTCGCACAACTCGCGCATCTGGATTCCTCCGACCCATGGTTCCGGCTTGCCATCTTGAGCTCCGTGGCGGACGCTGCGGCTCCCTTCTTCCACATGGTGCTAGAGAAGGGCGAGGACTGGGTCGACCCGCAACTCCTGATTGAGGCTTCGGCGATGATCGGCGGCCGGCAGAATCCAGCCGAGCTGGCCGCATGGTTTGGCGACTTGCCAAAGCTGCGCCAACCCGACAAGTACCTGGCTGGACTGACGAAGGGATTGCGACTCGTGGGCGCACGGAACCTGCGAGTGCCAGGAGCGGAGCAGACCTTCGCGCGCTTGCTTTCTTCGAGCGACGATTCCCTCCAGCGTGCCGCATGGGAATCGTCTCGCTATTTCGAATTGACCGCCTTGATCCAGCGGGCGCGGCAGGAGGCGTTGGCCGCCGGCCTGCCCACGGCAAATCGGGTTCGCGCAGTTCGAGCGCTGCGCGGCGGGCATTTCGATTCGGTCGCGCCGGTGCTCGAAAGCGTCCTTCAGGCAAACCCTTCACCGGACCTCGAGGCCGCGGCGGTGGATGCATTAGCTGCCTTCGATGAGCCGGCTGCCGGAGGGATCATTTTGAATAACTGGCGCCAATACAGCCCGACCGGCCGCAAACACGCCGTCAGTGCGCTGCTGGCACAGCGGGTTCGCATACTTCCCTTGCTCAAAGCTGTGGAGGATGGCCTGATCGAGCCTGCCGCCCTGGATGCCTCCGCGCGATCGCATCTCTACGACGATGCCGACCCGGTCATCGCGACCAAGGCTCGCGGCCTGCTGGAGAATACCAACAGCGATCGCTCCAAGGTGGTGGCGAGTTTCCGGGAGGTGACGGGAGTGCCAGGCGACGTGGCGCGAGGCAAGAAACTCTTTGAAGAGAATTGCGCCCGCTGCCATGAGCCGCGCCGCCAGGGAGGGCGCGTCGGGCCCGACCTTTCCGGCATCAACAATAAGACCAGGGAAGAATTGATCACGTCCATTCTGAATCCGAGTTATGCTATCGAACCGCGATTCGTCAACTACATCATCACCACTAAAGACGGCCGCATGTACGATGGGATTATCGCCAACGAGACGGCATGGGCCATCACACTGCGGGGCGGATCGGAAGAAGGCGACGAAACGGTGCTGCGGAAGAATATCGCTTCCACACGCGCCTCTTCGGTGTCTCTCATGCCCGACGAGCTGGAGAAGAATCTGGGTAAACAGGGGCTCGCCGATGTAATCGCCTATCTGAGAGGCGGGCTCTAGCGCACCCTCACGACATCTTCAGTACGCGGGCCGCATTCAGGTACAGCATCTTACGGATTGCCCGATCGTCGGGTGCCAACCGGCGGACAGCGGCCAACTGCTGCGAACCGGAGCAGGTTTGTCCTTTTCCGTCATGATCGCTGCAGTCGCTTCCGTAGATGAGTCTGTCCTGGTGCCGTTTGAGAAAATCCCGGGCGTGGTCTTCGTCCCGCAATAATGCATTGAGTCCTGAGCCCGCGGATAGATCCCCGTACACATTCGGATAGTCCGCGAGAAGGCGGTCCGTGATGCCTCCCGGAGTCACAGGCCCCTTTGGGTACATGACCGTTTGCTGGTGATTCTTGTCGATGTTGCCCCACCACGTCTGGGCGTGTCCGATGAAGCTGACCTTGGGGAATTTATCGAGCAGCCTGTGAAATCGCTCGATGCCGAGGTTATACGTGTCGTGTTGGAAGTGCATTAACACAGGCACTGCGTAATGCGCGGCAATGCTGGCGACCAATTGCATGCTCTTCGAATCGCACTCCACATGAAACTTCTGCTCCCCGATTCCAATGGCGCCGGCGTTGAGAAACTTCTCCAGCACCTTCCTGGTTTCCGGTATGTCCGGCAGTTCGTTGGCGAAGAACTTGTACTCGCCGGGATAGGCGCGGGCGATCGCCACCACCGTATCGTTGCCGCCCGCACCGGCTTCGAGCCCGCCTTTGGAGCCGGCAGGCAGCAACACCGACTTCGTGATCCCCATGGTGCGCTGATGCGCGATCAACTGCTCGTCCGCACGGCCGCTGTAAGTTGTGTGCTGGTGGATGTCGATGATGGGCTCGGCTCCTTCTGCCAGCGAGACGCATGCGAGCGCCAAAAACGACCGTCGTGAGAGCGAATTCTCACCCTGCATGCCCGCAAGGATATCACGCGATTGTGCGAATCGAAGGAGGCACTCGGGGGAAACACAGCGACAGCATCAGAAAAAGTGGCTGCATGCAGCAGCGATGAACCATCCGTGCCGGCCTCATGAAAAGGTCTCCACCGGATGGCATGTTTTGGAACCTCCACTTGCGATAACGGTGTGTTATGTACGGCTACGATTTCTGTTCGGTTGAGGTGCTCGGCCGCCGTTGCCGGAGATGTGTACGCTTGTCCCTTCTCAATCCGCCGATCTTGGGAACAAGCGAACAACAGAAAGTCGCCGCGGCGCAGCCGCTGTGACGGGCTCCCGCCGCGACAAACGACGCGCGTTATTTCGCATTATCGGAAGGCAATTCAGTGCCGCGAGGTTCGCGCTGTCGCCGGTGCGAACCAAGATCTACCGGATCCTCGGATCAGGTTCGAGCGGTGGCCGAATCCGTTCAGAACGGGAAGATCTGTTTCAACTCGTCTGGCGAGGGCTGCCGCCCATACTCGCAAACCTCAAATGCTTGCGCGTAGCGGACCGCCCGCCCCCGCTCCTGACCGTAGAGTTTCACCAGTGTCTCGCGGTAGCTGTCCGCTTGCGCAGCATATCGGCGGGCGAGATTTTTGCGAACCTCGTCCCGACGGCGCTGCCGCCCGGCTTCGTCTTCCGGATAAAGACCAGCATGGCCATCCGCGCCACCTTCATGGATCTGCGATTCCATTAGCAGCAGCGCGTCGAGCGTTGGTTCTATCACGTCATCAATTCCCACCGCCACATCTGCCCGGAATGGATTCGGGCGCTGGAACCGATCCGACGCGTAGACGAACACGGGATTTCCTTTTAGCGGCGGCACACCCGGGGTGAAGAACGGCACTGCCACCATGTATGCCGAGTCCTGTACCAGAATCGACGTGTAGCGGTGATCGGGGTGGTAGTCGTTCGGTCGATTGACGATCACGACATCCGCATTCCATTCGCGAATCAGACGCGTGATCGAGCGCCGATTCTCGAGCGTAGGCATGATCTCGCCATCATGTATGTCCAACACCTCGGTCGTAACGCCCAGTCGCTGGCCCACGGCCAGTACTTCCTTCTTTCTCCGCAGCGCCAGTGGCCCTCCCGCCATTTGCCAGTGGCCGATGTCGCCGTTGGTCGTGGACACGAGCTTCACATGGTGTCCGAGTTTTGCCCACTTCATGGCCACACCGGCGCCACGATACTCAGCGTCGTCAGGATGGGCGCCAAAGATGATGATGCGCAATTTGCCGTCATTGGCAGCTTGAGCTGAAGCAGCAGTCTGAGCCAATGCGACGTGCGGACGGCGGTCGTTCATCATTGTTCCGAGCACGACGCCCAGCCCACCCGCCAAGACCAGAGTGATTGCCGAAAACTTCATATTTGAATTCTCCTCTCACGTATCTGTTCCATCTGCTGGAAACAGCACTAATCTACACCTGCTACGCTCGGGCAGTTCACGGGTGCGAGTTTATTAGCGATGCGCTGCCGCCGCTAGCCATAGCTCGCGCAGACGCTAGCTGGCTTTCAGGCACGCCTTACCTCCTGCCGCCCTTTTTGGCCCCGCTGCTCTGCCAGCCCCCGAAGTGCCCCGGCCCCGCTGGTGTTCCAGAACCCACTTGCGGCCGGAGAGTGGTTATCAACTTCCCGATCGACTGTCAACGATTCGGAATTACCCCTGGAAATCGAGGCTAGGTCTTCCTCCGCGCGTTTAGCGAAGGCGCATTGTACAGATCCACGCCGAATACTTCCTTCGCCCGCGCCAGAAACGTCTCCTCATCCGGCTCGCTCTGCAGATCCTCCCACTCCACGGCCGACAGCCGGTCCCGCGCCGCCGCCATCACTTCCGCATCCGCCCCCACCGAATATCGCAATTTCGGCTCGTCCGTGTGGACAGCCCCATAGATCGCCCGCGCCACCGCGTCGGGCATCGTCCCTTCCGCTAGCTGGGCTTCAAACAAACGCCATAACCGGCCCATCGCGAGCCCGTAGGGGTGCCCTTCCGGCATCAGCGCCTCGGCTTTGTTCCAGATCGGAGTGAGGATAACTCCCGGCTCGATAATGGCGACTCGCACGCCGAAAGGCTTTACCTCGATCGCCAGCGACTCGCTGACCGCTGCGAGCGCGAACTTGGTGGCTGCATAGAACGCATGGCACCCGAGCGTCAAGTGGCCCATGATGGACGTTACATTGACGATTGTTCCTCTACGCCCCTCCCGCATCGGGGGCAAGACCGCCTGCATCATGCGCACGGCACCGTAGAAATTCGTCTCGAAGGCCGCCCGGACCTTATCGAGCGGTACATACTCCACAGCGCCCGCGAATCCAACGCCCGCGTTGTTCACTAGCACATCGATAGCTCCGGCCTCCTGCCATACCCTGTCGACGGCTTCCCGCACCGACTTGTCCTGGTCGACGTCCAGTTTTATGGCGACGATGTTCGGATGCATCTCAACGGCGCCCGGGTTTCGCGCCCCCGCGAAAACTCGGTACCCCTGGCGGGCGAAGTGAAGAGCGGTTTCCTTCCCGATTCCCGTGCTGGTCCCAGTGATGAGCGCTGCTGGCATCCCGAAACGATATCACAGCGCTCAGATGTGGCTCTCCTGACTACTATCGGTGGTCCTGGCTCTTTCCCGCGCGGACCCGGCCCAGGCGGGTCCAAGTAGAACTATCCGTCAGCTTTCACCGGCAGCGCCGTGTGACCTGAGCGGGCGAGTTCACCGTTGATCGACTTAAGCGTGATATGAGCCGCCATTGCTCCATTCTAAAATTGATGAGGAATCCCAATTTCCCCTTAAGGCTTCGATACCAAAGGCATCTCGGCCACGCGCCGCGAGCGCATCGAGAGTGCTGTCGCGGCCGGCGGCAAGCACGTTTCGGCACCCCACGAAGCGTGGATCGCGGCAGATCCGTCGACGGGCGGCATGCGCGTCCTGATCACCGGACCCTACGGCTTCAAGCCTAATGCAATATCGGCAGTGCCCCGACTAACTATCAGAGTTCGGTCTATACTGGCGTATTTTGGAACCTTCGGCCACTGCGGAGCAGTGAACAGCTTCCCCGGCCTGTCAGCGATCGAAGCATTCATCTGCTTTCAGTACTTAACCCAGCAGTTTGATCGGCGCCCTACAACCCGGATCACGGTGTTCGATGCCAAGAGAATACTTGCCGCTCGGCCCGAACTCATAGGTTTCGGTGCCGACGGAGGCAGCCCCTTTTTCGGCTATGCGGGAGAGTCGCCCACCTCACGCTGCAGGCGCTCCAGTGTTGCCTTCAACTGACGAATCACCGGGGCATACTTCGGGTCGTAGTAGAGGTTCTTCATTTCGCGCGGGTCGGCGCGCATATCGAGGAGTTCCCAGTCCGGGTCGGTGTCGGGCGGGTTGGCGCCCGTCATTCCAAGCGGCTTGCCATAGTAATAGATCAACTTCCACCTGGTGGTGCGAACGCCATAATGCGCAGGCACGTGGTGATCGTTGGTGTTGTGCATCCAGTATCGGTAGTACATGGCCTTGCGCCAGTCCTGCGGCGTGTGGCCCTCCAGGTTCGCGTGGAAGCTCCGGCCCTGCATGTCAGCCGGAGTTCTTACTCCCGCGTAGTCGAGGAACGTGGGCGCGAAATCGATGTTCAGCACCATGTCGTGATTTACGCTCCCCGGCTTGATTGCACCCGGGTAGCGCATGAGGAACGGCATCCGCAGCGACTCTTCATACATCAGCCGCTTATCGAACCACCCATGGTCCCCTAAGAAGAAGCCTTGATCGGAAGTGTAGATCACAATGGTATTGCGCGACAGACCATCGGCTTCAAGATAATCCAGCACGCGGCCTACGTTGTCGTCCACACTCTGCACACACCGCAAATAGTCCTTTATATAAAGCTGGTAGGCCCACTTGCGCAGGGCGTCGCCCTCGAGGCCCGCCGGTTTCTCCGTCTTCAGGTCGGTCTTGATGTTCATGTCTTCGCCGACCTTCATTGTCACGGCGGCCACACTCTTCGGCTTGCCGGCATAGTAATCGAACAAGTTATCCGGCTCCGGTATGGTCCGGTTGCCGAACAGGTCCTTGTACTTGGGCGCCGGTTCCCAAGGCCGGTGCGGCGCCTTGTGGTGACACATAAGGAAGAATGGCTTAGTGCGGTCGCACCGCTTGAGCCAGTCCAGCGTAAAGTCCCCGATCAGGTCCGTGCAATAACCGTCATATTTCCTTTGGCCCTGGGCCGAGATGAAGACCGGGTCGTAGTACACGCCCTGCCCCGGCAGGATGTTCCAGTAGTCGAATCCCGCCGGGTCGCTGGCCAGATGCCATTTACCAATCATGGCCGTTTGGTAGCCCGCCCGCTGCAGCTCTTTGCCGACGTGATTGCGGGCCGGATCCAGTCGGTCGTTCAAGGTGTAGACGCCGTTCTTTTGGCTGTACTGTCCGGTCAGGACTGCGGCACGACTGGGTGTGCAGATCGAGTTCGTGCAGAAACAGTTGGTCATGCGCACGCCGCCTCTGGCAATGCGGTCAATGTTGGGAGTCTGGTTGATCCGGCTGCCGTACGCGGAAATGGCGTGGGCCGCGTGATCGTCCGCCATGATGTAAACGATGTTGGGGGGCCGGCCTCCCGCGGCACGCGAAACGCTAGCCGCGCCCATCATCCCCAACAAGTCCCTGCGCGTGAAGGTGTGCATGGTGTGGTTCAATATCTTAACGTCGCTCTAGCCCTGAATGGTTTCCGCAAATTCCCCTCGACATTCGCAGTATCGGGCAAGTCCCACCTGCTTGTAAACCGCGGATGCGGCTGTGATTTCCGCTAGCGGGCCCCGGACACTGGCTTGGCGGGAAACGTTAAGACGTGATATCGGTAGCCGCAAACCGGCGGCACGCTGTTTCCGTAACTGGCCCTTGTGTCGTCCGCTTGTCATCGACCATGCTTTCGGTGCTGTTATCGCCGCCGCTCGGGAAAGGCGGCCAATCTCGCGTTCTTGCAGTTTTCCGCTCAAGTTACTTTGTGCCCAGTGGAAAGAGTCCCGAATGGTTTTGTATTTCCGGGTTCCCGTTTTTGGATCGCGGCCAAGCGAACACGAACGAGCCAGGTGCGCGGTCCGCTCGAAATGAGTTGCCCTGTCCAGTTCCCCATCCTGGACGCACTTAGAACACTCGCGCCCTAAAACGCCGCCGGTCGAACCGGTGCCATCGGTTCTTACGGGAGGGGCCGGTCCGGGTCAACGTCCCAACAACTTCAAAGCAGCGTCCCTCACAACTGGATCCGGGCTCTCCACCGCCTTGCGCAGATGGTCTGCGGCCGGCTCCGTCTGCCTGCGTCCCATCAACAACTGCCCCAACCGCAAGTGTGCTTCAAAGTAATCCGGAGCGCGCTCGATTGCCTTGTGAAACGATTCCTCGGCTTCCGCCGGTTGGCCGCCGGCGGCCAAAGCGGCGCCCAGGTTGTAATGGAAAACGGCGGAACCGGTTTGCGCGGCAATGGCGGCGCGGAACTCCCGAATGGCGCTCTGCGGCTGCCCAAGTTCGAGCAACAGGCTGCCGAAGTTGCTGTGGGTCGTACCCGGCACCGGGTCGATCCGCAGAGCCGCTTCGAAATGCCGTCTGGCTTCCGAGCGCTTTCCGTTGCGCGCCAGCACTTGCGCCAGGTTGGCGCGAATCGCCGCGACCTCAGGCCGAAGGCGCACGGCTTCGCGGAATTCGGCTTCCGCGTTGGCGCCGTCGGCCAGGCGAAGGAACGCCATCCCGAGGTCGTTGCGAGCCTCGGCTGAATCCGGATCGGCTGCGAGTGCACGGCGCAGCGCGGCCATCGCTCCCGCGATGTCGCCTTGCCGCGAGAGCACGCTCGCCAGGGCACGCAGCACCGATTCCTGGGGCGACACGTCCAATGCGTGACGCAGCGTTTCAACCGACCGATCCAGGTTGCCGGCCGCAGCCACGGTCAAACCGAGGCCATACCACGGACGCCAGTCCTGGGGCGACCGCGAGCCCGCCGCCTGGAAAAGAGCGGCCGCCTTGTCGAGCCCGTCCGCGTGGCGGTAACCCTCGGCCAACTCCAGGTAGAAGTCACCGCGTTCGGGAGCATACTTCGCAACCGCAGCCTCCAGAAGCTTGAGCCCCTCCGGCAGATTGGACTGCTGCTGGATCTGCGCCACCGCGATGTAGAGTTCGTCCTTGAGCCCCGGCGGATAATACAGGACCACCTCTCCGCGATACTCCGGGGTGTTCGCGCCGTTCCGCTCCACCACCGGACCGGGCGGATCGCCCAGCGGCCGCTTCCTTATATAGTGGTCCGTCACCGTCACGTGAATGGCATCGGACGGGCGCCGCTTTGCCATGTGGCACCCGACGCAGTCCCGCGCGGCCGGATGCCGCCGGGATCGGGCCAACTCGGCGACGGCCGCACCGTGGCAACGGGAGCAGGCATCGCTTCCCGCTTTCGACGCATCGTGGGGGTTGTGGCAAGTGGTGCAAGTCAGCGCGCCGCGGCTTTGCTGGAAGCAGGCGGATTTGCGCAAGCGGTAAGGCGCGCTGGTGAATTGGAATCGATCGTCGAAGGCGCCTCCCGGTGCATAGTCGAAGTGCAGGATGTAGTCGGCCAGCGGCTCTCCGGGGCGATACGAAAATACACCGCGGCCGTAGCGCTTGATGGCGGCGGGCAATCGCAGCGTGGTGGTTTCCAGATGGCACTGCAAACAGACTTCCATCTGCCGTTCGGGTGCGAGCTTCGCCGGATTCAGGATTGCTCGCCGCACCACGTCGGCGGCGAGGCCGCGGCGCACGGCATCCATGTGCTCTCTGCCAGGACCATGGCAGCGCTGGCAATCGATTCCCTCAGGCAGGGCGCCGGCGGAAAATCGCGTGGCGGCGTCGGAGTCATCGGAGCCGGGCGCAACCGCAGGGTAGGCGTTGTGGCAGAACATGCAGCGAAACGTCACGCGGCGGCTGAAGCCCGGATGGTCGGGCCGGTCGTACGCGGGGCTCATTCCCCAGTGGCCGCCGTTTTCGGCGTACCAGGTGAGTGGCAGTTCGAGCAATTCGCCCGCCGCCGTCCGATGGAGATAGCTGCGCGCGCGGTCACCCGATCCGATCCCGTAATCGATGCTCTTCTGCATCACGCCGTCGAAGCCGTTTTGAGACCGTTTCAGCCAGGGCTTGCCGCCGCGGCGCTCGAGGGAGAAATGCTCGTCCGAGGCTGCGTGATCGAAGCTGCCCGCGGGGACCACGGGGCTCGATCCGAAGGATCGCGCCATGCCGGTGCGGGCGTATGTCTTGGCGATTTCGCTATGACATGGTGCGCACTCGGCGGCACCGGTTTGGGCGCGAGCCGCGGAGAGAACGGCGAAGATCAACGAGCAAAACCTCGATGCGATCACGGCGGATTCACGTGATGATGTCTCTGACGATCTCGGCGCCCGCCACCCACATGCTGAAGCCTGTGTTGTGGTGGTCGCGGCCTTTGCTCTTCTCCTTTCTTCAAATCCGCGACCGCGCCGTTCTTATCGTGCGCGACCACATTCACCTGGACGAGCCGCGTGGTGGATCGAATGAGTGGCGGACCGGCGTTCTGCGCGGCAGCCGTGCCCGCAGCCGGGATGAGGAGGAATCGTGCGGCATTCATGGTAAGCGCGGCTGAACGGCACGATTATATCGATTTGGAGCGGCATCGTGAACGGGAGCGTCTTCCGAGCCGGTGTTAGAATACGCTCAAAGATTTGGGGATGGTCCGTCTACGCTCGATCGCCGTGGCCGCGCTCGCGGCAGCTTTCGACCTGCTTGCGTCTTCTCCGCGCACTCTGCCGGATGGCTACACGCGGCGTGTGTGGCAGACGCAGGACGGGCTGCCGGAGAATACCGTCCAGGCGTTCGCGCAGACGCCCGACAACTATTTGTGGATCGGGACCAGCGGCGGGCTGGTGCGTTTCGACGGCGCCGGCTTCATCCTGTTCGACCGTGAAAATACTCCGGCTATCCGCGAAAACAGCGTCTTCTGCCTGACGGTCGCGCGCGATGGCAGCCTGTGGATGGGGACCGATGGAAGGGGCCTGCTGCGCTATCGCGGCGGCGTGTTCCGCGAGTATTCCGCCGCCGCCGGATTGACCAACCATTTCGTTCGCGCGATCTACGAGGACCGCCGCGGTGCGCTTTGGGCGGGCACCGACAACGGTCTGTTCCGCCTCGAAGGCGAGCGCTTCGTTCGTGTGGATGGCGTGGGCAAAATCCCGCCGCTGGCGGTGCATGCTATCCGCGAGGACCACACCGGTAGCCTTTGGGTGGGCGGCTCAACGGTGTTGCGAATTCGCGGCGCGGAATTCAAGGAATTTCATCTCGAGGGCGAAGGCAGCATCAGCCGCGTCAAATCCATTCTCGAAACCGGCGATGGAACCGTGTGGGTCGGAACCGTCTCCGGACTGCAGCGGATGGTGCGCCCCGCGGATGAAGGCGGCCGCTTCGAACGGATTCCGGAAATCGCGAGCACGGTTCGTTCTCTGCTGGTCGATCACGCAGGCAACCTGTGGATCGGCACCATCGGCGGCGGGCTGTTGGAATACGGGAATGGGCGGTTCACGCGCGTCACGGCGCCCGATGCTCTGCCCAGCAGCACCGTGCTTGCCCTGTTCGAAGACAACGAGCGCAACATCTGGGCAGGCATGCAGACGGGACTGCTGCGACTCAGCCGGACGGCGATGAGCACCTTCCCTCTTCCCGACGCCGCCAACGCAGATTTCGGCACGGTCTACGCCGATCCCGACGGCTCGCTCTGGGTTGCGGGCACGCATCTCTACCGCATCAACGCGCGGCGCGACAGCTCCGAGCTGGTACCTCCGCCCTCGCCCGGGGTCCGCGTGCGCAACGTGCTGCGCGATCATGCGGGCGCGCTGTGGATGGGCACCGAGGGCGAAGGCGTATTCCGCTCGAGCGGCGGCAGCCATGTTCAATTCACCAAGCGCGACGGACTGGTAAACGATTTCATTCGCGCCCTTCTGGAAGCGCGCGACGGCAGCGTCTGGATCGCGACCGACGAAGGCATCAGCCGCTGGCATGGGGGCGCGCTCACCAATTTCCGCGAACCGGAGGGCCTGGCTTACTTCAGCATCCGCGCTCTGATCGAGGACCGCGCGGGCGATATCTGGATCGGCACGGAGCGCGGCGTCAGCCACTGGAGACGGGGCGCCTTCGTGAAAGACGCGGTGACCGCGCAATTGCAGGCGGAAAAAATCTGGGCCATTCACGAAGACCCCGATGGCGGCCTGTGGTTCGGCACGCGCGGCGCGGGATTGTTCCGCTGGCGCGGGGGCAAGCTGACGGGCTTCGGAACGGCGCAGGGATTGGCCAGCAACAGTGTCTTTCAGATTCTGGAAGACGCGCGCGGGACCTTCTGGATGAGCGGTCCCAACGGCATTTCGGCGGTGAGCCGCAATGACCTTGATAGGGCCGCGGACAACTCCGGATTCCGGCCGGCGGTGGCCCTTTACGGGCTCTCCGACGGTGTGGAAGCGACACAGATCCACGGTGGCGTGCAGCCCGCCGGGTCGCTCACCCCGGGAGACGAAATCTGGTTCCCCAGCAATCGCGGGCCGGTCCGCATCGTGCCGTGGCAGACGCGGCCGGAGAGCCTGCCCAAGGTGGTGATCGAGCGGGTGCAGGTGGACGGCCGCGAAGCGCCCGTCTCGCGCCGCCTGGTGGTGCCGCCCGGCGAAGGCAGGTTGCAGATCGACTACGGCGCGGTGCGGCTTCGCTCGCAGGAACGGCTGCGCTTCCGCTACATGCTGGAGGGCTTCGACCCCGGCTGGACCGAAGCGCTGCGCCGCCGCGTGGCATACTACACGAATCTGCCGCCGGGCGAATACCGCTTCCGCGTGCAGGCGTTCGACATGAACATGCCGGAGAGTGTGACGGAGGCGTCGCTCGGGTTCGAGTGGCGCTCGCATCTCTACCGGACACCCTGGTTTCTCGTGCTCTGCGGCATCGCGATTGTGGCGACGGCGCTGGCCGCCTATCGCCTGCGGCTGCGGCGCATGCACCAGCAGTTTCAGGCCGTGCTCGAAGAACGCAACCGAGTGGCGCGTGAAATGCACGATACTGTGATCCAAGGCTGCGCCAGTGTTTCGGCGCTGCTCGAAGCCGTTGCCATCGAGCGGGAAGAGTCCGCGTGCCGGCGCGAGCTGCTGGATTGCGCGCGCACGCAGGTTCGAGCCACGGTGGACGAGGCGCGGCGCGCCGTCTGGAACCTGCGGCAAAGCGGGAATTCGTCGCCCGAGTTGGGTCCGCTGCTGGATCAGATCGCGCAACAGGTGGGGCAGGCGTCGCGCGTGCCGATTCGCCTCGCGACCTCCGGCAAGACGGTGCCGCTCGATCGCGCCGTGGAGCACGATTTGCTGATGGTGGCTCGCGAGGCTATCTACAACGCCGTGCGGCATGCCCAGCCGAAGGAGGTTCGCCTCGAGGTCCACTTCGATGAAGACCGCATCTCGATGCTGGTGATGGACGATGGCTGCGGCTTCGATCCCGGAGCGGCGCTCGAAACCAGCGGCGAGCATTTCGGGTTGGTGGGAATGCGCGAGCGCGTGGAGCGTCTGGGAGGCCGCTTCCATGTGCGTAGCGCGCCCGGCGAAGGCACTGAGCTGCGGGTGGAAGTGCCGGTGCGCTCGGCAGCGGCCGTGAAACTGGGAATGGACCTCACACCATGAGCGCCGCCGAAGAATTCACCGTGCTGGTGGTGGACGACCACCCGATCATGCGGCTGGGCATCGCCGCCATCATCAATGCGCAGCCCGACATGAAGGTGTGCAGCCAGGCGGGCTCGGGTGAGGACGCGGTGCGCATGTTCCGCGAGCACCGGCCCGACGTCACGCTGATGGATCTGCGGTTGCCGAGGATGTCCGGTCTCGACGCGCTGCGCGCCATCCGCCGCGAGGACCCGAATGCCAAGTGCGTGGTGCTGACCACTTATGAAGGCGACGAAGACATCCATCAGGCGCTGGCCGCCGGCGCCGCGGGCTACATCATTAAGGCGATGTCGCACGAGACGCTGGTGGACGCCCTGCGGCGCGTTCACAGCGGGACGAAGTTTCTGCCTTCGCCGGTAGCTCGCAGCCTGGCGGCGCGCACGCCCAACTCCGACCTGAGCCCGCGCGAGCGCGAGGTGCTTTCGCTGATGGTGCACGGCAACAGCAACAAGGAGATCGCCGCCGCCCTGGGCATCACCGAAGCTACGGTGAAATCGCACGTCAGCGTGATCCTGGAGAGGCTCGGCGTTACCGACCGTACACAAGCCGTCATTACGGCGCTGCAGCGCGGACTCGAGCACCTATAGCCGGGCGAGCGGGGCATCCCTTCGGGCGCGCCCCCGCTTACTCAATCCTGGCGGGCGGTGAGGGGATTCCGCCACTCCGACCTTAGACGGATGGATCGCCCGACGCGCGCTGATACAGTTGTAGCCCAGAGTCATGCGTGTCTTTGCGGTCGTCATTATTCTCGCCGCGCTCTTTTGGGGCGCCGACAACGCCGGCGTTCCGGCACCGCGATCGGGTATTGCGATCGACGCCAGTAAAGCGCCGCCCGCTCCGCAGTCGCTGGGCTTCGAGGCCGGCGGCCGGTCGCCCGACGGTCACGTGCTCGCCATCAACAGCCGGTACCTGGTCCTCGACAACAAGCCGTGGTTCCCCGTGATGGGCGAATTTCATTACTCCCGCTACCCGGCCAGCGAGTGGGAGGAGGAGATTCTCAAGATGAAGGCGGGCGGCATCCGCATCGTCTCGAGCTACGTCTTCTGGATCCACCACGAAGAAGTGGAAGGCGCTTTCGACTGGTCGGGACAGCGAGACCTGCGAAAGTTCGTCGAGCTTTGCGGGAAGCATGGCCTGTACGTGTGGGTGAGGGTCGGCCCGTGGGCCCACGGCGAAGCACGCAACGGCGGACTTCCGGACTGGCTGCTGCAAAAGAGCGCGGTGCGCCAAAACGATCCGGCGTACCTGAAATACGTGGGGCGCTTTTTCGGCGAAATTGGCGGGCAGATCAAGGGGCTGTTCTGGAAGGACGGCGGGCCCATCGTGGGCGTCCAGATCGAAAACGAGTATCACGATCGCGGCACAGGGAAGGGGACGGAGCACATCCTGACGCTCAAGCAGATGGCGCGCGCAGCCGGTCTCGAAGCGCCGTTCTACACTATCACGGGCTGGGACAACGCGGCCGTGCCGGAAAAGGAAGTGGTTCCCGTTTTCGGCGGGTATGCCGAGCAGTTCTGGGCCCGCAGCCGGAAGGAATTGCCGCCCAACCCCAACTACTTTTTCACGCCGATCCGGTGCGAGGAAAACGTCGGACCCGATCTGCGCTCGCAGCATCCCGAGATCGACGCCCGCCAGAAGCCCTATCCGTTTCTCACCGCGGAGATGGGCGGCGGCATGGAGTTGGCCTATCATCGAAGACCGCTGATGGCTGCCGACGATACCGCCGCCATGACGCTGGTCAAACTGGGCGCAGGCGTTACGCTATACGGCTATTACATGTTCCACGGCGGCACCAATCCCGACGGCAAGCTCACCACGCTGCAGGAGTCGCAGGCCACCGGCTATCCGCAGGACATGCGGGTGAAGTCGTACGATTTTCAGGCGCCGCTCAACGAGTTCGGTCAGATGAATCCCTCGTTCCGCGATCTCAAGAGCCTGCACCTTTTCCTGAACGACTTCGGCTCGGACCTTGCCCGGATGGCTCCGGCATTTCCCGACAAGCTCCCCGAAGGCCGCCAGGATACCGCTACTCCGCGGGCCTCGGCGCGCATCGACGGCACCCGCGGCTTCATCTTCCTGAACAACTATCAGCGCAACTATCCGCTGCCCGAGCGCAAGCAATTGCAGGTGCGGCTCAAGCTGGCCGGCGGCTCGGTAGACGTGCCGAAGCAGCCCATCGACCTTCCATCCGGCGCCTACACCTTCTGGCCGGTGAACCTCGACGTGGGCGGCGCCACCCTGGATTACGCCACGGCGCAGCCGCTCTGCCGCCTCGATAATCCAGGCACCGTCGTGTTCTTCGCCTGGCCGGGCATTGCGCCCGAGTTCGCCTTCCGCACAGCCGAGGGGCTCTCCGTCGAAGCGCCGCATGCGCGCGTGCGGCGTGAGGATGGCCGCGTCTACGTGGACCGCATCGTTCCCGGAACGGCGGCCGCAATCCAAGTGCGCAAGGCGGGCGCCAGCGTGCAGATCCTGGTGCTGAGCCGCGAGCAGGCCCGCAATAGTTGGAAGGCGACGGTAGCGGGACGCGAGCGTCTGATCCTATCTCCGGCGGACATTTTCTTCGAGGGCGATACGGTACACCTGCGCTCCACCGATCCGGCGCGCCTGACGCTGGGGATTTTTCCCCAGCCCGCCGGTGAAGTGGCAGGGCTCCACTATGCCGGCCGCGACGGCATTTTCGAACGCTACACCAGCCGCGTCCAACCCGTGACGGTCTCGGTAGATGTCCGCAAGCAGGCCGAGGCCGGCGAAGTTCCGCCAGTGAAAATGGGGAAAGAGGTCGCGATGGCGCCCGTGGATGCCGACTTCGGCGCCGCCGCCCGATGGTCGATCCGCGTGTCGAGCCTACCCGGCGGGCCCGTCCGCAACGTGTTTCTGCACATCGCGTATATGGGCGATGTAGCGCGCCTTTACACAGGGGACGCCCTGGTGACCGACGATTTCTTCAAGGGTACTGCCTGGGAAATCGGGCTGCGCCGGCTGGCTCCGGAAGCGCTGGCCGGCGGGCTGGAGTTGAAAATCCTGCCGCTGCGCCAGGATGCTCCGATCTATCTGCCGGCGGGAGCTCGTCCGTCATTCGCATCGGGCAGCCAGGTGGCGGCGCTCAAAGAAGTGCGCGCCATCCCGGAATACGAAGCCGCCGGGGTTTTGAAACGTTAACAGCCAGTCCTACTTTAGGTGGATGGCTTTGCCACCGCGCGGCACTAGAATCTGGCGAGGGGTTCACTACATGGAGGTCGTAATGCGATTGCCACGTTTCGCTCGCTTACTCTCGGGAACATTCCTTTGTCTCCTGATTGCCACTGCCGCCTTCGCTCAGAGCGATCGCGGAACCATCACCGGCACGGTGTCCGACCCGGCTAGCGCCGTGGTTCCGGGCGCCAAGGTGGTTGCCCGCAACACGGAAACCGGAAGCTCGTCGGACACGACGGCTACCGACACCGGCAACTACACCCTGCCTTCGTTGCCCGCCGGAAACTACGACGTGACGGCCGAAGCGCCGGGCTTCAAGAAAACGACGCGAACCGGCGTTGTGGTGCAGGTGGCGCAGACGCTTCGCGTGGACATCGCCCTGACGGTGGGCGCGGCGACGGAGTCGGTCACCGTCACTGCCGAAGCGCCGCTGCTCAAGACTGAGAGCGGCGAGCAGAGCATGAATCTGACCGGCGAACGCATCAACAGCCTGCCGCTCAATTTCGGCGGTGGCGGCACCGGCCCCACCGGTGGGATCCGCAACTGGCTGAGCTTCGTTATTCTGGCGCCCGGCGTTTCGGGCACGGCGTATAACGCGCCCATCAACGGGTCGCCTGGCGGCGCTTTCAAGATTTATCTGGAGGGCCAGGACGTCACCAGCTCGAACGACACCACCTGGACCAGCATAGTCTCCGCAGCGTCGGTGGAATCGATCGGCGAGTTTTCAGTGCAGACCTCCAACTTCTCGCCGGAGTATGGGCAGGTGCTCGGCGGCGTCTTCAACTTCACCACCAAGAGCGGCACCAACCAAGTCCACGGTAGCGGATACGAATACCTGACGAACGAAGATTTCAACGCGGCCCGTCCGTTCACCCACGCGTTGGGCGTCGACCGGAAGCACGATTTCGGCTTCTCCGTGGGTGGACCGGTGTGGATTCCCAAGATCTACAACGGCAAGAACAAGACGTTCTTCTTCTTCAGCCTCGAAGAGTTCCGCGTGAAGGCCCGCTCCAGCGACACCTTGTTGACTGTGCCCACAGCAGCCTATCGCACGGGCGATTTCAGCCGGGCGCTGACGGGCAAGGTGCTGGGGAATGACGATCTGGGCCGCCCGATCCTCGAGAACGCGATCTACGATCCGGGTTCCGATTTCGTCGCCGCCAACGGCAAGACGTATCGCAATTTGTATCCGGGAAACATCGTGCCGCAGAATCTGCTGGACAAGGTCGCGATGAAGATTCAGGGGCTGCTGCCGGCTCCCACCACTTCGGATCTGGTGCAGAATTACCGGGCCAGCGTACCGAATCACAAATACCAATCCATCCCGAGCATCAAGGTGGATCACAGTTTCAGCGACACCGCCAAGCTGAGCGGCTACTGGTCGGTGCAGAATACCGACCAGCTTACGGGGCCCGACGGCTTGCCGTATCCCATCAGCGCCGTGCGTGTGCAGCAGATCTACGGGCACAACGTGCGCCTGAACTTCGACAAATCTTTCACGCCGCGGTTCCTGGTCCATCTCGGCGCCGGGTACATGCGCTTCCACAATCCGGATAGCTCGCCGCCCGAAGTGCTCGGGTATGACGCGGTGAAGAACCTGGGGCTAGTGGGCAGCGCCACCAACCCGTCGGGATTCCCGTACATCAGCTCGGCCAATAGCAACGCGGGCGGGCTGGGGAACCAGCTTGGGCCCAACACGGCCGGCCTCTACTACAACGACAAGCTGACCAGCGTGGCGAACGCCACCTACGTGCGCGAGAATCACACGTTCAAACTGGGCGCCGAATTCAAGCAGGAAGTCTGGTCCGACGGAAATTTCTACCAGTCGCAGGGCTTCTATAATTTCAACGCTGCGCAGACGGCGCTGCCCGGTCAGGGATCGACGAGCCTGGGCGGCGGCAATTATGGCTTCCCCTACGCCAGCTTTTTGCTGGGACAGGTGCAGAACGCCAGTGTACAAGCGCCGCGCACGCTGCAGTGGCGCAAAAAGGGATGGGGACTCTACCTCCTGGACAACTGGAAGATCACGCGCAAACTAACGATCGAATACGGCGTGCGTTGGGACTACGCCGGCCAGGGTCACGAGCTGCATTACCGCACCAGCCAGGTGGGCGTCAGTACTCCGAATCCATCTGCCGGCGGCCTCCCGGGCGGCATTGCTTATGAAGGCTTCGGAACCGGCCGCTGCAACTGCAATTTCGTGAATACTTATCCCTACGCGATCGGTCCGCGTCTGAGCGCGGCCTACCAGCTCAATGAAAAGACCGTGCTGCGGGCGGGTTGGGGCGTCTCCTATTCGGGCGGCGCGAACTGGTGGTACGTCACCGGCGGTTCCTCCAGTCTGGGCGTCGGCTTCAACTCCCTGAGCTTCTCTAATCCGGCGTTCGGACAGTCGGCCCTGCAACTGGCGAATGGGCTCCACTACAATTCGGCGGACCTCTACACCGCCACTCTCGATCCCGGAATCGTACCCAGCGCCGGACAGTTAAATGTTCCCGCGGCGTGGGGCGGCCAGATCAACGATCCCAACGGCGGGCGTCCGGCGCGCGTGAATCAGTGGAACCTTTCTCTACAGCGGGAGGTCGCTCGCGGTCTGTCGGTCGAGGCTGCGTATGTCGGTAACCGCGGCGTGTGGCTCGAGGCCAACGGCCTGGTCGCGCAGAATGCGATTCAGCCGGCGACGTTTGCCAAGTACCACATCGACCTGACCAACGCCGATGACCGCACATTGCTGACCTCGCCCATCACCTCGGCGGCAGCGGCCGCGCGCGGCATTACCAAACCCTACGCCAGCTTCCCCAATAGCGGGACCGTGGCGCAGGCGCTGCGTCCCTTCCCCGAATATAACGACGGCCTGTCCGAACGTTGGGCGCCTCTGGGCAATAGCTGGTACGACGGACTGCAGGTCAAAGTGACCAAGCGCTACTCGCACGGCCTGGATCTGACGTCGTCGTTCTCGTGGCAGAAGGAGCAGGCGCTCGGCACCGGCGGCAATCCCGGACCGGGCGGCGGCGGCATCAACGACGTGTTCAACCGCGCCAACCAGAAGTCTCTCCAAGGGACGTCCACGCCGTTCATTCTGGTGATCGGGTTCAACTACAGCACGCCGAAGCTGAGCACGAATAGGTGGATGCGGCAGCTCACCGGCGGCTGGAATTTCGGTGGCGTGCTGCGGTATGCCAGCGGCGCGCTGATCGGCGTGCCGGCATCGCGCAACAATCTGGGGACGTACACACTGCAGGGCGGAACGCGCATGAATCGCGTCGCCGGACAGTCGCTCTACCTGAAGGATCCGAACTGCGGCTGCATCGATCCGACCAAGGACCTGGTGCTGAACCCGAACGCGTGGGTGGATGTAGGCGCCGGTCAGTTGGGCTCCGCGGCGCCTTATTACAGTGACTATCGGTGGCAGCGGCAGGCCAACGAAGACTTGAACTTCGGGCGCACGTTCCAACTGCGCGAGAAGATGTCGCTGCAGGTGCGGGCGGAGTTCTTCAACGCTTTCAACCGGCTCAAGTTGTCGGGGCCCTCGGCTACGAATCCGACCGCAACCACTACGACCAATGGGGCCAGCCAGCTCACGGGCGGCTACGGGTTCATTAACTTCACCGGGATCGGCGCCCAGCGCAACGGCCAACTGGTCGCGCGGTTTACATTCTAGAGTGGGGCCGTGGGCCAGCCCCACAAAGGGACTAACATGACGTTTGCCGTACGTGGGAGGTTGCTGGCACTCCTGTTCGCCACTAGTGCGTTCGCCCAATGGGACGACTCGCTGCTGAAACCGTTCGTCATCGACCATCGCCAGGGAGCCTCCTCCCTGGCGGATGTGTCTTTCCTCCTCGACGCGCCCGCCGGCAAGGACGGCTTCATCGGAATCCGCAACGGCCACCTGGCGAAGCCCAACGGCCAACGCATCCGATTCTGGGGCGTGCACTTCACCGATTGGAGCCGCGGATCGGTCGAGCTGCCACCTAAAGAGGATGCGCCGATGTGGGCCGCGGCGCTCGCCCGGTTCGGCGTGAACATGGTCCGGCTGCACTTCATCGACCTTCCCGCGCCTCGCGGCATTATCGACTCCACCAAGAACGACAGCCGCTCCTTCGATCCACAGCAGCTTGACCGGCTCGACTTTCTGTTTGCGGAACTCAAGAAGCGCGGCATCTACGCCGACCTCAACCTCAATGTCGGCCGCTCCTATAAGGCCGGCGACGGAGTCCAGGACTTCGACAAGATCCAGTGGGGGAAGGGTCTCACGCTTTACGATACGCGGCTGATCGAGCTGCAGAAGGAGTACGCGAAGAACCTGCTGACGCACGTGAACCCGTACACCGGCCTGGAGTATCGCAACGATCCGGCGATCGCCATCGTGGAAATTCTGAACGAGAACGCACTGTACATGGGGTTCCGCGCGCCCACTCCTTTTTACGAAGAGGAACTGACGAAGCTGTACAACGACTGGCTGCGGCAGAACGTCAGCGCCGATGTGCTGCAGAAGATTCGCGAGCAGGCCGGTGTCGCGGGCGATGCGCCGGTTCCGCGCCTCAAGGGACAGGAAACGGCCGCCGCGCCGAATCCGCGCTATGCGACGGAACTGGCCTTCTACATGGACGCCGAGAGCAAATTCTATCTCGACATGAGTGCGTATCTGAAGACCACGCTCGGGGTGAAAGTGCCCATCACCGGCACCGCCGATCACAGCCACACCAGCAGTCCGTACACGATGCTGCGCTCGCTGGCGAAGCTCGACATCGTGGACGGGCACGTCTACTGGCAGCATCCCGGTTCGCCTCCGCCGGTGAATACGCCGATGGTGAACGACCCGCTGAACTCGACCGTCGTCCAGCTTTCGCGCACCGCGTTCGCCGGCAAGCCGTACACCGTGAGCGAGACCAATCATCCGTTTCCCAACGATTGGGCGAGCGAGGGCATTCCCATCCTGGCAGCCTACGGAAGCCTGCAGGATTGGGACGCGATCGTCATGTACACCTTCGAGCCGAAGCGCGACGCGGCGTGGAAACCGTACGTCGCCGATCCCTTCGACATCTCGCACGACCCGGTGCGGATGACCGAAATGGCGACGGGCGCTCTGGCGTTCCTGCGCGGCGATGTGCGGCCGGCGCGGCAGACGGTAGCGCGCACCTATTCCGCGCAGCAGGTGGTGGACAGCCGGCGGCTGCCGCGAGCCGAGCAGCCTTACTTCACTCCCGGCTTCCCGCTTGGTCTGCCGCTCGAGCACGGCGTACGCATCCGTTCGCTCGACGGGCAGCCGACGGAGAAATATCCGGCGGTGGATGCGAGCGAGATCGTGTCGGACACCAAAGAGCTCACCTGGAAGACCGGCCTGGTCACGGTCGAGACGGATCGCACGCAAGCGCTCATCGGATTTCTCAAGAAGAATCCGGCGAAGCTTCGGAATCTCTCGGCCGGTATCGCCAACGATTTCGCGGCGATTGTGTTGTCGTCGATGGATGCGAAGCCGATCGCGCGGTCGGAGAAGATGCTGCTCACGGCGGGATCGCGCGTCTCCAACACCGGACTGAAGTGGAACGACGCGCATACCAGGGTGGCGAATCAGGGCGAGTCTCCGTCGTTGATCGAACCGGTGTCGGGTACCGTGACGCTGCGCGGTCTGGAGGGTGCGAAGACTGTGACCGCGGCTGCGCTGGATGGCTCCGGCCACGCTATCGGAGATCCGATTCCGGGCAAGAAGACGGCCGAAGGGTGGACGCTCGCGATCGGAGATCCGGTCACGACGTGGTATACGATCTCGGTCAAACGATGATCATAGCGCTGTGGTTGGCCGCGCTGGCGTTTCAGCCCGACACCGCCATGCTGCGCCGCGTCTACGAGGAAAACCTCGTGCGCCGGCAACGCGAGTATGGCGCCGCGGACGCCCGCACAGCGCAGGCGGCGCGCGATCTCGGCCTCTTCCTGCGTGGCGCCGGAGATAGGGCCGGGGCTCGCCGCGCCCTGGCGGAAGCTGTCCGCTTGGATGAGAGTGCCCTCGGCACAACCGCGCCCCAGACCCTCGAAGATGTATCCGCGCTGGCCGCGATTTCGCCCCCCTCGGAGGCCGAGCGGCTGCTTAGGCGGGCGGCGGAATCGACGGACGCCACGGTCTCCGGTCCGGCGCTATCGGCCCTGGCTGAGTTCCGAAAAGCAGCGGGAGACCATGCGGGCGCCGCCACCCTCCTACGGCGGGCGCTGGCGAAGGCGGAAATTGCCGATGGGAAAGACGGCGCAATCGTGGCGCTGGTGCTGACCGCGCTGGCTCTCGAAGTGCCACCCAAAGAGGGCATTCCGCTGCTCGAACGCGCGCTCGCCATCGACGTGCGGCTGATGGGACCGCAAGATCCGCAGACGCGGTCCGCCGCCCGCGCACTGGCGAGATGCCTACGGGCAGCAGGGCGCCAATCGGAGGCAGCAGCCATCGAGCAGCAGTTCAAGGTCGCGCCTTCACGCTGACCGGCACCACCGGGTCTCGTGGCGCATACACGCCGATCCGATGGTTGGTGAAAGCCAGCGGCCGCTGCGGGACAGCCGGCATGTGGCACTCCGCGCAGGCGCGCCCCGCCGTGGCGTTCGTGTGGCGCGCCGCGGGGTGGCAGTTTTTACAGGTGGGATCGTACGCCGCTCGGTTCCGCTCGAGTGCCAGATGCGGCGAGTGGCACGTGAGGCACGTCAGGCGGCCGCGACTCTTCAGGAAGCAGGCGCTGGAGGCCAGTAGCATCGGCTGATTGCGTGAGTTGCGCGGATCACGCACGTCGCTGGTCTCTTCCTCCGTCGCCAGCGTGAGGCGGTGGCACTGTCCGCAGAATGAGTTCATCTCCGCGGCCGACATTCGGGCCGGATTGCGAGGTCGATTGCGGGCCGGGTCGCGCACGTGAGCGGCGGCAGGTCCATGACACACCTCGCATCGCACGCCGAGTTCGGCTGGCACAATCCGGTCGTCTTCGCCGAGCGTAAGCGGGCCCGTGGAGTGGCACGCGAAGCAGCGCAGAATGCGCGCGTCGGGGTCGAAGACGCGAAACTGGATTCCGTCCGTATAGCGGTGCCCGGGTGTGACGCCGAAGCCGTCCAGAGCCTTGTACCAGGTCTCGCCGTGTTCTCGATAATTCTCACGATCCACGCGGCTGACGAAGGTGATTGCCTGCGTGCCCGCGCCAAAAGCCCAATCGCCCGGTTGGCTGGATGTGGAAGGCGCCAGGGCATGGGCGTGCGCGCTGTGCGACTGCGCCTCGTATTCCGCTGCGTGGCATTTTCGGCACGCTTCCGCGCCCGCGTAGTCCGCCGCGCCGGCGGCGCGTATCAGCAGCGGTAGGATCAGGAGTGCTTTCATGCCCGATGCTAGTATGACGAAACGAGCGAAAAAACGCGCGCTTTACCCACTGAAAATCACGCCGCGCGACATTGATCCATCGGTTTGGCGCCGCGTTCACATTTGGGAAGACACCAAGCTGCCGCAATGGCACCGCTCGGCTCTTCTCTCGCGTTACCATTTTGCAGTTGTAGTTCTCCTATCGGAGTGTAGCCCTGATCGACTTTCTCTCAGCTTATCGGCACAAGTCCCTCTCGTCTGGAACAGGAGTTCAACCCAGAACTCCGTCATCGCGCTGTCCGAGGACGTGCGGTGACCCGCTGCCGCGACGACGTGGCCGGTGGGGTTCGTCAAGGTTGCTTTAGTAGCACCTCGATCGATGGCTCAAGCCAGTGACGGTCTCTCACCTGCGCGGGCAAACTTCGGCAGATGTACCTACTGCGAGCCGACCGCAGGGTTACGGTTGTATTTGGGGGCCTATTTGTATTGACAGCTGGCAGCATGCTATTGATGATGGAGTCTACGTTTGGGAGGGTCGTTCAAAACCTGCCCACAGGACATTGACGCCGCTCCCGCGTCACCCAACACACCGACGCCAACGGCCCAGCAGACCCGCTACACCGACGATTCTTTCGGCCGCCTCCACCCAGGACCAGCACTAGGCGATCGTCAACAATCCCGGCCCAACACCGCCGGCCTCTACTACAACGACAAGCTGACGAGTGTGGCGAACGCCACTTACGTGCGCGAGAATCACACGTTCAAACTGGCGCCGAATTCAAGCAGGAAGTCTGGTCCGACGGAAATTTCGCCTCGTCGCAGGGCTTCTAATTTCAACGCCGCGCAGACGGCCTGCCCGGTCAGGGTCGACCAGCCTGGGAGGCGGCAGTTATGGCTTCCCCTACGCCAGCTTTTTGCCGGGACAGGTCTTTCAAGGGGAAATTTTGGAGGCGCGGGTCAGGATCGCAATCACAGCGTTGATGGCGCGCAAGTTATTGATTTCGCAATGCGCTCAACTTGGCGATTTCGCGGGTTTCGTTCGTTTATCGTACATGTATCGTACACAGAGGATATGGACCTCTGAATTTCGACATACCGATATGATCAACGGGCAGACGGCTGGAATTAGCTCGTTCGCAACTGGGGGTCAGGCTCTTCGTTCGGACCGGCAGCCATGACTTCGGTGAGCATCGCGGCACGGATCATATCCTCCAGCATCCGGCCTGATGCGTGTTGTGCAAGCCACGGACTCCGACTGAGAAGTTCGCGTTTCATGCGCTCATAGAGGGCGCTCCGGTTTTCTTCAGTCATGCTCTCGATCTTCGCGCGGGCTTCTTCGCGGCGTGCCTCTTCAACTTTCTTCTGGAGTTGGTCCCAGTTGCGGCGGTTGGCAGTCGCGGCTGTGTTCTGCCGCGCCGTTTCAATTTCGCACTGGTTGTCCTCATAGGCAGCTACTGCACGACTCGTGTACTGGAGAATTCCTCCGAAGGCTTGGGGGGCGTACTTGGTCTTGGCGGCGGCCTGGAGACTGAACTCAACGATGTATTTTCGCGGTCAATCCCGTGCTGTGCGATCAAGCTAACTGCATGGGCGATTTCCTTCGACTGCGGATAGGCGGGGGTCACGTTGTGGAACATCTTGTGAAAGTGGCCGACAATATCCTCGGCCTGGCGCTCAATCGCGGTTCGGCTCACCGTCAGAAGCGCAGCCTCTCCCCTACTCGGTACTCGTAGCGTTGCGCGTTTGAAGAGACTGCTCGACTTGATGAATACGACCTTGTAGTCCTTCCCGTCCTTCGTTCGTTCGAGGCCCGCATACCCAATGACGCCCGTTGAGATCGGCACGCCACGAAGCTCCTGAAGCGCGCGCTCCAGAGTCACCTTGCGACGGTTGATTCTTTGGTACTCGCTGCCGCGAAGCCCAAGATCCGCGAGAAGCTCCTTGGATCGGCGCTCATACTGCCGCTTGTCGGAGAGGATGAGGTCGGCGTGCGTATACAGCAGTTGAGCGACTTCGCTTCGGAATTGCAGAATCGTGTCAAAAAGAACCGGCTTGGTGTGGTGCGCGAGAAGATTGCGGAGCGTCAGGTCGTTGAACCGGAAGTATCCGGCCTCCTTCGTGACACGGCCGTCCATCTTTTGGCGAATCAGCTTCAGCTCCGAAAGGATCGTGAAGGTGTCGAGCTCTTCGATGGTTCCCCTGCTGCTGCCGTCCACGTAGGAGTTCACCCAGGTAAACGGTGCAGTCCGCAGGCGCCGCAGAGACTCGGTTATTGAGTCGATCATGTTTGTGCCCCACTTTTTCTTGAGGATCTTGGCCGTCGAACCGCCGGCGGATGCTTGGACATTGCCAGCTTCCAGATTGCCGGCCATTTCTCGATGTTGAGTTCGGGCCGGATGGCGTCCGAACCACTCCCTTTCTTGAAAGGGCCTTCATCGTCCGGATGCTGAACCTGTATCAATACGATTGGGTTGTGCTCCTGTTTTTCCGCCTCCATGGTTTTGATGAAATCTAAAAGAAGTATCTAATATTATAGCTTCTACCTGTGGGATCTCCAGCGTGGGCATCACCGGCGATCTTGGTGGGGGATCGTTCACGATGGATGACGCCACCATCGTATCGACGCCCGAACCTAGTGTAGTGCGGCAAGCAGAACGCAGATTATTTCGGCGGTACTGCTCCAAGGGGCAACGCGGCCGAAGATGCCGGGAGAGCGATTCTGGCCGGTAGAGTAGGACGGAGAGCAACGGAGTAATCCGTTACTCACCGTCCC
>JBGPHT010000079.1:0-34455 GCA_041484525.1 Bryobacteraceae bacterium | reverse complement strand
GCCTCAAGGACGGGCAATCCCGCAACGGTCAAGATGTGCGTTCGCCGCACAGCGGCCAGAAGCCTTGCGTATGTGTACGCTCAGACTCTTGTCGTTTTGTTGAGGATGCGTAGGTCTCTCCACTTTTATGTCGCACACCCCCAGCCGCCTAATCGATTGACAACCGTTAACGAATTGGGTGAAATGGTAGACGCTTACATCGGAGGAGGGAAATGCCTGGGTTACGGTCTCGGCAAATCGGCTGCTGCGTTTCAGCGCTTTGCTTGATAGCGCTTGCACCGGCTCCAGGCGCGGGTGACGATGTTTCCTCACGCGCGTACTCGGTTTTGCAAAAGAACTGCTTCGCGTGCCATGGAGTCGCCAAGACTTCCGGGCTCGACCTCCGCGCAGCCGAACCGGCGCTGGCGGGAGGACTTCACGGACCAGTCATCGTTCCCTTCAAACCCGACGACAGTCGACTGCTAAAGCTGGTCTCGCATGCGGCGGAACCGTCGATGCCGCCGGGCAAGAAGCTCTCCGAGGAAGATGTGGCATCGCTGCGGAGCTGGATCGCGGCGGGCGCGGTGTTCGACGGCGGTGGTGGCGCGGCCGAATCGAAGGCGTCGGAGGACATGGCGAAGCTCGAGGAGCGGCCGATCACGGCGGCGGAGCGCAGCTACTGGGCGTTTCAAAAGCCGAAGCGGG
The DNA here is from genome assembly GCA_041484525.1 of Bryobacteraceae bacterium. Taxonomy (GTDB): domain Bacteria; phylum Acidobacteriota; class Terriglobia; order Bryobacterales; family Bryobacteraceae; genus JBGPHT01. The sequence goes on along the minus strand of JBGPHT010000079.1, from coordinate 33,771 downwards.
TGGACCCTCCGCGGGTGGATCCAAAGACGTCGAAGCCTGGGTGGGGCGCGAATCCGATCGACGCGTTCCTGTTGGCGGCGATGAAGTCGAAGGGATTGAAACCGTCGGCGCGCGCCGACCGGCGTACGCTCGTCCGCCGCGCGTATCTCGATCTCACGGGATTGCCGCCGGCGCCCGAAGAGGTGGAATCCTTTGTAAGCGATCCTGCGCCGGATGCATGGCCGCGGCTGGTGGACAAGCTTCTGGCATCGCCGCACTACGGAGAACGGTGGGCGCGGCATTGGTTGGACCTGGTGCGGTATGCGGATTCCGACGGCTTCGAGTTCGACGTCGATCGTCCCAACGCGTGGCGCTATCGGGACTACTGCACGAAGGCGTTCAACGAGGATAAACCGTACGACCGGTTCATCCAAGAACAGATCGCGGGCGATGAGTATGCTTTCGATGCGAAAGAAGCCAAGCGCGACGCAACGATCGCGACCGGCTTTCTGCGGCTGGGCCCCTCCGGCGGTGGAGGCGGCGAACGCGGCAAGCAGGACTCGCTCGACGACATCATCACCACCACGTCGATGACGTTTATCGGGATGACGGTGGGGTGCGCGCGCTGTCACAATCACAAGTTCGACCCGATTCCGCAGAAGGATTATTACCGGATCCAATCGGTGTTCTACTCAACCAGGCCGCAGAATTATCCGCTGGTCGATGCGGATGCGGTGGCGGCGTTTACCCGCGAGACGGAACGCATCGCGGCGCTGGAGAAGCCGCTTCGCAAGGCCCGGACCGATATCGAGGCGCCTTACCGGAAACGGCTGATGGATGAGGCGATTTCCAAGCTGCCGGAGTACCTGCAGACCGCATGGCGCACGCCGCCCGAGCAGCGGACCGACGGACAGAAGTTGAACGTCCAGCAGATCGAGAAGACGCTCACCAACGACACACTGGCGCACCGGATAGAAGACAAGCAGATTCTGGCGCTGATGACGGACGAGGAGCGCCAGAAAGTGGAACGGCTGTCGGCCGAGCTCGCCGAATTGCAGAAGCAGAGGCCGGCGCCATTCCCCGCGGCGATGGCAATCTCCGATGCGGGCCGCCAGGCGACGCCGTCCTACTTCCTGCACCGCGGCGGCCTGGATGCAAAGGGGTCGTTGATGGCGCCGGGCGTGTTGTCGGTAGCGGCCGAAACCGAGTACCGGTTTCCGGCGCAGCCCGAGTCGGCGCAGACCACGTGGCGGCGGCGCGGATTCGCGGACTGGGTCGCGTCACCCGAGAATCCGTTGACGGCGCGCGTGATGGTGAACCGGTTGTGGCAGCACCATTTCGGTGAAGGCATTGTGCGCACGCCGAGCAATTTCGGGAAGATGGGCGAACAGCCTTCGCATCCGGAACTGCTGGATTGGCTGGCGGTGGAGTTCGTGGAACGCGGCTGGAGCATCAAGGCGATGCACCGTTTGATGATGACGTCGGAGGCGTATCAGATGGCGAGTATGGATGCGCCGGCGAACGTGGCGATCGATTCCGAGAATCGAATGTTCTGGCGCATGCCGCGCGAGCGGATGGAAGCGGAGGCGATTCGCGATGGGATTCTGGCGGTGGCAGGCACGCTCGATCGCACCATGGGCGGTCCGTGCGTGTTCCCCTATATTTCGCCCGACCTCTTCCAGTCGAGCACGAAACGTACGTGGCCCGGCAAGTCGGACGACGACCCGTCCACGTGGCGGCGCAGCCTGTACGTGTTTTCGAAGCGCAGCATCCGGTACCCGATGTTCGAAGCCTACGACCAGCCGAACCTGATCAACACCTGCGATCGCAGGAACCGGTCGACGATTGCTCCACAGGCACTGCTGATGATGAACAATAATTTCGTGATCGTGCAGGCAAAGTACTTCGCTCAGCGGCTGCAGAAAGAAGCCGGGAGCGATGCCGGCGCGCAGGCGGAACGCGGATTTCGCCTGGCCCTGGGACGGGCGCCAACGCCCGCGGAGCGAACGGGCGCCGTCGCCTATATTCGCGGCGGACCGGACCGGTTGGCTGAGTTTTGCCAGGCCTTGTTCAACCTGAACGAATTTGTGTACCGGCCATGAATCACTTGTGTTGTTCGCGCAGAGAATTAATCGGCCGGCTGGGTGGTGGCATCGCGGGCGTGGCCTTCGCGGACCTGATGAGCCGCAACGGCCTGCTGGCCGCGACGAAATCGCCGCTGGCGCCGAAGACCCCTCACTTCGCGGCGAAAGCCAAGGCCGTGATTTCCATCTTCTGTTATGGCGGCGTGAGCCAGGTGGACACGTTCGACCCCAAGCCGGAGTTGATGAAGCGGCAGGGCGAGAAGATGACGGGCGTCGGCAACGTGGTGGCGACCATGGGAACGCCGGGCGGGCTGATGCCGTCGCCGTGGTCTTTCAAAAAGCACGGGCAGTGCGGCATGGAGATTTCCGAGTTGTTCCCGCACATTGCCGGGCATGCCGACGACCTGGCGCTGATTCGTTCGATGAATTGCCTCAGCCCGGCCCACGGTCCGGCGCTGTTTCAGATGAACACCGGCACCATTTTGGCGGGCGCTCCCTCGGTGGGCAGTTGGGTGACGTACGGGCTGGGCACGGAGAACGAAAACCTGCCGGGGTTTATCGTGTTCACGGATTATCGCGGCGGTCCCATCAACGGCGCGCCCAACTGGGGAAACGGCTACATGCCGGCGGCGTATCAGGGCACGCCCTTCCGGTCGAGTGGGCCGCCGATTGTGGACCTGAAGCCTCCCGCGACGCGCACGCCTGAGGAGCAGGTCAAGTGGCTGAAGTACGTAGAGGGACTGAACCAGACGCACCTGGAACGGAACCCCGAAGACAGCGAGCTCTCGGCGCGCATCTACTCTTACGAGCTGGCGTATCGTATGCAGACTTCGGCGACGGAGGCGATCGACATCAGCAAGGAGTCCGAGGCGACGAGGCGGCTGTATGGCGTGGATGAAGAACCGACGCAGTATTTCGGCCGGCAGGCATTGATGGCGAGACGGCTGGTGGAGCGCGGAGTGCGATACGTGCAGTTGTTCTCGGGCGGCGGCAACTTCGAGCCGAGTTGGGACGCGCACTGGGACATCAAGGGGAACCACGAGCAGCACTGCGGCGAGACCGACAAGCCGATCGCGGGGCTGATCAAGGATTTGAAAAGCCGCGGTCTGTTTGAGTCGACGCTCATCGTGTGGCACAGCGAGTTCGGCAGGCTGCCGATCTCGGAGCGAATGGACGGGCGCGACCACAACGCATATGGCTTCAGCGCGTGGCTGGCGGGCGGCGGAGTGAAGGGCGGCACGGTGGTGGGCGCGACCGATCAATATGGATATCGGGCGGTGGAGAATCCGAAGTCGGTCTACGATCTGCACGCGACCATTCTGCATCTGATGGGGCTCGACTTCGAGAAACTGAGCTACCGTTTCAACGGCCGCGACATGCGGTTGACCGACGTGCACGGACACCTGATCCCGGAAGTGCTGGCATAAAACTCATGAAAACTTCGATCTCGCTCTGCCTGCTGCTGGCGGCGTGCGGTGCAGCGCAAACTGTGCCGGACGGCGTCACGATCGAGAAGGATGTCGTCTACAGCCAGGGCAGCCGCCTCATGATGGATGTGGCGCGGCCGAAGGGCGCGGGTCCGTTTCCTGCAGTCCTGGCGATTCATGGCGGCGGATTTCGCGCGGGTGAACGTGCCAGCTATCTACCGACGATGTTGCGTCTGGCGCAGCACGGCTACGTGGCGGCCACCGTCGATTACCGGTTGGCTCCGCGCAGCCAGTTTCCCGCCGCGCTGCAGGACGTCAAAGCAGCGGTGCGGTTCCTGCGCGCGAATGCGACCCGTTTCGCCGTCGATCCGGAGCGGGTGGCGGCGATCGGAGAATCGGCGGGGGCGCATCTGGCATTGATGCTGGGACTGACACCGGGTGTGGCGGAGTTCGAGGCGGGCGGCGCCAATCGCGAACAATCGAGCCGCGTGGCCTGCGTTGTGAGTTGGTACGCGCCGGCCGATTTCGCGCGCATGTACGGGAAGGGCGAGGGCGCGGACGCGATCATTCCGTTGTTCCTGGGCGGCAATCTGGAGAACGCGAAGACGGAGCATCTGCTCGCCAGCCCGCTGAATTGGGTGACGCCGCTGGCGCCGCCGGTGCTGGCGATTCATGGCACGAAGGACCCCGAGGTTCCATACGAGCAATCGCAGTGGCTGGTGGAACAGTTGCAGCGGGCGGGTGCGAGGGCGGAACTCGAAACCATCGAAGGCGGGGGGCACGGGTTCCAAGGCAAGGATGCCGAGCAGGCGGAGCGGCGCATGGTGGCTTTCCTGGACGAGAACCTCGGGCTGCTGCCGTCGCGGAAGGTGCTGCTGGTGGCGGACCACGGCGCGCGCGGACAGATAGTCGCGATCGATTGGCAGTCGGGCAGGGAACTGTGGTCGGTGCCGAACCGCAACGGACACGACGTACAGCCTTTGCCGGGCGGGCACGTGCTCTACACCATGGGCAATGCGCACCAGGTGGTCGAGATGGACGCCGATCACAAGCCAGTGTGGACCTATGGGCCTGAAGAGGGATTGCAGCACCCGATCAGCGCGCAGCGGCTGGAGAACGGGAATACCTTGATCGGCGATGCCGAACTGGGAAAGGTGATCGAGATCGACCGCGATCGCAAGGTGGTTTGGAAGTACGAGAGCGAGGACCTGGCGAAAATGCGGATGCGCAATTCGCGGCGCATTGCGGGCGGGACGACGCTGATCTCCGTCGAAGCCGCGGGGAAGATTATCGAAGTGAACCAGGCGGGCGAGATCGTGTGGAGTTATACGGGCGAGGGCGGTGCGAAGCGGCGTCCTTATAAAGGAGTGCGGCTGCCGAATGGAAACACGCTGATCACGATGACCGACCCGGGTGAATTGGTCGAAGTGGATCGTAGCGGCAAGATCGTGCGCTCGATTGCGGGAGAGAAGACGGACATCCGGTTGGTCTGGGCGTCGGGTTTCGACGTGCTTCCGTCGGGAAATGTGCTGGTGTCGGATTACCAGGGGCGACGGGTCATCGAGGTCGATAAGAGCGGCAAGGTGGTGCACGAAGTCCGGATGCCGACGAGGGCGACGGCGAGTATTGCGCTAGTGCCGTAAGCTTACGAGACCTGCCAGTAGACGGAGTAGCGGCGGTCGAACAGGCTGTTCAGTGGAACCAGCGTAACGTCTTTTTTCTGTCCGGTGGTTCGGAAGGATAGCGGCTTATCGGCAGGCTTGATCCACGAACTCGGGTCGGCGCCCGAGGAGTGGAACGTCGGGATCTCGATCCCGGGCACCGGCGGAACGGAATTCGACGGTCCCAGGGGCGATCCGAATTGTTCCGTGTTGGGTGCGCCTACACGGAGATTCGGGCCAATGATGTGCGCCTCGGTAAGACCGTCGGCACCCAGGTCGCCGGCCAGCACCAGCGGTCCGTAGAGGAACGCCTGCATCCGCGGATCGTCGGGCATGGCTTCGCTGTGCAGGTGCATGGGAAGTTCCATCTCGATCTTGTCGCCCGCTTTCCACGAACGGTTGAGCGTCAGGTAACTGCCTGGCGCCGCCGATGCGTCGAGAGCCTTTCCGTTGACCTTCACGGTGGGAGCGGATTGCAGCCACCCCGGGATGCGCAGCCGCATCGCCATCGAACCTGGCCGTGCTGCTGTCACTGTAAGAGTGGTGTTGGGCGATTCCGGATACTTGGTTTCCTGCCGAAGCTGGAAGCCTTTTTCCGCCCAATCCAGCTCCGAGGGAATGAACAGGTTCACGTACAAGCCTTCGCGGTCGCGCCAATAGATGCTGTCGTTGAGCTTGGAATATTCTTCGACACCCGATCCGGTGCAGCACCAGAACGTCTGGTCTTCCGTGCTGAAGGTCTTCCAGACTCCGGGCGTCAGCGAGAGGTAATACTGGGTGGCGCCTGACTTCGGCCGGATAGTACCCAGGCGGTGGTTGAGCAGCGAGCGCTCGTAATAGTCGAAATGCCGCGGGTCCGGATTCCAACTATACATCTGCCGCGCCAGCTTCAGCATGTTATAGGCGCAGCAGCATTCGGCGGTGTTGACACTGAGCTTCAGCTCGGTTGCGAGCCGCCGCGGCGGAGCCAGCCAGGCTTCGGCATTGCTCGTCCCCGTGGTCACATAAGAGCGCGCAGTGGTCACTTCGTAGAAGAAGTAGTCCGCTACATCGTGGAACCGCATGTCGCCCGAGATCTCGTAGCGGCGGGCGGCCGCGAGCACCTGCGGGATGTGCGTGTTCACGTGAAGGCCGCGAAGTTCGTCGCGTCGCGAGGCCAGCGGATTAATGAAGCTCTTCTTCTGGAACCTGTCTCCTACTTTGGCCCATTGGTCGTTGTTAGTTGCCGCGGCGAGGTGATACAGCGTCTCTGCGATACCGCCGAACTCGATGGTGAGAATCTGCTGCATGTGCTCTTCCGTCTTCGAGGCCGTCCACCCATCGGCCCACGCCGCCATACCTTCGAGCACCGAGAGAGCCTGCTTGTTTCCGCCCAACCGGTACATGTCGAACATGCCGGCCATGACCTTGTGGATGGTGTAGAAGGGCGCCCAGACGCGCTCGCCTTTTTCCAGGCGATCCCACCAGGTGGTAGGGAACGCGCTGAGGTATTTGCCACCCAACTTCTCCTGGCACTTCGCCAACTCCGCCACCATGTAGTCGCCTTTGGCCTTGGCTTCCTTGTCGCCGTTGGCCGCCAGTTGCGCGCTCGCCGTAAGAAAGTGCCCGAGGAAATGACCGCGCAGCTCGCTCGATCGCTGGCCGTTTTCCGGCTGCTCCCAACCGCCCAGCGGTTTCGCCGAGCCAATCGGCAGACCGGCATTGGCGCGGAATGTATAGAGCAGCCGGTCCGCCGCCAGGCGCGACATGTAGCCGCGATTCCATTCCTGCGCATCGTAATACGCGCCGTTGGGCAGCAACCGGACTTGCGACATCGGGAACGGTTCTGCCTTGGGCGCCACAGAACTGCGTGTGAACTCGATCTTGCCTTCGAAGGGCGGCACATCGGGCGCCAGCGGGCGCCGGAAATTCCCGGGGGCCGGAGGAGCCTGGTTCTGTTGCGCGAGGAGCGCCGGAACGGCTGCGCCCGAGGCAGCCAGGAGTGCGCCGAAACTGCGCCGGCTTACACGGTTAGACTTACTCTTTGTTCTCATGGTGTCACCTTCCGACTTACTCGATTACAGCGAACTGATGCAAGGCGTCTTCTTTAATTGTGAGACCAAGTCCGGGTACATCGTCACTCAGGTCGATGTGACCTTTGACTGGTCTTGGTTCGCCTTCGAAGATGTACCAGAACAACTCGTTTCCAATCTCGACGTCCACCACCGGAAAGAACTCCGCCATCGGTGAATTCAGGCTGGACATCACGACGTGGAAATTATGCATCTGACCTGCGTGCGGGACCACCGGAACCGAAAATGATTCGGCGAGCGCCTGCACCTTTCGCGCCTGCGTGATGCCGCCGACGCGGCTGGTATCGAATTGAATGTAGTCCACGGCCTTGGCATCCAGCAGTTCGCGGAAGCCGTAGATGGTGTGTTCATGCTCGCCGCCCGCGATGGGCACGCGCCCGAGCGCCTTCAACGCCGCGTAGCCGTGGATGTCATCGGGGATGACGGGTTCTTCGAGCCAACGCAACTGAAAAGGCTCGATCAGCGGCACCATGCGGCGCGCGTAGTCCAGTGTCCAGCCCATGTACGCGTCGGCCATCAGATCGATTTCATAGCCGATCGCTTCTCGAACTGTACGGAGTAATTCGATGTTACGCTGCATGCCGGCAGCGCCGTCCAACGGGCCCCAGCCGAACCGCAGCTTCATCGCCTGGTATCCCTGCGACTTATAGCAGTCCGCCTCCGCGGCTAGTTGGTCGAGCGGCTGGCTATAGAGGCGGCTTGCATAGACCGGAATCTTTGGCTTGGTGCGGCCGCCGAGCAGCTTGAAGACGGGCTGTTTCGCGGCTTTGCCCATGACGTCCCAGATCGCGATATCGATCGCGCTGATCGCCACCATGGCGACACCCTTCCGGCCGAACGCCATCGTCTGCCGGTACATGTGCTGCCAGAGGAACTCGTAGTCGAACGGGTCCTTTCCCAGGAGCAGCGGCTTCAGATAGACGTCGATGAGCTGCTTGGTGATGCGCGGCGAAAGCGCAGCGTTGCCGATTCCGACCAGGCCGGAATCGGTGAACACTTCGACGATCAACCAGCCATGAAAGCGGAAACTCCCCATCGAGTCCGACGGAAGGTCCAGCAGGTCCATCGGATTGGTGCAAAAGTGCGGCTGCGGTGGAACTGTCTTGCCCCGCCATTCGACAACTCGGGTGCGAATTTCCGTGATCTTCATGTTGTCCCTTCTACTTGACTAGCAGTCTATCCTGGAGCCGTATGTCCTCGGACGAGTTACCGACCATGATGTCGAAGGCCCCGGGCTCCACGACGAACTTCTTCGTTTTGACATCGTAAAATGCAAGTTCGCTCGCCGGCAGAGTGAAGGTCACGGACTTCTTCTCTTTAGCGTTCAGGCTGATCCGCTGGAATCCGCGCAGCTCGCGGGCGGGTCGCTTCACGCCCGCCTCCACATCGTGTACGTAGAGTTGTATAACTTCGTCGCCGGCCCGCGCACCGGTATTCTGAACGTCGAGGCTGACCGTCACCTTTCCGTCAGTAGCGATCTGCTTCGGCGTGACCTTGAGCCCGCTGTAACGGAACGTCGTATAACTCAACCCGTGCCCGAAGGCGTACTGCGGCTTGCCGGCAAAGTACATATAGGTGAAGCCGCGCGTGATATCGTACTCGTCCTGGGGCGGGAGTTGGTCGACGGAATCGTAGACGGTGTATGGCAGCCTCCCGGCCGGGTTGTACTCCCCGAACAGGACACTTGCCAGCGCCGTACCGGCCTCTTCGCCGGGATACCAGGCGGCCAGAATCGCCGGGACATTCTGGCTGGCCCACTTGACGGATACCGGCCCGCCGCTCATGATAACGACGACGGCTTTCGGGTTGGCCTTGAAAACGGCTTCGAGCAACTGTTGCTGCGAACCCGGAAGATCCAGGCTCTTCCGATCGCGTCCCTCGGCTTCCACTCTCAGGTTGGTGCCGAGAAAGAGAATTGCGACATCGGACTGCCGAGCGAGTTCAGCCGCTTGCTCGATTTCGCCCGGTTTGGCAGGTTCGATGATGTCGCATCCAGGGGCATATTCGACCTTGACGGCGGCGCCCAGTTTTGCTCGAATGCCCTCGATCGGACTGACGACGCGGGGTTTCGCGCCGAAGTAGTTTCCGGTTTCGAAGCGGTCCGCCTGCGGTCCGATCGCCGCGACCGATTTCACCTTGCCTTTATCAAGGGGGAGGAAACCGTTCTGGTTTCGCAACAGCACCATCGATTCGAGCGCGGTCTTCAACGCCAAGTCCCGGTGGGGCTGGGATTCGATCGCCTCCGCGCCGATCTTCGAATAGGGCACCATTTCCGGCGGGTCGAATGCGCCCAGCCGGAACGCCACGCGCAAGACCCGCGTCAGCGCCTGGTTTACGACGGCTTCGGAAATCAGGCCTGTGCGGACGGCCACCGGCAACGACGATTCGTAGAAGCGGTCATCCAGATCGCAGCCAGCCTCAATGGCGCGGGCTGCCGCGACTTCGATCTTATCCGTGATGCGGGAACCGTTGACGAGGCTGCTATCGATGCCGCCCAAGTCGGAAACCACGAAGCCATCGAAGTTCCACAAGCCACGCAGAACGCCGGTGAGTAGATACTTGTTGGCGATGTTAGGGACCCCATTGAGTTGGTTGTAAGATGCCATCACGGATTGGGCGTGGCCCTCCACGATGCCGGCCTTCCAGTGGGGCAGCCAGTACTCCATCAGTATCCTCTCGGGCACTTGCGCGGACAGGCTGTGGCGGTCCGTCTCGACGTTGTTCACCGCGAAATGCTTGAGCGTGGCGGCGACCTTCAGGTACTTGGGGTTGTTGCCCTGCAGTCCCTGCACGTAGGCCACGGTAATGCGGCCGGCGAGGTACGGGTCCTCTCCGAAGCACTCCTGGATTCGTCCCCAGCGTGGGTCGCGGCTGATGTTGATTACGGGGGATCGGTAGACCAGGCCGTGCTTGGAGCGTGGGCCATCGGCGCCGATGTTATAGAGAGCGCGCGCTTCATCCGACATGGAATCCGTGATGGTGCGGATGAGGGCGGGGTCCCACGTGGCCGCCATCCCGATCGCAGTCGGGAATAACGTAGTGGGCTGCTTCGACCAGACGCCGTGCAGCGTTTGGTTCCAGCCTCCCCACGCTGGGATGTGCAGCCGATCGTTGCGCGACGAAAGATGGTTCAACTGCGCGGCCTTCTCTTCGAGAGTCATCTGCGAGATCAGGTCCGCGATGCGCGCCTCGATAGGTTGCGAGGGGTCCATATAGATCCGGCTGCCGCTCTGTGCCTGGATGGACAATGCCGGGCCAAGCAGAGCAGCCAATGCCATCCGAAGATTCAGTGACCTCATCCTCTTCTCCTTATTGCCAGGTGAGTAGGATCAGTGACACACCATGGCGCGGCAGCAGGAACGATACGTGAGCGCGGCCATCTTGCGATGTAATCCAGCGAGGTGACTCCAATAACTGTAGTTGTCCGGCTGACTCGAGCTGCGCATATTGCTCTGCAGTCGGTTGCGCCGGCGATCCCAATTTCTTCCACAGCTCATACGAGTTGCTGTGCTCGCCGTCCACGCGGTAATGCTGCAGTAGGATTCGACCGCGCGGCAGACCAGAGATAGTGAGATCGATGGGGGAGGGTGGGCCGGCCTTCGCGGAGTCGTGATAGTTCGATACCAGGACAGAAGCCGAGTGTGCATCGATCGCGGCCGTCGAGTGCACGTCGGGTTTCTCCTTGACCCCCGCTGCCAACATGCTATCCAGAGAGGCCTCGGCCGGATTGTCCACCGCGACTCGATCTCCGGTCATCATTCCGAGCATGCGATGGACGCTCAAAACGGGCTTGTCGATGCCGTTGGTGGCAAGATCGCGGAAGCCATCGAAATAGGGCTGATCCTCGAACTCGAACGCCCACGTGACCGCGCCCAGCAGGTTCACGCCGTACTTAGCCGCTAAATCGAGGTGGCGCGGCATGACGGCGGCCGTGTAACTCGCGTACATAAGACCGTTGCGGTAGGCGTTTTGTGGATATACGCGCGAAGAGCACGCCGCGCAGCCCTCCGGGTCGGACTCTCCGATGATGATCGGCAGTCCCTTTACTTGCGGTACGGAAGAGATGATCTCAAAACCTTTCGCCAAGTCCCGAAGCTGGTTCTCGATTCCCATCACCACATTGCCTTCGACAAACTTGGGCGATCCCTTGGCGTGGAAGCTGACGAAATCCAAGGGCGAGCCTGTCTGGCCGGTCACATAGTTCTTGCCTTGAGTCACGTGGTTCAGGAAGCTCCGCAGGAATGTCCCGGCATTGTTGTTCGCCGGCCCGGTGGAATCGGGGCCGCCGATCCGCGCCGTGGGCAGCGCCCTTTTTACAGCGTCGGCCGAGTAGTCGTACAGCTTGTGATACTCCTCGGGTGTGCCTTTCCAATAGCCGATATTGGGCTCGTTCCAAACCTCCCACAGCCACGATTCCACTTCGGCCTTGCCGTACTTCTGCACGCAATGCTGCACCCACTGGTAAACCAATTCCGCCCACTTACCATAGTCCTTGGGTGGATAGGCCCAGCCAGTATAGATGTCGTTGTAGTTATCGCCCGGTTTCCAATGGTGCCCATAAGGCTGCGGGTGAGAGGAGAGAGCCTCCGGCATGAAACCGATCTGAACCAGCGGCTTCATCTTCCTTTCCATGTACGTGTCGAAGATGCGGTCGGTGATGGTCCAGTCGTAGACCGGCTTGCCGGAAGCGTCTTCGGTGTAGGCATTGGTCGAGCCCCACTTGAGAGCAGCCTTGCCATCGCCTGTCACCAGCAGGCTGTGAACGCGCACATACACCGGCACGGAACTGAACGCGGAGATTTCGGACAGCAACTTTCTGCCGTCCTTCATGTAGGTATAGTTCGGCTCATCGTGACCGAAGAACGACCACACGGGGCGGAGCGGTCCGGTACGCTTGCCTGCGTCCACCTGAATGGAAACGGACTGGGCCGCGGCGGACGGAATGAGCGCGGCGGCGCACAGACCGAGAACAGCGAGGTACGGTTTCGTCATGGGATCAGAAAGAAAGCTTCAGCGCTACCTGCATTTGTCGCGGCGCAGTGGAAGTGGCGGTTACGCGTCCCACTGTGCTGGTATCGAGCGTGGCATTCGGTGACGCGAAACTGGGCGTATTCGGCAAGTTGAAAGCCTCCCAGCGGAACTGCAGCTTCAACCGTTCGCTGATTTGGAACTGCTTGAACAGCGAGAAATCGATGGTCCGTAGGATGTCCGGATAGAGGATGCGGAGGCCGGAGTTGCCGTATGCAAAATTGGGAGCGGCGGCTGTATTGGTCCGCCAACACCACCGATGTGGCCCGCTCTTCGAGCCCGGACCGTGTCGTCGTCAGAATGTTGCCGGTATAGTAGGGAGCGTTGTCGTAATCGGCTACGAAAAAGCGGCCATACATGTTGTTCCGCGAGCTCTGCAGCCAGTCTACGCGGCCAACATACTGGTTCTCGTTGTTCGGGTTGGGGATCGCATAGGTGAACTGGCCGCAAGGATTAGTCGCCACGGGAATCAGTTTCGCCAGACCCACCGACGGCACGCTGAAGCGCGTGGGGCTGATGAAATTGTTGGGGAAGGGCTGGCTGGTGGTGGGGTCGATCAGCGTCACGGCTTTCTTGCTCGACTGGCAGCCAGCCGATTCCAGTGTGCTGAAGTCTCCGTTCAGTACTGCTTGTGTAGGCACGAAACTGATGGTCTGGGGCGGCGCCGTGCGCGTTTTTGTGGCTTGAAAGCCATTAAACAGGAACAGCTTGTCTTTGACGATTGGCCCGCCGATGGTTCCTCCGAACTGGTTCCGCCGCAAGCTGTCTTGCGTCGCTGCAAAATAATTGCGCGCATTGAAGGCCCCATTGCGAACGAATTCGAAAAGATCGCCGTGGATCTGATTGGTGCCGGACTTGGTAATGGCATTGACCACGGCATACGGATGCAGTCCATATCGCGCCGAGACGCCGTTGGTCTGAACGCTAAATTCCTGCAGAGCGTCAGGGAAGGGGAAAGGCAGATTGACATTCGAGTGCGTGTCGTTATGATCGCCGCCGTCGAGCAGATAGTTGTTGCCATTCTCTTGTCCGCCCGAAATGGATACACCGGACGAGGACACGTAGTCGTGCGTGGTGATAAACCGTCCAGCGGCTCCCGGCGGCACACTGGCGCCTCCGGACAGGAGAATCAAGTCAGTTGCCTGCCGGCCGTTCAGCGGGAGATCCATGATCCGGCGCTGGTCTACCACGGCTGCGATCGAGGTGTCCGAGGTCTCGACCATGGCCGCATTGGCGGACACTCGCAACTCCTGCGTGACCGCACCCAATTGCAGCGTGACGTTCACCAGGACGTTATTTCCCACCTGCAGGATGATGCCGGATTGCACATACTTGTTGAACCCGGAAGCCTCCACCTCGAAGCTGTTCGGACCCACCGGCAGATTCGGCACCACGAAGGAGCCATCCGTGCCGCTGACCGTCGTGCGCACCAACGCGGTGTCTGTCTGCTTCGCCCGGATTTGTGCGCCCGCAACGAAGGCGCCGCTGGGGTCGCTGACCACGCCGTGAATCGTAGCGTTGGCAACCGCCTGCGCCCGAATCGTACCTGGATTCAAGATTGCCAGGATGACCGCGATCATCCCGTTCAACATGGCAAATCGTTTCATCTTCTTCTCCTTGCTGTGGCTCGGTTACGCAGGCCGTTTCCCGAAAATCTCCCGCAGCGTATCGCCTGCGGCCGAAAGGTTCGCGAGCCACATTTCCACGTACTCGCGCGACAACACCACTCCGTCGGCACCGGCGCCGAACGCGGCCCGCACCGCCTGGCGGACATCATCCGGCGTAGTCCTCTTGTCTGTCCGTTTGGTTGGTACATCGATATCGATTCCCGGATAAATCTTGGCTTGACCCGCTACTCCCGCGACGGCACGCTTAGTCTCGCGCGCGACGTAATCGGCCGAGAGTCCTGACTTGGGCAGTTGGTCGTAGGGGCCCTCCTGGTAATTCATGATCTTGTAGTAGAAGGGTAGGAAATCCTTCGGACTGGCATCATGAAAGATGGTGGCGCTCAGGCGATCGAGATAGGCAGCCATGCGCGAACCAGCCGCGTTGTTGTAAGTCGCGAGTTTCAGGTAGTCGGTGTAATCCTTGGTTCGGGAATAATCCTCTTCTGCCTGATAGAAGGGGCTGAAACTCATGTTCTGCATGATGTGGAAGCCGAACGGCTTCTCGGGCGCAATTGACTTGCCGATGCCATACAGCTCGGATCGCACTTCGTGATAAGTGTCGGTCCAGAGTTTTTCCCAGCTCAGGATTTCAGGGTATTCGAGGAGCAGGCGCCAGACTGTCACGAAATAGCCGTCCACGGGACGCCGGTCCTGCGCGGCGGCCTGGAATAACTGGTCGAGCTGGCGGTAGCCTTGCTGCGCCCGCTCCACCGAGACGCCGCGATCGCGAGCCTTCGCGCGGCAGTGTTCGCAGAAACAGGAAATGCCCGTGGTGCTCCAGGTGCCGCCGATCATGTTTTGAAACGGGCCCATGCGCTCGCAGCCCCAGGCGATGCCGTCCACCTCGCTCGCGTAGCCATTCAACAGGCTCTCGATTTTGCCGCTCAGGTGCGCGCGATAATCGGGATGGTTGAAACAGGGACTGGTGGTGCGCCGCCCATATACGTCGATCTCGGTGACCTTGGGGAACCCCGGGATGCTGCGGTTCATGATGGGGACGGCGTTGTTGTAGTCCCAGCAGAAGAAGTCCATGCCGCGGGCTTTCACCTTCGACGCGACGTCGGTGATGACGTTGAACTTGCCGTAGTCGGGCGAACGAAAATCTTTCAAGCTGGTGTTGCGGAAATACTTTTGGTCGTAGTCGTAGAATGCGCCTCCCACAAAACCCGGACTCCCCGGCACGCCGTGATCGGGCAAGGGAATGGCGCCGTCACGCGTCATGCGTGCTTCGGAAAAATCGTAGGTGTAGGCCCAGACGGTAGTGACCGCGCCCTTTTTCTGGATGTTGTCGAGAAGCTGGTCAATGCCCTCGTCGACCCACGCATAAGGCTTGACTTGGATGCCAACGAAATCTTTGCGATGTTTGACAGCGGTCCGGTTGGCTTGCGGAACCGCCTTTGCCCGGCGATTGAGGGGCTGGGTCAGAAAGGCCGAACACGCGGCGCACAACCGAAAGAATGCCCTGCGCTCCAGAAACGGCGATCTCATCCCATCTCCTTCCGTTTTGCCGGATTGTGACGATTCTACATCAAACGTGGTGGTCCGCAAAGGCTAATCTTGTAAACGCGCACATTGCAGCCGGCCGCCGTGGGAATCGCGACGAAGCGGAGGCCATCCGGGGGCAATCCTGATAGCGATTGCACAACCTACGGCGCAGAGATGACCCGCTTCATCGGGCTTCCGGATCCCGGCAAGGAACGATACATTGAGTAGAGTGTCGCCCGTTTACGCAGCTATCCTCGTAGCCTTGTTGCCGCCGCTTTTCGGACAGACCGACTGGCCAGCGTACGGCCACGATCCGGGAGGCATGCGATATTCACCGCTGAACCAGATCAGTTCGAAGAACGTGTCTCGATTGCGGCTCGCGTGGACCTACCACACCGGCGAAGTCGGCCGTCAATTCGAATGCACTCCGCTGGTCGTGGGCATTACGATGTATGCCTCCACGCAACTGGGCAAGATTGTTGCGCTTGATGCCGAGACCGGAAAACCGATCTGGAGTTACGATCCAAAAGTTCGGGCGCCGCGGGAGCACCGGGGCGTTTCGTACTGGCCGGGCGACAGACGCACTCCGCCGAGAATCCTATTTGGGACCGGCGATGGCCGTCCGATCGCCCTCGAAGCCAAAACGGGAAAGCCGATTTCTGATTTCGGCGACAACGGAGAAGTCGATCTTCGCGCGGGCGTCGCCGACCAGTATCCGAAGGCCGGGTACGCGATCGCGTCGCCGCCGGCAATCTACCGCGATCTGGCGATCGTGGCTCCGAGTACACAAGAGGGCCCAACCAAGGGACCGAGCGGAGATCCACGCGCTTTCGATGTCCGAACAGGAAAGATGGTCTGGCGTTTTCATACCGTGCCTCAACCCGGCGAACCAGGCGACGGGACATGGGGCAGGGAAGGGTGGCGGGATCGTTCCGGGCCCAGCCTGTGGGGTCTCATCACGGTGGATCGGGAGCGCGGGCTGGTTCTTTTGTCGACCGGAAATCCGGCCGACAGCTTTTACGGCGGCGACCGGATCGGTACCAACCTCTACGCGAATTGCGTGATCGCGCTGGACGCGGCAACCGGCAAGCTGCGCTGGTCCTACCAACTGGTACACCACGACATCTTCGACTACGACGTACCCGGCGCGCCTGCGCTGATCGAAGCCGTGCAGGCCGGTCGCAGGATTCCCGCCGTCGCGCAGATTACGAAAATGGGCCTGCTGTTCATCCTCGACCGCATGACGGGGAAGCCGATCTTCGGTGTCGAAGAGCAGCCGGTGCCGAAGAGCGATGTTCCCGGCGAAGAAGCCTGGCCCACGCAGCCGTTTCCGCTGAAGCCGCCGCCGCTGGCGCGCACCAGTGTCACGCGCGATGAGCTGAGTACGCGAACGCCCGACGCGCAGCGATATTGTCGGGATTTGTTCGACCATCTGCGAGGCGGATCGCTCTATACGCCTTACGGACGCAGCCGACACTGGTCTTCCCGGGCGCCATGGGTGGTGGCAACTGGGGCGGGGTGTCGTTCGATCCGAGTCTCGGGTACGTCTTCGTGAACACGACCAACATGGGCGGAATCGGGCACCTGGTAGCGGGCACGGCGGGTGCTCCGATGGCGTATCGCAACCAGAGGGCTTACGAGCGATTCCTGGATCAGGACCACTACCCGTGCCAGAAGCCGCCATGGGGCGAGCTCGCGGCGGTGAATACGAAAACCGGCGATGTGGCGTGGAAGGTGCCGCTCGGCAACTTCGACGAATTGCGGGCGCAGGGCCTCGAGAATACCGGCACGCCCAACGTGGGTGGAAGCATCGCGACGGCCGGCGGACTGGTCTTCATCGCTGCCACCAACGATTCGCGCATGCGGGCGTTCGAGTCCTCAACTGGCAGGGAACTTTGGACGGCGCGGCTCGACGCGACCGGCAATGCCACGCCCATTACTTATCTGGGACGGAATGGCAAGCAGTACGTGGCGATCGCGGCGGGCGGCCCGGCGCACTTGCGAAACGTCGGCGATATGTCGAGTAATAGCGCCGATAGCATCATGGTTTTTGCACTGGACGCTGACGGTCCGGATCAACCGGCGCGAGATGTGACGTCACGCGCACCGGCTGACGCAGGCGAGAGCGCGGCTTCCGATACGGCGAGCGCAGTCTTGCCCGACGTCGAGGGCAAGGCGCTAGTCATGCGGATTTGCGGAAAGTGTCATGGGGTAGAGACCTTCGCGCAGACCAGAATGAGCCGGCAGGAATGGAAGCTCGAGGTGGAGGGCATGGTAGCGCGCGGAGCCGAAGGCACGAAGGATGAGATTCGGCGAGTGGAGGATTACCTGGCTAAGAACCTCGGCCACGCTGCCGCCCGTCAGTAGCGGGGCCCGTTCATCCACGCTGCTTCTGAATATCTCGCATCGCGCGTCCCACCGCCCTCAGGTTGGGGACGCGCATTTCCTCGTATTCGCGTGACACGACGATGCCGTCGGCGCCTGCGTCGAAGGCCCTGACGACACATTGGTAGACTTTCTCTGGATCGGCCGGCACGTGGTTCGATCCCCATGGCACGTCAAAACCGATCCCGGGATAAATCTTCGCTTTGCCGTCCGCGGAAGCGACGCTCCGCTTCGTCTCGCGATACACATATTCCGGCGAGAACCCGGTGTTGTCCAATTGGTCGACGCCCGGCTCCGCCTTCTTGTCGTAGCCAAACAGGCCGTAGTAAACGCTGAGCGATTCATCGAGCGGCACTTCGCTCAAAACACTCTTGTGCAGCCGATCGAGATACCACCACCGGATGCGCGGCGCCAATATGTCGTGGTACGCGATGAACTTGATGAAATCGGAGTAGGGCGCCATGTCGGCATAACTCATCTCGGCGCGATAGACAAGGTCGTAGCTCGATTGCTGGTGGGAAAGGTGCCAACCGACCTGCGCTCCAGGCTGAATGCCCTTGATGGCGCCGAACATAGCCTGTTCCGTTTCCTCGCGCGACTGGCGATATTGGAATTCCCACGACAGGATTTCCGGGTATCGCAGCAGCACGCGCAGCGCGCCGGCAAAGACGCCGTCTTCGGCCTTCGCCTTGCCTGCGAGGAGCGCTTGGACATAGGTGTACAACGCTTCGAAGCCGCTGCGTGCGCGCTCCGCATCAATGCCCTTGGCACGCGCCCGGGCGCGGCAGTGCTCGCAAAAACAAAATGGTGTCCGCCCCGTGAGCAGCAGGTTCATCAGCGGTCCGTGGCGTTCGGCGCCCCACTGAAAGCCGTCCAATTGGTAATTGCGAAACAGATCCTCGACGGTCGAGATCCAAAAACGCCGGTAGTCCGGGTGATTCCAGCACGGCGGCGATGACGGCCGTCCATAGATGTCGCGGGTCAGCACTTCGGCAAAGCCGCTGACGCCTTCGGCGGCCTCGCGCCCGGCTCCTTCGAGGATTCGCGCATACAACTTCATGCCGCGCTTGCGGCACGGCTCCACCAACTCCGCCAGCAAATCGCGATCCGCATACTCAAAGCTCTTGTCGACCTGCTGATGACGCAGAACGGTGCTCTTGAAAGCTTCATCGTGATGCCTGACCCACACTGAGGGCAGCTTTCGATTGCGCATATCGCGCGCCGGCACGCCGTGATCGGCGGCCAGCACCTGCGGCGGCTTCTTCAGGTCATCGTGATAGGTGTGGCTATAAACCATCAGGGCGTTGATGCCCGCGGTGTCCTGAATCAGATCGAGGCAGCGCTCGATGCCCTCGTCCAGCATCGTGTGCGGACCCATCTGAATTCCATTGAAGAGTGCCATACGCGCCGCCGTTCACGCCTTCTTCGCGTTGATCTCGCGCATCGCCCGTCCCACTGCTTTTAGATTCGGCACGCGCATCTCTTCGTATTCGCGCGATACAACGATGCCATTCGCCCCTGCCTCGAAGGCCTTGTGGACGGCCTCGTAGACCTTCTCAGGATCTGCCGGAACATGGTTCGATCCCCACGGCACGTCAAATCCGATACCCGTGAAAATCTTCGTCTTGCCGGCCGCTGAGGCGACGCTGCGCTTGGTCTCACGATACACGTAATCCGGCGAGAATCCCACCTTGTCCAGTTGGTCGAGTTTCGGCTCCACTTTCTTGTCGTAGCCGAAGAGGTCGTAATAAAGGTTGAGTGACTCTTCAAGCGAAAGCTCGTTCAGTACCGTCTTCTGCAGCCGCTCCAGATACCACCACCGAATGCGCGGCCCTAGGATGTCGTGGTACGCGATGAATTTGATGAAGTCGGAGTACGGCGCCATCTCTGCATAACTCAACTCGGCTCGATACACTATGTCCCAGCTCGACGGCTGGTGGTCCACATGCCACCCGACCTGCGCATCGGCCTTGATGCCTTTCGCCGTGCCGTACATCCCTTGCAGAACCTCCTCGCGCGACAACCGGTACTGATATTCCCACGCCAGGATTTCTGGATACCGCAACAGGACGCGCAGGAAGCCGGTGAACACGCCATCCGCCGGTTTCAGCTTTCCCGCCATCAGCCCGCGGACATATACATAAAGGTCCTCGAACCCCTGCCGGGCGCGCTCCACATCAATCCCCTTGGCCCGCCCGCGCGCGCGGCAGTGCTCGCAGAAACAGACGGGCGCTCCATCGTTCCAGGGCATGATCACGTTCATCAGTGGCCCTTGACGCTCCGCTCCCCACTGCAGGCCATCGAGCGTATAGGTTCGGAACAAGTCCTCGACAGTGGCGTTCCACCAGGCCCGGTAGTCAGGATGGTTCCAGCAGGCGACGGTAGTGGGCCGGCCGTAGATGTCGACCGTCTCTACTTTCGAATAGCCCTCCACGATGCGGGCTACTTCGCGGCCGGTCCCCTCGAGTATCCGGGCGTAGAGTTTCATGCCGCGCTTGCGGCACGGCTCGACGAGCTCGGCCAGCAAGTCGCGATCCGCGTACTCGAAACTCTTGTCGACCTTCTGATGCCGCAGGATGGTGCCCTTGAAGTATTCCTCGTGGTGCTTGACCCATACCCACGGCAGTTTGCGGCCGCGCATCTCCCGCGGAGGAACGCCGTGGTCGGTGGCCAGTAACTGCGGCGGCTTTCGAATATCACCGTGGTAGGTGTGGCTGTAAACCATCAGCGCATTGATGCCCGCGGTTTCCTGAATCAGGTCGAGACAGCGCTCGATGCCCTCGTCCAGGATGGTCTGCGGGCCCATTTGAATGCCGTTGAACTTGTCGGTAGACGCGGTCCTGGTCTGCCCGGCCCGCGCCCCGCCTTGCTGCGCATTCATCTGTCCGGCGAGGCCGGCAACTGCGCCCTTCAGGAAATCGCGGCGGTCGGTCTTATTGATATCATCCGATTTCATAAGCAGACTCGTTGGCTAGCTTCGATCGAAGTTTCGAAATACCGCGGCCACATTATCGCGCACGCCGCGCACCAGAACTTCGGCGGGAGTGCTGAGATGCACCCGAAAATCGTGCAGCTTGACCTGATTGACGAGATAGTCGCCGTAGCCGCCCTGTTCGAGAGTCTTGAGCGAGGCGGGCGTGATTGTCTCCTGCACGCGATCGAGCGGGAGCCCTTGCTGCCTGGCGCGCCCCACGACCTCGATGAGTTCCTCGAAGTAGGCGCGCAGTTGACCGAGGCGCTCCGGCGTAGGATGGACGCCTCCGTGCCCGCCGACCACCTTCTCGAACGGAAGCTCAGCCATAGAGCGGAGTGTGGCCGGCCAGTCGCGCGGATAGCCATCGCCGATCACAGGAAAGAAACTGTGGAGCAAGTCGCCCGAGGCGATCACTTTTTTCTGTGGGCAAAGAACAACGATGTCGCCCGCGGTATGGCCGCGGCCGCGGAAAGCCAGGTGCAGATCATGAGCCTTGTCGTGCAGTACCAGGTGATCCTCGAAGGTGATGTTGGGCAATTCCACGGTGGTGTTCCGCATCTCCTCGAGGAACGCCCGCGACTGCGCGATCATCTCCGTGTAATAAACCTTCTCTTCGGGAGTCTTGGCAGACGAGAGCCGCCGGTTGAGATTCTCGATGGAGCCGGGAACCGCATCAATTGCGGCTTTCAGCCGGGATGGCCCCACCTCGAGGAGGAGCGCGCGAGTCTTCGCGCTCGCCACGATGTCCGCCCTGGGAGCGATGCTCTTGTATGCCGGGAGCCCCTGCGTGTGGTCACCGTGCAGGTGCGTGGTTACGACGTAGCGCACCGGCTTGGCGGTCACCTCGCGGCGAATCTGTGCCACCAGGGCGTAGACGGCCGAAGGGGACGCGTGGGCATCGACGATCAGCAGGTCATTGGCATTTTCGAAAATGACGGCGTTGCTGTTGATGATGGCCCGGCCGCGCGCGATGGCCGCGTAGATGCCGTCCGCCACCTTCTCGAGATCGAAGAGCGTGGGCAGCGGCGCTTTGGATTGGGCCCGCGCTTGTGCGGCGCGCAGGGAAGCCCGCTCCAGCCAGGACATCCCCAACCAGGCAGCGCCAATCGTCTTCGACAGGAACCCGCGGCGGGAATGGTGGTGGTGGTGCACGGCAGTCACGCCTTTTCGTCACCCAGAGCCAGGACGAAATACTTGGCCGTCGTGGTCCCGACATTGCGCCATCCGTGCTCCTGGTTCGACGCCAGAAAGGCCACCGAACCGGGGCCAAGCTGCGTGGCCTTACCGCCGATCGTGATCTCGAGGAGCCCCTCGCGGACCAGCAGCATCTCTTCGTGAACGTGATGGTGTGGGGCGTGCGGCGCTTCCCCGGCCGGCAGCTCGGACTCATGCAGGTCGACCAGGTATCCCGAGTGAGTATCGCCCTTGAGAATCTGGCGCATCAAGATTGTGCCGCTCTTGCGGGCCGGAATATCCTCGTGGCGGAATGCATTTGACGGCAGCGCCGGGCTGCGCGAAGGCGTCTGCGCCGCGGCCAACGCCGGAATCAGCAAAGACAGGTCTCGTCTCGACCATTTCATACGAGGCAGTATACACCCGAGTTGCACGTGATATTACTTGTACCGTATGCGCCAATCTCTAGCTCGCCGGACGTTCATGCAGTTGTGTTCCGCCTCGGCCGCCTTCCTGGCGGGGCGGTCGGTACCCCTGGCCAAGGCCTCGCCGCAGCGCACTCGCGCCGCCGTAAGAAACCGGAAGAACTTCGTCGCCATCCAGATGAAGCCGCATGCCTGGATCGACGAGGGCATCGACCAGTGCCTGGACAATCTCCAGAAAAAGGGCAACGTGAACACGGTGTGGGCCTACACGTATGACTACGAGATGGGTCCGCGCAATACGCCTGGCGGTACGATCCCGCTGCCCGATCACGGAGCGTACGGCGATCCGCAATTCGCCGGGGGCGCTTTCTACGATTACAACCCCAAGTATTTCCGCAACACGATGCTGAACGACTTCCGGTCGCCCGACTATGGCAAGTTCAACGTCATCGCCGAAGTGGCGCCTAAAGCCAAGGCTCGCGGCATGGATTTCTTCTGCTGGGATTACAACAACGAAAGCCGGCGGATGATCCGGAATATGCCTAACGCCGCCAAGGTGACCGAGGTCGATCTCTACGGCCGGCGCCTGATCGGCCCGTGCTTCAATCACCCCGATTATCGCGCGCACCTCATCGGCAAGATCGAGAGCGTGCTCGGCGAATATCCGAACGAGGTTGACGGGATTGCGTGGGGCTGCGAACGCCAAGGCCCGTTTCAGACCGCGATTGGCGGCGGGTGGACGGCCGATGGGATCACCTGTTTCTGCGAGCACTGCCGTGCCAAAGCGCGGCAGCGGAGTATCTCGGCGGAACGCGCGCAGGCGGGCTACAAGCTGCTGGACCAACTGCTGCGCGCGGCGTCCAAGGATGAGCGGCCGGTCGACGGCTACTTCGTCACCTTCTGGCGGCTGCTGCTCGAGTACCCCGAGATTCTCAGTTGGGAGAAGTTGTGGACCGACAGCTATCATGAGGTCCGCGCGGAATTGTATGGCGCGGCCAAGGCGATAGCACCCGAGAAACCTTTCGGGTTTCACATCATGCAGAACATGACGTTCAGCCCGTTCTATCGCGCTGAGGAGGACTATTCGCGCACCAAGGACTACTCGGACTATCTGAAAATCGCCACTTACAACAACGCGGGCGGGCCGCGCATGAAGGCGTACATGGACCGGCTAAGCTCTACGCTATTCCACGACGCCGGCCCGAAGGATTTCCAGGCGTTTTACTACAAGATCATGAATTACGAAGAGGGTCCCTACGACCAGTTGCATACGTCGGGGCTGTCCGCCGATTACGTGACGCGGGAGACGAAGCGCGCGATTGCCGGGGTCGAAGGGCAGGTCAAGATCTATCCCGGGATCGACGTCGACGTGCCGACCAAACTCACAGATAAGCGGACGAAACCGGACGACGTGCGCCGGTCGGTGCGGGCCGCATTCGACGCCGGGGCCGACGGGGTAGTGCTGGCGCGCGAGTACGTGGAGATGTGGCTGGCCAACCTCTCGGCCGCCGGTGAGACGCTGCGGCAGGTGTTCCAGAAATCGGCGGGTTAATGCACGACCGCTTCATGGGCGTGCGCCTTCGCCAAAACGTAGGGCCCTTCCGGTATCACCGCGATGCTGGAACCCGGCGGCAGCCCGGATAGCAGCGCCTCAATCGCGGATTGCACCGTGGTGTAGGATTGGCCCCATAGACGGTCGTGGTACTCAAGCGGAAGGCCCGGCACGTACCACAGAAGGTCTCGTCGCGTCGTGACCATCGCCAGTTTTTCTAGCTGCCACTGATCGACGGTTACCGGTGCGCCTGCGATTCGATCGAGGAACTCGGCGTCTGGTATGCCGGTGCCCAGCATGTGTTGAAACTCGGGCGCACCCGCACCCTCCTGGCAAGCCGCCACCAGCAGAATCCGGCCCCCCGGTTTCACGATGTGGGAAGCCGCGGTCACCCCTTTGATGGCCTGGTAGAAAGTAAGATCGAGCGGGTATCCGGCCGACGTGGTGACCGCGGCATCCACCGGCTCATCCAGCGTCTCCAGCATCACCTGCGAAACGAACTCGACTCCACTTCGATGCGCCAGCTCCGGGTGTCCCGCGAATACTCCGGCTATCGATCGATCGCGAGTCAGCGCTACGTCCAGCAGGAAATCGTGCCGCGCCATACGCGAAATCTCGAGCAGTTCACGATGCAGCGGATTGTCTTCGATCGAGCCCTCCACCGCGCGCGCATCCCGCATGAACTTTGGGCTGTGCAGTACCTTGATCGTCTCTTGCGCGGCCAGGCCCGGGGCCACCAGCTTGCGCCCGCCGGAGAAGCCGAGCATCAGGTGAGGCTCGATGAAACCGAGCGTGATGTGCAGGTCGGCTGCAATGAAGCGATCGTCGATGTAGACCGGGGTGCCGGAGGCGGTCGATCCCAGATGGCGATGGGACGAGAGATCCCTGGCGTCATGGTTGACGACACGGTATGCCGCCGCGATTTCGTCGCCGCAGATTTCCCGGATCTCGCCATCGGTCGCCGGACGGTGCAGCCCGGTAGCAATCAGAATCGTCACCCCTTCGCGCGGAATGCCGGCCTGCTCGAGGCGGCGCAGCACCGGAGGGAGAGTCTTGCGGTTGGGCGCGGGCCGGGTGATATCGCAAACGGAAATGGCCGCGCTGTGTTTGCCGCGGGCAATATCGACGAGGGGCGGCGCGCCAATCGGCCGGTCGAGAGCCGATTCGAGAGCGCCTTGCCAGTCGGTCAGTGGTTTAGCGGTTCGGGCTTCGAGAACGCGATAACGAAACCCCTCAGGCAGGTCTACGGCAATTCCGGTTTTCCCAAAGGCGAGATCGATATGCATCACGGCCATCGTACTATAGCCCTATGGCTTCTCAATCGTCCGCCTCCTCCCTATCCGCACGCAATGCGGTTCTGGCACCCGATGGTATCGAACTCCGTGGGCAACTCCCTGTGGGTTCTGACGAGATTCTGACTGCCGACGCAGTACGCTTCGTGGCGGATCTGGCACGCCGTTTCGAGGCCACACGGCAGGATTTGCTGCGCCGCCGGGAAGTGCGGCAGCAGGAGATCGCCGCAGGCCGGATGCCGGACTTTCTTGTGGAGACCGCGGCCGTCCGCCAATCGGATTGGAAGGTGGCTCCGATCCCCAACGATCTCCTCGACCGTCGCGTCGAAATTACCGGGCCCGTGGAACGCAAGATGATCATCAACGCGCTGAACTCGGGCGCCAACGTGTTCATGGCCGATTTCGAGGACTCGAATTCGCCGACCTGGCAGAACAACATCGAGGGTCACCTGAACCTGCGCGATGCGGTGCGCCGCGAGATCAGTTTTACCAGTCCCGAGGGCAAGCAGTACCGGTTGAATGAAAACATCGCGACGCTGCTGGTGCGCCCGCGCGGCTGGCATCTGTCGGAGAAACACATGCTTTTGGACGGCAAACCGATTTCGGGCTCGCTGTTCGATTTCGGCCTCTTCTTCTTTCACAATGCGGCTGCTCAGATCGGCAAGGGCACCGGCCCGTACTTTTATTTGCCGAAAATGGAGAGCCATCTCGAAGCGCGCCTCTGGAACGACGTGTTCTGCTTCAGCCAGGAGAAGCTCGGGATTCCGCACGGCTCCATCCGTGCTACGGTCCTGATCGAGACCATTCTCGCGGCGTTTGAGATGGACGAAATCCTTTACGAATTGCGCGACCATTCGGCCGGCCTGAACTGCGGGCGATGGGACTACATCTTCAGCTTCATCAAGAAATTCCGCAGCCGGCCGGACTTCGTGCTTCCCGACCGTGCTCAGGTGACGATGCAAAGCCACTTCCTCAAGTCTTATGTCGACCTGCTGATCAAGACGTGTCACCGCCGCGGCATCCACGCCATGGGAGGCATGGCCGCGCAGATCCCGATCAAGAATGACCCCGCCGCCAACGAGCGCGCGCTGGATAAGGTGCGTCAGGACAAGCTTCGGGAAGTTCGCGCGGGTCATGACGGCACATGGGTGGCGCATCCCGGCCTGGTGTCGATTGCGAAGGAGGTGTTCGACCTTCATATGTCATCGCCTAATCAGATTTCGGTATCGCGGGATGAAGTGAGCGTCAAGGCATCCGACCTTCTCTCGGTTCCGGATGGAGAAATCACGGAGCAGGGGCTGGCGTTGAACATCGATGTCGGTATCCAGTATCTGGAATCGTGGCTGCGGGGCAATGGCTGCGTGCCGATCTACAACCTGATGGAAGATGCCGCGACTGCGGAAATATCGCGCACGCAGGTGTGGCAGTGGATCCGCCACGGAGCGCGCCTCGCCGACGGGCGCCCGATCGACGCCGGCCTGGTGCGCCAGATCATTCCGCAGCAACTGGAAAAGGTCCGTGCGACGATCGGCGCCGCGCGCTTTGATGCGGGCAAGTACGACCTGGCGTCCCGGCTATTTGAGGAGATGTCGATCTCCGGCGATTTCCCGGAGTTTCTGACGTTGCGTGCTTACGAGTTCCTCGACTGACTCCCTTTGCGACATGAGCACCGGCTAGCCCGAGGCTGTACAATTAGAGTGCAATGGCTAAGGAGTACATCGAAGAGCGGGACGGTAACCACTACGTTGCGGGCACGCGAATCTCTCTGGATTCGATCGTCCATGCATTCCGGCGCGGCGAGTCTCCTGAAGCCATCTGCCAGAATTTCGAGCTTCTTCGCCTCGAAGAGGTTTACGGTGCTATAGCGTTCTACCTGGCAAATCAGCCGGATATCGATGCCTACCTGATTCGCCAAAGCCAGAAATGGACAGAAGGGAAGCGTAACGCCGAACCTCTGCCGGCCAGTCTGCGCGAGAGACTGGTCCGCGCTCGCGATGAGTTGCACACAACTCGTCAATCGTGAAGGTTCGATTCCTGGCGGACGCCGATCTGAACAAGGCAATTGTTAGCGGAAGAACAGGTGATTGTCGTCCCCCGCGAAGATGGCCTTGGTGTCTCCGCCGGCTTCGTCCGACAGTTTGACCAGTTCGGCCATCGCCTTCTTCGGAACCAGCGCGCGGAACTGCTGGCTGACGTTTCCACTCTCGGCCGGCGTAGGAGTCTTACGCCGTGAGCCGTCGGTCGACTTCCTTACGGCGCAGGCGGCTGGGCTACGCGGCATGGGCGATCTCGATGTTTTGGCGCTGGCGGCGGACCAGCAGCGCGTACTCGTTTCGCACGATGTGGGCACGATGCCGGCTCAGTTCCGTGTTTTCGAGAGGTCCGGAAAGCAGAGCTGCGGCGTCTTCCTCATCCCGCAGAGTCTCGATGTACGAACGGCAATCGACGAACTCGTACTCATCTGGCTGGCGTCGGAACCACAGCTTGGGAAAGCCGGATAAGAGTGGCTGCCGCTCTGAAATCCCGCCGATCAAGCTGTCCGCTTCATTTTCACTTTCTTCTTGACAACCCGGGCGACTTGCCCGACAGTAATACTGTGCTAGTTCAGTAGTACTTTTGGAAAAGATGCTCTTTCGTCCCAATCCGTCGTCCGGTGTCCCCATCTACCTCCAGTTGATGGAGCAGGTGAAGCACGGCATCGAAACCGGCGCGCTCCGGCCGGGCGAGCAGCTTCCGGGTATGCGCCCTTTGGCGGAGGAACTCGTGATCAATCCGAACACCGTTGCCAAGGCTTACCGCGAGCTCGAACACGAAGGCGTCATCGAGCTGCGCCACGGCGCCGGAGCGTTCGTCTCCGCGAATGCGGGGGCAAAGAAACTGACGGACAAACTTCGCGCCGGACAGGCCATAGTCACGGCCACCGTCGCGCAACTGCACGCGCGCGGACTCACCGACCAGGAAATCCGGCGCTTGTTCGAGGCGGAGCTCGCGGGGTTGAGCAAGACAGAAGGTAGCAGGAGGTAATGGTGGCTGACCCGTCGATCGTCGAAACAACCGAATTGCGGAAGAGCTACGACGACGTGGAGGCAATACGCGGTTTGAACCTCCAGGTGCCGGCGGGCTCCATCTGCGGATTTCTCGGACGCAACGGCGCGGGCAAGACAACCACCATTAAGGTCCTGTTGGGAATGGCCAGGCCCACCAGCGGGCAGGCTCGCGTATTCGGCCTGGCGGTCGATGCGCAGCAAGCGAGTCTGGACATCCGGCGCCGCACCGGGTTTGTCAGCGACGACAAAGATCTCTACGGATACATGACAGTGGAGGGAATGATCCGTTTCACCACCGCCTTTTTCCCACGCTGGCGCGGCGACCTGGAGCGGCGTTATCTCCGCGCGTTCGAATTGCCAGTGGACCGGAAGGTCAAGGCTCTCTCCCGCGGCATGCGCACTAAACTCGCCTTACTGCTGGCACTTTGCCGCGGCGCGGAACTACTCATCCTCGATGAGCCTACTTCGGGACTCGATCCCGCCATGACCGAGGAGGTTCTGCAAGCGCTGGTGACCCACGTGGCCAGTGAGGAGATGACCGTATTCTTCTCCTCGCATCAGATCGCCGAGGTGGACCAGATCGCCGATCGTGTCGTCATCATCCATCGCGGCCAGGCGGTGTTGACGGGTTCGCTCGACGACATCCGCCAGAACTTCCGCCGCATTCAACTGGTGTTCGATGGCGATGCGCCGGAACCGGCGTTCCGTGCGCCAGGGGTCAAGCGCGTCTGGCGCAAGGGCCGTGTGCTCACTGTGCTGTCGAGCGAAGGGGCCGACGGCATTCTCGACGAAGCCCGCGCGCTGAGCCCGGTGTCGGTGGACGTGGTCCCCGTCACCCTGAAAGAGATCTTTCTCGAGACCGTTGCAACGGAGGACTGACATGCTCTGGTACAAGTCGTGGGAAGAAACCCGGTGGCGGTTTTTGATCGGCCTCGTGGTACTGATGTGCTCCGCCGTCGGGACCGTGGTCGCCTATCCCCAATTAGTCAAGCTTCTGCCCCTGGCGCCCAGGCTCGATCTGAGCGGAGAGATCGGCCGGCGCGTCACGGAGGCGATAGAACTCGCGCGCGAGTACCGCGGCTATGTGTGGTCGCAGTGGTTCCGGCAAAACATGATGCAGATGTGGGCGCTCTTTGCGGTGCTGCTCGGAACCGGAGGACTGCTCTCGCAAGCCTCTGGAGGCGGGACGCTGTTCACGCTTTCTCTGCCGGCCACACGCAACCGTTTGCTTGGGGTTCGGGCGGCGACGGGGCTGGCGGAATTGCTGGTGCTCGCCTTCATCCCCTCGCTTCTGCTCCCGGTGCTCTCGCCGGCCATCGGGCAAGCCTACGGTATCGGAGATGCGCTGATCCACAGTGCTTGCATGTTCCTCGCGGGCGCCGTGTTTTTCAGCCTGGCGTTTCTGCTTTCGACCGTGTTCAGCGACATATGGCGTCCGCCCCTGATTGTCCTCTGCGGGGCGGCCGTGCTGGCGCTTTGCGAACCGGTCCTTCCGGGCCTGTCGCGCTACAGCCTGTTTCGGGTCATGAGCGCCGAGGTCTATTTCCGTGGTGGTGGGTTGCCGTGGCTGGGACTGTTCGCCAGCGCGGCTGTGTCGGTGGCGATGTTGTACGCCGCCACCAGAAACATCGCGCGCCAGGATTTCTGACGTGCTTAGCAAAGGAGAACTCTCATGCGTTTTTTCAATCGAATGCTTCCAATCGCTGCGTTGCTTCTTATACCCGCGCCTTCCGTGCTCGCCCAGACTGCCGTCGATCCATCCGGCCAGTGGGAAGGAGTGGTTAAGGTGCCGGAGAAGGAGCTGAAAATCGAAATAGATCTGGCGAAGAACGGCCAGGGGAATCTTGCCGGTACGTTCGGCCAACCCGCACAGGGTGTGAAGGGTCTTCCGCTCACCAAGATTGCTGTCGAGAACCGATCGGTTAGCTTCACGGTCAAGGGCGATGCGGAGCCAAGCACGTTCACGGGTGAACTATCCGCGGATGGCAAGTCGCTTTCCGGAAATGTCGTCCTGGCGGGCTACACGATTCCCTTCAGCCTGACGCGGAATGGAGACGCGCGGATTGCACCCGTGCCCAAGAGCCCTCCGATCGGCAAGGGACTGGAAGGCGCCTGGAACGGCACCTTGGACAGCGGCGAGAAAAAGCTGCGGCTCATCCTCAAGATGGCGAATCAACCCGACGGAACGGCCGCCGGCACGATTGTCAGCCCGGATGGAAGCGGCGTCGAAATCCCGATCGCCATCAAGCAGCAGGCCTCCAACCTGACTATCGATGTCCCATCCGTAGGCATATCCTACGCCGCCGTCTTGAACGCCGCGGGAACCGAGTTGGCCGGCACGTGGAAGCAGGCAGGGAGCGTCCAGCCGCTGACGCTCCACCGCGCCGCCAAGTAAGGTGCCGTGCCGAGTAGAATTATTGGGACTAGGAGACCTCGATGTGACTCCTGGGTTTGTTTCTGGCGGCCATGACAGCGGTTGGACAAGTTCCGTCCTCGACGACAATTGTCCCGCTGCGGTGCAGGACCTGATGCAGACGCTGCTGCCCACGCACAATCTGACGGGCGTACAGATCGCCGTAGCTCCAAACGGGGTCCTGACCTGTGCGGGCGCGCTCGGCTATGCCGGCTCAACCACACAACGGCCCATGACGCCGACCACTCTCATGCGCATTGGCAGTGTCTCCAAAACGATCACGGGCATGGCAATCGCAAAGTTGTTCGAAGACGGCAAACTCGGGTTGGACGACAAAGCGATCGATTATGTGAAGGATTTGCAGCCGGCGAATGGACCGCCGGATGCGCGCTGGCGCAACGTCACGATCCGCAACGTGCTGCAGCATTCGATGGGCTGGACCGCGCGATTGGTGGCGAGCCGATCCAGGATACAGTAAACATCGCCAAGGCTTTGGGTATCCGCGCCCCTGCGAACTCTACGGACGTCATCCGTTGGCTGCTGCAGCAGTCGCTGCATTTCGATCCGGGCACCAAGGCGTCGTATACGGGAGTCGAGTACGCATTCCTGGCGGTCATCGTCGAACGCGTGTCGGGCCTGTCGTATGAGCGGTATGTCCAGCAAGAGATACTTTCACCGGCCGGCATTCGCACTTCAATGCGAGTCGGCCGGACGCTACCCGAAGGCCGCGCCTTCCCCAACGAAGCAGGTTTATTCGAGGCCGTTTCTTACAACACGCTACCTCCTGTGACGAGTGTGTTTCCGTATATCACAGGCACGGTTCCGCACCCATACGGGGAGTGGTACAAGGAAGCGCTGGAAGGCTCGGGCGGGTGGACGGCGAACGCGCCCGTCCAAGCCATCCTTTGAATCCGCGAGCGCCACCATTTGGTATGGCCTGGGATGGCAGATACAGCCAACCGCCAACGGCGACTGGGCTGTTTCAAGCCAACGTCGTGGTACCATCGCTGCCCGCAGGAGATTATCCGGTGAGCCTGAGCGTAAATGGAGTGTCGAACCCGGTCGCTGGAATCGTATCCGTGCGCTGAGCTAGCGAATCGCGATGGTGACGCCGTCCGGACTGCGGAAGGAACCCACTTGTAACGTGATCGGGACGGCAGCCCCTGTGGGTGCATCGTCGGGAATCTTGATATTGATCTGCTGCAGTCCAGCCACGGCTCCCGGGGCCGTGCCGGAATAAAACACTTGCGCCTCTACGCTGCCTAGGAACGCATGAACCGGCAGAGTTACTTGCGGCAACTGCTGGTAGTCGAGCGTCAACGCACCGTCCACGCCGCCGGGTGTGGTCTGTCCGCCGCCAGTGGCGAAAAGTTGCGCATAACCGCCGCGAAGGACAGGGTTCCGATCGGTAATGAGCCGATAATCGGAATCGAGGAACGCTCCGGGGCCTTTGCCGGAACTGTTAGCCGTGAAGAATGCCGGCCGGGCCGCGACCACCGGCACCGTGATCGCATCCGAACGGCTGTCTTTGTATTCCAGCACGATTTGCGTGCTGCTCTTTCCGGCCAGCGAATACGGACGATCGCGCTGACCTGGCCGGCCGCGCTGTAGATCAGCGGCGCGGGCACGCCGTCGAAATAGACAAGGGTACGCGCCAGACAGTTATCGAGTCTGGCGGCCGGACTGACGTTGCCGGGAACGAGATCCTTGGGTCCAAGATTTTGGCCGTACAGCACCAGGATTTCGCCGGGCGACACCGCGTCCGTAACCCCGCTGGCCGCACTGCTGATGCTGCCGGCCGTGATCGCTGGTTTGGCCGCGCCACTCTGCGCCGGGGTCATCTGCGCCGACGCCAGAATCGGCCGGTCCATTTTGTAAAGCAACGGGCTGGCGCAGACGTTGTTGGTCGGCGCGTCACTCGAGTAGCGGGCGTCCAGATTGGCCGGCATCCCGTACCAGTCGAAGAAACGATTCCCCGCCGCTGGCTGGGGCGTGAGGCGGACCACCGTATTCGCATCGTAATAGCCGTCGGCGGACTTGGGCGTCATGTCCACCGTGCCCTGGCCGACGATGCTGACATCCGCCTTGTATTGCTTGACGAATTTCGCCGTGTAGCTGACAGGACCGGAGGTGAATTCCGGCCCCGTGACATCGATTGCCGGATCCGTGCCGTTGCCACCGACCCAGCCGGTGAACACATCCCGCGAACTGAACTCGATGAGACCTCCACCTTGCTGCGTCAGGTTCTTGATCGCGAGATGGTGGCGGCTGCCTGGAGTCCAGAACGTGCGGAGGGGGGTTCCCGAGGTCTGGCCATCCACTTCAATAACCCGGTTGGGAGGATCGGTGTTCACCGTGACCAGGTTCACGCCGGCAAGGGTTTGGGCAGAAAATGTCTTCGGCCTCGACACGTTGAATGAGCGGGGGTTCGCATTATATATGTCGCCGGCTTCCTCCGGGATGCTCAACGGGAAACTCTCCAGCCCGACCCACTGGTAGAATGACCGGCCGGCCGCCGCCGTAGCCGTGATGCGGACGTAGGAGCCCTGCGGATGGAAGCCGTCCGCCGACGGGGGATCCAACGTGATGGTTCCCGACCCCGCCGGGTTCATGGACGCGTTCACGCGAAAGTAGCGGACGAAATTGGCGTTGTAAACCGGCACCTCCAGACTGGCGGTGACCGTGTGCTGTCCGGCCCCATCGTCGCTCCAGCGGGCAAGATTGTAGCGGGTGGTGTCGTCTACGGGGACGACATCCGGGGCGCCTATGGTGTGGATGGATCCGGGACTCCACGAAAAGGTATGAGGAGCCGTGTAGAGTTCACTCCGTCCACGACGATCGGCAGCCCCACGGGGAAGGTGGCGACCGTCGTGCCGCGCGCTGGTTTTCCATAGAGCCGCCGCACGGTCTCGATATCGGTTGGCGAGAGGCCGGTGTTGTCGATCGCTGCTTCGCCGATGGGTATGTAGAGCTTGTCCCTTATTTTCATAGACACAGGCCCGTCGAAACAGCGGTCTCTTCCGACCCAAAACATAAATAGACGATTTTGTTTGATTATGGGAAAGAAGGCATTTATAATTCGGAATGCCCACCCAGCCGGACTTTTC
>JBGPHT010000078.1:0-34489 GCA_041484525.1 Bryobacteraceae bacterium | reverse complement strand
TACATCGGCTCGTACGTTTGCTCCACGCTTCTTTCAGACCCTCCGTCACCGGAACGCCCTTGCGCTTCGCTATCACTTCACCTCCATCAGGTTGTGAAGGGGACTTTCACCCCCGAGCTGTCGAACATGCTCGGCACACAAAAAAATGGCCCGGTCCCCGCTGAAATCGGGACCGGGCCTAGTGGGAAGAAACTGTGATGCTTTCCTGATGAAGGAAACTTCTTAGCGCCGACGGCCGCCTCCACCGTTGCCACCGCCATGGTTGCCGCCGCCGCTATCCCGCTGGCCGCCGCCTCCAGAGCGTTGTTGGTTTCCACCGCTGCCACCCGACTGCTGCCGAGGCGCGCTGTAGTTTCCACCGCCACCACCCGACTGCTGCCGAGGCGCGCTGTAGTTGCCGCCGCCGTGCGGAGCGCTATTAGACGGTGCCGACTGCCGCTCGCGGACTACCGGCGGAGCCACCCGAATCGATTCCTGCTGCCGGCTCGACCCGTTGTAGCCGCCGCCGTTCGGTTGCCGTTGTTGCTGCGGTGCGAAATCCTGCCGCGGAGTCGTCGTCTGCGACCTGCCGCGCGGGTCGCCGAAATTTCCCCATCCACTTCGATTCTGCGGTTGCGCCGGAGCGCGATCATTCGAAGGCGCCGACTGCGGACGCGTATTCTGGAGCGCCGGGTTTTGGCCGCCACGGAAGCTGTTCTGGTCGCCGCGCGAAGCCTCGCCCTGCCGCGGGCGTTGCGCAGCCTGCGCGCCTGGCTCGCCGAACCTTCTCCAGCCGCCACGATCGCTGCCGCCGCTCTCAGCCCCGCGCGGGCTCACGTTGATCTGGCCCTGCT
The DNA here is from genome assembly GCA_041484525.1 of Bryobacteraceae bacterium. Lineage (GTDB taxonomy): Bacteria > Acidobacteriota > Terriglobia > Bryobacterales > Bryobacteraceae > JBGPHT01. The sequence continues at coordinate 33,656 of JBGPHT010000078.1, read as the reverse complement.
GACCCCGCAACCCGTTCTGCACGGCACCTGCCTGATTCCCACCGACGGCTACCCTGCCCGCTTCCACCCCGCGCTGTGGCTGCCCGACAGGCGTCCGTTGCGAAGGCGTCGTCTGCTGGTGCTGGAAGAAGCGGATATTCTCATTCGTCCGCGGCACGAAGGCCTGCCGGTCGGTGAACCGCCGGTTGTCGTTTCCCGGCGCGATCGGCATCCGGCCGTTGAATACCCCGGCCTGCCGCACCTGGTCGCCTGAAAAGTGTCCGACACTATTGAAGCGCCCGTGCTGGAAATCGCCGTAAGCTACACCCGAGATACCGTTTCGAACTCGGGAATTTCTATAGACATTCGTGACATTTACGTTCGTAATATTCACGCTTTGGTTCAGGTATCCACCGTTGCGGAACGACCGTCCCCACCAGGGGTTGAACCTTTCAAAAGGAGCCAGCGGCACCCAGCCCACACGGCCGAAACCGAACCCGATACCGCCTCCGCCGCCGAACCCGAACCACCCGACTAATGCCGGCGACCAGTATTGCCGCACCCCACGCGCGCCCGGGTACCAGCACCACCCGATGCGATCATTATGGAACCAACGGCCATAGTGGTACGGCGCCCAGCCCCAGGGGTCGTAGCTCACCCACGTCCACCCGTACCAATCCTGCCAGACCCAGCGGCCCGACGAATACGGAGCCCAATCGGCCGCCACGGCGCGCGGATGCCAGACGTTGCCGTATTCTTCCACATTTTCCCAGGTGCCATTCTGGTCCAGTTCCTCCGTGCCATACACCCCCTGCGGCACGTACTGAGCGCTCGGGGACTGCGTCAATGGGCGGTCGCGGCTATCGTTCCAACGGTCCCAATCGTCGATGCCGATCGCCGCCACCACTTGGAACTCGGGGTCCGACTGCGAGCCGCGCGCTATCAGCGTCTGCCCGGCATTCACCCATTGCGAACCACGCGGCGTGAAGATCTCGACGTTGCCCGCCCGCGCCGTAACCTCGGTTTCGCCCGTCTCGCTGACGCTGATGCGGAACGTGCCCATCTGCGACGGCCGCACCGAAATATTCGGCGTATCCAGTTCGACGTTCACATCGGAAGCACGCAGCACGCGGTACGTCACCGTGCCGCGCGCGACTTCCATCTGATATCGGCCATATTCCAGTTGCGCCACCCGCACCTCGGCGTTGCCGCCGATGCGCAGCGCGTTCACGGCATCAAACTGAACCTCGGCGCGCGAATTCGGACCGGTTGAAATGCGATCGTCGGCCAGCAGCGGAGCGTTGATTACGCCCGCCACCCAATCGGCCGAATCCCCGCGGCGAACCGAAACTTCACCGTTCATCAAGCTGATGCGTGCCACTGCCCGCTTCAGGTCATCCGGATCTTGCGCGCGCGCGGGGGTGAATAGCCCAGCCGCCATTAGCACGGCCCCAGCCGCGCCCATTAACCGCATATGTCCGAAGGGTCCCATGGTGGTCTCCGATACTGCGCCATGGTATTTGCACGATAGAGGCCAAACGGCAACTCGCTGTAGAATCGAGATTTAGCGGATTGCAACGATAGGTCGCGAGTGGCTGAGAACCACCACCCTGGCTGCGTTGCAGCATTGTGGACTAGCGAGCCAGCACCAGGCCGCCACCCTTATATAGGATGCGCATTCCTGAACCCTCGGCGAGCGCGCCATCTTCCGGCCCGTACACGAAGTAGTCGAAAGAACCGCCCGTCGACTTCCCCTCCGCGATGCTCCAGTTCCACTGCCCATAGCGGGTGCGATAAAACTCGAGCACCGGCGCGACCGAGGCACTTACGCCGATGCGCACCGGTCGTCTGCCGGCGTCCTTGCGCATCGCTTTGGCCAGATCGCGTGGCGCCGCCGATTGGGACAGCACCGGGAATTGGAAGGCGTACCAGCCGGCAACCAGCAGCAGCCCTATGCGCAGTGGTTGCAGATTTAGTTTTTGGATGACGGCGAGCGCAGCGAGCGTCAGTAGCGGCACCCAATAAGCACCCGACGCCCCCGACGGATACGTTGTGCCCAAGAGACGACGCGACATCACCAGCAAGACGAACGTGATCGCCGCAAGGCCAGCCGTCCAAGCACCGATCCGCCGGCCGCTCCACGCCGCCGCGATCATCAGCGGAATCGCAGCCAGACTCCAGCCGCGCAACAAGGCGCCACTGCCGGACGGGAATCCAACCACGTCGGCGTGGCTCAGCGGTAGCGCCATCACAATGACTGCGGTGACGACTGTGGGGATCACCAGATCCCGGACCCGCTGCCCCACGGATCGCCCGCCCCATCCCCACACCATCACCAACGCCAGCGCGGGAAAGATAAAGGACAAGTGCGCCGCCACTGAAAGTCCCAACGCTACGCCCGCCAGGTTTAACTTTTGCGGCCTATCCGATTCGAGCAGAAAGACTAACGCCCACATCCAGAGTGCCAGCGCCAAACCAGACCCGCGCGCCCGGCCGAGGCAGTCGACCACGAGCGGATGCAAAGTCAGCAGCGTAACTGCAGCCAGAAACAGCAGGTCCGCGCCGAACAGCCGTCGCGCTAGCCGGAACACCGCCCACAGGTAGAGCGCCGCGCCGGCGAGCGCCGGAAGCCGCACCGACCATTCGGCCAACCGAAACACGGCCAGCACGCCTTTCGCGAGGTACGTGTAGAGCACGTCGTTCGACGGATCGTAGTGCTGGAACATCTCGGCCGCCGGCACTCCGATCGCGCGGTTGAACGCCAGCGCTTCATCCGTGGTCATGGGCGCCGTCGCCGCACGATACGCGACGGCCGCGAACATCGCCAGCAACAGGGCGAGCGCCACCTTAATCGATGCGGTAGAATCGCGTTCCATTCGCCTCCGCCAGCAGCGTGATTCCCCAGAACTTCGCGTACTTCTGCATATCTTCGGCAACAAAATCGCCGGTGTTGATCAGCAGGTACCGGATGCCGTGCGCCCGTAGCACCTGGACGGCAGCGAGCCTGATGCCAGGAGGCGGGTCGGCGTCCGATTCCTCTGACGTATCGGTGATCGGCACCCAGCGGCCGTCCGCGGTCAAAACCTCAACCTGTACGTGAGATTCGAAAACGTGGGCGCATTCGAGCAGCACTTCGTCAAACGTCTCCTCTCGGCCGAAATCGATCTCGACGAAGTCGCGCGGCCGCATCGGCTGCCACGTGGACCAGCGCGTGGCGTAGTTGTTATCGAACGCGAGTCCGACATCCCAGCCGTTGGGCCGCGCGCTCAGCCGCCACTCGTGGGAACGCGACAGTTCCCTGCCTTGCGAAAACACACGCATCTCCGCCACCGTCCACGACGCGTCCGCCGCCGCTGTTTCCACCACCCGCACGGCACGCCCGCTCAACGGCAGAAATCGGAATCGCTGCCGGCGAGCGGGTTTGTGGGCCATCGGCGCCCATAGGGTGTCCTGGACCAGGTTGCCGAGCGTCGATTCGTAGCCGACCACAATGTGCCGGTTGATGTACGCCTCCGGCCGGCCGGCAAACGAGAACACTTTTTCCCCGGCAGCCACCATCTGCTCGACCGGCCCCTTCCAAGCGTAATCGCCCACCATCGCCTGGATGTACTCGGCCTCGGGCTCCCGGCGCAGCGCCGCGCGAATCGGCACCGTGCTGATCCGCCACGCCCATTTATCGCAATAAAGGTTGACCACAGCGGGCCAGCAGGCGATCACCTGGAACAACGCCACCGCGGGCAGCACGCCGCGCGAACTGCCCAACCCGATTCCCATCGCGAGCGCGACGAACGGGAGGCTCGGGATGAGGAACCGCGCCCCCGTGTTCAAGAATGCAGGGATGGCGAAGATCGCAGCGCCGAGCAGCAGCCGTCGTCCCTGCCGGTCCAGCAAAGCGAAGGGCGCCAACAGGAACGCCGGACCAATCAGTCCGCCGACAACTCCACCTTGCAGTGTGAGTTGCAGCGGGATCTGCCAGTAATGCTTGATGTCGGAGTAGTGCCGCAGCGTTTGCAGGTAAACGGCCTCTTCGCCGGCGTGATAATAAGGGTTAGGAAACCAGGCGTTGAAAAACGGCGCTACCGGGTTGCCCAGCCAGATCCAGTTGCGCAGCACCCAGGGTGCGATGAGGATGGCGGCGGCGAGTGCGACCACCGAAACTTGCCGCCACTGACGGGAACGCCACCACACAAATCCGGCGGCAAACGGAAGTGCCAGAAATCCTGTATATTTCAAGGCATAACTAAAGCCTGCAAGCAAGCCAATCAGGATGAGTAGATTATGTTCTCTTGTCTCATCCCAAACTTGAAGCAGATAAAATACTGCATAAGTTTGAGTTGCAACCGCGAGGTCGTTGTAAGCCGACGCTCCGTCGAGCCCGACGACCGGCGCCGCGTATACCAGGACTGCCGCGAATAACCCGGCGCGCGGGAATCCGAATCGTCGCCCGTAGCTCACGATCAGCAGCGGCAGCGCCGTCTGAAACGCCAGGTGAACGATGGCCGCAGCCGAGTGTCCACCGAAACTGAAGGCCACCAGAAACAGCATTTCCAAACCCTGCGAGAGGTAGGCGTACATGCTGTGGTAGTCCCAGACGAAGCCGTGGTGCTGCCAGATGCGGACTACGTTGCCGAGGTGGTAGCCCGAGCCGTCAGGCGAGCGTTCCGGAGCGAGCGCCGTCAGAAAGTAGACGCCGAAGAACGTAAGTAAGATCGCCGCCGTTGGAACGTTGGGAACAGAGAGGCGACCGCGAGGGAACGGCCGGTTCACGATTCCCCACACCACCATGACCGCCACGCCGCCCCAAAGAAACCACCCCTTCTTCGCCTGCCCCACCGCGCACAACAGAAACACCGCGAGGCTCAAACATGCCGAGCCCGACACGAACGCGAATAACGCAGTTTCCCATTTTTGCAGCTTCACGCTCAGCACGTGCAGCAGCAGCGCACCCATGGCGCACGCGACCGCCACCGTGAAACCCGCCCCGAACAGCACATGGAGCACTTGCTGCATTTATTGCGTGAAGCCCGCGCTGCGCAGCAGGAAAGAAAGCTGCGCCCCATCCGACGGCGACGTCCAGCGCGGCTCGGCATCGAGCGTCACCACCACCGTCCGGTCCGGGTCGACTGCTCCCGCCGGCACCGGCCTCTCGAAACGGTAGTCGCCGGCGTGGCCGCACCGCATCGCGCCAATTCCCTTCCCGTTCACCGCCGCCGAAATCGTCACCGGACCCGTGTAGCGAAAAGTCACTTCGGGAATGGCAATCTCCATCGTGAACTTCAACCCCGCCGCATCCTTGACCCGAAACTTCAGCTCCGGATGCCGGAATGCCCATCGCTGGAATCCCGGCTCGCGTCCGATGTCCGCAACGATGTAATCGACGGCCGCGGGATCGTCCATGCGGACGAAGGACCCAAGCAGCGCCGGATCAGGACCGAGTGCCAGCGATTGCTGCGGCGGTGGAGGCACCGGGCCCGGCTGCCTGCCGCAAGCCGGCGCCAGGACCGAGACCGCCATGACCAGCGAAATCGCGCGCCACACGAACTGCGAGTATAACAAGGCCGCGCCATGCCGCCGTGTTGTATACTTGCATCTTCTTCAGCATGCTAGGCGTACTGGAAGACCTACGCTACGGCTTGCGCGCTCTGGTGAAGCACCCCGGGTTCGCGGTGGTGGCCATATTTTCGCTGGCGCTCGGCATCGGAGCCAACACCACAATCTTCTCGCTGGTTCACGCGATCCTGCTGCGTCCGCTGCCGGTGGCCGATCCGGCGAGCCTGCTGGCAGTGAACACCGTCGATGCGCACAATCCCGGCTACCTGTTGGTCTCGTATCCGAACTACAAGGATTTCCGCGATCGCAACCAGGTTTTCTCGTCGCTCCTTCTGTATTCCAATGTCCCCGTGAACCTCACCGGCCTGGGAGAGCCGCGGCCGGTCATCGCGCAGCTTGTCACAGCCAACTACTTTCGGGCGCTGGGTGTCAATCCCGTAGTAGGTCGCGCCTTCCTTCCCGAGGAAGATCAAAGCCCCGGGGCGGCGCCCGTCGCCGTGGTCAGCTACAACTTCTGGCAGCGGCAGCTTGCCGCCGATTCGCAGGTGCTCTCCCGCACCCTCGAAATCAACCGGCATCGGTTCCGCATCGTCGGCGTGGCCCCGCGCGGCTTCGAAGGTCTGGATGAAATGGCGCTGCCCGAGCTGTGGGTTCCCAGCATGATGTACGAGGCCGTGTATCCCTACGTCTCGCTGGTGAACCAGCGGCGCGCGCTGCTCTTCGCGGTGGCCGGGCGTTTGAAGCCCGGCGTGACCGCGCCGCAGGCGGAGGCCGAAATGCAGAGCCTGGCGGCGGAGCTCGATCGCCAGTATCCGCAGGACAACGACGGCCGGCGCATCCAGTTGATGCCCGTCCTGGACGTCGCCATCAATCCGCGAAATCGGCCGGCGATGGAACAGGCCGGCCTGGTGCTGCTGATCATCTCGTCACTGGTGCTGCTGATCGCGTGCGCCAATGTGGCCAACCTGCTGCTGGCGCGCGCCGCCGGACGGCGCAAGGAAATCACGGTACGTCTCGCGCTCGGCGCCAGCCGTTGGCGCCTGGTGCGGCAACTTCTCACGGAGAGCGTGGCGCTGTCGCTGATCGGCGGCGCCGCCGGCCTGTTGCTGGCCCGATGGTCGGGCGACCTCCTCTGGTCGATGCGTCCGCCGATGTTCAAGCGCGCGGCCATCCACGTGGACCTGGACCAGGGAGTCCTCATCTACACCGCCGCCCTGTCCCTGCTCACCGGCATTCTCTTCAGCCTGGTTCCCGCGCTGCGCGCCACACGCAGCGATCTCGCTACCGATTTGAAAGAGCGCACCGGCCAATCGCCGGCACGGCCGGGAGGCCGATGGCATCCGCGGTCGATCCTGGTGATGGCGCAAGTGGCGTTATCGGTGGTGGCGCTGGTGGGCGCGGGACTTTTCGTCCGCAGCCTGCGCAACGCCGCCCGTTTCGATCCGGGCTTCGATGCCGCTCACCTGGGCATCGTGGTCTTCAATCTGGCGGACCAGGCCTACACCGAAGCGCGCGGCCGCGAGTATCAACGGCGAGCCATCGAGCTGGCGCTGGCCACTCCCGGGGTGGCCGCCGCGGCGATCTCGAAGGACGTTCCGTTTCGCGTCTCCCTGGCGCGCACGATCCTGCGCGAAGGCGTCGACGCGCCCGGCACCAAGGGACGATTCACTCTTACCGGCATCGTGACGCCGGCTTACCTGCCGGCCGTCGGCATTCCGATTCTGCGCGGCCGCGACTTCAGCCCACAGGACCGCTCCACCTCGCCGCGTGTCGTCATTGTGAACGAGGTGGCCGCGGCGGCCTACTGGCCCGGCGAAGATCCCATCGGCAAGCGCATCCAGTTTTACGGAGAGAATGTTCCGGTGGAGGTGATCGGCGTGGCGCGCACCGCCAACTACCGGGCGATCGGCGAGAAGCCCGACGCCCTCATCTACATTTCGATGGAGCAATACTATTTCCCCATGGGCGTGCTCTATTTGCGCACCGCCGGCGATCCCGAAGCCGTGGCCGTGCAAGTGCGGCGCGCGATGCAGACACTCGACCCCAACCTCTACCTGCAATCCGAAGCTCTGGAACAGACGACCTACGAAAACCTCTGGGCACAGCGCCTCTCGGCCGCACTACTTGCCGTGTTCGGTCTGCTGGCGCTGCTGCTCTCGACCATCGGGATCTACGGCGTGATTTCCTACCTGGTGCACCAGCGCGCGCGCGAGATTGGCGTCCGCATGGCGCTCGGCGCCACCTCCGGCGAAGTGCAGCGCATGATCCTGGTCGAAGGCGTTCGCATGGTGGCTGTAGGAGTGGTGGCGGGAACTGCTGTGGCGCTGGCGGCCGCGCGCTCCGTGAAGAGCATGCTCTTCGTGATCAGCCCGCGCGACGCCGCGACGTTCGTGCTGGTGCCTTCGATTCTGGCGCTGGTGGCGGTGATCGCGTGCTGGGTCCCGGCGCTGCGCGCGACGAGGGTGGACCCGGCGGTGGCGTTACGGGATGAGTAGGGGTTAACGCTTTGCTCGACAAATTGGACGGTTTCTGTTTGTGAGCCAAAAGAAGTCAGCGTCCTTAAGCGGAGGTTATTACCTCGCATAATGTCATCTAATCTGGTTCTACTCTTTTAGATGCCCTGTATCCGGCATCGGCAACCTCGGGATGTGCCAGAATAACATTCGAAGTACGACTATTAATTTCGCATCCAGCCCGAGCCGGGAACTCAGAGAACAACGTGTAGCGCTTCGGTTTCATCACATTCAGAACGAATGTCTGCCGGATGACCTCAACAGTGTCAAGCGAGCTGTTGATGATTCTTAGGTGGCTTCGCAAGAAGAACCAAACTCGCTCAAGCGTTGCCTCGATGCGAGCATTCGTGCCGTGGAGACGCTCGCAGCTTGCCCGGCAATCACAAGAGTTGCGAGTGGGAATGAATAATAGTGCGTGGGCTGTCGCCAGCGTCAAGCAGCCAGCGACTACCCACCGATAGTCCGTATAGGCCGCCGGCCGCCAGTCTGACTCCTCGGTGGGCCTTTACTTACGTCCTCGGAAACTTCCCGAAAATCTCACAGACGCCTCTTTGAAACCTCCTGGTATTCCTCTCGGGCCTCGAACTGATCGTGGCCGTCGACGTGCCCCGGAAGACAAGCTGGTTCTGATGTGCGTCCGTGATCTCAATGACGAGCGTTCCGATGGGAATCGTTTGCACCGTGGTCGTGGAAAATGAGCTGCCCCATCCTCCGCCGCCCCAACCCCATCCCCAGCCTGGCCCGAACCCATCCGAGAAGGTGAAGTACTGCTGCTCTTCCCTCACCTTGGTTTCGTAGCCGACCAGTAGATCGCCGCCCGTTTCGACACGCTTCAGACCACGCGCCGAGAGCGCCTCTTCGACAAACGTTACAATCCGCGACTGCATGAGTCGATCGGGCAATTCCGCGTCGGGCAACTGCACCCAGCGGTACGTTTTGTAGCGGGAAAAGTCACGCCCGCGATCGAAATCAACTCGAGCCTTGACTGCGAAGCAGGGAGACACGGCGCATGCCAGCGCCAATGACACCAGAACTCGATTCACATACCCTCCAGTCTTCCGACGCAGGGAGAAAACCGTTCAATGCCGGGGCTTGAGCCCTTACTATTCTCGACGGAAGTATCGCGATGCACGATTCATTTTCTGACCCCGAATAGACCCACGGCCCGGGCACCTGCGAGAATGAAAATCTCGGTTCCATGGCAGTCAAGGAAAAGAAAAGCCGGCGTACCGCTCCGGTCCCGGTCACGATGGCAGGGGCTCCCGCTCCAGCAAACACGGCGTTTCTCGAGCGCCATGCGCTCGCACTCGTGCTGGCGCTGGTGCTGCTGGCCACTATCCGCATCGTCGCGACATATCATGTCTTCGACCACACCTCCGACGAACCGGCGCACATCGCCTGCGGCATGGAGTTGCTGGACCACGGCCGTTACGTATGGGAGCCGCAGCACCCACCGCTGGCGCGCCTGGCGGCGGCGGTCGGGCCGTATCTCGTCGGTGCCCGCTATCAGGGCACGAAGAAAGTGGACGAAGGCTCCATGACGCTCGAGGGCCTCGAGGTCCTCTACGCCGGCAACCATTACGCGAAAACACTCACCGCCGCGCGGCTGGGGATACTGCCATTCTTCTGGATCGCGTGCCTGGTGGTGTACTGGTGGGGGAAGCGCTACTTCGGCGCGGCAGTGGCGGTCGCCGCGGTGTTCCTGTTCACTTTCCTCGAACCCGTGCTGGCACACGCCGGATTCGCCACCACCGACATGGCGCTCACCGCGTTTCTCGGCGGCGCGTTTCTCGCCGGCGCCGTCTGGCTGGAAGAGCCTTCGCTGCGAACCGGCGCGCTGTTCGGACTGTTCACCGGCCTCGCCGCCTCATCCAAGTTCTCGACATTGGTTTTCTTTCCAGCCGCGGTGGTCGTCGCACTCGCCTGGTATTACTTCGTGGAACGCACGTCGAAAGGCGAGGTGGCGGCAGCGGCCAAGCGCCTCGCGCCTTCGTTCGGACTGGCCGTGCTAGTCGCCTGCCTCCTGATCTGGGCCATCTACCGCTTCTCGTTCGGCGACTCTGGATTCTGGGGCCTCAAGCTGCCGGCGCCGGAGCTGTTCCAGGGCATCCGCGATGTCGCCAAGCACAACGCCGACGGACACCCCGGCTACCTCCTAGGGCAGCGGAGCCGCTTTGGGTTCTGGTATTTCTACCCGGTGGTGCTGGCTGTGAAGACGCCGCTGGCGTTCCTTCTTCTGCTGGCCATCGGCATACCTCTGGTGGTGCGGCGCAACACGGAGTTCCGGCTGGGATGGCTGCCGCTCGCCTACGCCGCCGGCATCCTGGCGGCGTCGTTCACCAGCCACATCAACATCGGGGTGCGGCACATTCTTCCGGTCTACATGGGCTTCTCGCTGGTGGCGGCCGCGGCAGCGATCCACCTTTGGAAGATCGCGCCCCAGCGCCAGTGGGCCAAATACGGCTTGCCCATCGCCCTGCTCTGGTTTGGCGGAACCTCGCTCGCCGCGCATCCCGATTATCTGCCCTACTTCAACGAACTGGCCGGCAGTCATCCCGAGAAAATCCTCGTCGATTCCGACCTCGATTGGGGCCAGGATTACAAGCGGCTCGCTACGCGACTGCGCGAGCTGGGCGTCAAAGACGTCACGTTCCAAGCCTTCACCCCAGCCGATTTGGAAAATAAGCACGGTTTCCCGCACGTGCACGAAATGGACGTGCTCCATCCCTCGTACGGATGGAACGCCACCGGCTTCACGGTCTGGAAGGAGCGGCGCCTGGGACTCTATGAAGCGTATCCGCAGATCACGGTGCTGTGGCCCGATCAGTTCGAACCCACCGAGAAGGTGGGCAAGTCGATCTACCTTTGGTATTTCCCGCCGCCGGGTACGCCCGGTGAGCCGCCGCGACCGAAGAACCCGGACTAAAAAACATGCTCATCCTTCACGTCTATATTCACATCAAGCCGGAGCACGTTGAGGCCTTTCAGGAGGCCACCATCGAGAACGCGCGCAACAGCGTCCAGGAACCTGGCATCACGCGCTTCGACTTCATCCAGCAGGCCGACGACCCGACCCGGTTCATGCTGCTCGAAGTCTACCGCGATGCCGCCGCGATGGCCGCGCACAAGGAGACCGCACACTATAATGCCTGGGTGTCGAAGGTCGCGGACCACTTTGCTGAGCCGCGCACGCGCCAGCTATTCACCAATATCTACCCCGCCGACCAGGGCTGGTAGGCGATGCGTTTCGACTTCGCCACCGCCGGCCGCATTCTGTTCAGGGAGGGCGCGGTGCGCGAAGTGGCTGCGGCCGCGGCGTCGATGGGCCGGCGCCCGCTGCTGGTGACGGGCCGGTCGGGCGCGCGCGCCGCAGTGGGGGACGGCCCGTCATTCGCCATCCCCGGCGAGCCGGCCATCGAAGTGATTCGCCAGGGCGCGGAATACGCGCGCACCGAGTGCTGCGACGTGGTGATCGCGATCGGCGGCGGCAGCGCCATCGACGCCGGCAAGGCGTTGGCCGCGCTGCTGACGAATCCCGGCGACCCGCTCGATTACCTGGAAGCGATCGGCCGCGGCCAACCGCTCAAGCACCCCTCGGCGCCCTTCATCGCCGTTCCGACGACGGCGGGCACCGGTTCCGAGGTTACTCGCAACGCCGTCCTGGCTTCGCCCGAGCATCGCGTCAAAGCCAGTCTCCGCAGCGCCTGGATGCTGCCGCGGCTGGCAGTCGTCGATCCCGAGCTGACTTACAGCCTGCCGCGCGCCGTCACGGCCTCGACCGGTCTCGACGCTTTGACACAGTTGATCGAGCCCTACGTCTCGTCGCGCGCCAACGCCATGACGGACCTCTTCTGCGTGGAAGGCATCCGCTGCGCCGCCCGCGCGCTGCCGCGCGTCTGGGAGAACGGCCAGGACCGGGAGGCACGCGCCGACATGTCCTATGCCAGCCTGCTCGGTGGACTGGCGTTGGCGAATGCCGGCCTGGGAGCAGTACATGGTTTCGCGGCGCCGGTCGGCGGGATGTGGGGTGCCCCTCATGGCGCCATCTGTGCGGCGCTGCTCCCGCACGCGATGGAAGTGAATGTTCGGGCGCTGCGCTCGCGAGGGTCCGTGGTGAGGTATGAGGAAGTGGCCAGGCTGGTAACGGGAAACGCGCAGGCGACTGCCGAGGATGGCGTCCGGTGGATCGCGGATCTCGTCCGCCGCCTGGAGATTCCGCCGCTACGCACGTACGGTGTGACCGAAGGCGATATCCCCGACGTGGTTGCCAAAGCTGCAAAGGCCAGCAGCATGAAGGGCAATGCCATTGATCTGACAACGGAGGAATTAGCCGCGATTCTGGCGGCCGCATTGTAGTGTCACCAACCGCTGGTCGCGGCTCTGTGCGGGAACAGCAGGGCGTGGACCCAGGGAGTGTTGACGCGGGTGCGTGCGTTCGGGAGCACGTTCAACTTCGGCTTTCCGTTCCAAGGCGAAGTACCGCCTCCGATCGTAGCGGGCCCGGACTTGCACTAGACTTGTGCGAGTACCGCGGCATTGACCGAGACTTCAATACTCGGCGCTCCCAGGAGCGTGTTGTGAACCAGACAGGATTTTACGGCTCGGAGAATACCGGCTTGGTGACGCTCATCCAGACCGGGTGCCGTGACCTCGATCTGGAACGACGCCAAACGGGCCGGCTGCACTGCCTTTTCCGCGCTGACCTTCACCTTCAAGTCTTCGGCGTGCAGTTTTCGCGTTTTCAAGTATTGAGACGCATAGTAGGCTGCGCACGTCGCTAGCGACGCCAACAAGAACTCCGGCGGCGACATGCCCTCGTCGGACCCGCCGTTGTCAATCGGCTGGTCGCAAATCACGTGATGACCTCGGGCGGCGACTTCGAACTTCGAATTTCCGAGATATTGAGCCTCTAGTTCCATGATCTTTGCCCTTCCTGCTTCCCCAAAGATGCAGGCGACGCGAAAAGGCGACGCGCGCAGTCACCTCGGCCTACTACCTGCATCCTGAGAGCCAAAAGCAAATGAAGAAAACACTGGTACTGCTGGTTTGGTGGTCGCTGCCGGGCTGGGCTCAAGACCCAGTAGCGCGAAAAGACGCAGTTCACTTGGCGCCGGGAAAGAACAAGTCCGTGTAGACCGCCGTAGCCGGCCCGGCCCGATGGAGTCGTCTGCCTGTCAACGTGCAGCTTCTCCGAAAATCGACTGTGCAGCGGCCCGCGCAGAGCGCCAAGAAATGCCGAGCCAGGTAGCGGCAACGGGCCGTTGTCTGGCTTGTCCGCAAAACAGATGTCTCCAGCGAGATGTGCGGCTATGCCAGCAGATTCCATGCGCCGCAATTCGGGCAGCGGTAACTCTCGAAGAACCCGAACTTCCGACGCACAATCCCCAGATGCCGCAGATAGTCTTCCGAGTGTCCGGAACCGCACCTCACGCACACGTTCGACCAAGCCTCGAGATTCTCCGGTTCGGCGCTGCCGAAATAGAACGCCCACCCGTACTGACTCAGCCTGGTTCCGAAGCTCCGGTCGATACGCCGCAGCGTCCACATGAAAACCGCCAGAAATATTTCGTTTCCGCCCGCAAACAGCAGAGACTTTTTCGGACCCCAGCCCTTGACGTTGTGCGCGTTCAAAAACGACAGCCCGCTATACAGGACCTTGGTGCCACGATGTTCCAATCCGGTCAGCCGCTCGATCAATGCGACTACTTCTTCAGGCGAGCGAAACGGATTCACATGCCCACCGCCCTTCGCAATCCATCGGTAGATCCAATCGGTGACGGTGCCGGCGTCGGGAACCGCGACATAGAGCGCGCCGCCGGGTTTCAAGATGCGGCCCACTTCGCGAACCGCCGGCTCCAGTTCCGTAAAATGCTCCAGGCTATGGTTGCTGATCACCAGATCGAAGGAGTGAGATGCCAGGGGAATGTGGGCTGCGTCGGCTCCCACGTAGAATCCCCTGCGGCGCAGGCGCGGTTCGGGCACCTCCAGGTCGAGCCGCACGATGCAGATGTCTTCCCGATCGCAAGCAAAACTCCCCGTCCTCGCTGCGAGGTCCAGCACTCTAGCCCCGGCAGAGAGGTGGGAAATGAGGTCCAGCACCACCAGAGGTTACACTAAAATCACGATGAAGCGCATCGTCCCGGCATGCCTCGCGCTCGCGATCGCGCTGGCGCAGGATCCAACTGCGCCGCAGTCCCAGCCGCCCGACACCGTCATCCGGATCAACGTCAACCTGGTCCAGGTGGATGCCGTGGTCACGGATTCCAAGGGCAACGCCGTCACCGGCCTCGGTGCCCAGGATTTCGAAATCCTGCAGGACGGCAAGGCGCAGGCGATCACCAATTTCTCGTATATCAACCTGGCGGCGGGTGTGGCGCGCGCCACGGCCGTCAAGCCGGCGCCGCGTGCCAAGGGCGCATTGCCCGCGCCGCCACCGCCGCCCATGGCGTTGAAGCCCTCCGAGGTACGCCGCACGGTGGCCCTGGTGGTGGACGATCTCGGCCTGGCGTTCGCCAGCATCGCCTATGTGCACGACGCCTTGAAGAAATTCGTGGATAAGGAAATGCAGCCGGGCGACCTGGTGGCCATCGTGCGCACCGGCGCCGGCATGGGCGCGCTGCAGACGTTCACCTCCGACAAGCGCATGCTCTACGCCGCCATCGAACGCGTGAAGTTCAATTCCTACGGACGAGTGGGCATCAGCAGCTTCGAGGCACTCGGCTCCGAGCCCGATCTCGGCGAAGACGCCAACGCGGGGCTCGCCGCCGCCGAGGAAGAGCGCAAGGAGATGATCTCGGTAGGAACGCTGGGTGCGATCCGCTACATTATCGACGGCCTGCGCGAATTGCCCGGCCGGAAATCGGTGGTCTTGTTCAGCGAGAACCTGCGGCTTTTCCACGCGGATGGATCGACCGGCCGCACCATCGACGCCGTCCGCGTCCTCACCGACGCGGCCAACCGCGCTTCCGTCGTGATCTACAGCATCGATCCGCGCGGTCTGCAAACGCACTCTCTCACCGCCGCCGACAACACGCGCGGCATGACGCCGCAGCAGGTCGGAGCCGTGCCGCAGCAGCGCTCGCAGCAGGAGTTCGAGTCTCAGGACGGCATGGCCGTACTGGCAAAAGACACCGGCGGACTCTTCCTGCGCAACCAGAACGATGTCGGGGCCGCGCTGCACCAGGTGCTCGAAGACGGCGCCGGCTACTACCTGATCGGCTACCATCCCCAGGCCAACACCTTCGACGCCAAGACCGGCGAGCCCAAGTTCCATTCGGTGCGCGTCCGCGTGAAGCGGCCCGGCCTGCAGGTGCGCTCCCGCTCGGGCTTCCTCGGCACCTCCGACCGCGAAGCCCGTCCCACGCCGCGCACGCCGCGCGACCAACTGCTGCATGCGCTGAGCGCGCCGTTCAACTCGGGCGCCATCCACGTGCGCCTGACGACGCTGTTCAGCAATGGGGCCAAGCTGGGCTCGTTCGTGAAAGCCATGCTCTTCATCGACGCCAAGGACCTCAAGTTCAGCGACGAGCCCGATGGCTGGCACAAGGCCAGCCTGGACGTGGTGGCCGTTACCTTCGGCGACAACGGCCAGGCGATCGATTCCACCGGCCGCACCTTCACCATCCGGGCCAAGGACAAGGGGTACCAGGAGATGCTGCACGGCGGCCTCGTCTACCGCATCCATCACGCGGTGAAGAAACCGGGCGGCTACCAGATGCGGATCGCGCTGCGCGACAGCGCTTCGGGAGAGGTGGGCTCGGCGACGCAATTCGTCGAGGTGCCGGATGTGTCCAAAGGCCGGCTGACGCTCTCCTCGATCGTGATCGCGAAGGCGCCCGGCGAGTTGTCGAAGCCGGTGGCGGACGACCAGGCGGAAGGCCAGGTGCAGGATCAGGACCCGAACGCCACGCCCGCCGTGCGCATCTTCCAACCCGGGACCGCCATCGCCTACGTCTATCAGGTGTTGAATGCGCAGCCCGATCCGCAGAACCATCCTGCGCTTCAGGTGCAGACCCGCCTTTTCCTCGATGGCAAGCAGGTCTACCTGGGCAAGCCCGCCGCCTTCAACGTGGCCGGCCAGCCTGATCCGAAGCGCCTGGTGGGTACGGGCAGCATGAGACTCGGCGAGAAGATTGCGCCCGGGGATTACGTGCTGCAGGTGATCGTCACCGACAAACTGGCGAAAGAGAAGTTCCGCGTGGCCGCGCAATCCATGGACTTCGAAATCGGCGGCGCGCAATAGAATTCGGGGATGGCTCACTCGATCGCAATCGTCAGCGTCACGCTGGCGCGCACTTCGATCTGGCCGGACTCGATCGGCGTCGGCACTCCCACGGCGGCCGTCCGGGCCATCATGGGGCGGATCGGAGGAGCCTCGATCGCTCCTTGCTCAAGCAGCAGCACGCGGCCGAGTTTCATTCCCAGCGCGCCCGCCATGGCTTCGGCACTGGCGCGGGCGTCCATCGCTGCCTGGCGCAGCGCCTGGGCGCGCGCGGCGCGTTCGTCCTTCAACGTGAATTGCAGCCGCTGGATTTCGTTGGCTCCACCCTGCGTCGCGGCATCGATCGCCTTCCCCACCACGCTCAGGTCGTCGATCGTCACCTGCACGGAATTCACCGCACTGTATCCGGTAATAGTGGGTTTACCTCCGTCGCGCGGGTATTGGTAGTTCGGATTCAAAGCGTAATTAACAGTACGAACGTCGCCCTTGCCGCCTAGGGCGGAGCGTAGGCGGTCCATCACAGTCTGCAGTTGGGCGGCATTCTGCGAGGCGGCAGACTGTGCGGTCTGAGCCTGCGTGACGACACCAATATCGATTTTTGCCTGGTCAGGCTTCGCCGAAACTATCACTTCGGCAGTAGTCCGTACCGAGGGCGGCCCGGGCGGCGGCTGTGCGGCGGCGAATACCGCCGTGAGTACTGTTACTGCGGCGCAACGTAGCATGAAAGCCTCCTGTTTCTATGATGTATCCGATGGGCCCGCCGGTGCGTCACTTGATTCAAGGCAGTTTCGGACCCGATCCTGATGCAAATGGAATACCGCAGAAAACAATTGTCTTGCTTGAGGGTTCGGAACATTTTAAGATAACGGAGTAGCCTTACTCCGATTTTACCCGGGGGATCTGAGATGATTTACTCTCGTTCGGCCGAATACGCGATCCGAGCATTCGTGCACTTGGCTCAGGTGCCTGATGGCAAATACGCGATGGTGAAGAACATCGCAGAGCAGGAAGATATTCCCGCTCATTTCCTGGCGAAGATCCTGCAGCAGCTTGCGCGCAAGGGCCTGCTTCGTTCGAGCAAGGGTCCCACCGGTGGGTTCGCGCTACGGGTCGATCCCTCCGAGATCCGGCTGCTCGATATCGTCGAGGCATTGGACGGCTTGGCGCCCTATCAACAGTGCGCCAGCGGACTCTCCGAGTGCTCCGACGATATGCCGTGTTCCATGCACGATAGCTGGATCACCCTCCGTTCGCGTATCATGGATTATCTGGGGCGGAATACGATCGCAGACTTGGCCAAGGCGCTGGAGACGAAAAAGAAGTCTCTGGCGATGACGAAGTCCCGGAAGTCCAAGCGCGCGGTCACCGCCAAACGGGCTTAGCTCATCATTCTGAATTCCGGAGGCAAGATGGGACACTCAGTCCTTGTCCCCATGGTGGTCGAACAGACTTCCCGTGGCGAACGCGCGTACGACATCTATTCGCGGCTGTTGAAAGAGAACATCATTTTCCTGGGCACGCCGATTGATGACCAGGTGGCCAACATGATCATTGCCCAGCTCCTGTTCCTCGAAGCTGAAGACCCGGAGAAGGACATTTCCATTTACATCAACTCGCCCGGCGGCTCGATCACTGCCGGCCTCGCGATTCTGGACACGATGGCCTTCATCCGGCCCGATATCGTCACCATCTGCGTGGGCCAGGCGGCCTCGATGGCGGCGGTGCTGCTCGCCAAGGGGACCAAGGGGAAGCGGTTCAGCCTGCCGAATTCCCGCATCATGATCCACCAGCCCAGCATGCAGGGTCTGGCTGGACAGGCGGCCGATATCGACATCTACGCCCGCGAGATCCTGCGGATGCGCGAAATCCTGAACAAGATGCTGGCGGACGCCACGGGACAGACTGTGGAGCGCGTCGCCAAGGACGTCGATCGCGACTATATTCTCGAACCCGACCAGGCCGTCGAATACGGGATGATCGACCGCGTGATCTCGAGCCGCGACCTGGCTCCGGTGGCCTTGAAGGGGTAACGCCGGCGACCTCGGCCGGTTTTTGCCGGCATGCACCAGACCGAATCCAAACCTTTGCGGAGCAGCCGGACTATCGTCTGGCTCGCTCTGCTTTACGTGGCTTTTGCGGCCACCGCGCTGGTTTGGCTACGCCTCGACCAGCAGCCTCCGACGTGGGATGACGGCTGGTATTTGACCAACAGCCTGGTGATGTTCGACGCGTTCACGCGTGGCGGTGTGGCCGCGTATGCCAAGGAGTTCTTTCACGTCCTGGGCTTCAAGGCGCCCCTCATCACCGTCCTGCCGACTCCGTTTTATCTTCTGTTTGGCCGCCTCTGGCACGCCGCGTATCTGGTCAACATCGCTTCCATGGCGGTGCTCTTTGCGGGGATTTACCGCCTGGGGCGTGAGTGGTGGAGCCCGCGCGCCGGCCTGATCGCCGTCTATATCGCCGGCACGATGCCGCTGCTGTATGGTCTGGCGCGCTGGTACATGGTGGAATACCCGCTGGCGGCGACCGTCGTGGTCGCAATCTGGCTGCTGGTGGAATCGCGCGGCCTGGAACGGGCTCCGGCGGTGGTCCTTTTCGGTTTGGTCTGCGGGTTCGGACTGCTGCTCAAAGTCAGCTTCGGCGTGTTCGTCCTGTTCCCGTTTCTCTACACCTGGCTGAGATCGCCGCGCCGCAGCCGGGGATTCGCGCTGGCGGCGGTGCCCTGCCTGGCGGTGGCCTTACCGTGGTACGCGCTCCACCTCCGTCCCACGATCCAGTTCGCGATCGCCTCAGGCTTCGGGCAGTCCACAGTGATTTATGGCACTGGCGCCATTTTCTCCTGGCACGCCATCGAAACCTACCTCCGCAATGTGGCGCGCATCGGAACGTCGAATTACTACGCCGTCGTGGCGCTGTTGCTTTTTGGCGTGGCCGTGTTCTGGCCGCGCGGCCGCGCATTCTGGAAAGGTATTCCTCCCCTGCTGCCATTGTGGATGCTCTGCTTCCTGGTTTTTCTGTTTGGCGGCAATAAAGACGTCCGCTTCACCGCTGCGATTCTGCCCGCGTTGGCCCTGTTGCTGGCAGGGGTCTTGGATTGCCTGATCGAACGGAGTGTCCGCGGGAGTGTTCTGGTTTGCGCCCTCCTGGCTTTTCCGCTGCTCAGCATGTTCGCCGTCTCGTTCGGCGTCCCCTGGCGCGGCGCTGAATTGAGCTATGCCCGCACTTACCAACGCGGGGGCTGGCCGCTCGTCGAAATCCTGAACACGGTTTCGGCGAATGCCGCTTTCCGTCCCGGTGAGAAGAAAATTCTCCTAGTCGGCGCGGACCGCGCTCATTTCAACGCCAACAATCTGGAACTCGAGACGGTCAAGGCGCGCCTCCCGTTCGCTATCGAAACCACTGCACACGAACCGAGCCTTCCGGAACTGGAGAGCCGCCTGAGCCAGTCCTCGTTCTTCGTTTTCAAAGAAGGCGGCGAAGCTGAATCGCCGCTGCTCAATCCGCACGTCGACGAGTTGATCCGCCGTGCGCGTGCGGGCGGACAGTTCACCGAGATTCCGTACGGCCGGCCGTTGCCGGATGGCGGCGTCGCGCGCATTTTCAAGAAGACAGTGGAAAGTTCGCGCCTTACCAGCGGCGCGTTCCTGAGGGCCGGCCTGGAACAACCGGCAGAGTTTGAGATTCCGTTCGGAGGCATGATCGAGCTCGCCGGATTCGGTGCCCGGCGGGATGGGGAATGGCTGGTTGTGAAGTACCGCTGGCGTGCCATGAAGACTCCGGACCGGCAGTATTGGTGCTTCACCCATCTGCTCGACCCCCAGGGCAAGATCGTCGGCTTTCTCGACCATCCACTGCTCGATGGCAACCCGCCGCTGCGGTCCTGGCAACCGGGCGACGGCGCGCTCGAAGAGATGCGGCTTCGCATCCCAGCCGGTGTCTCCCCTTCGCAACTGCGCCTGCGCCTGGGCATCTACGATCCGCCATCGGGCGAGCGGCTGCGGATCGGGACGCTCACTGGCGCCGCGGCCGCACGGTTCTCTCTAACCGATCGTGAGACGGCCTTAACGCTTATGATGGACAGTTATGAGTGAAATGCGAACCCCGTTGAGATTCGCGCTAGGCGCGCTCGCCGCGGTCAGCCTGTGGGCGCAGGAGCCTCTTACCCTGTGGTATCGCCAGCCGGCGAAGCTGTGGGTGGAGGCGCTGCCCGTAGGCAATGGCCGCCTGGGTGCGATGGTCTTCGGCGGCGTGGCGCACGAACGCATCCAGTTCAACGAGCAAACGGTGTGGACCGGCGAGCCGCACAACTACGCCCACCCCGGCGCATACCAGCACCTCGGCAAGATCCGCGAACTGCTCTGGGCCGGCAAGCAGAAAGAAGCCGAGGACCTCGCCATGAAGGAGTTCATGAGCCAGCCGATCCGGCAAAAGGCCTACCAGGCGTTCGGCGATATCGTGCTCGATTTCCCGAACATTGCGGAAGACCAGGTGACGGGGTACAAGCGGTCGCTCGATCTGGACACGGGGATCGCGTCGGTCGAGTACACGGTTCAGGGCGTGACGTACAAGCGCGAGGTGTTCGCGAGCTACCCGGCGAATGTGCTGGTGGTGCGGCTGACGGCAAGCAAGCCAGGTGCGCTCTCGTTCGATGTTTCGCTGAAGAGCGCGCATGAGGGGGCGACGATCGCGGCGCTGCCGTCGGGTGAGATCTCGATGTCGGGGGCGGTGAGCGGCGGCGCCATCCGCTACGAGGCGCGTCTTCTGGGACAACCGCACGTCCGCAACGCCGATTCCGCCACGTTGATTCTTTCCGGCGCCACGAATTTCAAGAACTACCAGGATGTCTCCGCTGATCCTACGGCGCGCAATGGCACGGTGCTGGCGGCGGTGCGCAACAAGAACTACGATGCCCTCCGCGCCGAGCACCTGGCCGACTATCAACCACTCTTCCGCCGCGTGTCACTCGACCTCGGTGCCACTGCCGCCGCCAAGCTGCCGACCGACGAGCGTATCGCCAAGTTTGCTACGGGCAACGATCCGGCGCTGGTGACCCTCGTCTTTCAATACGGCCGCTACTTGATGCTTGGTTGCAGCCGACATGGCGGGCAGCCGTCGAATCTACAGGGCCTGTGGAACGAGTCCAACAATCCGCCCTGGGACAGCAAGTACACGGACAACATCAATACTCAAATGAATTATTGGCCGGTGGAGGAAACGAACCTCCCGGAAAGCCACCTGCCGCTGTTCGACGCCCTGAAGGAACTGGCGCAGTCGGGTGCACTCACGGCCAGGGAACACTACAACGCCGGCGGCTGGGTGCTGCACCATAACTTCGACCTGTGGCGTGGCACGGCGCCCATCAACGCCTCCAATCACGGCATCTGGCAGACCGGCGGCGCGTGGCTCTCGACGCACCTCTGGGAACACTACCTCTTCAGCGGCGACAAGGCTTTCCTGCGCGACACGGCCTATCCGCTGATGAAGGGCGCGGCGCAGTTCTTCGTCGATACGCTGGTGAAAGATCCGAAGACGGGATCCCTCATCACGGGGCCGAGTAATTCCCCCGAGCAGGGTGGGCTCGTGATGGGGCCGACCATGGACCGGCAGATCGTACGCACGCTCTTCGGCGAGACGATCGCAGCGGGCAACATCTTGCATGTCGACGCCCCACTGCGCGGCAAGTTGAGCGATCTACGGAAACAGATCGCGCCCAACGCGATTGGACAACACGGCCAGTTGCAGGAGTGGATGGAGGACAAGGACGACCCGCAGAACAAGCACCGCCACCAGTCGCATCTGTTCGGAGTCTATCCGGGCTTCGAGATCACGCCCTACGGCACGCCCGACCTTTTCAAGGCGGCGCGACAGTCGCTGATTTTCCGCGGCGACGAGGCTACCGGATGGTCGATGGGGTGGAAGGTAAACCTGTGGGCGCGGTTTCTGGATGGCGATCACGCGTACAAGATCCTGCAGAACCTGATCGTGCCGGCGTCCGACAAACCTGCGCACGCAGGGCTGTTCGCGAACCTGTTCGACGCCCACCCGCCGTTCCAGATCGATGGCAATTTCGGAGCGACCGCCGGCATCACCGGGATGCTGCTGCAGAGTCAAGACCCGTACGGCACGCCGACCAGTCTGACGCCGGTCGAGACGGGCGAGGCCGCGTTCATCCACCTGCTGCCGGCACTGCCTTCGGCGTTGCCCAACGGCAAAGTGACCGGACTCCGCGCGCGCGGCGTCGTTGGCGTGGACATCGAATGGCGCAACGGCAAGTTGGTTCGCGCCGTACTGACGCCGCGCGAGAGCAAGCCGATCAAGGTGCGGTACGCGGGTCGTGAAGTGGAGATTCAGGCAAAGGCCGGGCAGACGTACAACATCGGGCCGGACCTGAAATAGCGAAAGAATCCGGGGATGCTCCGGGCGACCTACGCGAAATTCGCAACCGTTGCGACAGTAGGCGCGTCCCCGTATTCTTTCGCGGCTCCGCCGCCAAACGGTTGTTCGTTTGCAAACCCCTCCGTAAAGACGCGCCACAAATCGTTGGTTCCACTACCGGCCGCCCGCGTCTTCATCACCTTTGGCGGGCCGCAGTCCTGGGCACTCCGTTGAAGACGCGCCACACATCAGTGCTTCCGCGACACCGGCCGCCCGCGTCTTCATCGCCTTTGGCGGGCCGCAGGTCTGGGCACTCCGTTGAAGACGCGCCACACATCAGTGCTTCCGCGACACCGGCCGCCCGCGTCTTCATCCACTTTGGCGGCCGCAGGCCCATGGCACTCCTTCACCGTCGCGGCTCTTTATACTTCGCGTAAGCGCGCTCCCATTGGCCGCTCGGATTTGGGTCCACAGTCACAGGCGCGAAGGAGCGCCGCACCACGGCGCGCACATCGTCCAGGCCGGACAACTCGCCTGCACCCATGGCCTGCACCAGGATGTTGCCGATAGCGGTGGCTTCGCTGGGACCGGCTACCACACGACGTCCCGTGCAATCCGCCACGAACTGATTCAGTAAAGCGTTGCGCGAGCCTCCACCGACAATGTGAATCACTTCGATCTTGCGGCCGCCCAGCACCTCCAGGCTCTCCACCACCTGGCGGTAGCGCATGGCGAGGCTTTCGAGGATGGCGCGCGCATATTCGCCGTGCGTGCGCGGCGGCTCCTGGCCGCGGGCGCGGCAATGGTCCGCGATCTTTCGCGGCATGTTGTCGGGCTCGAGGAACGCGTCCGGGTCGATGGCGGCGCTGAACGGGCGCGCCTCACCGGCCATGCGCGCAAGTTGCTCGTAGCTGTACTCCGCGCCCTCAGCCATCCAGGCGCGGCGGCACTCCTGCAACAGCCACAGGCCCGGGATATTTTTCAGCAGCCGGATGCGGCCAGCCACTCCCACTTCGTTGGTGAAGTTGAGGGCGAGCGAGCGCTCGTCGATCACCGGTTTCTCCACCTCGATACCCATCAGCGACCACGTCCCCGAACTGACGTAGCACCAGTGGCCGCCAGCTTCGGCTGGAACCGCGGCGACGGCGGCGGCGGTATCGTGCCCGGCGGTCGCAAATACCGGCGCGTACGGCGGCTCGATCATCTTGCCGAGATGCGTGCCGGGAGGAATCACGGGACCCAGAATTCGAGCCGGCAGTTCCAGACGATCGAACAGTTCCGTGGCCCACGCCATCGAACGCGGGTCGAAGAACTGGGTGGTGCTGGCGATGGTGGTTTCGGATTTCGCCTCGCCCGTGAGCCGGTAATTGAATAGGTCCGGCATGTTCAGCATGCGTCCGGCGGAGGCGAGCGCCGGGCTTCCGGCCAGCTTCATGGCGAACAACTGGTAGAGCGTGTTGATCTGCATGAACTGGATGCCGGTGCACTCGAAGACACGCTCGCGCGGCGCCATGGCGAAGAGCTTTTCCATGATGCCGTTGTTGCGCGGATCGCGATAGTGGCGCGGACGCTCGATGATGTTGCCATTCGCGTCCAGCAGGCCGAAATCGACCCCCCACGTGTCGATGCCGATCCCCGCCAGCGGAACTTTCCGCTCGGCAGCGATGGTGATGCCACCGCGGATTTCGCTCCACAGGCGGTCATAGTCCCAGTAGATGGCGCCGTCTTCGCGCACCGGCGTATTGGGAAAGCGGTGCAGCTCTTCCAGTTCCAGCTTGCCGCCGGAGAGCGTGCCCAACATAGCGCGTCCGCTCTCGGCGCCGAGATCGAACGCCAGATAGTGAGACATGTAAATGAAAGTGTATCGCGGAAGAACGTTATTGCTCGGCGGTGTTCTTCATGGTCTCGCCGGGGATGATGGAATCCGAAACTGCGGGTCCCGTGATGAGACGCGCACCGCGGCTGAACGTGATGTACTCGAAGCCCCAGTGAATGAAGACCAGCACGCGGCTCTGGAACTGCACCAGGTACATCAGGTGGATGAACAGCCACACCAGCCAAGCGGGCAGACCCCACAGATGCAATCCGAAGATGCGGGCGACGGCCGTGCCGCGGCCGATCACCGCCAAGTCGCCTTTGTCGAAATAGTGGAACGGCGGCACCTCGGTCGCGCCGCGCAGGCGCTTCACGATGGCGTGCGCCGCGTACCCACCGCCCTGCATCGCCACCTGCGCGACGCCGGGAAGCGGCTTGCCATCGGGACCCTGCGCCGCGCCCAGATCGCCCACGATGTAGATTTCGGGGAAGCCCGGAACCGTCAGGTCGGGACCGACCGGTATGCGGCCGAGCCGGTCCGCTTTGACGCCGAGACGTTCCGCCAGCAGGCGCCCGAACTCGGTTCCGGCAACGCCGCCCGCCCACAGAACCGTCCGGGTCTCGCAGTGTTCGAACTTGCCGTCCGTGCTCTGGAAGGCAACGCCGTGGTCGTCGATGGTGGTGACGCGCACGTTATTGCGCACCCTGACGCCGAGGCGCAGCAGCGACTCTTCAGCGCGCCGCGCGAGGTCTTCGGGATAGTTTGAGAGGATGCGCGGCGCACCATCGAGGATGATGATGCGGGCGTCGTGCGGGTTAATGGAACGGAATTCGTGCTTGAGGGTGTGGAGCGCGATTTCCCCGAGCGCGCCCGCCAGTTCCACGCCAGTGGCGCCGCCGCCCACGATGATAAAGGTGAGCCAGGCGCGCCGCCGGTCGGGGTCGTGTTCGCGCTCGGCAGCCTCGAAAGCGTAGAGGATCTTATGGCGGATCGCAGTGGCCTCTTCGACAGATTTGAGGCTCGGCGCCCAGAGACGCCACTGGTCGTTGCCGAAGTATGTAGTCTGGGATCCGGTGGCGACGATCAGGGAATCATACTCGAAGCGCGCGCCGTCTTTGAGCGTGAGGACGCGCGCGCGAGGATCGATGTCGGCAGCTTCGCCGAGCAGCACGCGGGTGTTGCGCTGGCGCTCAAGAATCCCGCGCAGAGGGGCGCAGATGTCGCCGGGCGAGAGCGAACCCGTAGCCACCTGGTAGAGCAGCGGCTGGAAGAGGTGGAAGTTACGGCGGTCGATGAGGGTGACGT
Source organism: Bryobacteraceae bacterium (assembly GCA_041484525.1). Taxonomy (GTDB): domain Bacteria; phylum Acidobacteriota; class Terriglobia; order Bryobacterales; family Bryobacteraceae; genus JBGPHT01. Next base: position 7,897 of record JBGPHT010000078.1, on the reverse strand, counting down.
CAACGGGCGCGCGGCCAAGCGCCCGCGCGGCGTAGAGCCCGCCGAATCCGCCGCCGAGAATGAGGACACGGTGCGCGATGATTCCAGGATAGCGAAGCTTGGCGGTCAGCTATGCCGGCGTCAAACCCAGGCCTGGCTTCTTCGGCAGGATCAGCTTGCCCTTCTCCACCAGAACGCCGTGGAACGGGTCGTTGCTGATGAGCAGGTTGCCGTCGAGATCGGCGAAGTCGACCAGCGGGGAAAGATGCGCGGCCGCGGTCACCGTCACCGAACTCGAGATCATGCAGCCGAGCATCGTCTTCATGCCGAGCGCTTTGGCGATCTGGATCATCCGGTACGCTTCCATCATGCCGCCGCTCTTATCCAGCTTGATGTTGACGCCGTCGAAAGCATCTTTCAACTTGGGGATGTCGGCGGCGTGCTGGCAGGCCTCGTCGGCGAAGATCGGGATGTGGACGCGGCTGCGGATCCAGCGCTGCTCCTCGATCATCGCGGCGGGCAGCGGCTGCTCGATGAACTCGACGCCCATCTTCTCCAGCCAGTTGATTTTACGCACCGCCTCTTCCTTGTCTTTCCAGCCCTCGTTGGCGTCTACGCGCAGCGGCTTTTTGGTGACGCTTCGCACGGCCTCGATGGTCGGCTCGTCGGTAGCGAGCCCCACCTTCACCTTGAGAACGGGGTAATCGGCCGCCTCCTTCGTCTTCTGCTTCGTGATCTCCGGCGTGTCGATGCCGATTGAAAAAGTGGTGAGCGGCGCGTCCTTGGGGTCGAGTCCCAGATAGGCGTAGAGCGGAACGCCGAGCTTCTGCCCCACCCAATCCATGAGCGCGATATCGATGGCGGCCTTACCGGCCCATTCGCCTTTCACCCGCGAGAAGACCTGGGCCATCAGCTTGCTGAACTGCATGGGGTCGGCCGAAAGCAGCAACTCGCGGACGCTTTCGACGGCCGCCTGGGCGCTCTTGGCATCCTCGTGGTAGCGGACGATGGGAGCGCCTTCGCCATGTCCCGTGATGCCGTCGCGCGCATACGCCACGTGGAGGGTGTCGCGGTACTCGCTCGACGACATCGTGGTGGTCCAGGTGTGGCGCAGGTTGAGGCGCACGATTTTGGTATCGAGCCGGGGTGGACCCGCGGCGGCTTGGGCGCGGCCTCCGAGGGCCTGCGCGGCCGGCAGTGCGGCCACCGTCTGGACGAATCTTCTGCGGTTCATTTTGCTCTCCTCGCGGCCACCAGCAGCCGCTGCCAGTGGGGGTCGTTGAGATCGTCGATGCGCACCATCGGAGTCTGGTAGGTGGTGGCGCTGATGAATTTGCCGTCGCCGATGTACATCCCCGTGTGCGTGATCCTCTTCTCAGAGTCGCCGAAGTAGAGGAGGTCGCCGGGCACGATGTCTTTGCGGTCGATGGCGGTCAGGCCGGTCCAGTCTGCCTGCGGCTGGGAATCGCGCGGCATGTGGATGCCGCGGCGGCGGCACAGCATCTGCGTCAAGCCGGAGCAGTCGTAACCGAAGCTGGATGTGCCGCCCCAGGTGTAGGGCAGGCCGAGGAATCGTTGCGCGAACTCGATGGTCTGGGCGATGGTGAGGGGCTTTACGTCGAAGGCAACGTCTCCCGACTGGATGTAGCCGGTGCGGTCGTCGGGCAGGCGTACTTCGAGCCAGCGCTCATCTTCCGGGAGCGGTGCAACCTCCAGTCGCGTTTCGAAGGGCACCGTGATCAGGGGGGCGTGGCTGTTGACGCTGGCATCGCGATAAATGTGCGCGCGCAGACTTTGCACTTCGGCCACACGGCCGGAAGTGGCGTAGGCGGATCGGAGCTTGAGCGCGCCCAGCGGCATCCACCCGGTGTAGTCGTCGAAGGTGCGGACATGAGCCCATCCCGGCTGCTGCTCGAGGACGGTCACGTTGGCGCCGAAGATCGCCTGCGAGACGACTTTGGCGTCCTCGCTCGGCGTGGAATAAAGGTTGGCGACCGATTGGAGCACCACGCTATTGGGGAGCGTCACGGCGAATAGAGCCAAGGTGGCTAATCCCGGCATGAATGGTAATGTTGACTCCATTACCAGCGTACCGCAGCGGTCGGGTTTGCTCCCCTTCCGGAATCTGTAGTAAACTCTTTGTTTACTCCTGTGCCCGACACACCTCGTGTGCCCGGGTCCCAAAAGATAAGAGGCACTGAATGCACGCGATTATTGAGACCGGCGGAAAGCAGTACCGGGTTGCTCCCGGAGACGTGCTCCGCGTGGAAAAAATCGACGGTGACGTCGGCACGGAAATCGAACTGCCTGTTAAGGCGGCCTTCCCCGATGAGGGTGGCGACTTCGTGACGGGCGGCTTGATCAAGGCGACGATCGTCGCCAACGGCCGGGGCCCCAAGGTCCTGGTGTTCAAGTTCAAGCGCAAGAAGCAATACAAGAAAACCATCGGGCACCGCCAGTCCTTCACGCAAGTGAAGGTCGGCGAGATCGTGGCTTAGGGTGACGTATGGCGCATAAAAAAGGTTTAGGTAGTTCCAAAAACGGGCGCGATTCGAACGCACAGCGGCTGGGCGTGAAAGTGTTCGGCGGCCAACTGGTTCCGGGCGGATCGATCATCGTGCGGCAGCGCGGCACCAAGCTCAAGCCGGGCCTGAATGTCGGCTGGGGCAAGGACGACACGCTGTTCGCCAAGGTCACCGGCGTCGTGGAGTTCCGGGACCGCGGGCGGATGGGGAAGTTCGTCAGCATTCAGGCGTCGCAATAAGTTTCTTCTGATCCCGCAGGCGGAAGGCCTGCCCACCACCTCCAGCCGCCGAACCCGGGCTCGGGCCGGCGGCTTTTCTATGTTTATCGACGAAGCAAGAATCCTGGTTAAAGCGGGCGACGGCGGCAACGGCTGCCTGGCCTTTCGCAGGGAGAAGTACGTCCCGCGCGGCGGGCCGAGCGGCGGCGACGGCGGGCGCGGCGGCGATGTCGTGTTAGTGGCCGACGAGCACGAGAACACCCTGCTGAAATACCGTTTCAATCCGGAGCACAAGGCGCAGCGCGGACGGCACGGCGAGGGTAGCAACCGGACGGGGGCCGAAGGGGAGTCGATCCAACTGGACGTGCCGGTAGGAACGGTAGTGTACGACGAGGCCAGCGGCGAGCGCCTCTTCGATTTCACCGAAGCCGGCCAGCGGTTCCTGGTGGCGCGCGGCGGCCGGGGTGGAAAAGGCAACGCCAGATTCGCCACTTCGACCCATCAGGCGCCGACCGAGCACCAACCGGGCCGGCCGGGCGGCGAGAAACGGCTGCGGCTAGAGTTGAAGCTGCTGGCCGACGTGGGGCTGGTGGGGTTCCCGAACGCCGGTAAGTCGACTTTGATCTCCCGGATTTCGGCGGCGAGGCCTAAGATCGCGGACTATCCGTTTACCACGCTCGAACCGAATCTGGGTGTGGCGCAAATGCCGGACTTCCGCAGCTTCGTGGTGGCGGACATCCCGGGGCTGATCGAAGGAGCGCACCTGGGTGCGGGCCTGGGCGTCCAATTTCTGCGGCACATCGAACGCACACGGCTACTGGCCCACCTGGTGGATGTTTCGGATGCGACCGGGCGCGATCCGGTTCACGATTTCGAAACGGTGCTCGGGGAGCTAGCCGGCTTCAGCGCCGACCTCGCGGCGAAACCGATGATCGTGGTTGCCACCAAGATGGACGCGGCGCAGGACCCGTCTCGTGTGGCGTCACTCCGCGATCTGGCGTCCGCGCGCGGACTTCCCTTCTTCGAAATCTCGAGTGCCACCGGGCAAGGCGTGGATGAGCTCAAGTTTGCCATGGCGGAACGTGTGTTGAAACCGGTGCCGGCGTAGGCCGCGTCAAGCCTTTCGGTGGTGCTCCACTTCGTGCTCCGCGGTCAACTGGCGCAGCGAGCGCTCCAGTTCTTCGACGCGCCGCGCCAGATCGTCGATCGCCTGGCCCTCGGGGTCGGGCAGGCGCCCGTGCTCCAGCATGCCGCCCTCGGGACGTACGCGCACCACGCGGCCCGGGATTCCGACCACGGTCGAGTTGTCGGGCACCGGATGCACAACGACCGACCCCGCGCCGATCTTGACGTTGTCGCCGATCCGAATATTCCCGAGAACCTTCGCGCCAGCCCCGATCACCACGCGGTTGCCGATGGTCGGGTGACGCTTGCCCTTCTCATGCCCCGTGCCGCCCAGCGTCACTCCCTGGTAGAGCAGCACGTCGTCGCCGATCTCCGCCGTTTCGCCGATCACCACACCGCTGCCGTGGTCGATGAAGAACCGCCGCCCCAGGCTGGCGCCGGGATGGATTTCGATCTGCGTGAGGAAGCGCGTCATCTGCGACATGATGCGCGGAATCAGCGGCACGCGCCATAGGTAGAGTTGGTGCGCCAGGCGGTGCAGCAGTATCGCGTGGAAGCCGGGGTAGCAGAAGAAGATCTCGATGACACTTTTGGCCGCCGGGTCTTCCCGGAAGATAGTGTCGATCTGCTCCTTGATCGCTTGCAACATGCCGCGTTGGCTCTATAGATGTCGCAGGTGGCGGCCGGGTCGCGGAAATCCGCCGTTCAGTGCGCCGCCACTTCCTCGCCTGTCATTACCGGCGGGTGCGCGCCCGGAGGCATCGGCGCCAGCATGTCCTCTTTACGCTTGATTAACGTGGACGTGTTGAAGCTAGCCGCCTCAAACCCGTGGCCATGCGTAATGGCATCGGTCGGGCACGCCTCCACGCAATATCCGCAGAAGATGCAGCGGTTGTAATCGATGTTGTAAACCTGCGCGTACCGTTCTCCGCCCGAAATCCGCGCAGTTTCGGTGTTCTCCGCAGCCTCGATGTAGATACAGTCGGATGGGCACGCCGCGGCGCATAAGAAGCACGCGACGCACTTCTCCATCCCGTTGGCATCGCGCTGCAGCACGTGTACGCCGCGGAATCGCTCCTCGAACTTCGGCGGCTCGTCCGGATAATTCTCGGTCACCGTGGGAGACATCATCTCCTTGAGAGTGACGCCCATTCCCTTGGCGATCGCAGCGGCTGTTCCCAAAATCTCTTCGAGTGGATTGGCCATTCGGTCTGACTTTATTCTAGCCTGGACTCCCGCCGGGAGCCTAGTTTCGCGAGCTTCAGCCCGCCTTCCATACGGGGACGCTCTCCGTCGCGCGGATGACACTCACGCCCGCCTGGCCGCCCAGCCATTCGATCTCTTTCTTCTGCCATCCCTCGATCGAGCGCGACACCGTGCCGTCGCGCTCGATGAGAAAAATCGTCGGCACACTCGAGATGCCAAATCCGTTGCTGGCGGGAAAGTTGTCCACCTCCTTATCGAGCAGCGTGGGGAACGTGATGCCGAATTCGTCGTTGAACTCGCGCGTGTCGTCGGCATCGTTCTGCGAGATGCCGTACACCGGAAGGGTCCCCGCCGCCGCAATCCGTTCCAGAAACGGGAACGTGAGCTGGCAGATAGGGCACGTGATTTTGAAAAAGGCGATCAGCGACGGCCCGGTAGCGGCGATTTCGGCCAACGTGACCTCCCCGCCCCCCAATCGCGCCAACCGAAAATCGGGCGGCCGCGATCCGGCTTGTATGAGTTCCGGTTGACGTCGCGCAGCCATGATTCAGTGTACGCTGCCGCACTGAGGTTTAACACTTGTCGATGTCCACGTGCCTTTACCCATGACATAATCGCCACGAAAGAAACCCACCATGCGAACCGTGCTGCTCCTCGCCCTGGCGTCCGCCGCGTCCGCCCAAGTCACCGATCTCTCGATCACCTGGGTCGGCCAATCCTGCTTCATTCTCAAAACGGATGGCGGCCCCACCGTGGTGACCGATCCGCCCGTCGCGTCCGTCGGCTACACGCTGCCGTCCGTCACCGCCGACGCCGTCACCATCACGCACAATCACACCGATCACAACAACTCCGCCGGTGTGAAGGGCTCATTCACTCTGGTCGACGGACGTCCCATCACCGCCCGGCAGGAGATGGCCGCCGCCGGCACGACCTTTGTACTGATTCCCGGATTCCATGACAACCAGAACGGCACTGCGCGCGGACCCAACACCATCATCGTGTGGAAGCAGGCCGGCCTGAAGATCGCGCACATGGGCGATTTTGGCCAGGATCAGTTGACCGCCGCTCAACTCGCCGACCTGAAAGATCTCGACATCCTGTTTATTCCCGCCGGGGGCTTCTTCACGATTACGCCGCAGCGCGCCGCCGCCTATGTCCAGCAACTGAACCCGCGAGTCGCCATCCTGATGCACTACAAGACCGCGCTGGGCGGTTCGGCACAGGTGGCAGGGCTGCCCGATGCCGCATCGAGCTTCTCTCCGCTCATCTACAAACCTGCCGCCGTCACCGTCAACCGTGTGTCCCTGCCGCTCTCCACCGAGGTCTCGGTGATGCAGCCCGCGTCAGATGCCGTGGCCGTGAGCGCCGCGACTTTCGCCGCTGGTGCGCCCGTGGCTCCGGGTTCGATCGTGTCGGCCTTCGGTACCTTCACCGGATCGCAAACCACCGGGGCCGCCGCCTATCCCCTGCTGCGCAAACTGGGCGACACCGAGGCTTTCGTGGATGGAAAGGCGGTGCCTCTCTATTACGCTTCGCCGGGCCAGGTGAACCTGCAAGTGCCGGCCGGTACGGCGCCGGGGCAATCGCTCCTCGAAGTCCGCGTGGGTGGGCAGTCGCGCGGCCGCGGCCCACTGACGGTGACGCCGAGCGCCCCGGGCCTGTTCGCGGTCACGAACGAGAATGGCGTAGTGAATTCCGCGGCGGTCCCAGCTCACCGCGGTGAGACGCTTCAGATCTACGGGACCGGACAGGGCACCGTCAGCCCGACACCTGACGACGGCGCCGCGGCCGGCTCGCAGCCTCCTTCTTTAGCCAGCCTGCCAAACGTCTTTTTGAATGGACGGCAACTCGTGGTAGCCTTCAGCGGCCTGACCCCCGGCCTGGCCGGTGTGTGGCAGATCAATGTCACGCTGCCGTCCGACGCGCCGACGGGCACCGCGCTGCCGCTGGTGGTAGTGAACGGATTTACGAGTAACACGCTGCCGGTGTCGGTGGTGCAGTGAAGCTGACAGAGCCGCGCGCGCGTTAGCAAGCGGTTGACTGGTAGCACGACCAACCTCTCCTTGAAGTCGCGGCTCTGCGAGCAGCGGAACTGCGGGCGTTGGTAGGAATGTAGCCCCCCTAGCAGCCCCGTCTTACGTCCATCCTCGATAAGATTCACTGCCAGTGCCAGGTTCCGCTTACTTTGGGCGCCGCCGACGGATTCCAACTGTCCGGAAATCGGAAGCTGGGTTCGTTTGGTAGTTCGTAGGTTGTGAAGGGCGAGTCCCGGCTCAGTGGTGGAGGTGAACCTCGGCGCAATATTGAAGACATTCATATCTTCTACTCGCAGTATACACCGCGAGTGTTCGGCCCGTATCGTAAGTCCTTCGTTTTGTTGGCGCCAAGCCTTGTGACGGGGGCTGGGTAGCGGACCCGCTATCATGCCTTCTGCGGCGCAGCTACAATTTGTTTGATAATGACTTTTTGGGCTCACTCCGACCGCTCCGGCGTTTCTCCCGAAGTCCCCGGCTCGGATTGGCAACCACTCGCCGAGCACCTCTAAAAGGTTGCGAGTCTATCCAGGCAACTGGCTGGATACGCGGCGCCGGAAAATACGCACTTTCATGATCTGGCGGAATGGTGCGGTCTGCTCCACGATTACGGCAAGTACACCGACGCCTTCCAAGAAATGATCGTTAAAGGAAGAGGCAAATGCCAGCCACTGCTGTCCAAAACAGGACAGGGTTGTGATGTCGCCTGTTGAAACTGAATGCTTTGCGTACTGAGAATCGGGGTTGCCAGATCGAGGTCTGTCGTTTCCTCGGGTAGTGCCTGTCCAAATCAAGCCAGCGCCAGGGT
>JBGPHT010000077.1:0-34983 GCA_041484525.1 Bryobacteraceae bacterium | reverse complement strand
GGCGAATCTCATCCTGCAATCCGAGGATGATCGTAGCCGAGTCTGCAATGGTGAGAGGTCTCATGTTTCGATGAGAACACATCGCCACAACATGCGCAATTACTTATGTCGCAGTGTTTAATACTGAGATAAAGTACCGGCCGGCAGTCTTATTGTCGCAAGTGGTAATACTGGACCACGCGCTCGCGGCGCGCCAATTCCCGGCTTTCCGTCACTTCGCCAGCGGATCGGGACGAAGCTGGAAGTGAAGCACCTTGCTGGTCGTTCCCTTGCCGCCTTCGACGTGGAAAACAGTTCGCGTGGCGTAAGTCGACCACAGCCCCTTGCCCTTCCAGCCGGCCTTCGCATCGTCGATGCGTCCATCCAGCCCCTTGGCGAAGAACCCGATCGGATAGGGCACACGGAGCGTGACGAACTCCCCATTGCGCACAGCCAGCAGCGCATCTTCCCCATTGCCGGTGGCGATCGGCACGTTCTTCCCCAACCCGAAAGTGTCGAACTGATCGACCCAGTCGTAGTAGCTGGCCTCGGCGCTGCCTGAGTCGGTGACGCCCTTGAGCTGCGGCGCCGGGAAGGGATGAAGCGTCCAGCCTTCGGGACAGTGCTGCCCCGTGGCGGCCGGCCCGTTGAGCGGTCCTTTGCACTTGCGCCGGTCGAAGCTGGCGAAATGTCCGCTGGCGAGAACCGTCCAGACGACGCCGTTGCGGTCGATGTCGAGGCCGCGCGGAGAGAACCCGTGAACCGGCGCCTGGGGATTGTCCAGCGGCGGTTCATAAACTTCCGCCAGTGCCGTTGCCGGAGGATTCGAGCCAGGGCTCAGCCGCACGATCGAGCCCGGAAAACCCAGCACGGAGCCCCAGATTGTGCCGTCAGCCGGACTCACGGTCACGCCGTAGAAGGCCGCCGCGATGCGCTTGTCCTTCGTAGGATCGACGGGCTGGTTGGGTTCCACATACGCGTCACGCTTGCCGTTGCCGTTGGTGTCCAGGATCAGCGCCGTCCAGCCTTGCGACTTCTGCTCATCGTGTGTCTCCTCGAACATTTTCCGGTTCAGCCAGCCGACGACGTCGCCGCCCCCGCCGCTGCTGGTCCACAGCGTCTGATTGGCATCCTCCGCGAACTGCAGGTGGTGCGTGCTGAAACACGTGTCGATGAGCGTGAATTGCTTGCTCTTGGGATCGTACATGGCGAGCTGGCGGCCGCTCCGGTTCAGCGGAAACAGCTTCGCCGACGGGTGGTCCGACCCCTCCTTGCAGTACGCCGCGTTCGCAGGCGGACGGATTACGGACGTGAACCAGACGCGCCCCTTCTCATCCAACATCGGGTTGTGCATGTTTGCCTGGCTGTCCCAAATGGCTTCATCGCCCCAATATGGCGAGGCCTTCAGCGGCTTGTCGGGAACCGCGGTCTGCGGATCGCGGACCGGCATCTTCACCTGGCCGATCGTGTGGCGCACGGGATCGAGGATGGGTATGTTATCCGTACTGAGCTCGGGCGCGCCGTAGAGGAGCCCATTGGCGTTGACCGTCGGATTTCGCTTGTCGGTGGCGATTTCGTCGTGGAGGTACGCCTTGGGAGTCGTCCAGTCCCATTCGGTGATGACGACGTTGCGCTCCACTCCTCGAGGCCGTGGCGGCGCCGGGGGCACTTCGCCGGCAGCGATCCGGGTGGTCCAGTCGGCGAACATCGACAGTGCCCGTTCGCGGCCGAGCCGGCCGATGCCGCCCACCATTTGGGCGCCAGCCTGACCGGACTGAATGCGGCGCTCCCAGGCAAGCAGCGGAGAATCGAAAGTGCCCAGGCTCTTGGGAATCTCGCGCGTTGCCTTGGTGCCCAGTTGATGACACGACCAGCAGCTATCGGTCTTGATCAGCTCTAACCACTGGGCCTGGCTCTTCATGTTCGGCGAAATGCCGTTGCCCTGCGGACCTGTGCCGGGGAACTCGCTCTTGTCCGGCACCTTCAGGAGGGAATACCAATAGCTGGCTGGATAGTATTCCGCCGCCGCGCGCGGATTCGGCGCCACCACCGCCGTCAGGTTCAGGTTCTTGCCCGGCGCGGCTTGCACCTTGGGTGAATCGACCAGCCCATAGCCGCGCACCCACACGCTGTAGCTCGCTTTCGGCAGATCGGGAATCAGGTAGCGTCCGCTATCGTCGGTGACGACGATCTTGACGAACCTGGTCGGCAGGCCGGTGGTTTCCGCAATCACCCAGACCCCCGCTTCGACCCCTTTCGCGCTGGTGACCACCCCGCCGAGGTCATCGCTGTCGATGCGAACCTGCGCACTCACCATGCTCATCATGGCCAAGAAGGCCCCCCCGAACACGGCTAACTTTGTCGTCCTCATGATGCGCTTCCTCTCTCGATGCGAGCAGTATACACCCCGCGCTATTTCGGTGACAGGCTACACAACCTCGAAACTAGTTTCGAGGTTGTGTAGCCTGTCACCGAAACTCTTGCTTCGGCGGCGGGGTTTGCAACATATTAAGATAGCTGGATACTCGTGCGTCATCGGTCCATTCTCTTTCGGGTCTTACTGTTCTGTTTGGCGGCGGGGGCGGGCCGCGCCCAGGTTCTGATTTCGCTCAGCTCGACCGCCAACACGCTGCTTCCCGGCCAGTCGGCGGCACTGACGGCTCTGGTGACCGGCAACGCGAACACCGCGGTGAACTTCGGGCTCAGCCCGAGCACGTTTGGCAGCCTGGGTACTCCAGTCCAGGGGTCGGGTGGCATCACCACGGTGACGTACCGTGCGCCTACGACCGTCGCCAGTCCGCAGACGGTGACAATCACTGCTACCAGCGCCGCCGACTCATCCAAATCACAATCCGTAACCATTCAGGTCAACCCGGCGGTATCGGTTTCGGTGAGTCCCTCCGCCGTGACGCTCGCGGCCGGACAGTCGCAGCAGTTTTCCGCGACCGTCACCGGCCTGAACGGCGGTGTGGTATGGAGCATCAGCCCGCAGGCCGGTTTCCTGGACCAGTCAGGCTTCTATCTGGCGCCCTCGACCATTGCTACCACGCAGAAGATTACCGTGACGGCGACCAGCGTGTCCGATCCTTCGAAGTTCGACACCGCCACCATCTCGCTCACCGCCACCATTCAGATCGGCCAGGGCGCACCCGACAACATCGCCTACCAGTTTCTCCAGGCTTACAACCGGAACGGCTTCAGCGGACTGGTTTCGCTGCCGCCGCTCGGGATCGCAAAGCGACTCGGGTCCTCCGGTTACGTGCAGGAATTCTCCGACGCCGCCAAGACCGCCGGCGTAAAGTATGCGCTGGCGTCCCAGAACACCGCCACCACCAGCGCCTTTTCGATCCAGGTTTTTCAACTGGGGCCGGACGTCTATGCCTACTACACGACCGTCGGCGCCACCACCGCGGGCTATCCGGCGATGGACTGGCAGAACTGCCCGGGATTCGACCAGTCGAATTCCTGTTCGTTTGATTTCTTCGACAAGAACTACGCGCTCTTTGCCTACAAGAATTCTTTGCCCGGGGGACAGACCTTCACCATCCGGAACAATATCTACATCGAGTGGACGAACCTCGGCGGCATGAGCGGGCCGGGCCGTCCCATCGATGTCGAGACGGCGGTTACCGCCTCCACCAAAACCACGGCGACGGAGCAGGACTTCGCCGGCGGCGCCATCTACACCATCACGTCCGGCGCCAACAACAACAAGATATACGGTGTGGTCGAGCCGCTCTACGATCTCTATGTGGCAAACCAGGGACCGGCCGGCAGTCTGGGGCTGCCGGTGAGCGATGTGCTGGTGCTGGCAAGCGGCATCCACCGGCAGCTTTTTGAAAAGGGCGCGCTTGAATATACGCCGGGCGGCGATCCGACTTACCGCTACCCCGTCACCGCGGTGATCGTGAGCGGCGCGTCGGCGACAGCGACCACCACCCTGACCCTCGGAGACACGTTGAACCTATCGGTGCAGATCCTGGTGGCGAACGGCACCAGCCCGACCGACCGGCCGGTGTCGTGGTCCACCAGCAATAGTCAGGTGGTCTCGATTCAGGCGGGCGGCCAGTCGGCGGTGGTGCGCGCGGTGGGAGGCGGCGCTGCCGCGGTCACGGCCACCAGCGAAGGCGTAGTCAGTGCGCGGCTCAACTTCGTAGTGAACGCGCCTTGCTGCCAGGTGGGCGAGGGCGCGCCACCTGCCATCCAGCAATCGTTCCAGTCGGCGCTCACGCGCAACCGGATCGCGGTGCAGTTGCCGGTGGCCTCGCCGGCCGCGCGCACCGGCGGCGGATACGCGTAGATGGTGCAGTCGAGCGACCCCGCCGTGTCCACGGTCTACCTGCTGGCGCAGTCGGACAAGTTGGGGACGGCGTTCCTGGTTTCGGGCGCGCTCCTCAAGCGGTACCAGGATCTGGGCGGACCAGCCGGGACGCTCGGCTACCCCATCGCCGATGCCAGCGCCGGCGGCACGCAGCGCTTCGAGAATTCGGCGGCGCTGGGCGGCAACCCGGTGCGCCTAGTCTCCGGGCCCGTGCTGACAAAGTGGGCGCAGCTTGGATATGAAACCGGCGCGGCGGGCGATCCTACCGGCGAGGCTTCGGACTTCTCCACTTTCGGCGCCAACTCGGGCGTGTCGCAGAGCTTCCGGAACGGAGCAATTCTTGCCGCCACAGCCGGACCGCGCTCCGGCCAAACCTATTTCGTGAGCGGCCTGATCCTAGCCCGCTACCTGGCGCTGAACGGACCGGCCGGCGACTTCGGGATGCCGGTGAGCGATGAATTCTCGAGCGGCGCCCAGCGGCAGCAGAACTTTGAAGGCGGCAACCTTATATACACGCCCGGCGATTCGAAGGCCGTGGAGCACGCCTCGCCGCGAACGCCGGCGGTGGTTGTGTCTCCGGCTTCGGTCACCGCGGGCGGCCGGGCGAGGCTTGCCGTCATCGGCTTCCCCAACAGCAGCGTGCTGCGCGTGACCATCTCGGGCCAGCCTGATTTTCTGGTGAATGCCTCGTCCGGCGCTTATGCCTGGGACATGTTCGTTCCGGCTGCGGCGAAGAGCGCGACGGTTACGATTCATGCGGTGGATACAAAAGGTGCCGGAACAGCGGACGGCTCGCTCTCGATCCGCAGCCTCTCGGATACGCGCGCGCAGATCTCGAAGCTGCAGGGCGACAACCAGACGGGCCCTCCCGGCGCGCTCCTGCCTCTCTCGCTGCGTGTCGCTCTGCGCGACTCCTCGGGCGCCGCCATCGCGGGTGCGACCGTTGTCTTCCAAGCCTCGCCGGGCGCGCAGGTGTTGAGCGCTACCGCCGTATCGGATTCGAACGGCCAGGCGGAGACGCTGGTGCGCCTGCCGGCAAGAGAAGGCGTGGCGGCGGTGACCGCCGATGCGCCGTCCGTGGCGGACAATCCAGTGACGTTCTTTCTGCGCTCCGCGGCTTCGGGCCTGTCCAATTTCCCCAAACTGCAACAGTCCGGCAGCGCGCCGCTCGGCAACGGAACGGCCACCATCGGTCAGAAGGGGGCGCTGCTCACGGCGGTGGCCGCGATCCTGCGCTACCACCAGAATCGCGGTGAGCTGGCGTCGCCCAATGGAGCGGCCGATCCGGAGACGCTTAACGGTTACCTGAAGAACTTCTGCGCGGTGGATACGAAGGGGAATCCGGTGTGCGATGGTTTCGTCGCGAATCCCGATTCGGGCGAGCAGATCGTGAACCTGTGGCGCGCGGCCGGATTCACTGGCGGCGCAGACGTGGCGGTCGAGAATCCGGCCGTCAGCACGGTGGCGGACCTGGTCGCGCAAGGCTCCCCCGCGCTGCTCTCGCTCGGTCTGTCGCTGAACGGCGCGCCGGCCGGCGGCCACTTTGTGGTTGCCACCGGAATCGCCGCTGACGGCTCCATCGCGATCATGGACCCCAGCCCGCTATTCGCGCGCGCCAGTCTGAACGACTACCTGGCGGGCTTCAGTGCCGCCGGCGGCAACTGGACGGCGGACCTGCGCGGCGTGGCGCGGTTCGCGTTGCGCACCCCGGCAGCCACGCGCTTTCTCATCGCCGCGCTTTCGCAGCCCGCGCCGGTCATGCAGAATTTTGCCCTCGACGTGCGTTCTGCCGCCGGCGTGTGCGGGACGCCGCTCGAGCTGGCGGATTCCGTGGATGCCGCGGGGAACCCGGCGGCGGGAGCGCGCATCTCGCGCATGCAGACGTGCGACGGCGCGCAACCGGTGTATCAGATTTCGCTCGGCGCGGCGCAGCCCTACCGCGTATTTGTGACGGACCTCGCGTCCGGCGGCTCGCCGGTCGATTTGTCGGCCTCGGCGCCGGCTGCCTACAAGGCCGCGCGTCCGCAGGCAGCGCTGACGATCGGACCGCAGGATGCAGCCTTCACCGCCGAGGGGGTGGTGAATGCCGCCACCTTCACCAGCGGCATCGCGCCCGGCGGCATCATCGCCATCTTCGGCAGCGGGCTGAGTGGTCCGGCGAGCGCGACGACAGTAGACGTCGACGGCACGCCACTCACGCTCTTCTTCGCCTCGCCGTTCCAGATCGATGCCGCGCTGCCGGCGGGGATCGCGCCGGGAACGCACACGCTGCGCGTTCGTTCGCAATACGGTACGGCACAGCAGACCGTCGCGGTCGCAGCCCTTGCCCCCGCCATCTTTCTGGTGGGGACGCCGCCCGCCGGCGCACTGCAGAACCAGGATTACTCACTCAACGGTCCTTCGAATCCCGCGGCCCGCGGCAGAGTAATGATGATATACGCCACGGGGCTGGGGACTGTCGTCAGGCAGGGACTGTTTTCGGTCACGACCACCCCTGTTTCGGTGGTGGTCAACGGAACCGAAATTCCGTCGACCTTCGCTGGGCTGGTGTCCGGATACGTCGGTTTATATCAAGTAAACATTATGATTCCTTCATCCGCAGCTCCCGGTTTAGGTGTTCCCCTGATACTCAAACAGGGGGGGGCCCTTAGCAATACTGTGTCTGCTGCGATTCAGTAACAAAAAATGAGACCAATCGGTGTGAAACCATTGACTGCGGGCGTTATGGCATGGTCTAATCGGGCGAGCTTGAACAACAAATCATCCGCTGCGGCTGAAAAACCCTCCTTTCGTGTTGAAGGGAAACAATTTCTCTTGACACGGACCGGGCAATCAGTTATGAATATCTTTACCGCGTCTGGTGCAGTGTGCAATTTTGTGTTTGTGTCCTTTGAGCACTGAAGAGACAAAAAACAAAGAACAAGTGCCAGGGACAAGGCTTCAGGTAAGACATCCAGCGGTCAAAGCTTGGTGATTGCTGGAAATAACTCTCCGCCCGACACGGAGAAGTTCCCAAAGGTTGAAATACAGTTTTTGAGACTTCGAGTTTGAGGCTCAGGTTGAGAGAGAACTTCGACCGATTCAATTTCGCAATTCACAAGGAGAAGGAAATGGTTAGTTTTCGCAGATGGATTCTTGCGTTAGCTGTGTTATCCCTGTTCGCAGGGTTGGCCAGCGCGCAGGTTGGCGTTCCGGTCGCCGGCCCGAATACGGCGTTCGCTTGCTCTGCCAACGTTGCCGTCCCTCCGCAACTCCGTCAGGAAGGTTTGACGGAAGCGGTCGGCGACATCGTGCTGCAGTGCACGGGCGGCAATACTCTGGCGGGTGGTTCGCAGATCCCGTTCGCCAACATTACGATCACGCTGGGCACGCAGGTAACGAGTCGCATTCTTGGCACCGCCGCCGGTGTCCCGAATGCCTCGGAAGCCCTGCTGCTCATTGACGAGCCGGGCAACACCGGTGTCAACGGTTTGCCGGGCGCAGGGCCTGCGCAGCCGCAGATCCTTTGCGGCAATCCGGCCAGCGGTTGCACCGCCTACGTTGGCAACAACACACAGGGTCCGGCGACGCTTCTAGGCCAGGCGGTCAGCGGGCTTTGCAGCGGCACCACGGGCGTCAACGGTTGCACCGGTGGCTCGTCGAACGGCACGCCTGCTCCGAACATGTACCAGGGCTTGGTTAACGCCAATAGCTTCCAGGTCACGTTCAACGGCGTACCGGTTCTTCCCCCGGTAACGGCTGGCCTTTCGCGCGTGTTCCGTATCACCAACGTTCGCGCGAATGCTTCTGGAGTAGCTGCCGGTCTTGGCGGCGTCGGCCAGCTCCTGGCGCAGGTCTCGATCAGCGGTTCCAGTTCGATCGGTATTCCGAACGCGACCCTGACGGTCGGCTTTGTGCAGCAGAGTCTCGTGACTTCGCTGCGCAACACCGCGAACTCAGGTAGCGGCGGCAACACTGGCTTCAACCAGTGCGCAACCGCGACGGTGTCGCCTGTGGCCATCCTACGGTTCCAGGAACAGCCCAACTTCGCAAGTGCCTTCAAGACGCGTGTGGCGCCTACCGCGGCGTTCGGCAGCGGTCAATTCCAGGCGGCCAACCAAAACATTCCGGGTACGATCTACAACTCGGAGTCTGATTTCATTCAGCCTCAAACAGCCGGGAACGGCTTCACGGCCGGTCTGGCGGACTTCGGCACTCGTCTCCGTGCTTCGTTCACCAACATCCCGACTGGCATGTCGCTCTTCGTCACCACGACGAACGTGACCAATGCCTTCCAGGCCACCAAGAGCCAGCCGACTAACGGCACCGACGTCGGGCCGTACGCGGTTGGTCTGATCAGTGGGACCGCACCCGAGGGATCCGTTGCTCCGAGCACCGGCACGACTTGCTTCGGTACCAATTGCACCCCGGTCATCAGCTACTACCAGGTTCCGCTGGTCAATGGTGCTGGCGAAGCGTTCTGGGAAGTGTACAACACCAACTACTCCGGTCAGGACACCTTCGACTTCGCGGTCTACACCACCTACACCGGCAACCAGACGAACAATACACCGCCTGCGGGCACGGGTACGGTACAGATGAGTTACGCGCCAATAGTTTCCATCGGCGGCGCCACTGCATCGTCCGTCCTGAATATCCCGAGGTTTGTGGATCAGTCGTCGGCACAAAATCTCCTGAATATCAGGCTATGTCAGACGGTCCTGCTGTTCCCGTATGTGACAAATGCCTCGGGTTTGGAGACCGGTATCGCGATCTCCAACACCTCGAGCGATCCGCAGGGCTACGCTGTGAAGCAAGCCGGCACTTGCACGTTGAACTTCTACGGCAATGCCACGATTGCTCCATTCCCAACGCCTGTGATCCTATCGGGTGACGCCAATGTGAATACCACGGATTGGGCCTTCGCTCTGTCCACGATTCCTGGCGCCAACCCTGGATTCCAGGGCTACATCATTGCGGTTTGCAACTTCCAGTACGCTCACGGGTTCGCGTTCATCAGCGATGTTGGTACGCGCAACCTGGCCATGGGCTACCTGGCGTTGATCATCAACAACGGCGGGTTGACGCGCAACAGCGCGCTGCCGGCCTCTGAAGTCCTGACCCACTAAACCGGGTTTCGGACCTGATGTTACTGAGAGGGGAGCTTCGGCTCCCCTCTTTTTTTATCCTCCCCCGCCTCGCGCATCCGTGCGAGAAATGCTAAACTACTTTTCTCACCGCGTCCGTCCAAATCCAACCGTGTTCATTCTAAAAATGAACGAGGAGGTCCATTTTGCAAAGAAATAGATACGTATGGTTTGCCGTGACGGTGCTGTGCTGCGTGCTGGCGCGGCGGGCTTCTGCCCAGGCCACGCCGGCGAATATTACCGTCGCTTCGGGCAGCGGACAATTGATCTGTACCAACTGCGCCCCCAACGGCGTGGGTGGAGTTTTCTTCTGGGATCCCGTGCAGGTGCGGGTAACGGATGCGAGTGGCAATCCCATCGCCAACACAATAGTCACGTGGACGCTGGCCGCCGGGAACGCCGGATTACTGACGACCCAGACATTCACCGACAACAATGGGATCAGCCAGAATCAGTTGTCGCCGGCGGCAACGATCGGTAGTTTCGGCCAGCCTTTCATACAGAACACGTTGGTAGCCTCCGCGGGCAACGTTTCCACAAACGTCTACCTCACGCAGGCATTCGCCGACCCGTTTTTCTTTAACCCATTCGTGAGCGCCCAGCTCGTGACTCCTTCGAGCGGGGCACAGTTCAACGGTACTTCGGGCGCTCAGAGCAGTACGCCGATTCAAGTGCAGCTCTTTTCGGTTGTGAACGTACCCAACATTTCGATTTCGCTGCAGAATACGGTCGACCCGGCTACCGGTCCGTCGGTATCCTGCGCCAACTCCGGGCCGGGCGCCGAACCCGGTACGGTTCTGACGAATGCCACTGGCCTCGGGACCTGCACCCCGATCTTCGGCCCAATTCCTGGCTCCGGCCAGTTCTACATTCTGGTAGGCGGTGTGCGCAACAGTATCATCACGGGTTCGGGCGCTATCTACTATGCGCGCTACGGCCCGTTCCAATTCACCGCGGCGCCCGGCCAGCCGGGCCTCATTCAAGTGACGTCGACGAATCCGCAGAGCGCGGATCCCGGGAAGTCGGTGACCGTGTCGGCGAAGGTATCCGATACCACCGGCAACGCCCTCGGCGGGCAGTTTGTGGTTTGGAAAGTGACCCAAGGCGCCGCTACGGTAACCAACGGCTCAACCATTACGGATGCTAATGGGCAGACCACCAACGCCATCACCCTCGGCAACAACGCCACCGGACAAATCAAAGTGACGGCCACGGTCAACAACACGAATCTGGCCGCCACCTTCACGGTGAATGCGAATGTCATCGTGAATGTGACCGGGCTGTCGATCGTCAGCGGCAACAACCAGACCGCGGCCGTCAACACCAGCTTCAGCCAGCCGCTGGTAGTTCAAGTGAACGGCAGCAACGGCCAGGGCCTGGCGGGCGCACTGGTGCAATTCAACGCCAGCGGTCCTGTGGGTCTTTCCAGTTCGCCGGTCACGACCGGATCTGACGGGAAGGCTTCGGTGACGGCGACCGCGAGCGGTTCCACCGGCAACGCGACGGTTACGGCAAGCGTCGGCGGATTCTCCCAGACGTTCAATCTGACGGTGGCGACTCCGCCCCCGCCGATCACCGTCAACAGCTTCTACAACGGCGCCAGCTTCGTCCAAGGTTCGCTCTCGCCGTGCAGCATCGCGACCATCATCGCCCCCGGTCTGGCTCCCGGCGTCCAGGGATCAGTCTCGGGCGGCGGCATCATCGGACCGTTGCCGTACCAAGTGGTGAATAACCGCGTCACAGTCGGCAACACGGCCGCCCCGATCTACAGCGTCAGCAATACCGGCGGGCAGGAGCAGCTCACCTTCCAGGTGCCTTGCGATGCGCCCGCGGGCGGCACCGCGTCAGTGGTCGTGACCACGGCGGGAGGCGGCACGGCCAGCGTGAACCTTCCGATCCAAGTGGTCAGCCCCGGAATCTTCGTGACCGTTTCATCGGACAGCGTGCAGCGCATCGTCGCGGTACGGCCCGACGGTAGTTTCGTCACGCCGGACAACCCGGCACGGCGCAGCGAGATCATTCGCGTATACGCGACGGGTCTGGGTTCGACGGTGCCGGCGGTCGCCACCAACGCCATCCCCGTCCCCGGTGTGGACGCTACGGTCCAAGGCACGGTAGTGGCCGGCATTACGAACCAGGGCGGCCAGGGTGAAGGCCTCCGCGTGACCGGCGCACGTGCCGCAGCCAATCTCATCGGCGTCTTCGAGGTGCCGGTCCAGATTCCGTCGGACGCTGCAACCGGGAGCAATGTCTCCTTCTCGATTGCCGTCATTCCCGTCGGCACGAACACCCCGGTCTATAGCCAGACCGTGAAGATCCCGGTTCTGTAAAGTCCCCTCGTTTGGCTTCGATCTGCCCGGCTGGTACCAGAGCCGGGCAGATCGAAGAAACCACCTCGTACCATTATCTTCGCCTCCTATTCGCCACAAAGTCTATATGTTGTGTGTTGCGCGATCAGTGTAGATCTGCTTGTATGGCCACTAACTCTCTGTAGGCCAAAGAGTTCCCCAAAAAACCTCTTGCCAAGCACGAGGTTCTCATGCCACTATTGCTTGTGGCCAAATATGGGTCATTGTGGATAGAAAGTGGCAGACGCAGATCAGGAATCGCCAGGCACGGCCGGACCAGGGGCGGTCGAACCTCCCCGGGGTATGTATCCCGCCCGTTTGGACGACAAGGGTCGAGCCAAACTGCCGGTGACGTTTCTGCAGTACCTCAACGCCTTGGGGGAAAAGCGGGTTTTCGTAACCAGCCTGGATCGCCGCATAGCGCAAATATACCCGATGGCGGTGTGGCGAGCCAATGAAAAATTTTTCGAAAAGTATCGGGACGATCCAAAAGCGGTGCGCAACATCGTGTTCAACGCGCAGGATCTGGGTTCGGAGAGCGACATTGACGGCCAGGGGCGCGTCCTGTTTTCGCCCGAGCTGCGCCGCGAATTGGGAATTGAGGGCCAGCCGGTGAAGCTGTACGCCAATCGCGGCCGCATCGAAGTGCTGAGCGAGCCGTTGTATGCAGAGCGCAAGCGCGAGGCGTCGGCATCGCCGGTGGACGACCTGGACAAGCTGGACGCGGCGGGGCTGAAGTAGATGCGGTATGCACTATTCGGTGATGGCCGGGGAGGCGCTCGATCTGCTCGCGGTGCGGCCCGACGGCATCTACATAGATGCCACGACCGGTCTGGGCGGGCATACGGGATTGATCGCGCAGCGGCTGACCACGGGACTGGTGATCGCCAACGACCGCGATATGGAATCGCTCGAGATGGCGCGGCGCAATACCCAGGAGTGGACGGACCGGATTCGATTTCATCACGGCTCATTTGTGGAATTGCGCGAAGCTCTGCGGGAAGCGGGCTTCGAAAGAGCCGACGGCCTGTTGGCCGATCTGGGAGTGAGCCGGTATCAGCTCACTACGCCGGACAGAGGTTTTTCGTTCTTGACAGATGGACCGTTGGACATGCGCCAGGATCAAACCAGGGGCATGACGGCGGCCGATCTGGTCAATCACACCGCCGAGAAGGCGCTCGCCGACCTGATCTATCAGTGGGGCGAAGAAAGGAGGGCGCGGAAGGTAGCCAGAGCAATCGTCCGAGCACGGCCCATACGGAGCACATTACATCTGGCCGATGTAGTGTCGCGGGCCGTGCCCAGGACGGGTCGTTTGCATCCCGCCACAAAAACGTTCATGGCGCTGCGAATGGAGGTCAACGACGAACCTGGGGAATTGGACCGGTTACTCCTGACCGGCCCGGAGTTGTTGCGGAGGGGCGGCCGCATGGTGGTCATCAGCTTCATGTCCATCGACGACCGCAAAGTGAAACAGACATTCCGTTCGCTGGCACAAGAGGGGCGCGTCGCGATTCTCACGAAGCACCCGCTGCAGCCGAGCGACGAAGAGATCATGCAGAACGCCGCGTCGCGCAGCGCTAAGCTGCGGGCGGTGGAAATGAAATAGAAAGAGGACGATTAAGATGGCGACGCTGCCAGCATTCTTGCAAAGGTCAGAGGCGGGCCCGGAGAGCGCGCAGCATTCCGAGACCCAGCGACGGACGGCGCCGGCGCGTTCGGAGCGCGATCCTTTCCAACTGCGGGCTCTCCCGCAGGACGACGTGTTTTTCTACTGCAAGAAGATCGACAACTCGCGCCTGGTGCGGGAGCCCGATCCACAATCGCGCGGGGCATGCTGGAGCGCTATTGGCGCCGCTGCGGTGCTGGTGACGATGCTGGGAACGGCGCTGGCGCCGAGCGTGGCCAACACGCTGAGCGGATATAAGCTGGAAGCTTTGCGGGCGGAGCAGCGGCGCCTGGTGGACGAGCGCCGCACTTTGGAGCTGTCGGAGGCCGAACTCCTCAGCCCCGAGAGACTGCAGAAGCTGGCCAGGAATCAGAACCTCGTGACGCCGAAGCCGGGCCAGGTGATCCACCTGGAAACGAAGGATGGCGGCACGGTGGCGATGGTCAAGCGGCAGTAAATGAGGGCGTGACTCGGTCACGCTGCCCGAAATGGTGGAGCGCCGTCTGACATGGCTCGCCGGGATCGTCCTCATCTGGGGCGCAGCCATTTTCTTCAAACTATTTTCGATGCAGGTGCTGCATCACCAGCAGTACCTCAACCAGGCGCGCGCACGCCAGGAGATCGTGATTCCCCTGCCGGCGCCGCGCGGCGCCATCTTCGACCGCAACGGGCAGCCGCTGGCGATGAGCGTGCCGGCGGAATCGGTCTACCTGAATCCGTTGAAGGTGCCGGACTTCGAAGTGGCTGCGGAGCTACTCGGGATGGTGCTCCACCTGGATCAGGCGGAGCTATACGGCAAGCTGGCGCAGGCCTTCGAGAACCACCGCGGATACCTGGTGGTGAAGCGCAAGATCACGTTCGACGAAGGTCAGACGCTGCGCAGCCTGGGGCTGGAATGGATTGGCATCGAAGCCTCGAGCCAGCGCCACTACCCGAAGGGAATGCTCGCCGCGCACGTACTCGGTGGAGTGGATTTCGAAGAGAAGGGCAACGCCGGAATCGAGAAGTCGTTGAACGACGACCTGCAAGGCCGGGCGGGCGAGGAGCGTCTGCTGGCCGATGTGAAACGCCGCGGGATCGATTCCATCCACGAGACGGAAGCGCGCGCGGGGACGCCGGTCACGCTGACGATCGACGAGCGCCTGCAATTCGTGGCCGAGAAGGAACTGGCGCGCGCGGTGGAAGCGCACCATGCCGCTAGCGGCAGCGTGGTGGTGATGAACCCGAACAACGGCCAGATTCTGGCAATGGCGAGCTATCCGACCTACGATCCGAATCAGCCGCCCGAACCCGGCGAGCCCGCGAACGCCCGCTCCAACCACGCGGTTTCCGTGCCCTTCGAGCCAGGCTCGGTCTTCAAGGTGGTCACCATCACGGCGGCCCTCGAGACCACGAAGCTCACGCCCGCCTCGCCGATCAACTGCAACGGAGGGGTGATCCGGATTGCGGGCCAGACCATTCACGATTCCCATGGCGGAACCGGCGTGGTGCCGATGGCGATAGTGCTGGCGAAGTCGAGCAACGTGGGTGCGATCCAGGTGGGGCTGCGTGTGGGTTCGGAAAACATGTACGACTACATGCGGCGCTTCGGGTTCGGCCAGAGGACGGGCATTCCGCTGCCGGGCGAAGCGCGCGGCCGGCTGCGCGCGCTGAACGAATGGGGCAAATTGTCGCTGCCTTCGGTTTCGATGGGCCAGGAAGTCAGCGTGACCGGCCTGCAATTGGCGCAGGCGGCGTGCGTCATCGCCAACGGCGGCTTGCGCGTGAAGCCGCAACTGGTGCTGAAGAAGGGTAACCAGACAGTGCCGCAGGAGCCGCCCGTGCGGGTGATTACGCCCGACACCGCGATCACCATGCGCCAGATGATGGAAGGCGTGGTGACGCTGCCTGAAGGCACCGGACACAATGCACGCCTCGATGGATATCGCGTGGCCGGCAAGACCGGGTCGGCGCAGATTTACGATGTGGCTGCGCACCGCTACTCGCACGTTTACAACGGATCCTTCATCGGGTTCGCGCCGCTGACGAATCCGGCGATTGTGGTGGCGGTAACGCTGAATGGCACTCGCGGGAATGTCGGCTTCGGCGGCGCGGCGGCGGCGCCCGTATTTCAAGCGGTGGCGACCGAAGCGTTGCGTGTACTGGATGTTCCGAAGGACCTGCCGGAGGACGCGGAATCCGTGACGCTGGTGGCGAAGGCGGAGAATGTGGACGACCTCGCGGTAACGGATCAGCCTCTGGAGGAGCGCAACATTCTGGAGGAAGGTGATGACGACGACCAGCCTGCCGCGGCCGCAGACACGCGGCCGAAGGTGCCGAATTTCCGCGGCATGACGATGCGTGCCGTGCTGGCCGAGGCGGCGTCCAAGGGACTGACGGTTCTTCCCGCGGGCAGCGGACTGGCGCGCGTGCAGGATCCGCCGCCGGGTGCGCGGCTAAGGCAGGGAGAGCGTATTCGTGTGCAGTTTGTGCGATGAAGCTCAGCGAAATACTCTCGGGCGTCGGGCTGAAACGGCCAATGGCGCCGGAGCTTGCGGCGCTCGAGATCCGCGGGCTGGAGTATGATTCGCGGCGCGTCGGGGAAGGATTCCTGTTTTTTGCGTTTCCGGGCAGCCGGACGGATGGCCGCGGGTTCGCGCAGGCTGCGATCGAGCGCGGCGCGGCTGCGGTGGTGAGTGAGTCCCCGGCTGCGCAGGAATCGATCGCGGCGCGGTGGATTGAAGTCGAGCACGGCCGCCATGCGTTGGCCTTGGCCTCACGCAATTTCTATAACCGTCCCGACGAACGGCTGGGGCTCACGGGCATTACGGGGACCAACGGCAAGACGACCACTTCGTACCTTGTGGACTCGGTGCTGCGCACGGCGGGTCATACCACGGCGCTGATCGGCACTATCGAGTATCACTTAGCCGGGCGGGTGCTTCCGGCGGTGAATACGACGCCCGAATCGCTCGAGCTGGTGCGCCTCTTTGCGGAGCTGGAGCAGTTGGGCGGCAGCCACGCGACGCTCGAGGTCTCGTCGCACGCGCTCGCGCTCGGGCGCGTTTACGGACTGCGATTCCACACGGCGGTGTTCACGAATCTCACGCGCGACCATCTGGATTTTCACGGCAACATGGAATCGTACTTCGACGCCAAGCAAATGCTCTTCACGGGCGCGGGTGCTCCGCCGCCACAGTTCGCCGTGGTGAATCGTGATGATGAATACGGCCAGCGGATCAAGCTCGATCCGGCTGCCGAGGTTCTCTGGTATGGTCTGAGTCTGGAGGCAAACCTTCGGGCGCGCCACATCTCGTCGGGGTTTCAGGGGCTGCGGTTTGACGTGCAGTACGGGAAGCTGCGCTTCGCCGTGGAATCGGCGCTGATCGGGAAAATCAACGTGTACAACATACTGGCGGCTTGCGGCGTGGGTCTCTCGTACGGGATCCCGCCGGAGACGATCGCGCGCGGGGTTGCCGCGCTAAGAGCAGTGCCGGGCCGCTTCGAGCGCGTGGATGAAGGCCAGCCTTTCGTGGTCGTGGTGGATTATGCTCACACCGATGATGCGCTGCGTAACACCATCGCGGTGGCGCGCGGGTTGGACCCGAAGCGCGTGATCACGCTGTTCGGCTGCGGCGGCGATCGCGATCGCACGAAGCGTCCGCTGATGGGCCAGGCCGCCGCCGAGGCCAGCGATTTCGTGGTGCTGACGAGCGACAATCCGCGGTCCGAGGACCCGCTCGCGATCATGAACGACGCGCTGGTGGGCCTGCGCCGCAAGGACGTTCCGCACATCATCGAGCCCGACCGCGCCACGGCCATCGCGCGTGCTCTCAAGGAAGCGCGCGAAGGCGACATCGTGATTCTGGCGGGCAAGGGCCATGAGACTTACCAGGTTTTGAAGGACAAGACGATCCCGTTCGACGACCGGGAGGTGGCGAGAGAAGTGCTCAAAGGTTATGGGTATCACAGGGCCGAGTGAGCCATGACCTTGGATTTGCAAGAAGTTGCGCGCGCCATGGCGGCGCACGGCGAGACCGCGCCGGTCAAGGTGCGGGGATGGAGTGTGGACACCAGGACACAAAGCGCGGGCGACGTGTACTTCGCGCTGCGCGGGCCGAACCACGACGGACATGACTACGTGAAGACGGCGCTCGAGAAGGGCGCGGCAGCCGTGGTCGTGGAGCGGCCGTCAGGCGGCGATCGGGAATTGGTGGTTGGCGATTCGCAGCGCGCGCTCGAGACGTTGGGGACATGGGCGCGGCAGCGGTGGGGCGGGGAAGTAGTGGGCGTAACGGGGAGCGCGGGCAAGACCACGACCAAGGACGCGATCGCGCACCTGCTGGCGGCGGAGTTGGCAGTGGGGAAGACGGTGGGCAATTTCAACAATCACGTGGGCGTGCCGCTCTCGATATTGCGGCTGCCGGACGGTTGCCGCGCGGGCGTGCTTGAGCTGGGCATGAACCATGCGGGTGAAATTCGCGCGTTGTGCGCCATCGCGCGGCCGCAGGTGGGCGTGGTGACGAACGTGGGGTATGCGCACGTCGAGTTCTTCGACTCGATTGAAGGCGTGGCGGCGGCCAAGCGCGAGTTGATCGAATCGCTGCCGGGGGACGGTGTGGCGGTGCTCAATGGCGATGACGAGCGCGTGCGCCGTTTTCGCGATGTGCATCCGGGCCGGTCGGTGATGTTCGGATTCTCGGAGTGTGCCGAGGTGCGGGCTGAATCGGTGGAGTATCGCGGTGGCGGCGCCCACTTTCGCGTGGCAGGAGTGGATTTTGAAACCGGCATGGCGGGCCGGCACGGGGTGATGAACATGCTGGCCGCGATCGCGGTAGCTGGTGTTTTCGACATCCCGCCGGAGCGGCTGCCCGAAGCGGTGCGGACGTTCGCCGTAGGGAAAATGCGGGGCGAGCGCTTCGTCCATAACGGCATCGTGGTATGGAACGACTGCTATAACTCGAATCCGGAAGCGGCGGAATCGATGATCGACGTGCTGGCGCAGACACCGGCGGGGCGGCGGATTGCCGTGCTCGGAGAAATGCTCGAATTGGGCCACGCCGCCGAGGACCTGCACCGTCAGGTGGGCCGGTACGCCGCAGGGCACGGGGTCGACCTGCTGATCGGCGTTCGCGGTTACGCGCGGGCGATGGTGGAGGCGGCGGGTCCAGGCGCGGTGTTCTTCGAAGATCCGGCGGCGGCGGGCGAGCATGCGCGCGCGACGGCACGGCCGGGCGACGCCATCCTATTTAAGGGATCGCGCGGCGTGCAGGTGGAGCGGGCGCTCGAAAGGTTCGTGGCATAAAGCCATGCTGTATTTCCTGCTATACAAACAGCTCTACCGGTACATCAGCCCGTTCCGCGTGTTTGGCTACACGACGTTTCGCACGGCGTTCGCCAGCCTCACGGCGCTGTTCCTTTGCGTCGCGCTCGGCCCGTGGCTTATCGGCAAGTTGCGGCAATTTCAGATCGGTCAGTTCATCCGCGAGGAAGGACCGAAGTCGCACCAGAAGAAGGCGGGCACGCCGACCATGGGCGGAGTGCTCATCATCATCTCGATCGTGATCCCGACGCTGCTGTGGGCGGACCTGCG
Organism: Bryobacteraceae bacterium; assembly: GCA_041484525.1. GTDB lineage: Bacteria > Acidobacteriota > Terriglobia > Bryobacterales > Bryobacteraceae > JBGPHT01. Next base: position 15,968 of record JBGPHT010000077.1, on the reverse strand, counting down.
ATATCCATACGTGTGGATTGCGCTCGCGGCGCTGCTGGGATTCGGATGGATCGGCTTCCTGGACGATTATTCGAAGGTCACCAAGCAGCGCAACCTGGGGTTGACGGGGAGGCGCAAGCTGGCTTATCAGTTCTCGCTGGGGTTCGGGTTTGCGGCCATGCTGCTGTTCATGCGCGCCTTCGGAGATTACACGCCCATGATGAACATTCCGTTTCTCAAACAATTCCAGCCTTCGCTGTTGATCGAATCGCTGATGCGGAACCCGTGGACGTACGCGATCGGTGTGCTGCCGTTCTGCATTTTCGTGGCGCTGCTGGTGGTGTTCATGTCGAACGCGGTCAACCTGACGGACGGCCTCGACGGCCTGGCAATCGGGCTGATGGTGATCGCAGCGGGCGCGCTCACGGTCCTGACCTACGCCGGCGGGCACGTACAGTTGGCGGAGTATTTGCAAATTGCGCGCAACTCCCACACGTCGGAGCTGACGATCTTCTGCGGCTCCATGACGGGCGCGAGCCTGGGGTTCCTCTGGTACAACGCGCACCCCGCCGAGATTTTCATGGGCGACGTGGGGTCGCTGGGGCTGGGCGGCGCCATGGCAGTGGTGGCGGTGCTGATCAAGCAGGAAGTGCTGCTGCTGTTCATCGGCGGCATTTTTATTCTGGAGGCGGTCTCGGTGATTTTGCAGGTGGGCAGCTTCAAGCTGCGCGGCGGCAAACGCATTTTCAAGATGGCTCCGCTGCATCATCACTTCGAAGCGCTGGGCTGGACGGAATCGAAGATCATTGCGCGCTTTTGGATTGCGGGATTGGTGTTGGCGCTGTTTGCGCTGACCACGTTGAAGTTGAGGTAGCAGCGCTTGGACGGAACAGCGGCACTGGTCGTGGGGATGAAGAAATCGGGGATCGCGTCGGCGGAGTTGCTGGCGCGGCACGGCGCACGGGTGCGCGCGACCGACCTTAAGCCGCTGGATGAGTTGCCGGAGGCTCGGCCGGTGCTGGAGCGGCTCGGTATTCCGTTCGAGCAGCAGACGCCCGCGGTGTTCGAGGGAGTCGATTTGATTGTACTGTCGCCTGATGTGCCGGCTGATCTGCCACCGCTCGAAGATGCCCGGCGGCGGGGCGTCCGGGTGATCGGTGAAGTGGAACTCGCCGCGCCGTTTCTGAAGGGGCGCACTATCGGGATCACAGGGTCGAACGGGAAGACCACTACCACCAGCCTGGTCGGTCACATTCTGCGTGAGGCCGGGGTCACGGTGCAGGTGGGCGGGAATATCGGGACTCCGGTGACTGCCATGGTTGAGAGTTCGCGCGACGACGGGTGGAATGTGCTCGAGCTATCGAGCTTTCAGCTCGAGACGATCTTCGAGTTTCGCGCGCACATCGGCATGGCTCTGAATGTGACACAGAACCATCTCGACCGTCATCACACATTCGAGAACTACGCCGCGGCCAAGGGGCGTCTTTTCGAGACCCAGCGCGCGGGCGATTTCGCAGTGCTCAACGCCGACGATCCGGTCTGCCGCGGGTACGCGGAGCGCACCCAGGCTACCGTGCAGTGGTTCAGCAGCCAGCGGAAAGTGACGCCCGGCGCTAGCCAGTGCAGCGGGAAGCTGGTGCTCGACGGCAAACTCCTGATGGAGGCCGGCGCGATACCCATCCGCGGACGCCACAACGTGGAGAACGTGCTGGCGGCGTCGATCGCGGCGGCGCGCACCGGCGTGGAGCGGGATAAGATTGCGGCCGCGGTGCGTACTTTCAAGGCCGTCGAGCACCGGCTGGAGTTCGTGAGGCAAGTGAGCGGGATCGACTTCTACAACGATTCGAAGGCGACCAGCGTCGACGCCACGCTGAAGGCAGTGGACGCGTTCGCTGGCGGCCTGTGGGTGATTCTCGGGGGCAAGGATAAGGGGCTCGACTACACGCTGTTGCGCGATTCGCTGGCGGCGAAAGCCCATGCGGCGCTGCTGATTGGCGCCGCCGCTCCCAAGATCCGTATGGCACTCGAGGGTGCGGTGCCGCTGGTGGATGCGAAGACGATCGAGGGCGCCATCGCGCTCGCTTATCGCGAGGGGGCACCGGGCGACACCGTCCTGCTGGCGCCGGCCTGCGCCAGCTTCGACCAGTTCCGCAGCTACGAGCATCGCGGAGAAGTTTTCAAGCAGATCGTGAACGGGCTGGAGCGGAAGGCCGGGGGCTAGGGTTAATATGGCGCAGCGACTGAAAACAGATTGGATTCTCTTCGTGACGGTGCTGGTGATGGTTTCATTCGGGTTGGTGATCCTCTACAGCGCGTCGTCGATCATGGCCAAGCTCGACCCGAAGTTTGGATCGAGCTGGCACTTCGTCATCCGGCAAGTGGAGTGGGCCGTGGTCGCCGTCGCCGTGATGATGTTGCTCAAGAAGACACACTACCGGAATTTCCAGAACCCGGCCGTGGCGTTCGGCGCGATCGGAGTGGCGCTGATTTTGCTGGCGGCGGTCTACCTCCTCGATCCGACACATCACCGCTGGCTGCGTTTTGGGAACGGGCCGATCGGCGTGCAGCCATCAGAGCTGGCGAAACCGGCGCTGGTAGTCTTTCTCGCGTTCTTCGTCACGTGGCGGGCGCGCGCCATCAACAATCCGAGATACACTCTGGGGCCCGCAGCCCTGGCGATCGGCCTGGTGATTTTCGCAGTCGTGGTGCCTGACCTGGGGACCGCGGTAGTGCTCGGCGCTGCGGCGATGGTGGTCTTCTTCGTGGCCGGACTGCAATTGCGCTACTGCTTCATCGTGGCTGGGGTAGCCACGCTCGGCCTGCTGGTCTCGATTTGGGCTGAGCCTTACCGGCTGGGCCGCGTGATCAAATATTTCGACCCGGAGTTCAAGTTCATCTCCCGGTTCGATCCGCAGGGTCGCATCAAGGCGCGGACGGCGCAGACGCTGCGCACGCGCGACACGAATTACCAGTCCGATCAATCCAAGATCGCGGTGGGAGCCGGCGGCGTCGGCGGGCTCGGCCTGATGAACGGCCGGCAAAAATTGCTGTACTTGCCGGAAGCGCATACCGACTTTATCTACGCCGTGGTGGGCGAAGAGATGGGGCTCGTCGGTGCCGCGGGCCTGCTGATCTGTTTCGGAATCATTTTCTGGCGGGGTCTCCGCGCGACCGTCCTGATCAAGGACGATTTCGGTCGCTACCTGGCGTTGGGCGTAACGGTGATCGTCATGATTCAGGCGCTGATCAATATGAGTGTGGTCCTGGGGATGATGCCGACGAAGGGAATTCCGCTTCCGATGATCAGCTACGGAGGGAGTTCGCTGCTGAGCACGCTGGCATTGTTGGGAATCCTGATGAATGTGAGCGAGCACGCGGGCTAATGGTCCCCAGGTCTTTTCTGATGGCCGGCGGTGGCACTGGCGGTCACGTCATCCCGGGGCTGGCTGTCGCGAGGGAATTACGGTCGAGAGGGCATGAGGTATTTTTCGTGGGGACGGACCGCGGCATGGAGGCCAGGCTGGTGCCGCAAGAAGGTTTTGAGTTGCAGAAGATCCAAATCGGCGGATTGAATCGGGTGGGGATGAAGCAGAAACTGGCGACGATAGCGCGACTGCCGTTTACGACGATCGAGTGCGGGAAGTATGCGAGGCGGGCTGCGGCGGTCTTCAGCATGGGCGGATATGTCGCGGGGCCGCCGGTGATGGCGGCGCTGTTGCGGCGGGTGCCGGTGGTCGTCATGGAGCCGAATGCGGTGCCGGGGTTTACCAACCGAGTCATCGGACGGTTCGTCGCGCGGGCGCTGGTGTCGTTTCCGGAGACGGCCAAGTATTTTTCGAAAGGGCGTACGGAGGTTACGGGGCTTCCGGTGCGAGAGGAGTTCTTCGGGTTGCCGCGGAAGGCGCGAGGCGAGGTGCTGAATCTGCTGATCACCGGTGGAAGCCAGGGATCGCGCACGCTCAATCGCGCGGGGCGTGAGAGTTGGCGGCTGTTCCGCGAGGCAGGGTTTCCGATCCGGATTGTGCACCAGGCGGGGCGCAATGAGGTTGACGAACTGCGCGGCGCCTTCGCAGACTCGGGCCTCGAAGGCGAGGTCGTTCCGTTCATCGGAAATATGCCGAAGGCGTTTGCGGCGGCCGATCTGATCGTGTGCCGGGCCGGCGCGGGCACAGTGGCGGAGTTGGCGGCGGCGGGGAAGGCGTCCATTCTCGTACCGTTTCCGTTCGCGGCGGACGACCACCAGACGCGCAACGCGGAAGCCATGGAGATGGGCGGCGCGGCGCGGTTGGTACGAGACGCGGAGATGACCGGGGAGCGGCTTTTTCGCACCGTGACCGAACTGGCGGAAGGCGATCGGCTCGCGCGGATCGGCGAGGCCGCGCGGCAGTCTGCCCGGTCGGGAGCGGCGCGGCGAGCTGCCGAAATTCTGGAAGAGGTCGCGAATTCCAATTGACACTAGCGCCGCGAGCCGAAACAATACGATAAGCAAATGTTCTTTCGTCCGCAGCACCTGCATTTCACGGGGATCGGAGGCATCGGGATGAGCGGGATCGCCGAGGTACTGCTGAACCTCGGCTACGAGATCAGCGGATCCGATCTGAAACTCTCGCCGTCTACCGACCGCCTGGCCGGGATGGGCGCTCGTGTCTTCGAGGGGCATCAGGCTTCGAACGTCGCGGGTGCGCGGGCGCTGGTGGTGAGCTCGGCCGTGGACGAGCAGAACCCCGAAGTGCAGGAAGCGCGCCGACTGCAGATTCCCGTGATCCCGCGCGGCGAGCTGCTGGCCGAGCTGATGCGGCTGAAGTACGGGATCGCCGTGGCCGGCTCCCACGGGAAGACCACCACCACTTCCATGACGGCCACCATTCTCAATTTTGCCGGCCTCGACCCCACCGTGGTGGTGGGCGGCAAGGTAGCGACGATGGGCGGAGCCAATGCCCGCGTGGGCCACAGCGACTTCCTGGTGGTCGAGTCGGATGAAAGCGACGGATCGTTTCTGAAGCTGGCGCCGATCGTCGCGGTCGTCACCAACATCGACCGAGAGCACCTCGACCACTATCCTTCACTCGACGCGATTCGCGCGGCGTTTATCGAGTTCGTCAACAAGGTGCCGTTCTATGGCGCGGCGATCGTCTGCCTGGACGATGCCAACGTGCAGGGGATTCTGCCTGCCATAAGGCGCCGCACCATCACTTACGGGACCACGGCGCAGGCCGACATCGAAGCCGGCGAGATCGGCTGCGGCCATTTCTCGAGCGACTTCCGCCTGCGATACCGCACCACCGACATCGGCCGCTTCCACCTGGGAATTCCGGGGCGCCACAACGTGCTGAACGCGATGGCTGCGGTGGCGGTGGCGATGGAACTCGAGGTCAAGCCGGATACGATCCGCGAAGCGCTGGGCACGTTCAGCGGCGTCGACCGGCGGTTTCAGGTGCGCGGCAAGGAACGGGGCATCACCGTCATCGACGATTACGGCCACCACCCCACGGAGATCAAGGCGACGCTGGACGGTGCGCGCGGGTGTGGCTTTGGGCGCGTGCACGTGCTCTTCCAGCCCCACCGGTTCACGCGCACGTTTCACTTGATGGACGAATTCGCACGCGCTTTTCACCAGGCCGACACCGTCTTCGTGATGGATATCTACGCCGCATCCGAGAAGCCGATCGAGGGCGTGACGGCGGAAGTCCTCGTCGAGCGCATCCGGCAGTTTGGCCATCGTTCCGTGGAATACGTGGGAACGATCGATCGCGGAATCGACGCGCTGCTGGCGACGGCGCGGGATGGCGACGCGATCATGACTCTGGGAGCCGGGAGCGTCACTCAGGCGGGAGAGAGGATTCTGGAGAGGTTGCGGCACAAGGATGGCTAGAGAATCCAAAAAATCCGCAGGGGGTATCCGGTGGCGGCTCTGGCTGGGGCTGGCGGCGGGCACGGTGGTGTGCGTTTCGACCGGCCTGGCGGCGCTCAAGGTCCGGGAGTACGCGCTGACCGACTCGCAGTTCACGCTCTCCCGCGACAATCGGGCCGCGCTCACCATCCAAGGTTTGACCTACGCGTCGCACTCCAAGGTGCAGCGCGTCTTCGCCACCGATTTCGACCGCAGCATCTTTTCGGTACCGCTCGACGAGCGAAGACGCCGGCTGCTGGCCATCGACTGGGTAGAGGATGCTTCCGTCTCCAGGGTCTGGCCGGATCGGCTGGTGGTTCGTCTGCGCGAGCGGAAGCCCGTCGCCTACGTTCTGTTTCGCCCGGGCGTTCTGCTGATCGATGGCTACGGCGCGCTGCTCGGACCGCCGTCTCAGGCGCAGTTCACGTTTCCCGTGCTCAGCGGCGTTCGGGAGGACCAGACGGAAGCGCAGCGCCGCGACCACGTGCGGCTGTTGCTGCGCATCGAGGAGGAGATGGGGTACCTGGCGCCGGATCTCTCGGAGGTGGATACGACGGATTTCGACAACGTCCGGCTGGTGGTGCAGGTGGAGCATCGCGCGCTGGAACTCCTGATGGGCGACGGCAATTACGCGCGGCGGTACCAGAACTTTCTCAGCCACTATCCGGAGATTCGGAAGCAGTCTCCGGAAGTGAAGACGTTCGACCTGCGGTTGGACGATCGAATCACGGCAAAGGAATAGGGGCCTGATGGCAGTAAAGCCGATTTATGCAGTAGGACTCGACGCCGGCAGCCGCCAGACGCGGATGGTGATCTGCCTGCTCGAGGGGGGCCGTGTGCGCTTCCTCGGGTCGGGCGCCGTCGAGTCGGAAGGCTGGCAGAAAGGGCGGATCGCGGACCAGAAGAAAGTAGCCGACTCGGTGCTGGCCTCGCTGCGCCAGGCGGAAGCTGCGGCCGGGGTGTCGGTGGAATCGGCTGTGGTGGGTATGGGCGGCCAGACCATTCGTGGGTCGAATGGCCGCGGAGTTCTGGAATTGGGCTACCAGCGCGAGATCGAACAGCGCGACGTGAACCGTGTGGTGGACCGCGCCTCCCGCGTGCAACTGCACGAGGACCGCATGGTGCTGCAACTGCTTCCGCAGGATTTCGTAGTGGATGATACGCCCCGCCGGCGCGACCCGCGCACCATGGTGGCGTCGCGGCTGGAGGTTCACGTCCACGTGTTGACTGCTTCGGTGCAGGAACACACGGCACTCGTGGGGGCTGTGAACCAGGCGCATCTGCTGGTGGAAGAAACGGTGTTCGAAGCGGTGGGCGCTTCGTACGCGGCGGTGCTGCCGGAGGACCGGCGCGAAGGGATCGCGCTGGTGGATATCGGCGCCGAGTCCACGCAACTGGTGGTGTACTACGGCGATGCCATGCACCTGGCGTCGACGGTACGAATCTGCGGCGACCATTTCACGCGCGACCTGGCGCAGGGACTCTGCCTGAGCTTCGAGGACGCGGAACTGGTGAAGATGGAGTACGGCTGCGCGGTCTCCGGACCGTGCCCCGAAAATTCGTTGGTGGAGCTGCCCACGCCGGATAATCGGGAGCACCGCCACGCGCAGCGCAAGTTCGTGAACCGCATCCTCGAGGCGCGCGCTACCGAGTTGTTCGGTTTTGTCCACAGCGAACTGGCTCGCGTCCACATGGACCGCTCGCTGATCGGCGGCGTGTTCCTGACGGGCGGCGCGGCCAGGCTGCCGGATCTCTGCGATGTCGCCGAGCGCGTGTTGCAATGCCAGGCGCGGTACGGGCTGCCGGTCGGAATCGAGGGCTGGCCGGAGGAGATGAACGATCCGGAGTGGACGGCGGCGGCGGGTCTCGCCATGTACTCGGCAAAGTTGAAAGCGGCCGAGCAGCGGGGACCAGTGGCGGGCCGATGGCTGGGGAAGATGTTCCGGTAGCAACAACTAATGTAGCAACAACTAATAAGGGAGGTGTGCGATGGGGCTCATCGATTCGGACATGGACGACCTGAAGTACGAACTGGAAGACGAAGCCCGCGCCGGCGCGCGCATCAAGGTGGTCGGCGTCGGAGGGGGCGGATGCAATGCCGTGGCCCGGATGGTGGCGGAGGGCCTGGAGGGCGTCGAGTTCTACGTCATGAACACCGACGTGCAGGCGTTATCGGCGTGCCAGGTGCAGAACAAACTGCAACTCGGGGCGAAGATGACGAAGGGTCTCGGCGCCGGGTCGAATCCGGAGATCGGGCGGCAGGCGGCACTCGAGAATACGGACCGGATCGTAGAGTTGCTGCAGGGCGCCGACATGGTTTTCGTCACCGCGGGGTTGGGCGGCGGCACCGGTACGGGAGCCGCGCCGGTGGTGGCTTCGCTGGCGAAAGAACTGGACGCGCTGACGGTGGCGGTGGTCACCAAGCCGTTCGGGTTCGAAGGGCCGCGCCGCATGCGCCTGGCGGAGGACGGACTGGGACGGCTGGCGACGACTGTCGACACGGTGATCGCGATTCCCAACGATCGCCTGCTGGCGTTGGTCCCGCGCGGGACGAGTTTCTTCGAAGCGTTCAAAGTCGCGGACGACCTGCTGCGGCAAGCGGTGCAGGGCATCAGCGACATCATCGTGACGCCGGGCCTGATCAACCGCGATTTCTCCGATATCAAAGCCACCATGATCGGGATGGGATACGCGATGTTGGGCACGGCGATCGGCCGCGGAGAAAAGGCGGCAGTGGAAGCGGCGCGCCAGGCGATCAGTTGCCCGCTGCTCGAAGATTCGCGAATCAGCGGCTCGCGCGGCATCCTGATCAACATCACGGGGTCCAGCCGGCTCGGACTGCACGAGGTGAACGAGGCGTGCGAGATTATCCGCGAGGCGGCAGAGTGCGAAGACGTGCAGATCAACTTCGGTGTGATTCTAAATGAATCGATGGCGGATGCCGTGAAGATCACGGTAATTGCCACCGGGTTCCAGCCGGAGAATGCGCCGGTGATGGACCGGAGGGCCGTACCCGAGATCCGGGTGCAGCCGAGGCTGCCGGAATCCGGACCGATGGTGGAACACGCACCAATGTTGCCGCCAGAGACGGAGGACGAGCCGGCGCTGATGGCGGACACGGAGCCGGCGATCGATATGGACGATCTGGATACGCCGGCCTATTTGCGGCAGGGCAGATTGCTCAACTAAAGCTCAGAGGGCGGCGAGGACTTCCTTGTATAGGTACTTCGAGCCCTCTACGCCGTCCCACGGGCCGTCTTCGTACTCCAGTGCGAAGGTACCTTGAAATCCTGCATCGGTCATGATCTTGACCGATCGCCGGACGTCGTTGTCCTTCCAGCGATTCCAGTACTTGGCATGAACGTTCGTGTGTGCGTACGGGGCAAGATCTCTTAGCCCGTTGTACATGAGATACTCATGCTCCCAGTTGCAGAAGTCAGGCGAGGCTTCGCAGAAGGAACTGTGCACGGCATCTACAATGATCCTGATGTTGATGGGATTGGCAGTAAGTCCCCAATGATTCTCGAGAGTAACCTTCACTCCGACCTTCTCGCCGTGCTCCGCCATCAGCTTGAAAGACTCGATGCAATTGGTGAGGTAAGTGCCGATCTCATCGTTCTTCGGATAGTCCGCGGTGGCGGCCGGCCCGGGAGCGATCCTCGGCCCTCCACTGTTCACGCGCATCGATTTCGCGCCCAGGATTTTGGCGCCGTCCAGCCACTTCTTGGCTACTTCGATACCGGTCTTGCGCTTCTCCGCGTCCAGGTCGCAGATATCGCGCGGCGCGTTGTTGGAGATGTGCTGGCACTTGGTGCCGGTATTCACCATGGTGTTCGCGAGCTTGGCAAGCCACCGCTTTCCGGAAGCGCTGGATGGATCGAATTCGCGAGTGGTACGTGTCGCTGCGCCAACTAGCAGCGGCACCTCAACGTACATACTGTCGTCGGTCACGTCGCCGAACAGCCCGGAAAAGATATCCATGTGGGTAACACCCGGGAAGGTGTCTTTTGTGAACTGGGGGAAGTCCAGCATGGTGATCTCGCCATACTTCTTCTTCATGTCCTGGGTTCTCGGGTTGGTTCCGAATCCCATGCGACTCTTGAATATGTAACGCAGCGGCCAGGTGTTGGAGGCGATGCGGGCCAACTTCTCCTTTTCCGTCAGGGGGCTGGCAGCGGCCTGCTGCGCCGGTAGCAGAGCGAGGCCAGTTGCGCTAAGTCCTGCACTAGTGGCCTTGAAAAAGTCCCGCCGATCGAGCATGAGATCGCTTGCGAGTTTTTGATCCATATGTGCTGTTCTCCTTCCTTTAGGGTGCCTTCTCAGACCTTCAGATCGCGAAGATAGGGAACACTGGCCTTCATCATATCCAGGCTCATCTCGACGAAGTAGTTCTTGACGCCACCTGTCTTGGCCGCGGTAAAGATCTTCTTCCAGTCGAGCGTGCCTTGTCCGACCGCCATCGTTTGCTTAGTTTCGGCCGACCAATCCTGTACATGCATCGAAACGAAACGGCCCGGGTACTTCAGGAAGTACTCGGCGGCGGCGTAGCCGCGGCTGATCGTAGAAACCTGAAACTGGAACTTGACCAGCTTCGGATCAAGCAGGTCCAGCAAGATATCATAAGTCCGCTTGCCATCGACCATCGATAGCTCGAAGCCTTCGTTGTGAAGGCCCTGCTGGATTCCGGCCTTTGCCGATTGCTCGCCGAACCGGTTGTATTCGTCAGCGGCCCGCTTCACGTCATCCATGGTCGGGTTCCGCGGCCCGTTGAGGCTGGGCACGATCATTTGCGTCAGGCCCACATCCTTGGCCCAGGCAACTCGCTCCGCGAGATTCTCCCGGAGCTCCTTCATGTCGAAGTGAGAGCTCTCACACTTGACACCCGCATCGGCGAAGATTTTCCGGAGTTCGGCGGCTTTGTATTTCGCGATGGCGCCGAAGCCGGAAGCGGCGTAACCCACTGGCGAGCAGAGTTCGATCCTCTGAAATCCGGCGTCGGCAAGCTGCTTGATGGTCCCGGCAAAGTCCTCGCCGATCATGGTCCTGACGGGATACGTCTGACATCCAATAGGCATCCCTAGCGGATTGGCGCCAAGGTCCAACGCGCTCGCGGACAGGAATCCTGCGACGGCGGAGCCGGTCGCGGCTTTCTTGAAAAACCCTCTCCTTGATATCACAGGCATGCGCAACCCCTGACTTGTTGAGTCGGACTGAAACATGTTCAGTCGGCATGCATTGTCTCACAAAATCGATTGCGCCGAAACGCGCGTGAGGCCACCAGCTTGGCTAGAACACGATCCCGATGCCGGCGTGATACGAGCGCGGGGTCACGAAATGAGTGCCGCTGAACGTGGACAGGAAGTTATACAACGCCACCTGGTTAGCCACACTGAAGACCGTGAACCGAAGCGTGACTCTAGGCTTCTCGGAGTGGAACAGGTTATCGGTCCCAGCCGAAATGTCGAACACATGGTGCGGCGCGATGCGCGGCGGATTGGTATCGTCGTTCTCCGTGCCTGCCTTGGGGATGACCAGCCGCGTAGCGCCGTAGTTGGAATTGCAACTGGAGATCTGGTTGTTCACGGTCGCGTAGGTGCTGCCGCAGAAGAAGCCGATGGCGGCCTGCTGCGCGCCGGTCAGGCTCAACGCGTCGTCCAGACTCCCCACGGCGCCCGCCACCAGGCCGCTGTCATAGCGCCACGTGAAATCCAGCCAGGGCCCGTTCTTGGGGCGTTGGTAGCGCAGGTTCATGGTCTGTTCGAATTCCTGATCGTGATCGATGCGGAAGACTGCGGCGTCTACCGGCGAATTAAAGATGAGGCCGCCGGTCTCCGGACCGAAGAACCGGGCGCGCGAGTGCCCCATCGTGACGAACGCCTGGAAGCCTTTCAGGTTCGTGGTGGAGACCCGCACTCCCACGCCGTCGAGCTTCGACTTCCGCCATGCGATCGGGAAGGCGATGGGCGTATTGAATAGGAGATCGAAATCGTAAGCCGAGTTCGTGTACTTCCAGAAGTAGTCGGCATCGACCAACAGAAACCGGCTGAACGACTGTTGCAGCCCCGTGTTGAACTGGTTCCGAGTCCCGGGTTTGAGGGGTTCAGATGAGAGGGCGCCGAAAACGTTGCTGGCCAGTCCGCCCACACCGGAAGCGCTCGATAGCAGCAGGTTCTCGTTGTACGGCGTCTCCATGGTTCGCGAGTACGACCCGCGCAGCACGGTGCCGGTGGCCTTGACCAGGTAGGAGACGGCGATGCGAGGCTCGGCGGCAGTTGCCTGGCTGATGCCGTCATAGCGGTCGATGCGCAGCCCGCCGTTGATCGTCAGGCGGCCGAGCGTAATCGTGTCCTGCGCGTAGAACGCAACCTGGTTGATGTTACCGGTGTCATTGAATTGCAGCAGCTTTCCGCCGCGGGTCAGGTCGAACGGCACCAGGCCGGTGAGGACGTCGGGGTTGGCGAATAGCTTCGCTTTCGTGCAGGCATTCGGATCCGTGATGGTGGGGGCATCCACCGCGTCGCCGTTGTTGTCGAGACAGACCGGATTGAAAGCCGAGTCCGTGATTCCGAGCGAGAACGTCTCCGCGAGGCGGGTCTGCTTGATCTCCGTTCCGACCTTCAGGTTATGCCTGCCCATCACCGACGAGATGTCGGCGCGAACGCCGTAATTCGTCAGCGTCCGGTGCTGCGCCATGGTGGCCGGCAGGTCGTCGAACTGGTCGCGGCTGGGGTAGTAGTTCAGATTGTCGCGCCGTACCCAGGGGTTGACGGTGAGCAGCGTGTTGGCGCCATACGTGTGCTGATAGCCAGGAGCGATATTAAAGCTGACCACCCGCTGCCGCTGGTCCTGGTTGGGTTGGTCATAGGTATTGGGAACCTCGAACGAGTTCCGCGCCAGAAAGAGATTCAGGTGGAACGCGTCGTGCAGGTTGGGCTGGTAGTCCACGCGGTCGAAGAAGGTCTGGTTGTTACCGATGTCGTGCACCGGCAGGAATTCGGGCGAATCCAGAAAGCGCCCGGAGCGGGTGGCGTTGGCCACCAGGAAGTTCCCGGCGTGCGCGTTGCCCCAACCGACGGATCCCTTTTCGCTCACTGTTCCGAATGACCCGTAGTCGGCTTCGAAGCCACCGAAAGCCTTCTTGCCGAGTCCGGAGCGTGTTACCGCGTTCACGACCAGGCTGGTCTTATCGCCGAACTCCGCCGGCGCAAGACCCGTGATGAGTTCCATGTTCTGGAATGCGTTCTCCGGCATTTGCGTAGAGAATGCCTTGCTCCGCTGGTCGTTGATCGGCTGGCCATCCACGTAGTAACTGGTCTGCGCATGATCGCCGAGCGGGTGGAAGAAGCCGTTGGAGTCGGCCACCACGCCAGGGGCGCTCAGCGTAATCACATCGCTCAAGCCGGACGCTGGGGAGGACGCCGGCAACTTGGCGAGCGTGCTGACGTCGACATCGTGGTGCGCGAAGGCGACGTTCTCCAGCAGATCCGAGCCGCCGGCCTCCACCTGAACGGTGGTCCGGCTGCCGGCAACGGAGAGCTTGACTTCGAGCGTGAGGGGAACGGTGGACCGCACCGAAACATCCTGGGCGTACAGGTCGAAACCGCTGGCGCTGGTTTCGAGGTGATAGGAATTCAACGGTATGTTGGTAAAGCGGAAAGCGCCCGTGCTGTCCGTAGCGACCGCTTGGTTGTAATTGGTGATCGGATTGCGGATGGTGACGGTCGCGGCAGGGACGGCGGCGCCGGAAGGGTCCTTCACGATTCCGGCAACGGTTCCGGCGCCGATCGACTGCGCGAATAGAAGGGGCACGGAGGTGAACCACATGCCCAGGGTCAGAGTATCAATAAGTGCGGCCGAAGCGAGTTTCTTCACAGTGTCCCCAGTATGCGTAGTCGTGGGGAAGAGACCTACGAGTAACTGACGTGCGGGCGGGCTGTTAGCATGAACGGGCTAATTTGCCGGATGAGCGGCTCAGACTACGGGACGACGGGCAGCCACACCGCGCTCGCCTGTTCGCCCGAGCGGAACACGGACTGCGTCGCCTTCACATAGTCCGACGGCTTCGCGAAAAAGATGTTCGGCACGTAGGTCTGCGGGTTGCGATCGTAGAGCGGGAACCAACTGGATTGGATCTGCACCATGATTCGATGGCCTGCCAGAAACACGTGGTTGGCCGTCGGCAGCACGAAACGATAGCGCTGCGGTTTGTTGGATGGGATGGCCGACGGATGCTCGAAGCTCTCGCGATAACGGCCGCGGAAAATGTCCATAGAGATCGCAAGCTGATAGCCGCCCATCTCCGGTTGGCTCGGAACTTCGTCAGGAAACACGTCGATCAGCTTCACCACCCAATCGGAATCCGTGCCGGTGGTGGCGGCGAAGAGATCGGCGACTGGCGCGCCGCTGATGCGCACGGGCGCAGTGAGCAGCGGCGTTTCGTACGTCAACACATCAGTGCGGTCAGCCACCGATCGCTGATCGGTCACCAGCCATACTCTCCAGCGATCGGAATCTGAAAACCGGACTGGCCTCGGCAGGTACGGCACGGGCTTCGCGGGATCGGAGACGTAGGAATCCGCGACGGCTCCGGGTGCGGCTGGCTTGTCGAATCCCAAGCCGAAATCCGCCGCGAGATAGAGGGGCTTCAGCGGCGCCGCGCAGTACTCCTCGCAAGCCGGCGGCCAGTTCTGCAAACGATCCCAGTGGTTCTCGCCGGTGTTGTAAATGAATGCGGGCGGAGTCTTGACCACGGGGGCATCCGCCCGCAGATGTTGATCGAAGAACGGCTTCAGCACGTCACGGCGAAACTGAAGGGCCGTGTCCCCCTCCCACTTGAGCGGCCCAAGATTGTAGGCATCGACATTCACCTGGCTGTGCCGCCAGGGACCCATCACCAGGTAGTTATGATCCACTTGACCCTTCGCCTTGAGGGCCAGATAACAGTGAATCGCGCCCCACATATCCTCCTGGTCCCACAGGCCCTGAATCCACATCGTCGGCACTTTCGATGGCTGCTGCGCGGCCAACTTGTCGAGAGCCTGCCCCTGCCAGAAGGCGTCATAGGCGGGATGCTCGATCATCTTCGTGGCCCATGGAAGTTGATCGAGGCCGTGCATGCGAGCGTAAGCCCCAGCCGACCCCGCACGCCGGTACGCCTCGTAATCGTCATAAGCGTCACGGGGCACGGGATCACCTGAATCCTTTTTGGTCGTCTGGCTGGAGGTGTAGTCGAAGTTGCTCTGGCGGAAAGCGCCATAGTGAAACCAGTCGTCGCCCATCCATCCGTCGACCATCGGGCTTTCCGGCGCGGCCACCTTCAACGCCGGGTGCGGCGCCAGCAGCGCCATGACGACGGTGAAGCCCTCGTACGACGAGCCGATCATGCCGACCCGTCCGTTCGATTCCGGTGTGTTCTTCACCAGCCAGTCGATGGTGTCGTAAGCGTCGGTCACGTGGTCGGTCTCGGTGGGGTTCAGCGGGCCGCGCACCGGCCGAGTCATGAGGTAGTCGCCCTCAGACTTGTACTTGCCGCGCACGTCCTGGAAAACACGGATGTACCGGTCGGCGACGAATACCTCGTCGCCTTGCGGCAGGATTGCGATCATGTGCGGGCTGTCGTTGCGCGCGGTACGCTTGGACGCATTGTAGGGCGTGCGCGTCAGCAGGATGGGTGCGTTCCGAGCTCCTTTGGGTACGACGATCACAGTGTACAGCTTCACTCCGTCGCGCATCGGAATCATCGCCTCGCGCCTCACGTAGTCGTCGGCGGCGATCGGGGCGGTGAAGGTCTTGGGGATGTCGCCGCCGGGCTGGGCTTGCTTTTGCGGGGCGGCGGATATGGAATGCGTAGCAATGACGCCCAATGCTACGAGCAAGAGCGCTCCCAGCCATATCCTTGTTACGCGCGGCTGTCCAGTCAGCCGCGAAAAACGATGCGTCTTAGCGAGCGCCATTTCAAGATTCTAAACACAGCGACTTAAGTAATTGCGCATAATCGGCGTAGTGTTTCATTGCGACCGGCCCATTGGTCGAACTCGGCTTCTACTGCGGCGATCACTTCATCCAGGCGCGGAAAGTATCGATTGTGCAAGCAACGGCG
>JBGPHT010000076.1:0-35503 GCA_041484525.1 Bryobacteraceae bacterium | reverse complement strand
GGCCTCCAGGACGGGCTATCCCGCACCGGTCAAGATGTGCGTTCGCCGCACATCGGCCAGAAGCCTTGCGTATGTGTACGCTCAGACTCTTGCCGTTTTGTTGAAGATGCGTGGGTCTCTCCACTTTTATGTCGCGCACCCGCCGGAGCTTACCCGCTTGCGGGCGCTGCCATTCGAGGAGTAAGCTCGCAATTAGAGGGCGATTCCATGAGGACTCTATTGCGAGTTACGCTCTGCTGCGTACTAGCCAGTGGTGTCATGTTGGCTCAGCGCGGCGGTGGCGGCGGCATGGGCCGCGGCGGCGGCGGTATGGGCGGCGGCGGTGGCATGGGCCGTGGCGGCGGTAGCGGTATGGGCGGCGGCGGTGGCATGGGCCGTGGCGGCGGCAGCGGTATGGGAGGCGGCGGAATGGGCCGCGGCGGCGGTGGTTGGAGCGGTGGCGGCGGCTGGCGCGGTGGCGGTGGCTGGCGCGGTGGCGGCTTCGTAAATGGCAACAGATTCGCCGGTCGCGGATTTGGTTTTCGCGGCTTCGGGAGCCCCTTCTTCGGGTCCTCGTTCGTCGGATTAGGATTCGGCGGCTTGGGCTGGGGCGGAGGCTGGGGGGGCGGCTGGGGCGGCGGATTCTACGATGCCTACGACACGCCGTATTACAGCACTCCGGCGACTTACGGTTCGGCGTATCAACAGCCTTCGTCGAACGTGACGGTGGTGTACCCACCGCAGCAGCCTGCCACCACGGTGATCGTGGAACGGGCCCGTCCGGTGAGCCACGAGTACGACGAGTATGGGCAGGAGACCAGGCTGTCGAGCGGCAGCGGCGGTGGCGGCGGCAGCAGTGGAGCTTCCCCCATCTACCTGGTGGCGTTCAAGGACAACAGCATCAGCGCCGTGGCTGCGTATTGGGTGACCGGGGTCACCTTGCATTACGTCACCATGGACCACTTGGAAAAACTGGTGGCGCTGGAACAGGTGGATCGCTCGCTCAGCTCGCAATTGAATCGCGAGCGCAACGTATCGTTTAACCTTCCGCAATAACGTTTGGCTTACGCCGGCCGCGGCAATGGTGCTGCGGCCGGTGCGATCTTTCGATACTGGCGCGCACGCCGGCTTGATCGTAACAGATGTTTCGGGAGTGGCCGGCACCGGCGCGCCATCTGTTTTTTCCAAACCTGGCAGCCTCCGCGCCCACGTTATCCAAAGAGAATTTCCCGTTTTCCAATCCGCAGTTTTGCTTTTTACATCCTTGCAGTTGCGCTTTGGATTTTGTTTATTCTAGAATCACCAGACTACGGGTGGACATGATAGAGTGATTCACCAGTAGCAGGATTGTTCGCGGGAGCCATCATGAAGGCATTCTCGACCGTAACGGTAATCGTCCTGATTTTCTTCTCATTGGCCTTGCCTGGCCAAAACCTGGATCAAGTCCGAAAAATGGAATCGTCGGGCGACACGGCAGGCGCGCGCACCGCCTTGGCCAAAACCGCTCAAGACAATCCCAACAGCATTCCGGCACTGACTGCGTACGCGGAATTCCTGGAGCGGTATGGCGATCCTTCGAGCCGTGACGCTTACAACAAATTGTTGACCGTAGCGCGCAGTTCCGGCGATCGGGCGCGCGCCGAATCCGCGGCCCGGCGGCTGGCGGTTTTGGATCTGCTGGCAGGAGACAACGAAGCGGCCGCGCGGAACCTGGATGTGTACCGCTCGATCGGCGGCAAGACGCTGGCTCTGCCCGCGGCAAAGACGCCGGCCGGCGCCGACGCCTGGCCGACCGCCAGCATCCCGGGGCCCATCCGCTCCTTCTCCCGCATGGCTGCCATCGCGCCCGATGCCAATCCAGCGGACATCCTGCCGGCGCTGGCGCGAAATGTCGTCACCAACGGCTATCAGGCATCGCACAGCAACGAGGCGTTGGAACAGACCGAGTACCTCAAGCTGGTACACCGTTATCTGTCGCAGGCGCGCGAGCTCGACAAGCTGGGCGGCGCCGACAAGACCATCCGGATCGAGAATTGCGAATCGCCCAAAGTGGCAGAGCTGCTGCGTATCCTCGGATTCCGCATGCGCGGCGGCTGCGGATCGGAAGTGGTGCTCGAAACGGTTAACGCCTCGCGCGCCTTCCTCACCACGGACTCCGGCTTCCCCGTGAACGAGCTGGAACAGGCGCTCCGCACCAACCGGCCGTTCGTGTATGACTTTCACTCTACGCTAGTGCCGGTGATGTTCGGTCCGGAATACTGGACGGGCGGCGGCAAGGAGAAAGAGGCAGATTTTATCGAAGCCTTCATCTCCGATCCGGCGATGTGCCGCCTGTACCTCGGATTTTCCAAGCTGGATCGCGAGACGGGTGAAGCGTTCAAGGCGGGGATGACGTTTGCACGCCTGAAGGCATACTCCCACGTGCTGGATTTCTTCGGTGGCATGTTCGAAATCCGCAACGGCCAGGCGGTGGTGCCGGGCGGTCAGAAATCGGCTGCCGCGTGGGCCGAACTGGCGGGGGCGCCGCCGGATAAGGGCGCGGCGTTTTTTGACAAGCTGGTCACCAAGGACGACGGCTGGCTGGCCAGTCTCTTCGACGCGCTGGCGCGCATCCGCGGGCCGGTTCGCGATTACCTGACGGAGCCCACCCGCATGAAGCGGTTCTACACCGCGGTGCGCGGCAGAATCACCAGCCCCGGCCCGGCGCGGCCCGTCTTCCGCTCCAACACGGACATGATGCTGCTCACCACCCGTCTGCAACTGGACCCCAACGGGAAGCCGCACATCCCCGGCAATCTGGAAATCTGGAAGAACCTCTTCATCAATCATCCGCAGGGCAAGTACGATGGCAAGCTGACGCGTCTGGCCACTACCTGGAAGGAACCCGACGACGTGCTGGAGGCGCTATTCGCACTCTGCCGCAAGGCTGTCGAGAACGAGCCGCTGAAGATCTTCATGGCGATGAGCGACGTGGATCGCAATCGCCCCACGCCGCTCGAGCCGCCCACCGTGGATCGTTTGATGCGCAGCTACCATAACTATGGCAGCCTGTACCCGATTTTCAGCGAGTCGCGCACGCTCAGCGATCAATCGGCCAATCAGTTCCTGGATGCGGTGGAAGCCATCAACAAGCTGCGCGATCCGCTGTTCCGCGCCGATGTCGCGGGCTCCTTCCAATCGTCGATCGGGCTCTGGCAAATCCTGATCCGGCAGCACAGCATTCCCGAGACTAAGGCCGATGCTACCTTCTCCAGCATCACGGTTCCGTTCGGGCAGGTGAAAAGTGCCCGCGAGCTGTTCGATGCGGGCCGCAACAGCGTGACCGTGCTGCTGGCAGCGGCGCCGAAGGGACAGGGCGCGGCGAACCAGCCCCATGAGCGGATCCTGGACCTGTTGGCCGGCTCTTCTGACGACACCGAATCGCGCGATGAGATCGCGCAGGAGCTGAACCACATTCTGGAAGCGCAGCGCATTCTCTCGCTGGACACGCTGTTCCAACTTGCCGATCATCTGGAGGCCATCGCCAAGGGTGAGAAGCTGAATGCGGCTTTGGTGAACAAGCTGGCGGCGCGAGTCGCCGAAATCCAGCTTCCGCGCGCCACCCTGAGCTCGAGCGAGAAGAACGCCCTGGGTTTCGGGTACTGGACTGACAAACACATCGAATCCGAGCGCAAGCTCAACTTGCGATCGGCCGTCGAGAAGGCGGGCGCGGACCCGGAAAAGGTGAAAGACGTTCGCGGCCTCATGGCCCCGTTATTGCGCGATACGCTGCTGGCGTACAACTATGCGTACTACGCGCCGCCCGGAGCGCAGATACTGTACACCAATCCCGTGTTCGTGCGCAGCCACGATTTCCTCGGCATGCAAGGCACGGTGCACACTTGGCGGCCCACCGAGATGTACGGCACCGGCTGGCCTTCGAACGGCGGCGGCCGGCTGGTCGGTTCGCTTTCCGGCTTGGCCTATGCACTGGCCGAAGCCGAGCAGAACTTCCTGATTCCCGCGCAGACGCAGGCGCTGATTTGGGGCGACCTGGTGCCGCAGATGATCCTGAGCGCCAAGATCTCGCGCTGGTGGCATGTGACGCCGTCGCAGGTCCACTGGGTGGGTCTGCATATGAGGTATGGGCGCGAACTGCTGGCGCAGTCGACACTCGATACCGGGTTGCGCGCGCAGGTGCTGGAAGCTCTGGCGATGCTGGCGGCGCCGGCGCGGGCATCGCAGGTCGCGCGCCTGCTCGAGCAGGGCAATGTCAAGGACGCCGTCGACCTGGTGACGCCTTCCGAGTTGTTCGCGCTGGCCCGGGATGTAGCCCCGCAGCGCGCGGGTGACGATTCGTGCCTGCTGGCCGAGCTGAAACAACTCCCGAAGTCCTCCGAAGAAGTGACCTACACGGCCATTTCATCCGCCTTCGGCACGCCCAAGCCGACGCTGGCGAATTCCTACCAGTTGGAACTGCTCGGCCTGCGGACGTTCCCAACCTTGATGGGATACTCCAGCCGCATCATGGCGGAAAGCTGGGAATCGAACACGCTATACTGGGCGGCGTTGGCGGATGAGCTGAGTGTAACGCCGGCGCAACTCAATGTCCGGATTCCGGAGTGGACGCAAAAACTGGTCGAGCACATTTTCGCGTCGCACCTGGAAGACTGGCCGGCGCTGCTGAAGTCGTTGCGGTGGGTGGGTGAAGACGTTCGGACCAAGAGCCGCGCGGTGGCGGCCGTAGATCCGAAAGCGGGCGTAGGAGAGTTTCCGAACCGGTAAACGACGATGACGATTTCGCGACGTAATTTCATTGGATGGACGGCGGCGGGAGCGGGGCTGCTCCGCGCGCAGGACCAGAGGCCCATTTTCCGGGTCAAAGTGGATATGGTGGTGCTGAGCTATCAGGTGACGGATAGCAAGAACCACTACATCAACGGACTGAAGCCCAGCGATTTCCACGTTTACGAGGACGGCATCCTGCAGAGGATCTCGACTTTCGCCGAGGGCGCGAAGGCGCCGGTGGCGGTGGCCGAAGACGGCTCGACGCACCCCCTGCTTGAAGCCAAGAAGGACTCGCTGCCCGGCATGGACCGGCCCGACGCTTTCGTCGGCACCAACGTGTTCGTGCTGTTCGACACCAGCAACTTCATGTATCGCGGCTTCGTGTACGCCGAGGACGCCATTGCCGATTTCGTGCGCGGCCTGGACCGGTCCGACTCGATCGCGATCTACACGTTCAGCCGCAACCTGTCGCGCGCGGCCCCGCTTTCGCGCGAGCATTCGGATGCCATCGCCGGGCTGCGCAAGTCGGTGGCAGGCGACGATACGGCCCTGTATAACGCGCTGCTGCTGGCCCTGCGCGATGCCGCCAAGGTGCCGGGACGCAAAGTGGTGATCGTGTTCTCAAACGGTCCGGACAACGCCAGCATGGTGGCGCCGGACGATGTGCGCGCCGTGGCGGAGGACGAGGGCATCCCGATCTATGTCATCTCCACCAGCGAAGTGAACAAGGACCCCATTTCGACCGGCGTCTTCCGCCGCCTTGCGCAGCGCACCGGCGGCAAGGCCTATCACGCCAAAACGTGGCAGAAGCAGGTGGAGGCGTTCGAGGATATCCGCGAGGACATGAGCAACTCCTACACCGTCACCTACTATCCGCAACCGAATCCGAACGAAGGCTTCCGCTCGATTCGCGTGGACATCGTGAGCGACGTCGCCAAGAAGTACCGCGTGCATTCGCGGCCGGGGTATCGGCCGTCACGCTCGTAGCGCTTCGAACCACTACACTCGCGGGCGCTCCGCACGGCGACGCTCGGTAGTGCGCCAATTGTGCGTTGATCCAAAGGGTACCCCCTTTGCCATCAGATCCTTCGCAATTTTGATCGCCTTTTCTAGCTTGGTAATCCTGCGCTTGTGGCGTTCTATCTGCGCCTCCGCATCCTCGATGACCGTATCCCAAGTAGGCTCATCTAATTCTGCATGTTTGTGTAAATTGTCGATTGACTTTGTGTAAATGTCCATATATAATCCCCGTATACTCATGGAAGATAAGGCTGCTAGAGCGATGACGCCAGTTACACGATACGAATCGAAACTGGAGGAGGCCCAGAGAGAACTGGACCACATTAATGGGCGGCTCGAAGTACTGGAGCAGGAAAGGCGCGCTTTGGAAGAGGAGCGGCAGGACTTGGAGCGCCGAGGCGCCCACGTAGCCGGGAAAATCGAAGTGCTGGAAAGTCTCTGTTCGGAAATCGAAGACGAAGAGGAAAAGGAAAAAGAGACCGAGTGGGCTGAGCTTGTAAAGCTCGGCATCCAGGAGTGCTGCTACAGAGTGCTCGTCGAATCGGGCAAGCGAATGGAGGCGTGGGAAATCAAGAATCATCTGGAACAACATGGGGTCGATATGAAGGACCGGTATATCAATCCCGTGGCAGTGATTCACACATCGCTTAAGAGAATTCCGGATCGAGTTCGATCCACAAGGCAGAAGGGACGGGTCGGCAGTGACGGAACCAGGACGGCCTGGATTAGGTCCTACGAAGCGATCAAGCCGGGGGCTGAAACGCCCCCGAAAAAATAACATGCCCCGCTGATAGCGGAAACTACCAGCGGGGCTCAACCTCGGGCTTGCACCAGAGGCAGGGTTTGCGAACCCACTGTCATTCTGGCGCTTCAGCCCGTGAAAGGCAAGGCCACAATGACGTGCCACAATTGTCGATCCGCGTGTCGGAAATACGGCAAGCACCGCAACGGACTCACCCGCCACCAGTGCCGCCAGTGCAAGCGGACCTTCACGGAGCCCCACGAAACTCTGGAAGGAATGTACACCGGCCTGGACCCCGCTACGAAAGCTCTGGAGATGCTGGTGGAAGGCTGCTCCGTTTCCAGTGTGGAGAGGATCACCGGCATCCACCACACTACGCTTCTGAAGCTCCTGGTGATCGTAGGCGAGCGTTGCGAGAAACTGATGGGCCGCATGATCGTGAACGTTGCCGTGACGGACGTTCAATGCGACGAGTTGTGGGCCTTCGTTCAGAAGAAGGAATCCCACAAGCGCCCGATGGAGGCGCACGACAACAGCATCGGTGACGCCTACTGCTTCGTTGCCATCGAACGGAATACCAAGCTCGTTCTGAACTTCGCCCTTGGCCGGCGCGACCAGGCCACGACGGACGCATTCATCGAAGGACTGCGCGCAGCGACCTCGCCGCAACGGTTCCAGATCACGAACGATGGATTCAAGCCCTACAAATCTTCGATCACCACAACCCTGAGCGACCGCTGCGATTTCGCGCAACTCATCAAGGTCTATGTCAACGATCCCGAAGGCCAGCGCCGGTATAGCCCGCCCGATGTCACGCACACGGAGCGAGTCCCAGTCATGGGCAACCCGGACCCTGACCTGATCTGCACGTCGCATGTGGAACGTCAGAACCTGACGATTCGCATGAGCATGCGCCGCCTCACGCGATTGACGAACGGCTTCAGTAAGAAGTGGGAGAACCTCTGGGCGGCGTACTGCCTGCACTTCGCTTACTACAACTTCATTCGTCGGCACCAGTCTCTCCGCATGACGCCAGCGATGGCATCCGGTATTACGGATCACATGTGGACGATGCGCGAACTGCTGGAGGCCGCGTGATCCAATGGCGGCCTGCTCTTGAACGTCCACCACCAAGAGCGCAGAATGGAACTGGCCGCCTAGTCCCGGCCTCATGAACCGGGATGAATACGGGAATCCCTTGACCTGCCGGCGGCCAGTTCCTATATCAAGGGACCGCTGAAGGGGGCGACGATGAAGCAGCCATGGTTCTCGAACAAGGGCCAGATTATCCAGATCGGGTTGCAGGTTCTGACGATCCTGATCGGATTGAAGCTGTGGCCTGAGATGAGCGCCAATCACATGCTGACTGGCGGCGCGTTCCTCTTCTACTTCCTTATGGGAATGGCCGTCCTGGCGACGGTAGTCAACGTCGTATTCACTCGCAAATCGAGCGGGAAGATCGAGTCGTCGCCAGCGATCCCGCCACCAATCCTCTCTCCAGCGGATCAAAGCCTGCTGAATCGGGCGCGTAGCGAACTCGACGCTCTTACCTTCCAACGCCGCGTAGCACTGCGGCTCGTCTACCATTCGCCAGGACAGTTTGCGGGAGCATACGTCCGCCAACTGGAGACGCTCGGTTTCCCTGATGGCGAGCAGATTGTTAAGCCGTTGATGGGATCGATGGTCCTCACCTACAGCAGCCCGCAAATGCATCTCTCCCAAAGCCCGCACGGATTTATCCAGCAGTTGGTCGAGGAGGAGATGGCGAAGCCAAGTTGGGCGGGGATCTAACGACAGCCCAGCCCGAAACGACTGGGCTTTTTTGTCGGGCGCGGCGCTACAATGCGCCCATGCGAACCCGAACACTACTCGTGTTTTTCTTATGCGTGCCGTTGTGGTCACTGTCCCAAAAGCCTCCAGAATCCGCGCCACGTCCCAAATCCAATAGCACTGAAAGCGCTCAATCCCAAAAAGCATCCAGTGAGAAACAGGAGCGAGCCGCGAACGAACCGGCGATTAAGGAGATCACCAGTGCCAATCCAAACAAGGGCAGCGCAGAGCCCAAGGCCACCAAAGACCTGAACATAGATTGGTGGATCGCCGCGTTCACGGGCGTACTCGCGCTCGTTGGGCTGCTCCAGTTTGTAGCGCTCATCGTGCAAGCGAGAGTCCTGCGACATCACAGCGGCCTTATACAGCAATCCGTCGAGCAGATGAGGCAGGCCGTAGCGGCCTATGAAGGGTTTGTCCGGTCTAGCGAAGCCATGCTCACGCTCACTCGGGAATCGAACGAGATTACCGCGCGGGCCACGGAGCTGACCCGGCAGTCTTTGATATTGGTGCACCGCCCAAGGCTGATTGTTCGGCACGTCGTAGTGCGGAGCCAAAGGAATGCCATCACCAGAGAACTTTCCGACATCGCAGTTGCTGCCTTGACGATTGCGTCCGATGGCGGTCAGTTGGATATCGTGAACACCGGGAACTCTCGAACGAGTATCACGAAGGCCCACTCCGAGATGTTCCGTGGAGAACGACTGCCGATGGTTCCCCCTTATGATGGAAAGCCAGGAGCGGATTTCGACCTGTCGCTTCCGGCAGGAGCGCGTTGTTACATCCCGTTCCCTTCTGAGATCTACCGCCACGAAGCCAGCATGGTGCGGGAAGAGCATGGATGGGAGCGCTTTTGGGTGCTCGGCTGGATCGAATATACGGATGATATTGGAACTCTTCGGCGGACCGGATTCTGCCGTCAGTGGTCTAACGACCACCGGTGCTTCATGCCTGTGGATGACTCCCGCTACGAATACGCCGACTAGGACCAAAATCGCCAAAAATGCGATCAACGCACAATTAGCGCAGCACGGCGACGCTCGTAGCGCGCCGCAAACGTATATAATCTTGGCATGTCTGAAACCACTGTCGCGCGCCGGTCTTTCCTGCGCGGCGTAACCGCCGCCACGGCCATCTCCTATTCGCGCATTCTGGGCGCGAACGACCGCATCAAACTGGGGCTCATCGGCTGCGGCGAACGCGGCCGGTACGACATGAGCAACTTCCTCAAGACCGACACCGTGGACGCGGTGGCGCTATGCGACGTCTATGCGCCGCACCTGGATGAAGCGAAGAAGCAGGCCGCGAGCGCCCGGACGTTCAGCGACCATCGTAGACTGCTCGACATCAAGGAAATCGATGTGGCGCTGATCGGTGTGCCCGATCACTGGCACGCGCAGGTGGCCATCGACGCGCTCAACGCGGGCAAAGACGTCTACGTCGAGAAGCCGCTCACGCTGCGGATCGAAGAGGGGCCGGCGATTGTCAAGGCGGCGCGGGTGAACAAAAGGATCTGCCAGGTCGGGATGCAGCAGCGGTCGGGCAAGCACTACATTCAGGCCAAGCAGGAGTACATGGACAGCGGCAAGTTGGGGAAAGTCACGCTGGCGCGCACCTGGTGGCACGGCAACGGCTACCACCTGCGCAAGGCGCCGGCTTCGCTGCAGACGATGCCGCAGGATCTGGACTGGGCGCATTTCCTGGGGCCGTTGAAGTGGCGCGACTGGGATCCGCAACAGTATTACAACTGGCGCGCGTACCTGGATTTCGGCGGCGGGCAGGTTACCGATCTGTTCACGCACTGGATCGACGTCGTCCATATGTTCATGGGGCAGGACACTCCGATTTCGGCTTCGGCGGCGGGCGGCGTGTATCACTATAAGGATGGGCGAACGGCGCCCGACACCATCAACGTGCTGCTGGAATACCCCACGCAGTTTACGGCGACATTTGAAGCCACGCTGGTGCCCGGTATCACGGGCGCGGCGCAGGAGTTCTGCGGCACCGAGGGCCGGCTCTGGATCGACCGCAGCCGCTATGAGTTCTACCCCCGCGGACGCAACGTGCAACCGGTGGTGGTACAGAAATTCAGCGACATCGACATGGACCACGTGCAAAACTTCTTGGACTCGGTGCGGTCGCGGAAACTACCGAACGGCGACGTGCTGGTGGGCCATCGCTCGGCCCAGGCCTCGCACCTGGGTAACATCGCGTACATGCAGAAGCGGCGGATCGATTTCGACCCTGTGCGCGAAGAAATAATGCCGTTCTAACGCGGTCGTCGAGCGTACATCGGAAGCCGCGTCCTGTCAGGCAGCGGGGTATACTGGAATATCGACGCCCGTAGGGTCAAGTTTACATCTTGAGGTTCTATGATCTCAGCAACACAACTGCGTCCGGGGATGGTAGTGAAGTTCAACAACGAGCTGTATTCGATTTTCAGCGTCAACCACCGTACGCCCGGAAACCTGCGCGGGTTCGTGCAGGCGAAGATGCGCAGCCTGCGTAGCGGGAGTATGACAGAGCATCGGTTCTCGTCCGAAGACAAGGTGGAAAAAGCGCTCCTCGAAGAGCATGAGATGGAGTACCTGTACGACGATGGCGAGTTCTACTATTTCATGAACACCGAGAGCTACGAGCAGATGCACCTGATGAAGGACCTGCTGGGCGACGCCACGCAGTACCTGATTTCGCAGTTGAAGGTGACGGTTGAGTTTTACGAAGGCAAGCCGATCAGCGTGGAACTGCCGGCTACGGTTGACCTGACTGTCGTCGAGACCGAGCCGGGGCTGAAGGGCGCCACCGTGTCGAACGTGACCAAGCCGGCCAAGCTCGAAACGGGCCTGGTAGTGCAGGTGCCGGCGTTCATCACCGAAGGCGAGAAGATCCGCGTCAATACCGCCGAAGGCACGTACCAGGAACGGGCGTAGATCAGAGGCGCCGCAGCGCGGCCGCCACGTCCGCTTCCTCTTCTTCGAAGACGGTTCGCAAATCCAACAACAGCCGTTCGTTTTCGATGCGCGCGATCACGGGCGGATTGCCCGTGCGCAGGCGGCGCTCGGTGGCTACAACGTCCGCGCATTCGATCTGGATGAGCCACGTCGGTATGGACTGCTCGGGCGTGGCGCCCCCACCGATGACCGAATCGCCCGCGACGATATCGGCGCGCAGACCGGGAACGGCCGCCATCAGCGCCTCCGCACGTGCGCGAATTTGGGAGGCAGGCTGGCGGATCATCGCTAAAGCAGGAATCGCGTCCCATTGCTCGAGCAGCAGATGCCGCAGTGTGTTCTCGAGCACCTGGTAAATCATTTTGTCGAGCCGGAGCGCCCGGAAGAGCGGGTTGCGGCGCAGGCGCGAAACGATCTCCACTTTTCCAGCGAGGATGCCGGCCTGCGGGCCGCCGAGCAGTTTGTCGCCGCTGAAGGAGACAAGATCGGCGCCGGCTGCCAGGCTGGCTCCAACGAGTGGCTCATCGATACCGAAGCGGCTGAGGTCGGCGATGCACCCGCTGCCCAGGTCCTCGTAGACAGGGAGGTTGCGTTCGCGCCCGAGCGCGACCAGTTCGCGCAACTCGGGCCGGGCGGTAAATCCTGAAATCCGGAAATTGCTGGGGTGGACGCGCAGCAGCAGGCGCGTGCGATCGTTGATGGCGTCGCGGTAATCTTCGATGCGCGTGCGGTTGGTGGTCCCGGCCTCTCGCAGAATGGCGCCCGACCGGGCCATGATATCGGGAATGCGGAAGCCATCGCCAATTTCGATCAGTTCCCCGCGCGAGACGATCACCTCAGCGCCCGCCGCCAGTTCGTGCAACGCCAGGAAAATGGCCGCCGCGTTGTTGTTGACGGCGATGGCCGGCGCTCCCAGCAACCGTTCGAGCAAGGCCGCCGTGTGGGTATCGCGCTTGCCGCGCCGGCCGCCGGCCAGATTGTATTCCAGGTTCGAGTATCCCGGCAGGATCTCGACGCGCCCGAGCGGCGCGCGGCCGAGATTGGTGTGCAGGACCACGCCGGTCGCATTGATGACGCGCCGCAACGACGGCTCTTCGATCGCCGCCAGAGCCTTCCCGACTCGGGTCTCGATGTCCTCCGCGCTGGAGTGGCCGCGTGCGATTTCGGCGCGCATGTCATCCAGCGCGCGGCGGATTTCCGCGACGATTAGCGCGCGCGGAAAGCGCCCGAGGGCAGGGGAGAGCCGATCGAGAACCTCGTGCACCGCCGGCAACTCGCGTAGCTTGTCGCTTCCCGCCACAAGTTCGATGGTACGCAGGAGGACCAACCGTTCGCAAGAAGCCATTCGGCATGCTAAACTGGTGTTCGTCTTCCTTTGCCGTTTCCCTTGTCGGGGCGTGGCTCAGCCTGGTAGAGCGCCTGGTTCGGGACCAGGAGGTCGAAGGTTCGAATCCTTCCGCCCCGACCATTTCAACTTTTTGTAAACACATCTAGTTAATTCTCCCACCGGAATGGCTTGACTCCGTGGCAGTGTCGGCACTGTCCCTAATTCCGTCCCTACCCTCGTCAACGCCGGACCAACTCGGAGCCATTGTGAGCGGGAGTACATGGGTGCGTTGACGGCGCGGAAGGTGAGAGTCATGATTGCGTGCAGGAGAACTTGATGCCCCGAGCCCAACTTTGTCTTGCGGCTATGGCCGTGGTTTGCGGGTCCGCCGCGCAGGCGAGTATCCTGCTGACTGCAACTCTGACCAACTCCCAGGAGAATCCGCCGACTAATCCGACGACATCCACCGGCGCTCCGCGTCCGGCATCGTTCGGTGCGGCAAATTTCGTGATCAACGACGCCATGACATCCATGACGTTTACGGCTACGATCTTTAACATTGACGTCACCGGGTCTCAGACGCCGGACGTGAATGACAATCTGGTGGCTGCGCACATTCATGCCGCAGCACTGGTCACGCCGACTACCAACGCCCCAGTCGTTTGGGGGTTTTTCGGAAGTCCCTTCAACGACAACAACCCCAACGACTTTACCTTCTCGCCGTTTAGTACGGGCGTGGGGGGCACATTCAGCGGAAAGTGGGACTTGACCGAAGGCAATAACACGACGTTAACCGCGCAATTGCCAAACATATTGAGTGGGAACTCGTATATCAACTTCCACACTACGCAGTTCGGAGGGGGCGAGATCCGAGGGGCGCTGCAGGTCGTGCCGGAGCCGGCGACATTGTGGTTGCTAGGTTGTGGGGTGATGGCGTTGGCGCGACGGCGGATGCGCGGGTGACGCTGCGCCTAGAACTCGGAACCCCGAATAGTCGCCGAAGATGAAGGTGCGTTGCGCTTGATGGGTCCGCCCAACGTGGCGCCGGACGACGGCGAAACCTTAAGCGGGCTGCGCCAACGCGAAGCCACCCGCTACCGGCGGATCGCTTGGAACTACGGGAGGGGCGTGCGGATCGAAGTCGATCGGGCCGGAATCCGGACGTACCGGGTTCCCCCGGCCCCCCTCACTCCGGGTAAACCCATCCCGCGCCTGCACCGTCACACTCTTGTTACGCACCGTAAGCCGGATTCTCCGGTACCCCCTGCCGGCGTCCCGACGGTCGGGTGTATAGCCCATGCTGTACTGGTTGCGCAGTTCGTCTTGGATGCGGTCAAAAACCTGCTCTACCGCCTGCCTCTGCGACACCAGAAAAGAAGTGCCTCCAGTCTCGCCGGAGAGCCGCTGCAAAGTGGGCCGGCCACGCCGGGCCACCGGAAGCGGGAGACTGCTCCGGTCCCGCCGCGCCCGCATGTACCCGCGCGGGTCGAAGTAGAGAATCGAATACACCAGCGTACGCGACGACGTGAACCCCTGTAGCATCGTCACCGCAACATCAAATTTCATAACGAAGGCCGAGTCCTTGCCCTCGCGCAGCATTCGGTCCAGGAATGTATAGCTGGCGCGGCACTCATGCTCCAAGATTCCGTATTGGCTGCGGCTGGTGTCGATCAGGATGCCGATCTTCACTGGCAGATCTGACTCGCGCGAGAAGTAGCGGATCGTCTGCGGCGATCCGTCTTCCTCCAGTTGGAAATCCTCCTTCGATAGATCGCGAACGATCCGGCCCTTGCGGTCGCGGGCGGTGGCGAAAAGCGTGACCACTTTGACATCTGCGGAGAACCGGGCCTCTTGGGGAAGGAACGGGCTAAAGGCAGATTGCAAAAAGTGGCGGCGCGAGAGAGGCACTAATGTAATATACGGTGGCAGATTTAACGCGATGCAGAATTTAGCGGGCGCTATCGGTTTTATGGATATTCTGCAGAGGGGGCGACCGCGCAGCGTCGCCGAACGAACCGGCGATCGACATTTGCGTCACGCCCGGGCACCCCGCGCTGGAGCACTCCCGATTCAAGCCTGATGCAATAGCGGTAGCTTTCCTGTTGCCAAGGCTGCGACTATTCCCGCAAAATCTTCGTCGCTTTCGAAGATTTTCGCAAGTAGCAGTGTAGTGGGAACAACCTGAATCGGCGATGGAGCGCTGGTCTTGTCGCGGTAAGTGACCGTGAGCGTCCCCGTTCCCACCGGTGTGGACGCGGGAAGAGCCGCCGCAAGTTGCTTGGGACTGGTGTAGTACAACGGCTCGGGGCGGCTGGACAGCTCCTCGAAGTTCGCCCGTGGAATGGCGACCTCCAGGCTCCAGCCTTTGTTATGATCGCCGCGTGCATTCAGCGTGCCGTCGATAAACGTAGCTAATTGGACACCCTGCAAGTTGAAGCGCTTCAGGACTATTGCGCCGGCTTGAGCGACACATAGTCGTACAGTACCCCGCGGGCATTCATTTCGAGACCGAAGTAAACGTCCGTCGCGTCATCGCGGTACGTAGGATCGTCGCGTTCGGTGAACTGCGCGGCGATGTCGGAGTCTTCGCATTCGTAACCAACGTAGAGGGTCTGGTCGTCCCAAAGCAGGCGAACTGTGGTCTTTTGTTTCGCACCGGTCTGCGATTCCCAAGGGAAGATCAGGACGATCGGGTCAGCAGTCTGCCAGGCCTTGTCGTTGGATTTGCCATCTACTTGGATCCGGGTACGCGGGCGTTCGAGTCGCGTGCCGATCTCAGCCAGCGTGCATCGCTCCGGATCCGACAGGCGCAGCCGTGGTGGCAGGTGCGCCCGGAGAATTCCGGTTCTCCGCAGCCAGGTACTCGTTCTGCAGCAGCAGTTCCTGGTTCACCAGCCCTGTAACATAAGCCAGCAGACGAGCCCACCGATTGCCGTTCGTGCGAACTGCCCATCATCGCAGGTTTCTGATTCTCAGGCTGTTCGAGTATTCTGACCATTCCGGATCACCGTCAATTTCATGGCCGCGCAACGCGGACTTTGTTGCGACTCTATCTCAGCAGCGCAGGCGCGCGGCTGCGCTCCCAGGCCGCAATCGCCTCCTCCATGGTGGAAGATTCGAGCCAGATCCGAATCAGTGCATCGGCGTGGGATTCGAGATCCGCGCGCAATCGATCGCTTCCGTGCCGCGTGAGAGCCGCGAATAGCCGCTCGATCATTTCCTGCCGCGTCACTCCATTCAGTGATTCGGGAAGCCGGTAGGCGGGCTCGCGAACGCTTCGCATCGTTGCGGCAAGGTAGGCCGGGCCCTGGCCGCGTTGCCAGGCGACAGTTACCGGCCTGCGATGGTTAATGAGTTCGGAAATCTCGTTTCTGTGACGGCGGAACAAATTGAGTAATTCAGCGCCGGTTTCGGTCATCCGGAGACGGTCTGCGACCGCGGCAAACACGTCTCCGGGTGTCGGAGGGCCGGCGACCCCGAGGCGCTCCTCGTTCCAACCCTTCACGTCATAGTCCTGGGTTTCATCGGTCGGGATGATCGTGATGCCCATGGAGATAAGAATGGGACCGATGTGGTTCGCGACTCCCTTCGTCCCAGTTGCCCTGTCAATGCCGTACAACAGACCCACGACTTTGTCGCTGGCGAAGTCCACCACCACCGATCCCGAGTCGCCTTCATTCGCGATCCGGGTAAATGGCGCCATTGGATGGATTTCGATCTCACCCACCACTTCGGCGATGGTTCCCCGCGTGAGGCCGGTACGGGCACCCACTTTCCAAACCTCGTCACCCTTAACCGCTGTGTCGCTGCCCGCAATGATGCCAGTGAGTTCCACTGTGCCATCGGCTTTCTTGATCCGGCGAACCTTGGGAGCAAACTTCACGTCCGGTTTGAGACGCGCGATGGCGCAGTCATTCGGTACGTCGCCTGCAACAACCTCAGCGATCTCATTGCATACGCAGCACCAGGAACCACTCCAGTCAGGCTGCCCGACTCCGTCTCCCACCTTGCCGCCCGCGTGGAATAGCACGTGGTGGTTGCTCAGGAGCACGACGGAGCCATCGCTGTTCAGACGCGCAAAACAACCGAGCGTACCGGTTCCGGAACCGGCCTCCTCGTTGCCTACACGGATTCCGCCCACCTTCGTCTTGTAGTTGACCCCGTCGTCTTCATCATTGAACCCGATGATTGGGATCGGCTGGCGGACTTTGATCACGTCGATAGGAAATCCACGGACTTCTTTCGGTATCCGGTTTTCGGGCGGAATCTCCGACTCCGGCAGTTTCTCTTTCACATAAACGCGGAAGGCTGTCTCACGGGTCAACTGGCCTCCACGCTCGCGTAACCCGAGACCGACCTTGACCACGCCCGGTATGCGGAGGAGTTCGTTTTTGACCTCCTCATAGACGGCCATAAAGCGCTCCTGCTCTTTTCGGCGTTCTTCGCGTTCTTCCAATGCTCGCTGATCCGCCATATACGCCTCCTCACTCGTCCGGTGGAATTTCGATGCCGCGCCGACTCCTACCGCACCAGGGCAGACGTGCGGCTGCGCTCCCACGCCGCGATACCCTGCTCCATGTTGGACGATTCGAGCCAAATCCGGCTGAGCGTGTGCGCGTGAGATGCAAGGCCGGCACGCAACGCGTCACTTCCGTACTGGGTGAAGGCCTCGCGCAGACGCCCGGCGATCTCTTGCCGTGTCACCCCATTCAGCGACTCGGGGACACGGTAGACGGGCTCCCGAACACTGCGCATCCATGCAGCCAGATAGGCGGGACCCTGGCTGCGCTGCCACGCAATCGTAACCGGCCTGCGATGGTTGACCAGTTCGAAGATCTCGTTCTTGTGGCGGCCGAACAGGTTGAGCAATTCGGATCCCGCTTCGGTCATCCGGAGACGATCGGCAACCGCGGCGAAGACGTCATCAGGCGTGGGAGGACCGGTGACTCCGATGCGTTCCTCCTCGTCCCATCCCATTACGTCATATTCCTGGCTTTCATCGGTGGCCAGAATGTCGACGCTAAACTTGCGGATAATCTCGCTCATACGGGTCGCAAACCCAATCACCGTTGCTCCGTGGTCAGGCCCCGAGTGGAGCAGACCCACCACCTTTTCGGTGACAGCATCCACTAAGACCGAGCCGGAGTCGCCATTGTCTATGAAATAGGCGAATGGAGCGCTGGCGTGAACCTCTAAAGGTACAAACGGATGGATCTCGGACAGTGTGCCGCGCGTGAGCCCGCTCTTCTCGCCCACCTTCCAGACCGGGTTTCCTTGCACGGCGAAATCGGCGCCTTTTAGGACACCGGTCAGTTCCACGGAACCATCGCTTCTCTTAATGCGGCGGACCTTGGGCGCAAACTTGACGTCTGGCTTGAGGCGCGCGAAGGCGCAGTCGAGTTCCTTGTCGCCTTCCACGTTTTTCGCAATTTCGTTGCACACACAACACAAGGACCCGCTGTAGTCCGGCTGGCCTACTCCTACACCTGCGTCCTTACCGTGCGGGGCTCCTTTGAACTCGCGGGGCATGAGCACATGCTGAGCGCTCATGATCAGAACGGTACTGGGATCGCCAATGGGAGATACAAAGCAACCCAGGGTCCCTCCTCCCGTACCGTGAATATCTACCCCGATCTTGCTGCCGCCGACTTTGGTCTTGTAGTTCCTTTTGTCATTCTCGTCGTTGAAGCCGAGCTTAGGTACCCTCGGCCGAGTCTTGATGACGTCGATGGGAAAGCCCCGGACTTCCGCGGGGATTCTGTTTAGAGGCTGCACATCGGCGAGGGGCAGTTTCTCATCCACGTAAACGCGAAACGCCGGTTCATTCGTGAGGACACCGCCGCGTTCGCGCAGGCCCATTCCAATGTTGACGATACCGGGTATGTGGATGAGCTCGGCTTTTACCTCGTCGTACGCCGCCAGAAAGCGATCCTGCACCAGCCTGCGCGCCTCCCGCTCGTCTAATGCTCGCTGATCCGCCATAGACACTCCTTACTTCACGTCCACAATCCTGTCGAATGCCAGGCCGCTCGAACTGCCGCCGCGGCCGGTCTGCTTGCGCACGCCGAGCCAGACCCACGCCCGGCCATCCCGCCAGCGTGTTCGCTGGAAACCCTGGGTAACCTGGACGCCGGCGCGGGGCACTTCTTCTTCGTGCACGAAATAGGGCTGCCCTGCGTCGAGGCCCTGCCGCAAGAGCGAGGTGCGGGGCCGGACCGGCTTCGGATCGTCCGGGTCGCCCACCATAACGCGCAGCATGGCCGCCCGCTGCAACTGCACCTCGCGGTTGTCGTTGGGTACGTGAACGGGAATCATGGGAATCCAGTTTTCGGGTACGCTGCTCATCACCTGGTATCGGATCAGAGCGCCGGGCGCGGGAGGCGGCGGATCGGGAGGATGTCCGAGACGCCGCTCCAGGTCTCGTTCGAAGAAAGCGCGCGTCTGGTAGGCGGCCTCGCGGCCCGGCTTGAGGTCGCCCGACGGCAACGGAATGGTTTTCTCCACGCCCCAAACCATGTTGGCCATCTCGTCGCGTGCAATCATGATGTCTTCGAGCGGCTTACCTTCGAGGACCGTCTGCGCGGCAGGAGGAATCATCAGGCTCAAGTCCGCGGGCTGGTGGCCCTGTCCTTTTATCGAGAGCAGGAACATCGCCCAGCGCTGCCAATCGTCGTCATCGCCGCTGCCGGCCGCTTCGATCCAGATGCGCTCGCCGAAGACGTTGGTGGCCGCCATACCGCGGACGTTGGCAATCGCTCCGGCAGGCACCGTAAACGGGACCAGGAACCAGTCGTTGGCAAAGATCAAGCCGAATTCGATGAGCAGCAACTTCGCGAGGTCTGTCGTATCCGGCTTGACATCGCCGAAGTTCGTCGCGCCGTCTTCGAATTCCCACCATCGCGTGTTGGGCATGCCGTTGAAGGTCACCTGCGTGGGAAGCATGGTCAGCTTCGTGGCTACGGGCGGTGCGGTTTCCGGAGGACCGTCACCCAGTGACTTGCGGTCGGGATCAATGTCGAAGTTGTACCAATCGAGGTGGCCCTGGTAATATTCATCGGCCACTAAAACCTTCTCGGCGTCCTTTTGCGGCGAAGACGCCGCGAACCGGTATTCCAGGCGGTCCGGTTCCCACGCGGGATTACTGGCGGGCTCGTAGAATAGCTTGTCGAACCACCCAACAAAGCGTTGGGCGAGCGCGTCCGTCTGGGCTTTGAGGCCGGCGAGTGCCGGTATACCGTCGTAGGCGTGATTGGCGGCGTTGCCCAGATGAGCGTACAGCTTCGCGCCATCCATGCGCCGGCCCGACACGGCGAGGAAACTCGACCAAGCCTCCGGATGAGCAGTGGTAGGTGCATCGTCGGGTACAGTGGGGTCCGGCTTGTGGATGGGGTACGCGGCGATGAACTGAGACACCGCGGCCGCCGCCAGGGGCTGAACCAGCTTGAGCCAGTGCCGGCCCATCAGCAGCCGGATATCGAGCGAGATCTCGTGCGGCCCCTGGGCCATGGGGATCGCCATGCGCTCGACATGCGCTTCGAGGGGAATGGAATCATCGAAAGGCTCCACAGGCCCGCTCGCCGGCTGGTATTTAGTAATCCTGGTGGTATCGATGCGCGCCTTTAGAAAAATGGGCGACCCGGCGTCGTCGCCCTGGAATTCTCCCACTTGCCACTGGCGCGTGAGCATCCAGAGTGCATCGCGAACTTCGGCGCGAAGGGCGCGGTCGAACTTCTCCGCGCGCGGGCGGCCCTCCAGGCGATTGAATAAGAGAATCCCCGGTATCGACTTTGAATTGACGACGGATTGAAGCTGGGCGGTGATCAGTTTTTCAGCCATTTCAGCTCCTCGAGATCAGCGTGGCCACATTATTGTTGAGCGCCATGTTGAGGGATATGGTCAACTGGAACACCTGGCTGGCGGTAATCGTCGCCGGCAGGAACGGCGCATAGGGTGTCGCGTCGATGTGTTTCGGCTCGATGGCGCGGCGTTTGGCGAGATCGAGCGTTTCGTTAAGGGCGTCTACCAGGTCGTTCCACTGCCATGCCCCGCGGAAATCCGTCGGTGTGACCAGCAACATGCTTTGCGGCGCTTCGCAATTCGGACGGTCGAAATGAAAAGCGATTCCGGTGTCGGCGCTCGAGCCTGGAACGATTTCGACCCATTCGTCCAACAACAGGCCACACTGCCCGGTGGCCTTGTTGAAGGGGGCGGCAAAATGCGCCGTATAGAGCAGGTGGTCCTTGTTGAGCGGCTGGCTGGGAGGGAATTCAAGAGCGAACCAGCGTTCGCCGGGCGTGAACGGAAGCTGCATAGCATCAAGCGCCGGCTCCGGCTTGCCCAAAGCGCCCGCGAACATCAGCATCTGCTCCCAGGCCTTCACTTTTTCGCGCACACGGGCGATGCCATAGAGCCACGTGTCCACCGGGAAATCGAGGGGCGGCGTAGCGGGATCGGGCGGGTTGGTGAGGAACTGGAACAAGTCGCCCGAGCGGCTGGCGTTGAGCGCATTTTCGAACTCGTCGCCTTGCGCCGCGGTGATCGCAAACTCCGGGATGATACGAAAATCCGCGCCCAGCAGCGCCTTGGCTGTTTCCTCGAGCGCCTGTACCTGGTCCGCCGCGGAAGCCGCACCGGCGTACTGGTCGAGC
Source organism: Bryobacteraceae bacterium (assembly GCA_041484525.1). Taxonomy (GTDB): domain Bacteria; phylum Acidobacteriota; class Terriglobia; order Bryobacterales; family Bryobacteraceae; genus JBGPHT01. The sequence goes on along the minus strand of JBGPHT010000076.1, from coordinate 14,239 downwards.
AGGTCCTTCGAGGCCTTCAACCGCCGGTCGATTTCCGCCAGGACGGTTTTCAGGATGTTGAGCGCGTCCTGGGCGAAGAGCACCATCTCATCTTCGCGGGGTGTGAGCGAGAACTCGACGATATCGAAGTCCGTGATGGGAAGGAGCGCGGCGACATCGGAGAGCAGCAGCGTCACCGCGGTGCGCGTGGTGTTTTGCACGGCATCGAACTGGTCGCGCTTGGCGGCGAACGCGGGGCGCTTGACGCCGGTTAAATTAGCTTCGTAGATCGCCGGAGTGGCCGGCAAGGGCGTAGTCGCGATGGTAGAGATGGCACGCTCGGCTTGGGCGAGCAGATCGAACTTGTCTTCGTCGGTGGCGGCGGCGCCGGCCTTCACGATGAGCGCGTCGAACTCGGTTAACTTGTCATTCCAGCGTGACACGAGACCAGAGGCCTGCGTCAGAATGGCGGAGTAGGTTCGCCGTTTGAAGTCGAAGGCGAACCCCCATCCGGCCTGTAGAATCGCGAAAGTGGCGGCGCCCATCAGCAGGGGGACCAGATCGTTCACATAGTCATCGGCGTGCGCCAGGATCTCGCCGCGGCGGTTCGTCAGGTCGGAGAGCGGCCCTTCGAGCTGCGGCTGAAACGCCGCCAGATTGTTGCGCAAGGTTTGCAAAGCTACGCGCACATCCCTGAAGCGGTTGGGGTCGGCGAAAGGCTGCGTATCCTGCTTGGCCCTCGACTCGTTCATCAGAGTGAGGTCGGTGGCGCGAAGCGGACGCGATTTTGTCGCCAGGGTACGAAGCTGGCGAAGCAGCGGCATGGCCTCAAACACGCTGAAGTCCGCGCCCTTGGTCTCCATGTACCGGATTTCCACGGGGACGTCCGGCCGGGGAGCGAAATTGGCAACAGCGTGCCGCAGGATGCGGTCGTCCAGCTCCGTCATGTCCTGCCGCATATCGTCGCCGATGATAGCCAGGAGGTCGGCGGGCTGAAGCCCGAGCTGCCGCAGGTTGATTCCCTCCGTGGGACCCGCTGCGCCGGTGGGCCGGAACGACACCACGCAGCCGACCCGGTCGAGAGCCGGCATTACCGCCGCGAGCCAGTTGTTCAAGGCCGGTTCGGCTTGCGCGCGGGGCGTCATAGCGACGCCGGGAATCGGCGAGATGGTGTGGTCGGCGCCGGCTTCGAGGTGAAGCGTGACCCGGTGCGTGAGGCCGGCGCCGGCGAACGGCGTGCGGATGACATCCGGTTCCGGTGGAAAGTTTCCGCGCGCGTACGCATCGTAGGTCGAAGCCACGCGATCGTAATTTCCCAGAATGGCCTGATACACGCCTTCGGACAGCGCGAGGTCGGCCACGGCATCGTAGGATTGGAGCAGCCGGTCGGCCTCGGCATTGATTGCGTCCTTCTGCGATTGCAAGGGAGGGTCGGGCAGGCCAGATTTACCGAATGGATAAGTTTTTTGTCCCGTGGCTTTGATGTGCTCGGCGAGAGCCAGCCCGTCGATTACGTTACGGGCCTCGATGGCTTCGATGGCCACGCCCTCTTCCGATTTCGTCGAATTCAACCGGTCGGCGCGGATCGGGAATGCCTTGCGGAGCTTGTAAATGAACTCGTCCACATGTGCCTGGTTGTACCGGTCGTGCAAGCCGCGTTCGAACTGGTAGCCGAGGAGGTCCGACAGGCTCTGCCCTGCCCGAATGCCCTCAATCAACCCGAGCGCAACCCGTACGCGCTCGGACGTGAGGTTCACCGCCATCGTCTGGCGGTTTTGCGGACTGGCGTCCGAAATGAAGCCATTACGCAGCACGGCAGCGGTCACCGCGTGATTCAGCGAGGGCGCGTGGATGTACCCTTCGTTGGTGCTGTCCCGCATAAGCGGCGGATCAGTGGGCCTGGCGAAGTCCGCAACCAGCTCGGGATCGCCCAGTTGCACAGGCGTCAGCACTTTGTTTTCGGGCCGCACATCTTCAAGCCAGGCGTAGCCGCCCAGGTAGATGCCCTGCCTCGGCTGCGCTTCGCCGCCATCGCGAATGCCGCGCATCAGCGAAAGCTGGTAGTTCACGATTCCGAGCAGCCACGCATCCAGCCGGTACGCGCCGAGGTCCATGTGGTCGGCGAATGCGCGCTCCAACCGGGCCGTGGTCTCGTTCTGCAATCGGTCGAGCGCGGCAAGCTGCCGCGGCAGGTAGAACTCGAACGTGGGCAGGAAAAGGTTTGCGGAGATGAACTGGCTGACGGTTTGCGTGGGGTTACCCGTGATCTGCGGCACCACTGCGAACAGGGGTTGATAACGGCTTTCGCTAACGGCGGTATTGTTTTGGACGTGCAGGAAGGGATAATCGCTGCGCGCCCGCACAGCCATTTCCTGCGTGTACAGGCCCGAGCTTTCGTGCAGGCGGACACTTACATCGTGATACCCAAGCTGGAGCGCATGGCGCAGCCAGAGGAATAGCAGGGAGGCCGGGGGTTTGTCGTCTTTGAATCCGTCTTGTTGATAGAGCGCGTCGAGCGAGATCCTGGCGGCGTCGATCAACCACTTGATGTAATTGTCGCCGGCGGTGGTGTAAGCGCGAATGCTTTTCGTTTCCGAGAGCGGCTGATCGTCCACGACGCCGCCGGTGAGCTGGTTGAACGCTCCCGAGAATACTTTCTCCAGAATAGATGGATCGCCGGCTGCGGTGTAGCCCAGGTGGGTCAATAAGCCGCGCGATGCGGCCCGCTCCGCGGCGAGGATGATCGCCTGGATGAATCCGCCGAAGCCGAGCATCGCCAGGCGGTTATAAAGTGTCCGCAGGCTTTCCGCGTAGCGTTGCGCCCATTCGACAGAACCGGGGTGAAGTCCGACAATATCGAGCAGCGTCTGGTGCGGGTCCCCATCGCGTTTCCCGGTGTAGGAGATTTGCGGTACGATGGCGCGCCAATCGTCATCGATGGCCTTGAGCACTTGATAGAGCTGGCGCAGAAACGGCAGAGTGGGATCGGGCACGCCATGGTCGATGCCCGGAATGTCTCGCGGATTGAGCCATCCCATACGCGATATCGCGGTGGCCGGAAGCAAGCCGTACGGCTGGTTGCCGATACGCATCGTGGGCACCGCTCCGCCGGCAATGATGTACTGACCGAAAAAGTCGCGCGTGCGTTCGACGGCATCCGATGAGAATACCGGCGACATCATGGTTTCCATCCAATAACCGAGCGTCGCCGGCCAGAGCGCGGTGTTCATGGCGCGAGCGACGATCTGGTCGGTGCTGTTGGCGGCGTGTGCGTTGACGAAGATTGCCGGGTCAACGCCCAGAAATTCGGCAATCCATTGCCCATCCTTCTTGTCGAGCCAACTGGAGGTTGTAGTGAAGAGAGGCGCTTTCAGGTCGTCGAAGCTTTGGTCGGGGTCGTCCACCCGCGAGTGGCCGGCGCCAACGGCTTCCGTGTTGTTCGTGGGTGTGCCCTGGGGAACCACCGCCAGGCCGGTGCGGCTATTGGCGTGATGCCGGAGCAGCGTTTCGAGCTCACCCTGCGCGGCCTGCGGATCCGCATTTAAGCGCAGGCCTACCACCAGCACGCGATCGAATCCGCGTACCGCCTGGTCCCGTGTCAGGTTGACGCGGAAGCCCATGCCATCCTGCACCGCGCGATCGAAATCGGAGAGCCACTTCAACTGGTCGGGTACCTGAATGTCGCCCTGGTCGTCGTTCTGGAGCTGTTCTGCTTTCGGGGCCGATGGATCCGGGCCGGTATAGAGAGGCGAAGGCACCGGATTGCCGAGCTCGACTACCGCGAGGGTTGTGCCCGTGTAGCCCAGGAATACGAAGCGGTCGGGCAACACCGTCATCTTCGGCGCGCGCGCCCAGGCGTTCTGCTTGGTATCGATCGCCGGGAAGATCACGAACGCGACACTGACGCGGACATCGGGCTTTTCGAAACCGGGAGCGAGCGGCGCGTCGAAGTTCGTGGGCTGATATTGCGCGATCAGCTCGGCGGCGCGCGCGGCGCCTACGTGACCTTCTAAAACAGCTTGCGCGGTGGCCGTTTTCTCGCCGTCGCCGTCGGCGATCCAGACCGCCTTCCAGTAATCGGATATCCAGCCCGCTTCATTGTCGGCCAGGGCCGTTTCCGTTGGGATGGCCAGGATGACGTCCTGCGGCCGATCCGGCTGCTTCTTGGGTTCCGCGGCAATGTTGACGGGACGAAACTGCTGGACGATCCAAGCCGCGCGGCCGGAACCGTGGCTGTTGGCCAGTGCCCGCCACGCGCCTCGCTGCTGGTCTTCAATTCCTCCCGCGGCCCATATGGAGGCCCAATATGTCTTGGCGTTGGTGACCTCGGTTTCGGTGAGCGTGGCGTCGAACGAATCAATCCAGCAGTCGTCCGGGTAGATGCGTACCCAAAGTTGTGGGACCGCAGCCGGTGCGCCCGCTGCAGCCACGCTCTTGAAGCGGGTTTCCAGGCGCACGGGCATGAGCAGAATGGGGGTATCGTCCTTCAGCCGCTCGATTCCGTGGCGCGGGTCGGTGAATAGCACCCAGTCCTCGATCGCCGCCGCTTCGGCCGCAATCGCCGAGTCGCGGCCGTTGCGAAACTGGTTCAGCTTCGCTTTCTCGTCCTCTTTTTCTCGCGCCAGGCGATTGCGCTCGGCAATGGCCGCCTGGTTGTTCTCGTTGAAGGCGCGATCGAGCTCGGATTGGCTCGCGGCAATGCGCTTCAGCCGCTCCTGGGACGCGGCTATCGCATCCAATGCCTGGTCACGCCGGGCTCGGCTGGCTCGAAGCTGCTCGCGGGATTGATCGAAATCGGCCATAGTCCACGGTCACTTGGGAAGCATTTCGCTGGCGTGCACTCCCACCAGCACCGGCGCCTGGAAGAGGATGTAGGCGAGCTCGGCCGAGCTCATATCATGGCTCCAGACAATATTGGTGTCTTCCTTGTGCTGCTGGGTCTTCTCGTCGTCGCCCGGTCCGGGAGGCAGCAAAGGGAAGTTCGCCGGTGAAGTCGAGATCTCAATAAAAGACCCGGGCGGCTTTGGTTGCACATTGTCCCAGGAAAGATCGTTCCAGTCGTTTAATTGGTCTTGTTTGTCGGTATCGAGACCGAAGCGTGGCTCGCCCGGGCGTTCCTTGATGACAAAGAACCAGCCGGGGTCGTCAGTGTCGTTTTCGCCCGTGCCGCCCTTGGCCTTTTCCACGGTCAGATCGAATCCGAAGAAGTAGATGTCGGGATCGATTTTCGCCTCATAGAGGGGCGTGAGCACCTTGCTGCGCGGCGGCTTGGCTTCCTCCGCCGGCGTCAGGGAGATCAGGTGACGCTCCTTCGTGTTATCGATGCCGCCGGACTTGCTGCAAGGTTCCTTGTCCTTGTCGGCCGGTGTGACGTCCTTGCGCTGCCAGCAGGCGCGATGCGCGTAAATCACCGCCGTGGGGTAACGTTTCAGAAGCTCACCGCGGATTACGAGCACCAACTCCTCCGCGTTGTCCTGGCCCTGCTCGCGATTGTCGTGGTCGCCCAGCTTCGAGTTTTTCGACCAGCGGTGCAGGGGCGGGATGTCACGCAACTTCTCCTTGAGCGCCTCGTCGTCCAGGTTGTCGGTATCGAAGAAGCCGCGTACGTCCCAGAACTGCCGGAAGGTGGAGGGGCGCATGTCGGTCGGGTATTCGCGCCATAGCAGCTCGCGCGCAAACTCGTGATTCAAGCCCACCATGTACGACTCGATGAAACGCTGGTTCGTCTCGAGCAAGGTGATGCTGTTCGGCTCGATGAGATTGATGTTCGGCAAAAACAACTCCGACGACCGGTCCTTCAGCGGCTCATACATGGGAAGGTCGATCACCGGATACGCCATTGGCTCGACGAACACCTCCGAAGGTTTGGGCACGATGTCGCCGAGAATGCGCGGAGGGACGAATATGCCCGCCCAAACGCGCTTTCCGATCGTAGCCTTCGGCTGGAGCGCGGCAACGCTGGCCGTGGCCACCTGGTTCAGATCGAGCGAAGTTCGAACGGGAAGCTTGCCCACTGTGGCGCTCGCCTGGACGAGTTCGAAGCTGGAGCGGAGCGAGCTCTTAAAGCGTACGGACTCCAAGCTGTCCGGCCCGGTTCCGCTGGGAGTAAACACCGTACCGATGGCCGTGATGGTGAAATTCGAAACCGCCGGTAGCGCGTCCACTGCCGCCGGCGTCTGGCTGGACTCGCGTATCGTGTTCGCCGCGCTTATCGCATGAGCCCAGCTCGTGATCCTGCGATAGATTGCGAGCCCCACGGCAAAGACCGCAGCCGCCAACGCAACGCCCAGAGGTCCCAGCAAGAGCAACAGCAGCGCGATGAGAATGGCCACGATCAGGACGTACAAGGCCAACCGTGGATATTGCTTCAGCAGGTCGAGAATGAAGGGCGGAACGTTTTTGGGCTCGACCAGGCCGGCGGCTTTATCGGCGGTGAGAATACCGGGAGGCGTTACTTTCGGCGGTGCGGCGCTGACTTCGCCTGCGTTCACGCGTGCCAGCAGCTTGTCGGGCGTTACGGTGGCGGTGAACGGCAGCGACTGGATAAGCCGTCCGCGGGGCCTCACCATACGCCGCAAGGCAGCCGACGTCATGGCTGGTTGCACCAGGCTTGCCGATAAACTATGAAATGCCGTGAACCCGTTGTTTATGATGCGCTTGTTCAACGGGGCCGTCAACAGCAATGTCTTCTGCTGGCTTACACCCAGCATCGGCGCCATGTGGAAGTCGTACCAGACCTGGCTTACCGCCAGGCCGAACTGCGCGCGCCGGAATTTGAACTGCGCCTCGAGCACCTTGCCAAGCTGCTCCCAGGCGGCGTTCATGTATTCTTCCTGCTTGTCCTGAATGACGCGGGTGCCGAAGCCGGCGGGGACACGGAAGCGCGGGTCCAGGTTCAGGCGGTGTACCCAATTGTCGTTGGGTATGATGGCGGTACCGTCGCGCTCGGTGAGAACGCGCTTCACCATCGCATGCCACATGCCGTAAATCGGCGGCGCGATGACAGGGTCGGGATCGCCCTTTGCCTGGTAATCGTCGGGCAGATTCAGAAGGTGCGCCAAGTCCTCCTGGAGAGGCCGTGGAAACGGCTGATCCCAAGTTTCATACTTGTCGGGTGGATCCGGAGGAACCTTGTGAGGCGGACGAAGCGCTCCGCCCAGCCGCAGGATGCCGCCCAGCTCCGGTTTATCGACGCCGCGCACTTTGGGATCCGGGAACTGTACGTCCATTTCGCGGATGCCCACACGCGCGTTCACCGGTTTAGGTTTCAGCAGGCGTACCAGGGTTTCGAAATCGCCATTGGCGCCGGTACGGAAAAACCAGCGGTAGTAATAAGGAAAGCTCTGGCCGTCCGGTCTTGCCGCCGGATCCCACGCCGACATGGTGGCTGCAATGTCGCCGATATCGATTCCCAAGCCGGCGCGGCGCCCGCCCTCGAATGTAGGAATCAAAAACGCGTGGTACGCGGTATTTTCCGCCAGCTTCCGGGGGCACACCAGGCGCGAGTATGCCAGGTCCTGATTCTCGCCCAGCGCCGCCTGTAATTTCGGAATCACCTGGTTCATGTTCTTGGACACGAACTCGGCATCGCTCGCCGCCAAGGAGCGGTTGACATGCACATGGCACCAGGCCCAAAGCTCGTCCGCGCGCGGAAACACCGTCAGGTCGGGAACGTCGATGTAGGGCAATGGCTTATCTTTGATGTTCGAACCGTCGGTAAACTCCGCCCCTTCCTTCAGAACGATCAACGTGATCCAGGGACGAAGTCGCGCCTTTGCATCGGCCGCGGCGGGAGTGTACCGCCAGAGGAAGTCCTCATCGTAGAATTCGATGTGCGGCAGGTAGTTGGGTTCGAAATTGGTGATCCAGTTGCGCGGCTCGGTGCGCACGATGGCGCGCTGCTCGATGCCCACAATATCGGCCGGACCGAACAGGGAAACCGGATGATCGACGGAAACCGCGTCCGTGCCGCCGTCGACCTTGTCCCCGCGCCCTTCGACCTTGACATCGATATGGGCGCGCACCCGCACGGTATTGTCGAAGTCGGGCGAAGCAATCTGGTTCGCCATTCCCTGGCGCAACCAGGGGAGGAACGAGTAGGTGCCTAGAGGACTCATGCCACCCTCTCAAAGCCGGGAATCACGTGGATTTCATCCGCCAGCGACGGCTGCGCGCTTACTTTCTGACTGAGGTATTCGCGCGCGCTGGCCTCGCTGTGGAACGAGATGGAATCAGCCGCGTAGGCCTGGTTATTGGATTGGAAGGCGACAGTGAAGGTTTCCTTCGCGACATCGATCTTCTCCGCAAACGGCTGCACCTTATTTCTGTTCGCCTGTGACAGGCTGGATTTGGTTACCGCCGCGCCGGCTAAAAAGTGGTTGAACAGAGAGGCGGTGAAGCGGAAGTACCGCCTCGAAAAACGCTTGTAGTTGTTGTCGATGATGATCTCTTCGTAGCGGACAACGCGCTTCACCATTTCGCTCGAACGCAAATCGACGCCCGCTACAGACATGTCGAGGCCCGACGGCTCCGGCCCGAATGCAGGCTTCGACAGTTTGTCCGAGTCCGAAAAGTCCTGGAACTGGGCCGGAGCGAACAGTTCGAACGCATCGTTCTTCTTGGCCAGGCCTCCCGCGGTAACCGCTATTGAAAGGCGGTTGACGTCGCTCGGTTTCTGATTCCCCACCTTGTCCAGTTTGATTCCGAGCGGCAGCGCGCGCTGTGATAGATGCAAAACGCCCACGGGGTGGAGGATCAGGCCGGCTTCCGCCTGCGGCATTTTGCGGAGTGAAACCAGCAGGTTGCTCGTGGGCGGCAGCAGCGCCCTCCAGTTATCGGTCTTTTTCAGCTCGTTTTCGAGCAGCGGCAGCACTCTTATGGGCGGCAGCGAGGTGTCGCGGCTGTCGCCCCAGGTGGTCTCGAAATCGACACCGATATCCCAGAACAGAAGCGAAATCGAGCCATGGCCCTTGATGTGGTAAGGGGCGGGGCCCTCGAGCAAGCCGCTGACGCCTACGGAGAACAGGCCGGCTCCGAAGACGTTCACGGAGAGGGAAGCCGAGATCTGGATGATGAACCGGAACGGAGAGAACTGGAACAAGGCATCGAACGCAAGGCTCCCGTGCACGTTCAGGCTGTCGAGCCCATAGACCAGGTCGGCGCGCGCGCCAAACTGCACCGTGTTCGAGGTAACCGCGAAATAACCCTGGATGGTGAGGCGCGATACCGGCGTGCTCAGCAGGCTGACAGAGATGCGTCGCGGGCTGGGGAAAGGCAGCGGCGGCGGGCTGAATGCCGGGTGGAATCCGCCGACGCTGAGGACAAAGTTGGCGTCGTCGCCGAAGGCGATCAGCAGGCCCATTTCGCCTTCGATCGTCAGAAAGACAATGCGCGATTCAAACATCGCCGCGAAGAAATAAATGCGCTTCTTGTCGAACTCGATCGCGCCCGCAAAGTTCACCTGCAGGAGGATGAGCGCGATTTCCGCCGCTGGTATGGCAACTTTCAGCACGCCAAGAATCGCAATGTTGCCCGGAATTTCAATGATGACGCCCAGCGAAATGCTGATGAGCGTGGGCGTGCCCCAACCGATCTTGGCCATGGGCCCGATCAGGAACGTGCCTTCCTGCGGAGGGAAGATGGTTCGCAAATCGCTGATGATCTTGGGGGCATTGGCGATCACGTCCTTGGGGAACATGATCGACTCGATGGCGTTCGTGCGCACCCCGTTCATCAAGGCCGGCAGATTCATCGTCCGGTTCAATCCGACGAGGCCGCCGACTGCGAGCAGCGTGAATCCGAAGCCGAGCTGAATGCCCGGGCCGAAATCGGCCGTCAGGATGAGGAGCAGCGAGAAGCCCTTCGATCCATCGGGCATTTTCGTGGTGATAATGCCGATGGCTTTGAGGGAGATGAAACCGGCGAGGGTAAGCTCGAGAGCGCCTGCGTACTCTCCGCGGTCGGAATCTACTCTGAGGAAGCCGCCACCGCTCAGGACCGCGAGATCGATCGAGAGCCCCACTCCGGTGGGAGGAAGGAATATCAGCTTGAAATCGACCGGTCCCGCGTTGCCCTTGCGGTTATCCGGGACACTGATCTGGACACCTGCCCCGATCTGCTCTACCACGCCCTTCAGGGGCCCAAGCGAAGCCTTAATGTCGGTGCGCAGTCCTATGGGGAATGTGCTGCCCTGGATACCGATCGTAAGCGTGAGTGCGGTCAGCTCTACCGGGCCGAGCTGCACGTGCAGCGGCAGTTGAATATCCAGCGTCGCCGATCCGTGGAAATAGAAACCCTGCTTCGTCGAAAATCCAATGCCAACCCCAAAATTGGCTTCCAGGCCGAAGCCGCCCAGGATTTTGCCGATAAAGCCGTCGGCCGATCCGAGCGAAACCACAAGCTTGCCATTATTGATATCCGCTTCAACTTTGAATGTGCCTACTGCCTGGTTGGTGTTGCTATTCCACGCGAGCCCCGCGCCCGCGCGCGCCACCAACTGTCGGGCTTCGAGGCGGCTCGAACCGGGCTCGCCCACGATGAGGTACGGCGTTCCATCCGTTTTCCCGCCGGTCCATTCCACCATCAGATCGCCTTCCACCCGGTTGCCCAGCGTGGCCGGGATCAAGGTAATACCGTCGTTCGGCTGAACGACAATCTGGAGGCCCGGGCCGATAGGCGTGTTCAGGATGATGCGGATCTGCCAGTCGTCCTCTACAAAGGGCGCGGCGTTATCGATCGCCAGCGGATGGATCACCTTGATCACGAGGCCCTGCGGGGCATCGAGTTTCGGAGTCACCTCCACGAACACAAAGTCGAGCGCCGGCAGGGGGCCGGTGGTATCGAGAACGGCGGGAACACCGGCCTGGGCGAGCAGGGTGGCAAGCTTTTGCAGCAGCGGCAAACCGGTGAAGCCCGGCATGCCCCATTGATACTTTGCGCCGAGTTGTCCGAGCGGGTTGGTAATGAAACCGGTGAGTTGATCGAGGTGAAGCTTGCGGCGGGTGAAGGCGGGATGTTGCGCGTCCACGCCGGGCACATCCACGCGTTCTACGAAACCGACGAAATCGCCCACCTCGGCGGCGCCGGGGATTTCTTCGAGATTTCGGACCACCAGGTAATCGACTATGCGGCCAGGTAACTCCGCGGCGAACTGGTTCAGTTCTGCGGGCGGTATGCCGGTTCCCGCGAGGGCGCGGATTGCGGTACCAAGTTTTTCCGTCTCGCCGATCAGGGTGAGGACGGCGTTTGCGAGTTGGAGTCCCTTGGCGATGATCTGCGGGAGGTTCTCGTTTGTGACCGCATCCGTCAAGGCGCCAATGATCGGCGGCAGGTCGCGAATACGCAGCACCTCGGACTGCATGGCGGCGACGAGACCGGCATCGCCATCTACACTGGCGGGGAATTCAAGGCCTAGTTCGGCGAGCAGCAAGCGGATGTCGCCGGCTCGAATCCTATCTTCGAGCGGCAGGAAAAGGCTCGCGAGCCCTTGCGCTATGGTCTCCAGCGTTCCGCGTTCTGCTGCCATACGTCTCTGCAGGTGGCGCCGATTCCTCCATCGTCGCAAGCGACGGTAAATTCCGAGCGCTTCCTAAACTAAGAGGGTTGCAAACAAATGTATGGAAGAAAATAGGGTGTAACACATTGGTAGTATTTTTGTTCACAAATCCGCCCTTCACTGCCGTCCGTCATTCCAGGGATCCGAAGCTTCGACAAGGGATGTCAGACCGGGTGGACGCACTGTACAGCGGTTGAGACAACGACCACGCGGCCCTCTTTCGCCGCGCACTTTTGTCTGCGGGATCGCGAGCACCGGATTTCCGGTTTGTCCCGTCGGGCGAGAATCGGCACACCTGTACCTGGATACAAACTGCGTCGAGGACATGCACGCATGCCGTTCATATGACAACTGCGAGCAGGTAGAATACAGAGTGCCGGGCCTGCCGGAACTTCCGTGTAAGGCCGTTAACCGACCGCAATCAGTGACCTTGCGCATCAAGGTAACGTACTGGGGGACAGTCAGCCTGAATTCACGCAAGCGCGACTTTGTGCAACCGCGGCAGCTTTGAAGGATCCATTGCATCCCATCGGCGCATTGGATACTAACCTCATTCGCCTCACGTATAATTACTTGGGCCGCGACTTCCGGCGGACCGACGCCGCCGGGGCAGTGGCACAGAAGATTATCGCGTAGCGAGGTGTGCCTATGTTCCGATGGCTTCCCCATTTCGTACTGCTGATTGCGCTTGCCGCTCTCACGCTCTCGATTCGACCGACCAATGGACAACGGAAGGAGCCCGGATTCAAGCCGGCGCCGGAAGTGCCTGCCATGCCCAAGGCGCTGATGAAACTGCCCAGGACGGACATTACGCACACCAAGTTTCCCGCGGTCGACTTTCATTTCCATGGCAGGTCTCTTCGGACACCGCAGGACTACCGGAAGTTGATCCAGATCATGGATCAGACCAACTTGGCGGTGATTTCCGATATGGACGGCGGATTCGGACAGGCGTTCGATCAGGCCATGAAAGTGGGCGAGCCGTACAAAGACCGCATCATTCACTTCGCGCGCCTGAACTATGAGGGCATCAATGAAAAGGCTTGGTCCGAGAAAACAGCCGCCGAACTGGAGCGCTGCTTCAAGGCCGGAGCGCAGGGACTGAAGATCTGGAAAGATGTGGGGCTGACTTTCAAGAATCCTGATGGGACGTACATCCAAGCGGACGATCCGCGGTTCGACCCGATCTGGGAAATGTGCGCGCGCTACAACAAGCCAGTGATGATTCACATCAGCGATTCGTACGGGCGTTTCCTGCCGATCGGACCCGAAAACGAACGCTATGAAGCCGGCTTGTGGCGGAGCAACACGGAAGGGAACTACTACAAGACGGGGCATGTGACACCGGATGTGATCGAGAGAGCGCGCGAGAACATGCACCGGAAGCATCCGAAGACGCGATTCGTCAACGCGCATGTTGCGATGCTCTATTACGACATGGACAAGGTCGTTGAGTTCCTGGACAAGTATCCCAACGCCGATGTCGAGATTTCGGCGACGGTGCAGGATCTGGGCCGCGCACCACTTCTGAGCCGGCAGTTCTTCCTGAAGTATCAGGACCGCATTCTGTTCGGATCAGACGGCGATCTTAGCCGGGGAGTCGAGGAATTCTGGGTGCCGCATTTCCGCTTCCTGGAAACCTATGACGAGCATTTCGATCACCCGGCGCAGTTGCGCTCACCCACGGGAGCGCCGTTGCACGGCCGCTGGAGGATCTACGGTATCGGGCTGCCAGACGACGTGCTGCGCAAGGTGTACTATGCCAATGCGCTTCGTTACCTGCCGGCGGCGCGTGCAACCGTTGAGCGGCGGCTCGCCGCCCGATGACGTCGCGAACCAGCGCCATCCCGTTCCGTTGGTGAGCGCCATGTTTGAAACGGGATTACCGTTGGTCGAACTCTGATTTCGCGCCGATTGTGATTGCGTTTCGCGCCGGATACACGATCTTTCAAGTCGTTGCCGGACGTTTGCTGGATAGGATGGGGACGCGGCGGTGGGGAGAAGAGCTTCGCGCGTTCCGGTTTCTGCTCGGCGCAGGCGAAGCGGCCAAAATGGCCGGGCGGTTGGTGGCGCGGTCGCGCCGGTACTGACTGTACTCACAATTCGGACCTGGCGGCCGGCGTTCGTCATCACCAGGCTGCTGGGAATCGGCTGGCTGGTCCTGTGGCGGCGCTATTATTGTACGCCGAAGAATTGGGAAGACTTACCGCAGAACTAGGAAGGGCGGCGAGAGCCGCGCGACCCATCTCAAAGGCTAAGGCTCTGTCTAGAAATAACCTAGTCAGGACAAGGTATGTCGGGGCTGGATCTCGTAGTTCCAGTCGCCGTGGAATTTGTCGCGACGGATCTTGACCAGCGCAAGCTCGTCGTCAGAGACCTTTATGCCGGATTGATAGGCTTCGGTATTCAACTCGGCGTGAACCTTGAGGCCGGTCGTGGTGGTGGTCGCTGCAATGAGGTTGACAATGGCCTGAAAACTCCGCAGCGGTTGGCCCCGCCAGTTCTGAGTGATGTAAGAGAATAGCCTATGTTCGATCTTGTTCCATTTGCTTGTGCCCGGCGGGAAGTGACACACGGCGATTCGCAGTCCGGTTTCGTCGGCCAACTTCTGCAACTCGACCTTCCAAAGCCGCAAGCGAGACCCATTGCTTCCACCAGCATCGGCGGTGATCAGTAGTCGAGTGGCTTCCGGGTAGGCGGGTTGCC
>JBGPHT010000075.1:0-35682 GCA_041484525.1 Bryobacteraceae bacterium | reverse complement strand
GCAAGGCTTCTGGCCGATGTGCGGCGAACGCACATCTTGACCGGTGCGGGATAGCCCGTCCTGGAGGCCCTTTGCTTCGGGACCTTGCGGGCCGTCAAAATTTAGGTTACGCCGACGGCTCCACTTTTATGTCGCACACCCCTTCGCTTTCGGATCAGCCGTTACCCGCATTCATATCGCGCACAGGAGCATTCCTGTCTTTACTCGAAGGCGAATCAATCCGGAACTGCACCTTCCTCACCCCGTCCCATACGGCCCCCGCGGATAAACCTTCCGCGCCCCCCAGCACGCCAGCGCCACCGCCAGCACCAGGGGTCGTCGTGCGTCCCCTCCCGCCACGCCCCATACTGCACATTCCCCGACGCCGTATACTTCACCCGCATCTCCGACATCTCCTTCGACAGCGTCGACCCCTCCGCCAGCCCCGCCGCCATCTGCAATCCCCCGCGCTACAGCAGCACCTGCACCCCCGTCACCAGGTCCCGCTTCGGCGTCCGGTAATAGCCGCCCTCCACACTCTCCGCATCCCCACCCGTGATCGTCACCGGCAGTATCCGGCACCCCGTCCGCGCCTCCCTTAACAGGTCCACCACCGGCCGCCCCACTCCCGTCGCATCCACCACCAGGTGGCACCGCCCCGCCAACTCTCCCGACCGCACAATCTCGCACACCCGCCGCACCATCGCCGGATACGGCGTCCCCAGCGCCATCCGCTCCAGGTGCCGCAGCCGTAGCGTCCAATATTGGTGATACCCGAACTGCTCCGCCACCCGCTCCACCGCCGCCACTGCCGTAAAATCCTGCGCCTGCCCCAGGTCCACCCCCACGAACCATCCTTTCTCCATCCGCTCCCCTTACCGGATCAGCAGCGGTTCGAATCGGTCCGACACCGCGCGCTCCATCAGGTCCTGGTCGAAGGCCCCGCTCCCCCAGCCGCCGCCCGAACTCCGCCGCCTTGCGCACAAACTCTCCGCTCTGCCGCGCGCTCGGCGATACCACCACCGTCAGGCTCCCCGGCTCCGTTGACGCCTGGTGGACCGCCTTCGCCGCCGTGATCGTCGACTTCCCCCACTGCCTCGTGCAGTTCAGCACCACCCGCTTTCCCGTCCCTGACAGGACTCACCGCTGCACCTCGTCCGGCTCGAATCCCAGCCGCTCCCGCATCCACTCCGCCGCGTCCGATTCTCTCTCGATCGCGTGACTCTGCACCGCTCTCCGGCGGCTTGCTGCTTTTCTTTATGCTCCACATGGTCCCGATTCCACCCTAGCATCGAGGAGTCCGCAATACCCCTGAATGCACCCGCCCCACGGCCCCCGTCACAGCACATTGCGCCAACATAATCAACGACTTACGACACTAGCCGCACTGTCGCTCTATATACTGTGATAAGAGGATATGAATGTCCACAATTAACCAGGTTTCCGCATCGCGGGCCAACGGAGCCCGCTCTCTCGGTCCTGTCACGCCCGAAGGGAAGAAGCGGTCGTCGAGGAACGCCGTCCGCCACGGTCTGCTCGCCCGATGCGTGGTGCTCGACAACGAATTGCGGGAGTGCTTCGATCGGCACCACGCGCAGTTTCTCGACTGCTTCCGTCCCGCCAACGACGTCGAGTTGGGGATGATCGAGGAGATGATTGCCGCCTCCTGGCGCCAGCGCCGCGCCTTGGCCATCGAGACCCGCCTGCTGGACCTCGCCATTGCCAAGGAGCCCGGCGCCGACGAGGTCACCCGCATCGCCTCCGCCTTCAACTCGCTCTCGCAACAACCCCAATCCGACCTGATATCCCGCTACGAGACCCGTCTCCACCGCATGTTCCAGCGCGCCCTCGGCAACCTCATTCTGCTCCGCTCCATCGCTTTACCAAACGAACCCGGCGCACTCGTTCGCACATAAGAACGCCGCGTTCCCAGGTCGAAACCTCCAAGGCAGTTTGCGTTCTCTGCGGTCTCGGCGTCTCGGCGGTGAATGCGCTATTGCAGGATCACGGTCCGTATCCAAAGCCGCACGAGCTGGTAGAACGTGACGGCCAGCGAGCGCAGGCGGAAGAACTGCGAGCGCCCATAGAGCCGCGGGTAGTGATGCACGCCCGTCTCCAGCACCTCGCAGCCGCTCAGCTCGAGCTTGCGCACCAGCTCGACGCAAATGGTGCCGCTGGTGGAAGTGAGATGGATCTTGTCGAGCAGGTCGCGGCGGATGAGACGGTAGTCGCAATCGATATCGCGAATGCGGATGCGAAACAGCAGGCGCGCGCAGAAGTTGTAGATGTTGCCGATCCAGATGCGGTGCGTGGGGTCGTGGCGCTGCAGTTTGTAGCCGTTGACGAGGCCGGTCCGCGGGCCGGCGAGTTCGAGCAGCAGCGGCAGCTCGGAGACATCGTACTGGCTGTCGCCATCGGTGTAGAACACCCAATTCTTTTGTGCGGCGGCGAAACCGGAGCGAAGCGCGCCGCCGTATCCGCGGTTCTCCGGATGCGAGATCACGCGCATGCAGGGTGCGAACTTCCGGCGCAGATCTTCGAGGACCGCCGCCGTGTTGTCGTAGCTGCCGTCGTTCACCACGATCACTTCGTAATCGGTAGCGTGCGCCTCGAGTACCGCGAAAGTCTTGGCGACGAGCTTCGGCAGCGACGGCGCGTCATTGTACGCCGGAAAGAAGACGCTGAGAGATGGAAACTTCGGGGTCCCCGGCACAATCACAATATCTTCTCACCAATCAGGAGTACCGATTGGCCTATGGGGAGGTTGCGGCCGGAGCCGATCCAGCGGGATTCGAGCGCCAGCGGGGCGTAGAGCAGGCGGTCGAGCCAGGGCGGCATGGGCTCGACGCCGCTCGATGGCGGGCGGCGCAACAGCGGCTCCCAGACGCGGAACTTGAACAGCGCGACCGGCAGCAACAACGTGTTGGCGTAGGTGGCGCGCAGGATGCGGATGCCTGCCGCGGCGAACACGCCCGTCAACTGGTGGCGTGTGAATCGCTGCCGCTCGTAGACGAACGCCGAGTGGCGGCTGAGCAAAGTGTTGAATGCCGCGGCGCGGACCACCAGCAGTCCGCCGGGCGCCAGCACGCGCGACCACTCGCGCGCCGCGTCGGCCTCGACGCCGTGCGGGAGATGGACCAGGAGGTCGAACGACATCAGCAGGTCGAAAGTGGCGTCCGGGAAAGGGAGCGAAAGGGCATTGCTCTGAACTCCGTTAGTGACGCCCATACGGCGCGCGTAGCGCAGGCCGTCGCCGCTGATATCCGTGGGGATGATGGGCCAGCCGCGCTCCTTCTGGAGCAGGCCGGCCAGGTAACCGGTGCCGCAGCCGGCTTCCAGGGCGCGCGAGATTCTCCGGCCCTCCAGGTACGGAGCGATGGCGCGGAAGAGGATTTCGCGCATGCCGCGAAACCACCAGAAGTCGCGTTCGCTTTTCGCAATGTTGGCGAATTCCGCCGGATTCATGAAGCCGTTCATACGGCCATGCTGCCGGTGCGCCCTGCAGAGTTTTCGATAGGCTTATTTTGTCAGGCAGCGGAGATGAGGTGCAAGTCTAGTGTCCGCCCGGGAGCATCACAGTGACGGTATTGCCTCTGGCGTCGCTGAGCGCGCGCGGGGGCGTGGGTGGCGCCGGGGCCGGCTTCAGGGAGACGGCCGGCTGCGGCTTGGCAAGCTGCGACAGGAGCGCGGATTCCAGGCTGGCGCGCTGCGTCTTCACCGTCTTTTTCAGCTCCGACTCGGGAACCATGAGCGAGATCTTCAAAGTGCTGCTCTCGAGGCGCATGTCGAAACGAGTCGCGCTGGGGGTGGTGGACTTGGCGCCCTGCAACATGGCCTTGAGCAGATCGACCATCTTGCGCATCTCCTCGGCGTCCTTGCGAGTGCGCGCGTGGAACTCGGCGGTGAGGTCGAGACTCTTATGAAAAGCGGCGCCGAAATCGAAACCGTCGATGCCGCCGAAAGGATTGGCCTGGCCGGCGGGTTGGGCGGAAGGCGGGATCTGATCCGCGGTTCCCCAGATGTCGTACTTGGCTCGAAGTTCCTCGCTGCGCGCGGCGAGCTTGAGTGAGAGGCGACCGGCGCCGCCCCGGTTGTCGATGGCGGCGCGGACCAATGCCAACGTCCCCGCGAGCGCCGTCGAGGAATTTACCAGTGCGGTCACGGTGTCCGGGCCCTGCTTGTTGCTGATGATGGGAATGCCATGATAGCGGGGCGCGGCGCCGGCGAGGCGGTCGACGTCGAAGCGGCCGCGCAGAATGGCGATGGACGGCGCCTTTTCGCCGGCGCCCGAAGTGGCGACCAGCACTTCGTCGAGATCGGTGAATGGATCGAAGCCGGGGAAACCGCTCAGCGCCATCGCCCCGGCGGTCTTCGCGCGCAGGTCCTGGATCTGGCCGGAGGTGATGATGGCGTCGAGGAAGTTGCGCAGGCGGATGCCGAACACGACCCGGGTCTCCGGCGGAGCATAGTCGGAAAGCAGCGTGTCGGCGGCGAAGGCGCCGCGGGCCGCCAGCAGCAGAACGATGGCGCACAGTCGCATGCCATCAGCGTGGCGCATTTAGGGCCCAAATACACCCATAACTTTGGATAGTCGTGGGCTAATCGGCCCTGAGGGCCTCCATCGGATCGATGGCCGTCGCCCGGAGCGCCGGTAGATAGCTGGCCAGTACGGCCGCGATCGTCAGGCCGAGAGAGACGCTGGCGTAAGTCAATGGATCGGCCGGGCTCACTTCGAATAGCAGCGAGGACATCAGGCGCATCAGCGCGAACGCGGCCACCAGTCCACATGACACGCCGGCCGCCGCCAGCCGCAGTCCGTGGGCCACGAACATTCGCGTCACTTCCTGTTCGCGCGCGCCCAGGGCCATTCGGATGCCGATCTCCCGCGTCCGTTGCGCCACCGAATAAGAAATGACGCCGTAGATCCCGACCACACCCAGCAATAACGCCATGCCGCCCGCGATGGCGAGCATCACCAGGGCGAACGAGGTGCGCGCCATCGATTTCTTATAGACCTCTTCGAGCGTGCGAACGCCGGACAGCGGGATATTGGGACTCACCGCCCACACGGCCTGGCTAACGTCCTTGACAAATCCGGTCGAGCCGGTGCGGCTGCTGCGAATCATGAACGCCACGGACCTCTGCACGAATGCCTTGTCGCCTTCGAAATTGTCCATCAGGAGAGGCCAGAGTACGATCGACGGAGCCTTTTGATTCACTCCGTCATCGCGCTCGTCGCCGACTACGCCGATGATCTCACGCCACTCTGCCTTCAGGCTCTCGCGGACGCGCTTCCCGAGGGCCGCCTGCGGATCGCGCCACAACTCGCGCGCCAGGTTCTCCGACACCAGCGCAACCGGCCGCTTCTCGTAAGTATCCGTCCAGGTGAGATCACGGCCGGCGATCAGCGTATTGCCCATGGTCTTCAGAAGTCCGGGCGACATGAACTTGAAGCGGCGCAGTGGCGGCACTTGAGACTCCGCATAGACATGGTCATCCGCGTATAGCGGATCCGTCCAGCCCTGGCCGTCCATGGGAACGATGCTGGCCGCCGCCACCGATCGGACGCCGGGAACGGCCGCGATCTTTTCCATCATGTCCTGCTGCATACGGATCGCCTGGACGGCTTCGCGAGCCTGCGACCCCGGAATGAAAACGCGAAGCGTCTGTATTTCCGCCGGACGCGTGAAGCCGGGTTCGACGCGCCGCAGCGTCTGAAATGTGCGGATCATGAGCCCGGAGCTGATCAGCAGCACCAGCGCCAGAGCCACTTGAACTACCACCAGGGTGCTCCTGACGCGATGCCGCTCCCGGCTTTGGCCCAGGGCGCGTCCGCCGGCTTGGACGCTGGCTGCCAGGCGCGGGCCGGCATACTTGACGGCGGGAATCACGCCGAACAACACGCCCGCCACGAGCGAGATCGCAAGGGTGAACAGCAGCACGAAACCGTCGATCGAAATCTCATCCAGCCGCGGAAGGTTGGCGGGCGCGATGGCCACCAGCAGCCGCAGGGCGCCGTACGCAAGGGCCAATCCGAGCGCGCCGCCGAATACACCGAGCGCGATACTCTCCATGAATAGCTCGCGCGCGATGCGGCCGCGGCCGGCGCCGAGCGCGGCTCGGATCGCCAACTCCTGCTGCCGCCCTTCGGTCCGCACCAACAGTAGATTCGCCACACTGGCGCAGGCAATCAGCAGCACGATTCCGATGGTGCCCATCAGCACCCAGAGCACGGTGCCGATATCGCCGACTACCTCCTGCTTGAGCGGCCGCAAGACGGGACCGAGCCGGACCTCTTCGAACATCTTGAAGGTGTAGCCGGGGAATGGGGGAAACTTTCGCAGCGCTATCGGGATGATGCGGGCGGCGTCGGCGCTCGCCTGCGCCAGCGTGACTCCCGGCCGCAGCCGGGCGATGGACTGATAGCTGAAATTCCCCAGATGCGTTTTGTTGCGATCGAATTGCAGAGGGGTGAGCAGAGCCGGCTTCCGGTCAAGAAGGCGGAAGTTCGCGGGCAGCACGCCGATGATTTCCCGGGCCTTGCCGTCAACCATGATGCGCCGTCCGATCGTGGAACGGTCGCCGCCGAATCGCGATTGCCAATAGCCGAAGCTCAGCATGACCGTGTCCGGGCTTCCGGGCGAATCGTCCTGGTGCGTGAAGACGCGGCCCAGCACCGGCTGCACGCCCAGCATCGGCAGCACGCCATCGGTAACATCGATCCCGTCGACGTGTTCGGGCGCAGCCACGCCGGTAATGGTGTAGGCGTCCGGCCGCCAGATACCGACGTCCAGCAGGGTGCGGCTTTCATCGCGATACGTGAAATAGAGGAAGGGGGCCGATCCCGCGTTCTTGAGATTCACGCCCGGCGCCGAGTGGTCGACCGCGATCAGCGTGTCCGGCTGCGGGTAGGGCAGCGGCTTGAGCAGAATGCCTTCCAGCACGCTGAAAATGGCGGTATTGGCGCCAATTCCGATGGCGAGTGTGGCCACCGTGATGGTCGTGAACATCGGCGCCCGCATGAGCCGCCGCAGAACATACTTGAGCCGCATAACGCTTAATACGATGGGGAGCGGCTAAGGTTCGCAGTTTTTGTGCTAAAACCATCCCTATCGGAGGTTTCATGAAACTGCTCGCTCCGGCCGCGCTGCTGGCTGCCGGCCTGGCTTTGGGACAGACGGCGTCCTCGGGCATTCCGAAGATCAAGTTCACCGACACGCGCCTGGAAAACGGTCTGCGCGTGATTATTTCGGAGGACCACTTCGCGCCCGTCTACGCCATCTGCGTCGACTATAAGGTGGGGTCGAAGGATGAGCGCAAGGGGCGCACCGGCTTCGCGCACCTGTTCGAACACATGATGTTCAAGGGGTCGGAGAACGTCGGCATGGGGGAACTGGACTTCCTCATTTACACCAACGGCGGCAACTCGAACGGGACCACCAACACGGACCGCACTTCGTACTACGAAGTCCTGCCGAAGAACCAGCTCGACCTGGGCCTCTACCTCGAGGCGGACCGCATGCGCGGCCTGGTGATCACGGCGGAGAACGTGGAGAATCAGCGGCAAGCCGTCAAGGAAGAGCGGCGACTGCGCGGCGACAACCAGGCGTACGGCAATGTCTCGGAAAAGCTGGAAGAGATGATCTACGACAACTTTGCCTACCATCACTCGGTGATCGGGTCGATGGAGGACCTGGACGCAGCCTCGGTGGACGACGTGAAGCAGTTCTTCAAGACGTATTACGCGCCCAACAACGCGGTGCTGGCGCTGGTGGGCGACTTGGATACGAAAGAGACGCTGGCCAAGGTCCGGAAGTATTTCGGGACGATCGAGCGGCAGGAGGCGCCCAAGCCGGTTGACCTCAGCGAGAATCCGAAAACAGCCGAGCGGCGTGCGAGCTACACCGATCCGCTGGCCCGATTCGCACGCGTGGATATCTCGTACCTCATTCCGCCTTCGGGCCAGCCGGACGCGCGGGCGTTGGGTCTTGCGGCCTCGGTCCTGGGCGGCGGAGGCGGAGGGTTCGGCGGACGCGGCGGCGGTGGGGGCAACAACTCGCGGCTGTATCGCAAGCTGGTGGATGAGAAGCAAGTGGCGACGCAGGTCTCGGCCTCGACCGATCGGCGCGTCGGCCCCGGCACGTTTCACATCTCGGCCACCGTGCGGCCCGGACACACGCCGCAGGAAGTGGAAGGACTCATCTCCGAAGAGATCGCGAAGCTGCACGCCGAACCGGTCACGGATCAGGAGCTGAAGCGCGTGCGCATCGCGCTGCGGCGCGGCGTCGAGAATCGGCTGACGGCGCTGGGCCGCGCCCAGGCACTGGCGGACGCGGCCGCGGTCTTCGACGATCCCAACCGCGTGAACACGGAACTCGAACAGCAGCTCGCCGCCTCCCCCGCGGACATTCAGAAAGCGGTGCGGTCCGACCTGGTGAACGCCCACCGCGTGGTGCTGGTGACATTGCCGGGAGCGACCGGCGGGCGCGGCGGCAGAGGCCGCGGGCAGCAGAACTGAGGAGCCGGCGATGACGAAACCACTCGCGATTTTCCTTCTTTTCGCCGCCGTTCTGCTGGCGCAGGAGCCCGAAGCGGCCAGCTTCCGCGGCATGGTCCGGCTGAACCGCGCGCCGGTGTCGAACGAAGTGCTGCAGGTGAAACTGCCTCGTGCCGTCGACCGGCAACTGCCGAATGGGCTGAAGCTGGTGATCCTCGAAAGCCACCGCGCGCCTACCATCTCGCTCACGATCGACATTCCTTCCACGCATCTGCGCGACCCGCAGAACCTGCCTGGAGTGGCCGAGGCCACTGCCGCCCTGATGATGCTCGGCACTACCAGCCGTAACGCGCGGCAGATCTCGGAAGCCCTGGCCGATATCGGCGCCACGCTCTCCATCAGCGCCGGCGGCGGTGGCGGGGGCGGTCGCGGAGGACGCGGTGGCGGCGGAGGCGGAGGAGTGACGGGTACCATCTCGCTCAGCTCGCTCACGGAGAATTTCGACGCCGCGCTCGCCATCATGGGCGACGTGTTGCTGCACCCGTCCTTCCCGGCGGATGAGTTCGACAAGTGGAAGGCACGCCAGCGCAACCTGCTCGAACAGCAGCGCACGGCGCCCGCGACGCTATCCAGCGAGAAGCTGATGCAGGTGCTCTATCCCGACGATGCGCGTCACTTTCGATTGACGGCCGAATCGCTCGACAAGATCACGCGCGAGCACCTGGTGGAGCATTACAAGAAGTTCTACGTGCCGACGGGACAACTCGCCGGGGTCGTCGGCGACATCACGCCCAAGGACGCGGTGGCGAAGATCGAGAAGGTGCTGGCGGCGTGGAAGGGCGGGGCGGTGGAGCCCGTGACGCTCGGCATGGCGGCGCCGATCGCGGAGAAGAAAGTGTACCTGATTTCGCGCCCCGGCTCGGTGCAGACCGATCTGACGCTCGCCAACCGCGCCATCGAGCGGACCAACCCGGATTACCTCGCGTGCATGGTGATGAACCAGGTGCTCGGGTCGGGACCAGCGGCGCGCCTGTTCCGCATCATCCGCGAGGAGAAGGGCTACACGTACGGGGTGAGCTCGAGCTTCTCCGCATCGAAGGTGATGCAGCACTTCAGCGCCGCACTCTCGGTGCGGACCGAAGTGACGGAGGCGGCGCTCGCCGACATGCTGAAGGAGTTCCGCGACATCCGCGACGTGCCGGTGCCGCAACTGGAATTGGACGGCGCCAAGCGAACGCTGGTAGCGCGGTTCGCTCTCGATTTGGAAAGCCCGGCGGGCGTGCTCTCCCGTTGGACGCAGCAGCGCGAGTACGGCCTGCCCGAGGATTACTGGGACACGTACACCACGAAGATCATGGCGGTGACGGCCGCCGATGTGGCGCGCGTGGCCAAGAAATATGTGCCGTACGACAACGTGCAGATCGTGGCGGTGGGCGATGGCGCGAAGATCCGCGACCTGCTGAAGAAGTTCGGTCCGGTGGAGGAAAGCTCGGCCGCTCCGGGTAATTGAGGCTCCCTACTGCGCGGGCCGGATGCGGATCGCCTGGCCGCCGCCGGGGGCCATCTTCACGTGCAGCAGGGTGGACGCGCTCACACGCCTCTCCTCGCGGACCACGCGCTTCGGATTCTGCGCGGCATCGGGCGCGTCCGAATAGATTTCGGCGATGAACTCGCCGCGGCCCAGGAACTCGAGGGGCACGTCGATCTCGCGCGGCTCCCAGCCCGCGATGCTGCCCACGAACCACTCGCGGCCGTGCCGGCGCGCCACCGTGATGTACTCGCCGGGGCGGCCTCCGGGAACGTGCGTCTCGTCCCACACCGATGGCGCAGCCTTGACGTAATCGAATTCTTTCAGGCCGGTGTAGGCCTCGGGATAGTCCGACACCATCTGGAACGCGCTCTCGAAAACGGCGTAGAGCGCCAGCGCGTGGGCGCGCGTGCCCTGAACCATGGGCTTGGTCATGCGCGGCTCGAACTCCTCGCGAGTGACGTTGTTGAAGCCGCCGGGGGTGTAATCCATGGGACCGGCCAGCATGCGCGTGAAGGCCAGCATCACGTTATGGTCGGGCGTGATGCGGCCGCTCCACTTGTTGTATTCCGCTCCCATGACGCCCTCGCGCGTCAACAGGTTCGGCCAGGTGCGGCGCATGCCGTCGGGTTTGTAGGCGCCGTGATAGTCGATCATCAGATGATGCTCGGCCGCCTTCTGCACGATGCGGCGGTAGAAGTTGACCATCCACTGGTCGTCGCGATCCATGAAGTCGATCTTCACGCCGGCGATGCCCCACTTCTCATAAAGCGCGAACGCCTCGTCCGCCTGCCGCTCGATGTCGGCCCAATGCGCCCAGAGCCAGATGCGGACGCCCTTGGATTTGGCGTGCGCCAGAATCGCCTGCAGGTCGACGTTTGGATTCAGGCGCGTGATATCGGTGTTGCCGCGCACGGTCGTATTCGGGTTGCGCAGCGCCCATCCTTCATCGATCAGCATGTACGGGATGCCGTTCTCCGCGGAAAAATCCACGTAGTGATTCATGGTGGCCGTGTTCATCCCAGGCTGGAAATTGACGCCTTCGGCATGCGTACCCGACCACCAGTCCCAGGTTGTCTTGCCGGGTTTGATCCACGACGTGTCGGCGATGGCGCTGGGCGGATTCAGGTTGATGACGATATTCGATTCCACCAGTCGCCCCGGCTGCGCGCCGATCATGATGACGCGCCACGGCGACCGCATCGGTGTGGTGGTCTGGACGGCGAGTCCGGGCTCGTCCATGGAGGGCGAGAGCTTGGCGAACAGAGAGCGCGCCGCGTTCGGGGCCGAGTGCATCAGGTACATGCCCGCGTAGTTATCGATGTCGGCTTCCGTGATGGCCACCCAGGCCGCGCCGGGAACTTCGGCCAGCAGCGGGAGCGCCACGAGTTGGTCAGGATGGATGCCGCTCACCGGCATGGCGTGGTAGCCGTCCTCGTAAGACGTGCGGAAATTCTGCAGGATCAACGGGTAGGTGACGGACTCTTTGGCGAACTGAAATTCGGTGCGCTCGTTCGCAATGCGGATCGTCTTCAGCGCCGCCTGGTCCGGGAGAAGGTAGCGGAACGCGACACCGTCGTCGTAAGCGCGCGCTTCGAGAGTCATCCTGCGGCCGGCCGCGCCGGTCTCCTCGAGATCGACCGCGAGCGTCTGGCAGCGGTTGCGCACCGGGTTGGATTTTCCGTGCGGCATGTTATAGGTCTCGTCGACGGAGCCCGGGCGGGAGGCGGTAACCCGCAGGCCGGGGCCGAGGGGCCGCTGCTCCTGAATGTCGAGCCCGAGCACGGAGCGCGCGATCACCGGCTTGCCGCGATAAGTGACCGAGTAGCCCAGTTGGCCGCCGTCGGTGGAGATGGACATTTCGATCTGCCCATCGGGCGATTTCACGGAGGTCTGGGCCGAGGCTGCCAGGGCGAGTGTCACAAGGAAAATTGATGTCCGCATCAGTTATACAATGTCACAAACCTGGTGCTTAAGCGGCGAAGACGCGAGACCGGAAAACAGCTTCACGATTCCGTCCTTGGGCGTCGCCGCGGAAATTGGAGGGAGCGAGGAAGCCCCCTCCTCCGCGACTTGTCTACTGATTCGCCATTCCGGCGTGCGCGGCCGAAAGGGTGCGCGCTTCACCGGCGGCCTTGCGAAGACTATCCGTAAAATATTCGCAGTGCGCCGCCGTGTCCGGGCTCATGGGACGTTTGGTTTCTGAAGCCGTGGGACGCGCTCGATATATCTTCGCCATCTCCGCATGGTCGTTCGCATCGGCCTCTAGCTTCTCGGCCTGCAGGCGATAGTACTGCGCGAGCTGGTTGTGCTCCGCTGGCGTGCTTGCTTTCCCGATCAGGACCCCGACTTCCTTCTTGCTCAGCATTTTCGCAGGTTCGGCCGCGAAGCCCGTCGCCGCAATCAGCATACTCGTCATCAATAGTGCAAACATCGTTTTCATTGAAGTTCTCCTTACTATTCTTGTGAAATCTGGTGCACCTAAACGCCGCAAGGCCCGAAAGCTCTGCGGCTTCATGAGGCCACGACACGCCACCGTGATGCATGGCGGTACTGGGACTCAAACGGATGGTCTTTCAGGACAAGCTCAAACGAGCAGAACGGAATAGAGGGAGGTGCCGCGGCCCGGAAGCCAGGTCGAATCGCCCACCTGATGTCTTGCGGGCGCACTCGACACGGTTGAGACTGCCTGCAGAGGTGCTTCGGCATCGAGACACACTGCCTGCCGCGATTCCTCGGGCAGGGCGAATCCTGTGCTGCTCATCGTGCAGAATTCGGCTGGGGCGGAGCCGTGGCACTTCGGAGCATGAGACGGACAGCAGTGCGATCGCATCGAAAGAGGCGCTGCGTAGCATGGCTGAATCACGAATACGAGCACGATGAACGTGAGCAGCACTACGGTCACGGTCTTAGCAAGACCGGCCACGCTCCCGCAACTGATTGCTCGATCCATCCAACTCACGAGAGGGCACTCCACGGGCCATTCCTGGCTCAATTGAAAATACTCGATTTAGCGGACGTTCCTACTGGCCTGGCCTGCGTCAATGGACTCAGACTGGGTTCTGGGCACCCTGCACGGCGATGTGTGAGGCCGGGCGTCATAGCAGCCACGAGCACCCTGCGCTACTTTTGCTAATCTAGAAGTAATCCGTCCGTAAGCAACCCCTTCCATGGAACGCCGCAAGCCCGAAATCATGAGTCCAGCCGGTTATTGGCCGCAGCTCCGCACGGCTATCGAGGCGGGCGCCGACTCCGTCTACTTCGGTCTGCACCATTTCACAGCGCGTGCCAAGGTGGGATTCTCGCTCGACGAATTGCCCGAGGTCATGCGGACGCTGCACCGCCGCGGCGTGAAAGGTTACGTCACTTTCAACTCTCTCGTCTTCGACACCGAACTGGCGGAGGCGGCGCGCTGCCTGGCCGCCATCGCGCAAGCCGGCGCCGACTCGATCATCGTGCAGGACGTGGGAATCGCCAAGCTAGCGCGCGAGATCGCGCCCGGCCTGGCCATCCACGGCAGTACGCAGATGAGCATCACCAACGCCGGTGGTGTGCGCCTGGCGCAGAGCTTTGGCGTGAGCCGTGTAGTGCTGGCGCGCGAGCTTTCGCTCGACGACGTGCGCGCCATCCGCGCCGCCACCGATTGCGAGCTGGAGATCTTCGTCCACGGAGCGCTGTGCGTTTCGTACTCAGGCCAGTGCTTTTCGTCGGAGGCGTGGGGAGGCCGCAGCGCCAACCGCGGGCAGTGCGCGCAGGCCTGTCGGCTGCCCTACGAGATGATCGTGGACGGCAAGCTGCGTCCCCTGGCGGATGCGCGGTACCTGCTTTCCCCGGGCGATCTGTACGCGCTCGAACAGATCCCGGAGATCGTGGAGATCGGCGTCTCGGCGGTGAAGATCGAAGGCCGCTACAAGGATTCGGACTACGTCGCGCTCACCACCCGGGCTTACCGCAAGGCCGTGGATGAGGCTTGGGCGGGCCTCGAGCGGCCGGTGGATCGCGCCGAAAAGCTGCGGCTCGACCAGGTCTACTCGCGCGGCCTCGGACCGCACTTCCTCACCGGCACCAATCACCAGGCCGTTGTCGGTGGCCGCGCTCCGCGGCATCGCGGCGTGCTGATGGGCCGCGTGACGCGATTCGCTGAAGGCGCGATCGAGATCGAGCCGGCGGATGCCAACCAGATCTCGCCGCTTAAGCCGGGAGATGGTTTGGTATTCGATGCGGCCGACTGGCGCAGTCCTGAAGAGCCGGAAGAAGGCGGCCGCATTTACGAAGTCGCGCAGCGCGGCGGAAGAATCGAGCTGCGGTTCGGCAACGGCGCCATCGACGTGACGCGCATTCGTGCAGGGGATTGGGTGTGGCGCACACACGACCCGGACCTCGACAAGGCCGTCCGCCCGTTCGCCGAAGCGGCGGTGCCGGCTCGCAAACAGGCGGTGCACGTGCGGGTCGTAGCGCGCGAGGGCGAGCCGATCGAGACCGAGTGGATCGTGGGCGAGCTCTCGGTTAGCATGCGATCCGCCGCACCGCTGGGAGCGGCGCAGCGCCGCCCGTTAAGCGAAGAGTATCTGGCGGTGCAACTTGGACGGCTCGGCAACACACCCTACGAACTGGCCGGCGTCTCGCTGGTGATGGAAGGCTCACCCTTCGCACCCAGCTCGCTCTTAAATCAGTTGCGCCGCGATGCCGTGAACCGCTTGCAGGAGCTGCAGGCGGAGCGCTGCGTGAAAACCAATGATCCGGACGCAGCGTTGGCGCGGACCTGTCTCGGCGATCTCGGCGTCTCGGCGGTGAATGCTTTGACCGCGGTCTCCGAAATCCACCTGCTAGTCCGCACGCCGGAGCAGCTCGATGCCGCTCTCGAGCTCGCGCCCGCCAGCATCACACTCGACTACCTGGATCTCTACGGCCTCAAGCCGTCGCTCGACCGTGTCCGCGCCGCCGGCGTGAACGTGCGGGTCGCCAGCCCGCGCGTGCTGAAACCAGGGGAGGAGCGCATCGTCGATTTTCTGCTGAGCTGCGGCTGCCCTATCCTGGTGCGGTCCAGCGGCCTGCTGGAGGCGCTCCGTCAGGGAGACCACCCAGTGCTCATCGGCGACTTCAGCCTGAATGCGGCCAACGCCATTACTGCGGCCGAGCTCCTGCGGCTGGGCGTGGAGATCCTCACCCCGACGCACGATCTCAACGCGCAACAGATCGCCGATCTGGCGCGCCACGCCGGTCCCGAACGAATCGAAGCCATCGTGTTCCAGCACCTGCCGGTCTTCCACATGGAGCACTGCGTCTTCTGCCGGTTTCTTTCGACCGGCACCAGCTACAAAGATTGCGGCCGTCCATGCGAAGAGCATCGCGTGGCGCTGCGTGACTCTGCCGGCCGCGCGCACCCCGTGATGGCCGACGTCGGATGCCGCAACACCGTCTTCGGCGCCGAAGCGCAGGAGGCGAGCGCACATCTGGAAGCGTGGCTCGACGCCGGCATCCGCCGATTCCGTCTGGAATTCGCGCACGAATCGGGCGAGCAGGTCACTCGCGTCACGCGAGCGTTCGAAGAAACACTGGCCGGCCGGCGCAGCGCGCGCGACCTCGCCCGGCTGCTCGAGCGCGTCTCACCGGACGGCATCACGCAGGGCAGCCTGTTTACACTCCCCGTGCTGCAGTGAGTCCCAGCTTGCGTTTGCGGCGTCCCATCACGGAGTAATAAACCGTGAACGCGGGACCAAGCACGATCGGATAGATGACGCCCGCCGCACCGCCGTAGCGCGCGCCGCCGACGAGCGCGATGACGAGCGAGATCGCAGCCGCCGCGCCGTTGATCATCGATGCGCCGATGCTGACACGCGTCTCGAACACTTCGAGCGCGTCCAATTCCAGTTCCTTGCGCTTGCTCAGCGCACGGCGAAACAGCAGCATGAAGACGCAGGCCACCGCCAGATACCCACCGCTGAAAATGGCCATGAGCGCCGGCAACTGCTCCGGCTCGATCATCCTCTCAACCGCGCCGCCGGGAAGATGGACCAGCGTGCTGACGCCCGTCCACACATTCACCAGGTAGCTGAACAGGAACTTGAGCGGGTAGACGTAGAACAGCACCATGAACAATAGGATGGCGTTCAGCACTACGCTGTTCCCGTGTCCTGCAGGTTATAGCGGCGGAAGTAGACATATTGTTCGTACCAGACGCGCATGAGCAGCGTGAAACAGATGGCGAACGACACGAAGCCGCGCATGATCGCAGCCAGCTCATTGAAGGTCTTCGGCACTTCGAGGGAGACGACCAGCAGAGTGACGGCGAATGCAAAAACGGCGTCGCTCAATCCTTCGATGCGGGCGATTTCTCCGCCGCGGTGGCGGAAGCCTTTGGCCGCATGGTTTCGAATGGCGTCGCGCAGCATGGATGGCGGGGGTTCCAGGATCGGAGGAATTATAGCATCGGGTCAGAGATCTTCGGGGTCTCTTCCGGGCGTGGCGCGATCCGCTGTCAACTCGGTCAGTAGATCATCCTTGGGTTGGATTTTCTTCTCCAGGTAGGCAATTCGCGCCTGCGCCGCCTCATGAGCGGGCCGGGCCTTCTGCTGGTAGGCGGCCACGGCCTTCTCTTTCGCCCTGCGGTTCTTGCGTTGCTTCTTCACGCGCGCAAAGAGCTACTCTTCTTCCTCGGTGTTGCCGACCTTCAGTACCGCGAGGAAGGCTTCCTGGGGGATGTCCACGCGGCCCACGCGCTTCATGCGCTTCTTGCCTTCCTTCTGTTTCTCGAGCAGCTTGCGCTTGCGCGAGATGTCGCCGCCGTAGCACTTGGCGAGCACGTTCTTGCGCAGTGCGGAGATCGTCTCGCGCGCCACGATCTTGTTGCCGATCGCGGCCTGCAGGGCCACTTCGAACATCTGCCGCGGGATCAGCTTGCGCAGGCGCGAGATCAGCTCGCGGCCGCGATCGTAGGCGAAATCGCGGTGGACGATCATGCACAAGGCATCCACCGGCTCGCCCGCCACCAGCACGTCCAGCTTCACCATGGGGGAAGCGCGGTAGCCGGACAGATGGTAGTCGAGCGACGCGTAGCCGCGGGAATTGGATTTCAGGCGATCGTAGAAATCGAGCACGATTTCATTCAGCGGCATTTCGTAAACCAGCATCACGCGCCCGCCGCCCAGATACTCGAATTTCTTCTGTATCCCGCGCTTTTCTTCGAGCAGCTTGAGGATGCCGCCCAGGTACTCCTCGCGCGTGATCACGGTGGCGTCGATGATCGGCTCCTCGATCTGCTTGATCGCGGAGGGATCGGGAAACCGGGTCGGATTGTTGACCTCGATCAATTCGCCCATCGTGTTGGTGACGCGATAGCGCACGCCCGGCGCCGTGGTGATGAGGTCGATGTCGAACTCGCGCTCCAGGCGTTCCTGCACGATCTCGAGATGCAGCAGACCCAGGAACCCGCAGCGGAATCCGAAGCCCAGCGCCACCGAGTTCTCGGGCTCGAAACTGAAGGCGCTGTCGTTCAGCCGCAACTTTTCGAGCGCGTCGCGCAGCAGGCCGTGTTCGTGCGATTCCACCGGGTAGAGGCCCGCGAAGACCATCGGCTTGATCTCTTCGAAGCCGGGCAGCGGCTCGGACGCGGGGTCATTGTGATCGATGATGGTGTCCCCGATCTTGGCGTCCGACACCGTCTTGATATTGGCGCAGAGGAACCCGACCTCGCCCGCTGAGAGCTCATCGCACGGCGTGGCCTTGGGCGCCTGATAGCCGAGCGACTCCACCTCGAACACCTGCCCGTTCGACCACAGCCGGATTTTCTGGCCGAGCTTCACGTGGCCATCCATCACGCGCATGAGAATGATCACGCCGCGGTAGCTGTCGAACCACGAGTCGAAAATCAGCGCGCGGAGGGGCGCGTCGGGCGAGCCCTTGGGCGGCGGTACAAGATTCACGATGTGCTCGAGGATCTCGTGCACGCCGATTCCCTGCTTGGCGCTGCACAGAACAGCGTCGCGGGCATCCAGTCCGATGATGGTTTCGATCTGCTCGCGGATGCGCTCCGGCTCCGCCGCGGGCAGGTCGATCTTGTTGATGACCGGAATGATCTCCAGGTTGTGGTGCAGCGCCAGGTAGGTGTTGGCGAGCGTCTGCGCCTCCACGCCCTGCGACGCGTCGACGACGAGCAGCGCGCCCTCGCAAGCCTGCAGACTGCGCGAGACTTCGTAAGAGAAATCCACGTGCCCAGGGGTGTCTATGAGATTCAACTGATAGAGGACGCCGTCATCGGCGCGGTAATTCAGCCGCACGGCGTGCGCCTTGATGGTGATGCCGCGCTCGCGCTCGAGGTCCATCGAGTCGAGCACCTGTTCCATCATTTCGCGCTGTGAAAGGGCGCCGGTCACTTCGAGCAGGCGGTCGGCAAGAGTCGACTTGCCGTGGTCGATGTGCGCAATTATAGAAAAATTCCGGATGAATTCGCGGTCCATGCGATGTGGGGAAGCTTCTCTCGATTATCCCACACAGGCCCGGTTATTCGTGGGTTTCGCCTTCGGACTCGTGATGGTCGCGCAGCTTCGCGATGTTGCCGAGCACGTCGTTGAGCACGGCCGCGCGGCGCGCATGGCGCTCCTGCAGGCCGCGCAGAGCCGCAGTCTGCTGGTCGACCCGCTCGTTCAGTGTTGCCAGGCTGGCGGTAAAGCCGGTGTCGAGGCGATCCGCCGCTGCCAGCCTTTCGTCGTGCGCCGTGACGCGCCCGGCGAGCGCTTCGAGGCCGCTCGTGAGCGTAGCATCCGACTGCTGCAAGCCGCTCACGTCGCCGGACAATTGCGCGACGCGCTCCTCGACGCCTTTGGACAACGCGTGCGCCTGTTCCGCCGAGTAGCGCTGCGCCTCGACCAGGGCATTGGCGAGCG
The DNA here is from genome assembly GCA_041484525.1 of Bryobacteraceae bacterium. Taxonomy (GTDB): domain Bacteria; phylum Acidobacteriota; class Terriglobia; order Bryobacterales; family Bryobacteraceae; genus JBGPHT01. The sequence goes on along the minus strand of JBGPHT010000075.1, from coordinate 16,796 downwards.
CCGCCGTGACGGGCGCCATCAATCGCGCCGCGAGCGCCGGGAATCCGGTCTCTTCGGCGGCCTTGGCGCCATTCGGCTTGGGCGAGCCATTCGCCTGGGCCGGCGCACCGAGCGACACCAGCGCCTGCGCCTTCTCCACCAGCGCTCGCGCTTCGATGTCGCGTCCTTCGCCGAGCAGTTGCGCGGCCTCCTCCACCAACCGCCTGGTCTCGCGGGGGAGTTCCTGGCGTTGCAGCACGACGATGGCCTCCGGCAGTGATGGATCGGGCGTTGCGTACAAGGTAGACCTCTCGAAACTCTCGGGAGAATCCAGTCTAGCCCTCTCGGGGGAATGACGCAACCCGATTTCAGCCGGGTTGCCGGCGGGACGGCTCGGGGTTAAGGTGATGGAGACCGCGTGACTTCGCTTGCCATCACGTCCATCACCAATTTCGTTCTCGCCGGCGAAGTGCTCTTCCTCGGCGGCCGGATGACTGGGACTAAGAAGGTCCGATTTTCGGCGGCCTGGTATTGGAGCGGCATGCTGCTGCTCCTCGGTCTGGGCGCATTGATCGGCGGCATCGATCACGGCTTCTTCGAAGCGTCCGGCCAGCGCTACTTCGTCGAGCGCGGCAATTGGATCGTGCTGGGCGCGATGACGTTTTTCGTGCTGATGACCATGGCGAAACAATTCTGGCCGCCCCGGTTGCAGCGCGTGGCTCTGCTCGCCGGCGTGGTCCAGTTTGCGGCCAATACAATAGTGGTGCTGCTCATCGACAGTTTCCTCGATGTGGTCCTGAACTATGCGCCGGTGATTCTTCTGCTGCTGATCATGAACTTCGTGGGGCTGAGGAATGGCACCGGCTCGTGGATGACGATCGGCGGAATCCTCGTGCTGCTTGGGGCCTCAGCCATCCAGGCTATGGGTGTGGATGTGTTTATGCCTCTCGATCACAATGGCCTCTACCATGTCATCAGCATGATCGGCGCGCTGCTCCTGTATCTGGGCGGGAGGCAGTTGCGCACGACAGCGTAGCCAGCGCCGCAGCGATTTCGAGAAGGCCGTCCCCGTTTGCCGATTCCACGACGTCGAACCAGTCCTGGTTTACTGTCTCGGGACGAAGCGCACCGGCGATGGCGCCGCCGATGGACGCCACGGAGTCTGCGTCGCCTCCCACATTTGCCGCGAGCAGAATCGTGGCCTCGGCTGATTCGGTAATCAGCGCCAATGCGATGGCCAGCGGCACGATGTTCTCCGGCCGGTTGGGAAAGTATTGCGCCGCAATCTCGTCGGCATTCAAGCCGCCTCGCCGGGAAAGATCGGCATGAATCGATTCGATGGACGAAGCGATCGTGGAGCCACCCGCCCGCCGGGCAGCCTCGACGGCATGCCGCAGAACTTCCGCCGCCGGCTTTCCATCCAGCGCGGCTGAGATCGTGATCGCGACGGCCGCCGCAGCGGAGATTGCCAACGGCCCGCCATGAGTCGGCACTGCTGATTCACAGGCGCCGTGAATCAGCTCATCCAATCTATCGGAACCATGGAGCACCGCCACCGGCGCGACTCGCATCGCCGCGCCGCAGCCATCGCCGCCGGACGCCACGCGGGCGGGATCGCCGATCTGCTGAAACGTCCACATCGACACGCCCGGATGAACCGACTTCCGGCACTGGAGCAACTCCTTGCCGACCGCCTCGTGGCAGACTTTTCCCTCGCGCAAAATGGCGCGGGCGACGGCGATCGTCTGTTCCGTGTCGTCGGTCGTTTCGCCGATTCGCCACTCGCGCCATCGATTTCCCACATACCGCGGAATGATGTCTCCCGGCCGTCCCTCGAAGCCCGTGATGCCTGCGGGATGCCAACGCAGAACGCCGGAGCGCGCTAGTGTTTCGGTCTGCTTACCGATCGCATCGCCCGTCGCGAGGCCCTTGAAGCAGCCGAAGATGCGGTCCAAGCGCATTCCTGGTTCTCGATTTTATGTCATGCCGGCCGTGCCTCGGGCGACAATAGAGCGATGCTTCGCGTTCTGGCCCGGGTGCGCGCGCCGCTGCTACTGTTCGCCATCATCGCGGGCTTCTATTGGAAGCTCACGCTCACCCGGCAGTACGACTGGATTTGGGGCGCCGACCTCGCGGCGCAGGTCCTGCCCTGGTTCGAAGTGGCGGCGCGGCAATTTCACCACGGCTCGTTCCCGCTCTGGGACCCGTACCTGTGGGCCGGCCAGCCGCTGCTCGGCCAGGCACAACCGGGCGTGGCGTATCCGCTCAACTGGCTGCTATTCGCGCTTCCGCTGCACGATGGCCGCATCCTGCAGGGCGCGCTGCAATGGTATTTCGTCATCATCCGGATGATGGCGGCGTTCTTCTGCTACCTGCTGTGCCGTGACCTGCGGCTCTCGCGCACCGCCTCGATCGCGGGCGGCATCGTGTTCGCGCTCTCCGGATTCTTCGCCGCCACCGGCTGGCCGCAGATGGCGAACGGCGCCGTCTGGCTGCCACTGGTGTTCCTCTTTCTGCTGCGTGCGGGGCGTGGGCGGAACCCGGTCGCGAGCGCGGCGCTCTCCGGCCTCTTCCTGGGCGTGGCGTGGTTGAGCGGCCATCATCAGGTGCCGATGTTCGCCGTCCTCGCGGCTGCCGGTTCGTGGCTCTACTTCATCTTCCGCCAGGGCCGCCCCGACCTGCGGATGGCGCGCGCCGCTGCCATCGCGATGCTCTTCACTGCGCTCGCGGGCGCCTTTCAGATCCTGCCGGCATACGAGTATGGCCGCCATGCGAAGCGTTGGGCGGGCGCTCCCGAGCCGCTCTCCTGGAACCAGCCCGTGCCTTACTTCGTGCACGACAAGTACGGCCTGAAGGGTACCGACCTGATCGGCATCGTGATTCCCGGCGTGCGCACCCACTTCGATCCATTCATCGGCATCGTCGCGCTCTCGCTGGTATTTCTCGGGGTCGCCGCCGGATGGCGCGACCAGGCGGTGCGGCTCATGGCGGCCGTGGGCCTTGCGGGGCTGCTCTACGCGCTCGCCAACTACACCGTCTTGCAGGGGTTTTTGTACAGTGTGGTCCCGGCGCTCGACAAGGCGCGTACGCCATCGGCGGCGGTCGTGATCTTCCAATTCGGCGCGGCGGTGCTGGCGGCGTTCGGCCTCGACCGGCTGGGGGCGGCGGATCCCTCGCCTTGGACGAAGCGCGTCGCGTGGGTCGCCGCCGGCTTCGGCGCGTTCACGTCGGCGGTGATCCTGGTGGTGTTTTACTCCAACAAGCTCAGCCTTCCGTTTGACGACCACGCCGTCCTCCCCTGCCTGTTCGCGCTGCTCGTGGCCGTGCTGCTCTACGGCGTTCACCGCGGCCACTTGAGCGCGCGGCAGGCCGGCGGGCTGGCCATCCTGCTGCTTCTCTTCGATCTCGGCAGCGACCCGGTGCCCACCATCGGCGAGCGCGCAGACAAGGGCCGCAACACGGAAATCGAGCAAATGCGTGCCAACAGCGACATCGCGGAGTTCCTCAAAACGCAGCCGGGATATTTTCGCGCCAACATTCCGGACGACGCGTTTCTCGCCAATTGGGGCGCCTACCACGGTGTCGAGATGTGGGGCGGACTGCTGGCCGGAATCACCGACAACCTACTCGGTTTCGGCTTCCATCGCTACCAGTCGCGCATGCTCTACGGCGTGGCCTACACCATCGCGGTCCGCCCGCCCGCCGAGCCCGCCGAGCAGATCTTCGCGGGCGCGAGCGGCATGAAAGTCTACCGTCACCCCGAGGTCTTTCCGCGCACGTTTGCCGTCCACACCTTAATGCGGGTGCGCGATCGCGCGGCCGGCGACCAGATCGCGGACCGGCATCTCGCCGGCCTGCGCACCACCGCGTTCCTGCTGGAGGCGCCGCCCGCCGTCGAGACTTGCAGCGCGGCCGATGAAGTCACGCTGTACGACCACCGTGCGTCCTTCGTCGCCATTCGCGCGCGCCTGGCGTGCACTGGAATGGTGATTCTCTCGGACACGTATTTCCCGGGCTGGCACGCCTACGTGGATGGGGCGTCCACGCGGATTTACGAAGTGAACGAGGCTATGCGGGGGGTGGTGGTCCCGACGGGGCAGCACACGGTCACGATGCGGTACCGGCCGGCGTCGGCGACGATCGGAGGAGTGTGCGGGATTACAGCGCTTCTAGGGGCACTGGTGCTGTGGCTGACGCAGCGCTCTCGGGGAGCATAAGTTCGAGACCGAAGTCGTTCTTTACACGAATGCGAAAGTCCTCGGCGTTCAGCGTATTGAACTCTATCCACTGTTCATCTGTCATGGCGGCTCGCCAATTCAGAAATGGCTCAGCATCGGGGCCGGCCGGATGCCGCAGTTTCCAGGTGCCGCTCTCGATGACGTTTTTGATTACGGCTGCGACGACAGACGGCTGTGCCGGCTGCTCCAGCGACGCCTGAAACAACGCGGCTAATTGCCTTCCCTGACGGTACCGCGAGGGAGGCGCCCCTTCGATTGCACGCGCCATCGGTGTGTCGATGATGCCGGGCTCGATGATGGCGACACGCACACCAAACGGCTTCATCTCCTGTGCCAGCGCTTCGCTTAACGCCTCCAGCGCGAACTTCGATGCGGTGTACGGAGCGAGCGGTGTAGTGGCGATCTTTCCCGCAACGGAAGTCACATTAATGATGCACCCGCTCCCGCTCTCGCGCATGCGCGGCAGCACCTGGCGAATGCACCGCAAAGCTCCGAAGTAGTTGGTCTCCATGGTGGCCCGGAAGTCGGCCAAGGGAAGTTCCTCGATCGAGCCGTGCCGTTCGATTCCAGCATTGTTGACGAGAACGTCAACTTGCCCGTCCTGCTGATGGATTGCCGCAAAGCAGTCCGCGACGGACTGGTCGGAATCGACATCCATCGTGAGAATGGAAATCGGCAGTCCTTCGGCGGCCGCTCGTTCGCCCAGTTCCGGAGCGCGGGCGGGATTGCGCATCGTGGCGTAGACCTTGTGGCCTGCCCTGCCAAGTTCCAACGCGGTGGCCAGTCCTATTCCAGAACTGGTTCCTGTGATCAGTACCTTCGCCATCCTCGTGACCTCCCGGATTTTGCTCGTTCAGCGTAGCAGATATTTCCGGCAGCGAAAAGCACGGAGGCTATCCCTTGATGAAGGCAAGCAAGTCCGCGTTGATACGGTCTTTCTCGGTCGTGCACATGCCGTGGGGGCTGCCTTTGTAAACCACGAGCTTCGCGTCCTTGATGATCTTGGACGAAAGCATGGCCGAATCCGCGAACGGCACGATCTGGTCGTCGTCGCCGTGCAGGATCAGCGTCGGCACGTCCACCTTCTTCAAATCCTCCGTCAAGTCTGTTTCCGAAAATGCCTTAATGCAGAAGTAGCAGGCGGGCAGGCCGGCCAGCATGCCCTGAAGCCAGAAAGACTCGCGCACGCCTTCCGAGACTTTTGCGTCCGGTCTGTTGTAGCCGTAAAAGGGCATGCTGAGATCCTTAAAGAATTGCGACCTGTCGGCTTGCACACCCGCGCGGATCTGGTCAAACGCCTCGATCGGTAGTCCTCCGGGATTGGCCGCCGTCTTCAGCATCAGCGGCGGAATCGCGCTGATCAGCACGGCTTTCGACACGCGTTTGGTCCCGTGCCGGCCAATGTAGCGGACCACCTCGCCGCCGCCGGTGGAGTGCCCCACGTGGATCGCGCTTTTCAGATCGAGCTGCTCGACGAGGGCCGCCAGATCATCCGCATAGGTGTCCAGATCATTGCCGTTCCACGGTTGGCTGGAACGGCCATGACCGCGCCGATCGTGGGCGATGCAGCGGTACCCGCGCGACGCCAGGAAGAACATCTGGTCTTCGAAGGCGTCCGCGCTCAGGGGCCAGCCGTGGCTGAACACGACGGGCTGCCCTGTTCCCCAATCGTTGTAATAGATAGTCGTTCCGTCCTTGGTCGTGATGGTATTCGCCACGTTGTTCTCCAAAAAATGCCATTATCGCCGGTTGGAAGGACTACAGGCTCTGACCCTCCACCACCGTTACTACGCGATTCACCGTTTGATGGGGCAGCCTGTCCACGATGCCGCTTGGCCACCGGACTTCGATATCGGCCGTCTCCGCCGCGCCCAGTCCGAAGTGGACGCGCAGGTCGCTCTGCGAGATGTAGCTGCCGCCGCTGCGGACCTCGTCCATCTGGCGGTGCGGTTTGCTTTCCACTTGCGTTGTGCAATACACGCGCGCGCCAATGCCGGTGCGGTTCGATTTCGTGCCCTTCGTTTTGATCTTGATCCAGTTGTTCTTCAGGCGCGAATCGCAGCGCAGCAGTTGCGGCACGTCGTTGATGCAGTTGACGAGCAGATCGAGATCCCCATCGTTATCGAAATCGCCGACGGCCATGCCGCGGCCGCTGACTTGCTCCATCATGCCGGGGCCTAGTTCCGCCGTGACCTCCTGGAACTTGCCGTTGCGAAGATTCCGGTACGCCACTTTCCGCTGGCGGTAGCCCGATTCCGTCGCGGTCTCGCCGATTTCCGGATAGACGTGGCCGTTGCACAGCACGATGTCGGACCACCCGTCGTTGTCGAAATCCAGGAACGACAGTCCCCAGCCGAGGAAGCGCGTGATGCGGCCGAGCCCCGCCTGAAACGTCTGGTCCTCGAAGAATCCGCCGCCCAGGTTGCGATAGAGGCTCGGCGTATCGCCGGCGAAGTTCGTCTTCACCAGATCGAGGTTGCCGTCGCAATCGTAATCCGCGACCGAGACGCCCATGCCGGCCTGCGGCTTGCCGTCGGCGGAGTAGGCCGTGCCGGCTTCGATGGCGATCTCTTTGAAAGTGCCGTCGTGATTGTTCCGGTAGAGAGCGGACGAAGTGGAATCGTTGGCGACGTAGATATCGGGCCAGCCATCATTGTCGAAGTCGAATACTGCCACGCCGAGCCCGAACGTGCCGGGTGTGTCCAAAATGCCGGATGACTCCGAAACGTCGGCGAACGTGCCGTCACCGCGATTGTGAAACAGGATGTTCTTTCCGCCGGTGAGTCCGGGCGGCCCGCATGCCACCAGCACTCCTTTGTACTTGCAGGGGCCGGACTCCGGCAAAGGGGCAGTCTTGGGATCGAAATCGATGTAGTTGGCGACGAACAAGTCCAGATGGCCGTCCTTATCGTAATCGAGGAACGCGCAACCGGTGTTGTGTCTCTTAAGGCCGCTCTTGGTGCGCGTGGTGACGCCGGCCTTGGTGGCGACATCGAGGAACTTTCCGTTGCCGAGATTCTTCCACAGCGAACAATCGCCCCAGTAGGTGACGAAGAGATCATCCCAGCCGTCATTATCGAAATCGCCGGCGCAGCAGCCGCAGCCCCAGCCGGCGCGCGCGATTCCGGCCTGCGCGGTAACGTCGGTGAAAGTGCCGTCGCGATTATTCTTGTACAGGCGGCTGACGGGCGCGTTGGCGGGGGTCCATGCGGTCTCGAAGCGCGAGCCGTTGACGAGGAAGATGTCGAGCCAGCCATCCTGGTCGTAATCGAAGAACGCAGCACCGCAGCCCGTGGTTTCGAGCAGGAACCGGTTGCGCTTCTCGCTGCCGTAGACCGTTTTGGCGCGCAGCCCGGCTTCGCGAGCCACGTTGACAAACTGGACATCGAGCGGGAGCCCGGAGAGCAACTGGTCGAAGGAAAACACGGCAGCGCAACGGCTGAGGGACCCGATGAAGGCGCGGCGGCTCGACCCGGACATGTCCTGATTCTCGCAGACTTGACTTTCGCAGACCTGTTGCCCGGCCGCCGATTCATATATAATCCAAGCCGCACGAAGTCTGAGTTGTCCACGGGGGAGGGGTTATGAAACGATTCACGCTAGTCCTGGTCGCACTGGCTCTATCCGCACCCGCCACGATGTTTGGGCAGGCCGTTTACGGCAGCATCTCGGGGAATGTAACGGACGCGAGCGGCGCCATCGTTCCGCAGGCGAAGATCGCCATTACCGATTCCGGCAAGGGTATCACGTACGCCGCGCTTGCCAACGAATCTGGAAACTACAGCCAAACCCACTTGATCGTGGGCATCTATGACGTCCGCGTCGAAGCCGCGGGGTTCAACGCGTACGTGCAGAAGAACGTCCATGTGGAAGTGGATGCCGTCACCCAGATCAACGCGCATCTGACGGTGGGCAGCGTGGGCGAGGTCGTCAATGTGACGGCCGAAGCACCGCTGCTCAAGTCCGAAAGGTCGGACGTCTCGGACACGATGACGCAGAAACAGATCCAGGAGATGCCGGTGTTCGGGCGCGATCTGAGCCGGGTGTATTTTAACGTGCCCGGCGTGCAGGCAACCGGCACCACCGCGTTCAGCGAGCAGCCGCAGGATGTGTTTCGTCCCACCATCGGCGGGCAGTATTGGGGCGGCATCTCGTTCCTGTTGGATGGAACGGATAACCGGGAATCGGTGCTGGGCGAACCGGTGATCACACCGACGCTGGAATCCTTGTCCGAATTGAAGATCACCACGACGTCCTATGACGCCGAGTTCGGACAGGCGAGCCAGGCGGTGATTTCGCAGCAGACGAAATCCGGCACCAACATTCTGCATGGGAGCATCTTCGAATACCGCCGCGACCAGCATGGCGCGGCGCGGAACCCCTTCACGCAATCCCAGCCGATTGCGGGCACTAACGGCCTCTTCATCCCGCCGACACTGTGGAACCAGTTCGGCGGCTCGATCGGCGGGCCGATTCAAAAAGACAAGATGTTCTTCTTCGGCGACTATCAGGTAAACCGGCAACGTAACGGCGACTCGGTGCTCACCCGCGTTCCGACCGCGGCGGAGCGGACCGGAGACCTGAGCGGCCTCGGCACCAATATTTACAATCCGTGCAACGGCTCCGATTGCAACATCCTGCCCGCGAATCGCCAGCAGTTTCCAGGGAACGTGATTCCCACGAACCTCCTCTCGTCCCAGGCTGTCAACCTGCTGAAGCTCATTCCGCTGCCGAACGTCAGCGGCGTCACCGGCAATACGCCCAACTACATAGCCTCGGGGCAGGGAGTATTGAACAGCGACGTATTCAATGTGCGGGTAGACCGTTTCCAGACCGAAAAGCTCCACCTGTTCGGCCGCTACAGCTTCATGCAATACGCACAGCAGGCGCCGGGCTCTTTCGGAAACGCCGCGGGCGGTCCGCAGTTCCCGGCTGCCGGATTCGCCGGCACCTCATCGTTGCGCGACCAGAGCCTGTCGTACGGGATGGACTACGCGATCCGTCCGAACTGGCTGGCGGATTTCCGCTTCGGCTTCTTCCGCTATCGGGTGTTCGTGAATCCGAATGGTGTCGGCACGTCTCCGGCGAAAGACGCCGGTATTCCCGGACTGAATGTCGACAACTTTTACACGTCGGGCATGCCGGCCTTCACGCTGAACGGCACCGGCGGTTTCAACTTTGGCTACTCGCTCGGCGTGAACTCGTGCAATTGCCCGCTGAACGAGCAGGAGAATGAATTCCAGTGGGTCGGCAACACCACCCGTGTGTTCGGCAATCACTCGTTGAAGGCTGGCGTCGACTGGCGTTTCCAGCAGAACCTGCGCGTTCCCAGCGATTCTCACCGGTCGGGTCAATTGACCTTCGATCCAACCACGACGCAGGGCCCGAGCGGCGGCGGTTTAGGTCTCGCATCGTTTATGGTGGGGCAGGTGCAGACGTTCATCCGGTACGTCAGCAATTCCACGGAAGCGGCCGAGCGCCAGAACCGGCTGTTCTCGTATATTCAGGACACCTGGAAGATCACACCGAAGCTTACCTTCAACTACGGCATCCGCTGGGAAATCTACTTCCCGCAATACGTCAATGGCAAGGATAACGGCGGATTCCAGAACATGGCGACCGGAGAGGTGGCGATCGCGGGCGAGAACGGCGTCGGGATGAACGGGAACGTGAAGACGGCCCTGACGCACTTCGGGCCGCGCCTGGGAATCGCGTATCAATTGGATCCGAAGACGGTGGTTCGCGCCGGCTATGGCCGCTCCTACGACGTCGGCGTGTTCGGCGTCTCGTTCGGCCACAACGTGACGCAGAATCTGCCGGTGCTCGCCAATCAGTCGCTGAATCCGTCGCAGCCGTGGCTCTCGGTATTCACGCTGGCGACAGGGGCCCCGGCCGTGTTGGATCCGTCGACGATTCTGGCCTCGCAGCCTAAAGGACCGAACGGCAACCCCATCCTGCCGAATGGTATTGCGCCCAACGTGCTGCCCCTGACCAGCGATAACCAGATGAGGCTGCCCGTGGTGGACGCCTGGAATCTCACCCTCGAGCACCAGTTCTCGTCGAGCACCGTGGTCTCGATCGCCTACGTGGGCAACAAGGGTTACCACGTGACTCCCGGCGGCACCAATTACAACGTCAATCAGCCGAACATCGTGGGCTTCGGGACACTCAGTACGAACCAGCGGCGGCTGTTTTTCCAGCCATTCGGGTGGACGCAGACCATCAAGTACTTCAGCGACGACGGCAGCGTAAAGTTCAATTCGCTCCAGGTGCGGGCCGAGAAGCGGTTCGCCACCGGGCTGCAGTTCCAGGGCAATTTCACCTGGGCCAGCGCGTTCGACTTCGCCAACGATTACTTCCTGTGGAACCACGATATCGACTACGGCCGCGAAAACAACGTCCGCCGGTTCGTGCTCAACTTCAACGGGATTTACGAACTTCCGTTCGGCAAGGGCCGGAAGCTGCTCAAATCGGCATCCCGCGCGTTGGACCTGCTGGTAGGTGGATGGCAGTTGTCCGGTGTCGGAACGTGGGAATCGGGATACCCGTTCACGCCGTCGTACGTGAACTGCGGAAGTGACGAGGATACGGGACCGTGCCGCGCCAATCTGACGGGCAGCGCGAGTGTCTCGGATCCGAACGCCAAGCAGTGGTACCTGACGGCGCCCGCGGGCACCAGCGGGCAGGGCTGTCTGGCGACCGCGACCGCGACGCCGCTGCTCAATGCCAACGGATGCACGCGCGGTCCGTGGAGCCGGCCCGCTGCCGGCACCTTCGGCAACGTGGCGCGGAATTCGTTCTTCGGGCCGCACCTGTTCAACACCGACGCTTCGCTCAGCAAGCGGTTCGTATTCACGGAGCGTGTCAGCGCCCAGTTCCGCGCGGAGATGTTCAACACGTTCAATCATGTGAACCTGGGCCAGCCTAACGGCCAGGTGGATTCGCCGACCGCCGGGCAGATCTTCGCCATCGCAAGCCTGGCTCAAATGAGGAAGTGGCAACTCGGCCTCCGGCTTCAGTTCTGATCGGGCGTTGGCTTGGGCTCATTCTCCTGGCCGCCGCGCTGGTTCCGGCGCACGGCCAGGAGACCCTGCAGCAGGTCGAGGCTCGCGCAGCCGCTCTCAAAGCTCGCGGCGACGCCGCCGGAGCACTCGCGCAATTCGAGAAGGCGGCGGACCTCGATCCGCGTTCCGCCCGCATTCAGGATGAAATCGGGTTTCTGCTCGCGGTTCTCAATCGCCGGGCGGAGGCCATGGAGCGATTCGAGCGGGCGCTTGAGCTGGATCCGAAGTTCGCGCCCGCGCACTACCATCTCGGCGTAGCGTTTTGGCTGGCGCAGAATCCGGCGGAGGCCATCCCCCATTTGCAGGCGGCAGCAGCGGCCGATCCCAAGAGCTTCGAGTATCGATATTACCTGGGGCAGGCGCTCAATGCGACCGGGCATTCGGGCGATGCCTTGGAGCCGTTGGCCAAGGCGGTCTCGATCGATCCGCAGTCATCGGAGGCGTGGAACCAGCTCGGTCTGGCGCGGCAGCGGACCGGCGATACGGCAGGCGCGATTGATGCGTACCGCCGCGCCGTGAGCCTGGCTCCCGCGAATCTCGACGCGCGTAACAATCTGGGATTCGTGCTGGTGAACAGCGGCCGGGCCGAAGAGGGCCTGGCGCAGTTCCAGAAGATCCTGGAGGCCGCGCCGGACAACAATATGGCGCGAGTCAATGCGGGCTTTGCCTATTTGCAGAAAGCGGAGTTAGACCGTGCGGAGGCGGAGTTCCGCGAGGTGTTGCGCCGCGACCCCAATTCCGCGATCGCACACTACGATCTAGGTGTGGCGCTCAAGCAGAAGGACGACCTGGACGGCGCGAAGGTAGAGATCGGACGGGCGCTGGCGCTGGACGCGGGGATGTCCGAAGGCCACTACACGCTCGGCATCATCCACTGGCAGAGCGGAGAGTTCGACGAAGCCGCGGCCGAGATGCGCGCCGCCATCTCACTCAATCCCGAGTACGGGGAGGCGTACTTCATGCTCGGGACGGCACTCAAGCAGAAGGGCGATCTGGATAGTGCGGAGGCGGCGCTGCGGGCGGCCATCCGCTTCGAGCCCGCGAATCCGGGGCCGTATAACACGCTAGGCCAATTGCTGCGGCAGAAGGGCGATCTCGAAGGCAGCCGCCAGGTTTTTCAAGAAGGCGCAAAAGCGAAGCAGAAGAAGGAAGCTGAATTGGGGAAAATGTTACAGAAGAAGTGAAGACCTTGCACAGGAATGCGTCCCACTGAGCCACCGACTTTCGGCATCATGATTTCCGTCCTGGTCATGGCTGCCTTGTTCGCGAGTTTTTTACCGGCCCGTCGCGCGAGTCTGGTAGACCCGGTGAAGGCTCTGCGGCAAGAGTAGCGCGGCGGTGCTAAATCTGAGGAACAGAGCGCGTCTTCTATTCGTAGTTCTCTCTTGACCGGAGGAGAACTGCGTGATGCGAACCGTCACGATTCTTAGCGCTCTCACGTCCATCGCGGCATTCTCTCAACCAGCGGCCCGCCGTCCTTTGACGTCGCTTCCATTCGGGTGAGCGAGCCTGGCAGGGAAAGTATTGAACACGTGCCCGGCAGCCTCACCATGCGGAAAGTCCGTCTCACCGCCTGCATCCGATGGGCGTATGGCATACAGGACTATCAAGTCTCCGGCCCCAGTTGGCTGACCGACACCTGGGTCGACATCCAGGCCAAGGCGGCATCCCCGGTGGACCAAGCCGAACTTCGGCGGATGCTGCAAACTCTCCTGGTGGAGCGATTCAAGCTGGCGACGCATCGCCAAACCAAAGAGATTCCGTCGCTGATTCTCACGTTGGGGAAGAACGGGCACAAACTCGAAGCGACCGAAACCGAGGGCTCACCCAGTTTCAAGACCGGCAAGTTGAGTCTGACCGGTAAGGGCGCTACGCTGGGCCAGCTTACGGAGTTCCTCTCGCGGGCGCTTCGCAACCCGGTCATCGATGAGACCGGACTTACCGGGCGCTTCAACTACTTTATCGATCTCAATCCCTACTTCAGCGAGGAAATGCGGAAGTCCGGAGGACCCGACGGAGGCCCACCGCCGGATGCGCCCAGCATAATCGCCCAAGCTATACAAGCGCAGCTCGGCCTTAAACTGGACTCGAAAAAAGCGCCGGTCGAAATGCTGGTCGTGGATCGTATGGAGAAGGCGCCAACCGAGAATTGAGCGTCGCTACTCGCGCATCTCAAACCGGGCATAATCGGGAGATGCCGGATCTCAAACTCACAGCTATCGACAGCGCCACGCTCCCCTGGGAGGAGCGTCCCAACGAGAAGATAGGCCGCTCGCTATATCGCAAGAACCTGATCGTGGATCCGGATACGGGCATGGAGGTCCGCCTGGTCCGCTACCCGGCCGGCATCGTCAACCCGCTGCACACGCATCCATGCGCGCACGGTATGTACGTCCTCGAGGGGACGCTGGTGACCCACGACGGTCAATACGGACCCGGGCATTTCGTCTGGTTCCCTGAGGGGTCGCTAATGGAGCACGGCGCCACGGCGGCGCAGGATGTGACCGTCCTGTTTATTACCAACAAGCGCTTCGAGATCCACTACCAGTAGCGTGCCGGGCGTGGCGGTTGGCGAACTACTTCCAGTTGCCGATGAGAATGAACGGCGCCCAGTAGTAAGGATGCGTCCACCCATTAGCGGCGCGCTGGCCGCCCGCGACGTGAGCTCCCCGGTCCCCTGTAGCGCCTGCGATCGGCTTCAGCGTGCCGTTGGACATCTGCTCCTGCGCCTGCCGCAGCGCCCCGCTCTTTCCGAGTTCAGGTTTGCTTTGCCGGATCCGGTACATCGTTTCCATCAGCCGCGCCGTCGCTTCATCGCTGACGCTCCACAGACTCGCGATGACGCCCCGGGCGCCCAGCCGCTGCGCGATGGTGCCGAAACTGTCCACCTCGCGGCCGTCTTCACTGCGATTCGTGAATGCCGTACTGCACGCCGACAGCGTCAACAGATCCACACCGCTGAACAGCCGCGGCGTCGCCTCAATCTCCGCCAGGCTCATCTGGCTTCCGTCGCCCAGCAGTAACTGCGAATTCGCGGCAACGCCGGGCCGGGAATCGAAATGCGTCGCAATATGGACCACCGATTTGTCCGGCTGCCGCATCGCCGCCTCAAACTCTGCGCGCGTGAAGTTTCGATCCAGCCGCACCCGGCCCGCTATGGGCGCATCCCCGCCTTCCCCCTGGCGGAAGATCCGGCGCAATTCTTCGGGCACCGCCGGTAGCGCGCTGAAGTTTCCCGTCGCTTCCGAGACGCCGAAACCCACTCCCTTCCAGACTGGCTGCGAAGCCTCGGTGAGCCGTGTCAGGCTCGCCGGCGTGATGAGCGAGTTGCGAAACCGCGAAACCAGATAGTGCTCGCCGTCATGCAGCGCCGCCATCGGCACATACCGGATGGTGCTGTCGATGGACCACATGATCGTCTTCGCCCCGATCCGGTCGAGATCCTGCCGGAGTCCCTCGGGAAACAGGATTTTGTAAAGCTCCCGGGCCAGCGGCAGCGGATTCGAGGCGGGGTTCTGCAACTGCTGCCGGAAATCGAAGATCTTGCGGTTCAGTTCCGCTTCCGGTATCGCCGTCGAGTAGGCCTTGCGCGCGCCGCTGGTAACCAGCAGCGCCGTATACCGGTCCGGCAGGACCAGCGTATAGATCGCCACCACATCCGGGCCAACCAGAACACCAGCCAGATACCGGTAGTGGGACTCGATGGACTTCTCGAAGCTCTTGCGCAGCGATTCATCGAGTCCCCGGTTATCGCGGCGAACGGTTTGCAGGATATTGACGGCCTGCTTTCCCAAGAGGATTGCCAGCTCCGGCTGTGATTCCTCAAAGATCGAACTGATGTTGTGCAGAGTCGTGGCTTCGACGGACCGGGTGCCGGCGGCCCGCAGGAGTGGGAGAGCTCGGCCGTAGTGGTCCAGCGCCTTCTGCTTCTCGCCGAGATCGGAGTAGACGGTGCCGATGTTGTTCAGAGTGATGGCTTCGCCGGACCGGTCGCCGACGGCACGGTGCAGCAGGAGCGCTTGCCCATAGTAGTCCAGCGCCTTCTGCTTCTCGCCGAGAGCCTCGTAGACGGTGCCGGTGTTGCTCAGAGTGGCAGCTTCGCCGGACCGGTCGCCGACCGCGCGCCGGAGGGGGAGCGCTTGGCCGAAGTAGTCCAGCGCCTTCTGCTTCTCGCCGAGATCGGAGTAGACGGTGCCGATGTTGTGCAGAGTGCTAGCTTCGCCGGACCGGTCGCCGACGGCGCGGAAGATCGAGAGCGCTTGGACGTGATAGTCCAGCGCCTTCTGCTTCTCGCCGAGATCATCGAAGACACTGCCGATGTTGTTCAGAGTCCTAGCTTCGACGGACCGGGCGCCGGCGGCCCGCACGAGTGTGAGAGCCTGGCCGAAGTAGTCCAGGGCCTTCTGTTTCTCGCCGAGATCGTCGTAGACCCTACCGATGTTGCTCAGAGTGGAGGCTTCGCCGGACTGGTCACCGGCGGCGCGGCGAAGGGGAAGAGCCTGGCCGAGGTAGTCCAGCGCCTTCTGCTTCTCGCCGAGATCGGAGTAGACGGTGCCGATGTTGTTCAGAGTGTCGGCTTCGACGGACCGGTCGCCGGCGGCCCGCAAGAGTGGGAGAGCTTGGCCGTAGTAGTCCAGCGCCTCCTGCTTCTCGCCGAGATCGGAGTAGGCCGCTCCGATGTTGTTCAGAGTGATGGCTTCGCCCGGCCGGTCGCCGGTGGCGCGGAAGATGGGGAGAGCCTGGCCGAAGTAATCCAGAGCCTTTTGCTTCTCGCCGAGATCGGTCCAGGCCTCACCGATGTTGTTCAGAGTGGAGGCTTCGCCGGACCGGTCGCCGACGGCGCGGCGCAGGGGGAGCGCTTGGCCGTAGTACTCCAGGGCCTTCTGCTTGTCGCCGAGACCGGAGTAGACGGTGCCCATGTTGTTCAGAATGACGGCTTCGCCCCGCCGGTTGCCAATCGTGCGTAAGATCGGCAGCGCTTGGGCGAAATAGTCCAGCGTCTTCCGCTCCTCGCCGAGAGCGTGGTAGACAGTGCCGATGTCTTTCAGAGTGGTGGCTTCGCCCGGCCGGTCGCCGGCGGCGCGGCGTAGGGGGAGCGCTTGGCCGTAGTACTCCAGGGCCTTCTGCTTTTCGCCGAGAGCCGAGTAGACACCTCCGATGTTGTTCAGAGTGACAGCTTCTCCGGACCGGTCGCCGGCGGCGCGGCGCAGAGCGAGCGCTTGGCCGAAGTAATCCAGCGCCTTCTGCTTCTCGCCGAGATCCTTGTAGACATCTCCGACGTCGTTCAGAGTGACGGCTTCTCCGGACCGGTCGCCGGCGGCGCGGCGCAGAGGGAGCGCTTGGCCGAAGTAATCCAGCGCCTTCTCCTTCTCGCCGAGATCCTTGTAGACATCTCCGATGTCGTTCAGAGTGACGGCTTCTCCGGACCGGTCGCCGGCGGCGCGGCGCAGAGGGAGCGCTTGGCCGAAGTAATCCAGCGCCTTCTCCTTCTCGCCGAGAGCCGAGTAGACATCTC
>JBGPHT010000074.1:0-35778 GCA_041484525.1 Bryobacteraceae bacterium | reverse complement strand
CCGGCCTCGGAATTAACATCGCACGACGGCAGCGAGCGGTAACCTTTTGACGAGTGGTGACGTTACTTAGTCATCTCCCCTCGTGCGCGTTTTTCGAAGGTCTTCGCTCAGAAAAACCCACCTTTACCACAGGCTGCTGGGCGTCATCCCAGGGGTGCGCAATGTCAGCTCGTCGAATTACGCGCTGGTGTCCGGCTCGCTGAGTTCCACGGGCGTCAAGCTTCCCGGCTTTAGCGGGAAGGATGCGGGGACTTCCTCCCTGAACATCGGACCCGGCTTCTTCACCACGATGCAGATTCCCGTTCTCCTGGGACGCGAAGTCGATGAGCGGGATATTCGCCGGGGCGCCGCGGTCGCGGTGGTCAATGAGGTGTTTGCCCAGACCTACTTCGGCAGCGAGAATCCTATAGGCCGGCACTTCGGACTGGGCGACAGTGCGCCGGTAGATCTCGAAATCATCGGCGTTTCCAGGACCGCCCGCTATAATTCCTTGAAACAGGATATCCCTCCGGTCGCCTACGTTCCCTACTCACGGAGCCTGAGAAGCCTGGGCCCGATGATCTATGAGCTGCGCGCCGCCGGCGACCCGCTCGGGCTCGCCGGGGCTGTACGACAGGCGGTGCAGCAGGCCGACGCGCGCGTCCCGGTCTCGAACGTCGGGACGCAGGCGGAACGGATCGATCAGACCATTAGCCAGGAGCGCACATTCGCGACTCTGTGCAGTTGCTTTGCCGTGCTGGCCGTGCTGATTGCCTGCGTGGGGTTGTATGGCACGATGGCTTACAGCGTTGCGCGCCGCACTAACGAGATCGGCATCCGCATGGCACTGGGAGCGGAGCGCCCGCGTCTGGTCTGGATGGTGCTGCGTGAGGTGTTGGTGATGGCTGCTGTGGGAATGGGAATCGGACTGCCCGTGGCGGTTGCCACGTCGCACGTTCTGGAAGGCTTCCTGTTCCAGATGAAACCGAACGATCCACTGGCGCTGGCGGCGGCCGCGGGGACCCTGCTCGCCGCGGCAATATTGGCCGGCTACGGCCCGGCGCGTCGAGCGTCGCGAGTCGATCCGTGGACGGCGCTGCGGAATGAATAGCGGGCCGATCCCGGACGTTTCATTTGCCGAACCGGCTCAACGGATGTAGAGTCGGCATCCTGGACTTCTGGTCGGCGGGTCCACGCTGCCGATCCAAAGGGAAGGATGGGCGTTTTACGGCCAAGTGGCGAGAGCCACTGTACGAGAAGCCCACTTTACGGCCAGAATCGAGCCTTGCAGGGCGTTTTGGGGATGTCCGGTCAAAGCGTGTATGCCAATGCGATCGCGGCCCAGGAGGTGGCGGCGGAGATGAACTGGTCGGTTTCCGTGTGGGAAGCCCGATTCAAAGTACGGCTGAAAAGGCACAGCACGCGAGCGCACGTACCAGGTCCCATCATCCAATTGCGTACGCAATAGGTAGTTCGCGCCAGCTCGCTGGCCATCGGGGAAACGCTGGCGCCGTTGTCGCCAGGCCAGGTTTTGCCACGGAGTATCGCAACGGCCAAGAATTTTCTACCGCAAGGGGAACTGGTAAAGCTGCCCGGAGTGCGGATCATCCCGGTAGGAGACGTAGTGCCCGGCCCGACGGCTGACATTTACGCCTTTACCCGCGAGACCGTACAGCGAAACATCTATCGGATTCCGGTACGGTGAAGGACGACCAGTCATGATCGGCCAAACTCCAGGCACATGATCGGCGATGCCGCTCGCGCCGGCGTATATGGCCTTGGGTGTGTGGCTGATCGTCAAAGGGTTTGACGGGCGGCAACACCCGCTCGAGAGCTGAAGCGCGTTTCGGCGCAAGCTCCCGTAACACGGCGCTCCGGAGTTCAGCCGGGTGTGGCCCTAAAAGGTCCACGCGGGCGGCTTGATGTCTTTCACGCGCAGGTAGACCTCGGCTTGACCGCGGTGATGAGCCATGTGCGTGAAGGTGTACAGCAGTGCCTCTTGTGCGAATATCGGCTGCCCTTGGTACCTGTACGCCTCCCCGGACCACTGCTCCGGCGTTAATGCCCTAATCTCTTGGGCGCACTTGTCGAAGGATTGAGTCATGAATTGGATGACGATCAGCTTATTCCCTGCGGAGGGAGGCGGGAGCGGCTTGGTTCGCGCAACGCGCGCGCACATGGTCGAGTTGTCGTCGGCGATGTGAACCATGAGACGACCGAAACTCAACTCTTCCGGGTTGGGCTTGAAATCATAGCCCTCGGCGGGCATGGCTTCGGCGACAGCCAGAGTGAATTCTTTGGCTGTCTGCCAGTGCTTGATGAAGGTCGCCTTGAAGTCGTTATCGGCGGCCAGCGCCGGCACTGAGAGCAGAACAGCGCATACAAACCTTAGCCTTGTCATGAGCAACACCTCCGGCCTGTCATTCTATCCGGTTCAAGCGCCCAAACAGCAGTCGGCTTACGCCCCGTCCGTAAATTGGGCTGTTCGGGGCCAACTTGCCGGGTACCGCCTCGGCGCGGAATCGGTGACGCACTGGTTCCGGTCGGTCGGCTACCCGGAAGTTGGCCCAAGCTTCGGTGATTGCGCCCGGCAGTCTCGTAGCTTTGAACTGCAGGCTTGCGGAGTGTGCCTGCAAGACAGGGGCCGTGAAACCGGCTTATCGGAAAGTGCGTAGGTGCGTCACCCAAACTCCCACGACCCGCCCAACGTTCCACTTGCCCTTGTAGTCGCCGTCCCGTTGAATTGCTCTCGCCGCCGGGCGCTCAGGAATCGGCGATCGGAAAAGTCTGCCGCGCTCTCCGTTACGCGTTACCCGATTTCCAGGCTGCGGACGATCGGGTCCGGCTCGTCTTCGTAGATCAGCATGTCGTCCACTCCCAACTCGCGGCGCTCCAGTTTCGCGAGGCCGACGAGCGCGGCCACGCCCGCGGCGTAGAACAGCACCATCTGAAACGGCTGGTGCAGCAGCGTCTGCTGTATGTCGCCCATGGTCCAGCTATACGTGGTGAACCCGGCAAGATAGAGCGCGAACATCACGGCCATGCTGGTCTTCCCCGGAAAATACGAGCACGTGAACGGAATCTTGCGGAACCACACCAGCAGCAGGTTCAGTACCAGCAGCGAGAGCAGCAGGGCGAAGCTCAGGTGCACCAGCGCCAAACCCCATCCGCGGATCGCGATCTCGAACGGCGCGAGCAGCGCGAACAGCGGGACGATGCCCATCGTCACGATCCATTTCCGCACCGCGCGAATGTGGATCATGCGCTCCTCGCACTCGCAGATCTGGAAGATCCAGTTGGCGCGCAGCTCCGCCGGGAAATTGTAGACGGCGCGCAGGCCGGTCACGGTGAAGAACGAAAGCGTCAGCGGAATTTCGAGCATGCCCCCGGGAAGGAACGCCGCCATCGGCTGCCCGGGCCGGGTGCCGATGCGAAACACCGCCGGCAGCGCCAGCGCGAATGCGATGCCCGCAATCGTGGCCAGGAACAGGCGCTGTTTGGCATTGCGCAGGATGGTGTTGCTGATGAAATGGAACGTGGCGCGCTCGAGCGGATGCGGCAGTAGCCACCGGTTCACGTAGCGGTCGAAGCGCGTGCGCAGCCAGCCCGGGCCTTCGCCGGTGGTCTCGATGCTTTCCATCACGCGGCGCGCATGGCGATGATAACCGGCCATGTAGGACACGGCGAATACCGCGGCCGAAATCGCCAGCGCCTTTTGAGCCAGCGGGGCCAGTTCGTGAAACACGGCGCCGCCGGGGCTGCCCGGCAGCATATCCATATAGAGCCCCAGAAACCAGAACGGCGGGAACCAGCGCAGCAGCGGACTGTTGCGCTCGACCAGCGGCCGTATGCTCGCGATCGCGAGCGGCGTCAGGAACAGCACCGTGATCAGCACGCCCATCGAGGCCATCTGCACCCAGGGCGAAATGCGGCGGAAGGCCCGGCCCGTCAGGAGATTGATCAACAGGCCCTGCACGCCGGCGAAGGTCAGGGCGACAAACACGCCCGCCGAAACCACCGAGACCACGTGACCATACACGATACGCCACGCGACCGCGGGGGACGTGCCGGCGGGACCCGCGATCATGGTCGCGAGCATGGTGCAAAACAGGTTCGCGTCCACCACGAAGAGCGTGAGGAACACAACCAGCGCTGCGATTTTGGCCACCAAGACGGAGTTGCCGCCGATCGGCAGCGGCGTCAGGATCAGGTAGTCCTTGCGGTCGGGAAACAGGGCGTCCCACTCGAACACCATGACGAAGCCCATCACGATCATCGAGTAGAGGACGAAGAAGTAGTAGTCGCCGATGAGCGTCCAGTTGTGCGCGAAGGGCCGGTCGAAGCGCACACGCTGCGGCAGCATATAGAACGATACGAACATGCCGGGCACGGCCACCAGGCCCAGCGCCTGCACCACGTTGGTGCGCATGTCGCCCGATTGCGAGACGATCTCGTTGTCGAAGAAACGCCCGAAGAAGTGGCGTATCAGCAGCAACAGCGAGGAGTTCATCAGGATTCCTGCATCACGGCCACGATCTGGCGCGCCGAGGTGCTCACGTCTTCCTGCTTGGCAAGCTGGCGGAAGATCATTTCGAGCGAAGGCAGATGCATCAGGTCGCGCAGGCGCCCGACTTCGTCATTGGCCACCACCTGGCCCTGATACAGCATGATGACGCGGGAGCAGACCTTCTCCGTCACTTCGAGCACGTGCGAGATGTACATGATGGTCTTGTTCTGCCGCGCCAGCTCGGCGATCAGCTCGTGCAGCAGCAGGGCGGAGGTGATGTCGAGGCCGGAGAGGGGTTCGTCGAAGATGAGCAGGTCGGGGTCGTGCAGCAGGGCGCCGGCGATGAGCACGCGCTGCTTCATGCCCTTCGAGTACGCGGAGATGGGTGTGTGGCGGTGCTCGTGGAGCCAGAGCAGGCGCAGCAGCTCGTTGGCTTTGCGCTCCACCAGATCCTCCGGCAACTGGCGCAGGCGGCCGATCAACTGCAGGTGTTCGAGACCGCTGAGATGCGGGTAAACGTACGCCTCTTCGGGCACATATCCGAGGCGGCGCTTGAAGCCGATCAGATCGTGGCGGATATCGCGGCCGTCCCACAGAATCTGGCCGGAGGTGGCGGGCAGCAGGCCGGCGAGCATTTTGACGGTGGTCGATTTGCCGGAACCGTTAGGGCCGAGATAACCCGTGACCTCGCCCGGCGGCACTGTGAAAGTCACGTGATCCACCACCGCCCGGTTGCGATACTTCTTCGTGAGCCCGCGAACATCGAGCATGGACCGTCCTCTCTGGCGTAAGGCTTAGACACCGCGCGGACGGTGCGGGTTCCCGGGATTCCATAGGTCTCAGCCCTGGCGCGCGCCTTCATCGTAAACTAGGGGTTCATGCCCTTCCGGCATTCCATCTGCAACGAGGCATTTGAGAAGTGGTCTTTCGCCGACGCCTGCCGCGCGATCCGCAAGGCGGGGTACACAGGCGTCGAGATCGCGCCCTTCACACTGGCCGAGACGCCGGACGCGGTCACGGCTGCGCAGCGTGCCGAATACCGCGACGTCATGGCCTCCGAAGGACTCACCTTTGTCGGCCTGCACTGGCTCATGGTCAGTCCCAAGGGCCTGCACGTCACCGGTCCCGATGCCGATCTGCGCCGGCGGAGCTGGGACCACATCCGCGCGCTCATCGATCTCTGCGCCGATCTCGGCCCCGATGGCGTCATGGTTTTCGGTTCGCCCAAACAACGATCCACTACCGGTGGACTGACCCGCGAGCAGGCCACCCGCAACTACATCGACGGCCTCGCCGCCATCGCGCCCGATGCCTGCCGCCGCGGCGTGACCGTGCTGGTCGAAGCCCTGCCCATTAACCAGGCGGATGTGGTGCAGACGCTCGCCGAAGCCGTGGCGGTCGTGCGCGAGATCGCGAGCCCCGCCATTCAAACCATGTTCGACGTGCACAACGCGATCGACGAAGCCGAGCCGCACGCCGCGCTTGTCGACCGCTACTTCGAGTGGATCCGCCACGTCCACGTCAACGAGCTGGACGGCCGCCACTGCGGCGCCGGCAATTACGATTACAAGCCCGTCTTCGAAGCGCTTCGCCGCCGCGGCTATGCCGGCTGGATCTCACTCGAAGCCTTCGATTTCACGCCCGGCGCGGAGGTGCTTGCCAACCAGAGCCTGCGCCATCTCGAATCGGAAATCGCCACGCTATCATGAGCCACTACGTCGTTACCGGAGGGGCCGGGTTCATCGGCTCCGCGATTGTGCGCGCGCTTCTCGGCGAAGGCGCCCGCCGCATCACGGTCATCGATAATCTCTCCGCCGGCCGCGAATCGAATCTGGAAGACGTGCGCGCGGCGATCGATCTCGAGCGCGCCGATATCCGCCGGTACGAGGAGATTGCGCCGCTCATCCGCGGCGCCGCCGTAGTCTTCCATGAGGCCGCCATCCCCTCGGTTCCGCGCTCCATCGCCGACCCGGTGCCCTCGCACGACGTCAATATCAACGGCACCTTCAACGTGCTACGCGCCGCGCGCGAAGGCGGCGCCGGCCGCCTCGTCTACGCCGCGTCGTCCTCCGCCTACGGCGACACAGACGTGCTTCCTAAAGTCGAGACCATGGACCCGCGCCCCAAATCTCCCTATGCGCTGCAGAAGCTGCTGGGCGAGCAGTACTGCACCATCTTCACCAACGTCTACGGGCTCGAGACCGTCTCCCTGCGCTACTTCAACGTGTATGGTCCGCGCCAGGACCCATCCAGCCCCTACTCGGGCGTGCTGTCGCTCTTCATGAAGGCGGCGCTCGACCGGAACACCCCGACGATCTTCGGCGACGGCGAGCACTCTCGCGACTTCACGTACGTGGATGACGTGGCCGCGCTGAACCTGAAGGCGGCGCGCGCCAAAAACGTCGCCGGCAAGGTATACAACGGCGGCAACGGCGGCCGCATCACGCTCAACCGCGCCTGGACGCTGGTGCAGAAGCTGGAAGGCATCGCACTCCCGCCGCGGTACGCCCCCGCGCGCGCCGGCGACGTTCGCGATTCCCAGGCCGACACCACCGCCGCCGTCCGCGACCTCGGCCACGCTCCCCGCTACTCCTTCGAAGAGGGCATGCGCCGCACCCTCGACTGGTACCGGCAGGATCGCGCCGCCCGTTAGCGCAGACACACTCCTGCCCGCCACAGTGTTCGGACGACGAACATTCAGTATAGAATTGTCGGGTTGGTAAACCATGAAACCGCCTAGGTCCAGAGTTCAGTGGATGGCCGCGATTGCCCTGCTGGTTGTGCCGGTGGTCTACCTGCTGTTCATTCACCGCTGGCAGCGCATTGAGGACCGGCCCTATCGTATCGGCTGGCAGTCGATTCCACCGTATCAGCAGGCGGGAGAGGATGGCGCTCCCACGGGCCTTGCCATTGAACTGGTGCGGGACGCGGCGCGCCGCCGCGGTATCCAGTTGCAGTGGGTTTGGGAACCGGGTAGTTCAGAGGAGGCGCTGCGCAGCAAGAAGGTGGACCTCTGGCCGTTGATGACGATCACGGCCGAGCGGAGACGGTTCATCCATATCACCGATCCCTATCTGCAACACGAGAACAGCATGCTGGTCCGCGCGGAGAGCGCCCCCTGGGAGGTGCAGGACCTGGCATCGGCCAGCATCAGTTATTTCCACCTGCCGATCAATGAACGGCTCCTGCATGGTCTTTTGCCCAAGGCTCGCCTGGTGTCGAGGCCGTCGCTGAAGGACACCATCGAGGACGTATGCGGCCAGCACACCGATGCCGCCCTGGTGGACGAATTCATCGGAATTTCCGTGTTCCTCGGCGGCCTGTCGTGCCCCGGCCAGTCCTTGCGATTGATTCCGCTGCCGATGCTGCGAACCACACTGGGAGTCGGTTCCACGTTCGAGGCCAGTGTAGTCGCGGACGCGATCCGCGAGGGAATGGGCGAAGCCGCGAAGCAGGGTACGTTGCTCCGAACCCTCACCCGCTGGGGCTATTTCTCGCCGCAGAACCTGGACGCCATGACCACGCTGCTGGATGCCAGACGGCGCGAGCGCTGGCTGATCGCGACGATCGCCCTTTTTGCCTCGCTGCTGGCTCTGACGGTTTTCGCGGCGGATCGCGTCCGCCGCCAGCGAAACAGAATCAAGGTGGCCGAAGGTGCGCTCCGCGAAAGCGAGCAGAAGCTTCGGCTCATGGCCAACAACCTGAGCGCGATGGTGCTGGCTTACGACATGGACCACAACCTCGTCTTCGCGAACCCAGCGGTGGAGCGGCTCACGGGGTACTCCATCGCCGAGCTGCAGGAAAAGAAATTCGTCTGCTGGGTGCACGAGGATGACCGTGCCCGCATGCTCGGGTATTGGGAGAAGCTCTTCCAGGGCGCCGCCTATCAGGATGAGGAATACCGGCTTGTCTCGAAAGACGGCCAGGTTAAATGGGCGAACGCAACCTGGGGACCCATCTTCGATCGGGACGGACGCCAGATCGGCGTGCAGGGCAGCGAGCGCGACATCACCGAGCGCAAGCAGGCCGAGCAGGCGCTGCGCGAATCGGAGCGCCGGTTCCGTGAGTTGCTGGAAGGCGTGCATCTGGTTGCCATCATGATCAACCTGAAAGGCTACATCTCCTTCTGCAACGACTACGCCCTGACTATAACCGGATGGACCGCGGACGAGGTGATCGGCCATCCGGCTAAGAATTTCCTGGACGCGGTGTATCTGCAACAGTTGGCCGGAGGCATCGAAGGCGGACCGGCCGGCTGGCCTCAGCCGTATTCCGAAGGCACCATCCTGACGAAGCCCGGCGAGCGGCGCTGGATTCAATGGAGCAGTACGGCGCTGCGCGACGCCGGGGGCCGGATCGTCGGCTTCGCCAGTCTGGGCGCGGATGTGACTGAGTTGCAAAATTTGCGCGCCGAGGCTGCCCGGCGCGAAGGCGAAGCCCAATTCCGAAGCGTGGCCGATGCCGCCCCGGTGATGATATGGGCGGCTGGTCCCGACAAGTCCTGCACGTTTGTCAATAAAGGTTGGCTGGCTTTTACCGGCCGTACCATGGAGCAGGAACTGGGCGACGGTTGGACGGAAGGCATGCATCCGGATGACCTGCAGCACTCCTTCGACACCTTCTCGCCCGCCTACGACGCGCGCCGCAGTTTCCAGATGGAGTGCCGCTTAAAGCGCGCGGACGGGGAGTATCGCTGGATGCTGGATAGTGGTGTCCCCCATTTCGGACCGGACGGCGCCTTCGCCGGTTATACCGGCTCCTGTATCGACATCACCGATTTGAAGCGCACCCAGGAGGAGGATCTTGCCCGGCAGAAGCTGGAGTGCGTGGGCCGGCTCGCGGGCGGAATTGCGCACGATTTCAACAACCTGCTGGGCGGCGTGCTGGCTCACGCGGATCTCGCGCTGGCAGAGCTTGGCGGTGGTGTGAGTCCGGACGAAGAGTTGCGAGGAATCCGCGCGGTGGCGATTCGCGGCGCCGGAATCGTCCGCCAGTTGATGATCTATGCCGGGCAGGAGAATGCGGTTTCCGAGCCGGTCGACGCCTCGCGCGTGGTCGAAGACATGCTCGAGCTGCTCAAGGTCGTAATGTCGAAGCACGCCGCGCTGAAGACCGATCTCGGCATTGGCTTGCCCTCGGTGCGAGCCAACCCCGCACAGCTTCGGCAACTGGTGATGAACCTGGTCACCAATGCGTCCGAAGCCATCGGCGAGCAGGACGGCACAATCTCGATCGGCACGTCACAGGTTACGATCGGCCCCGACTCGCCGGGGTGCGGCACGGACCGCTTGTCTGCGGGCGACTTTGTTCAATTGGAAGTCTCCGATACGGGCTGCGGTATGACGCTGGACGCGCAAGCCAGGGTTTTCGATCCGTTCTTCACCACCAAATCCGCAGGCCACGGTCTGGGCCTCTCGGTGGTCCAGGGAATCGTTCGGGGACTCGGCGGCACGATCCACTTGGTGAGCGAACCGGGGCACGGCACAACGTTTCGCGTCCTCCTCCCTTCCGCCGGCGCGACGGCCCCGGCTCCCCTCCACCCGGCCGCGCTCCCCGCGGGCGAGGACGTCGATCGTTCCGCGGGCATGGTCCTGCTGGTGGAGGACGAAGCGGCGCTCCGGTTTTCCGTCTCGAAGATACTCCGCATGCGCGGCTTCAAGGTGATGGAGGCAGAGGACGGAAGTGCCGCCGTGGATCTGATTCGCGAACACCAGGACGCCATCGCGGTAGTGCTGCTGGACATCACGCTGCCGGGAACGCCCAGCCGCGAAGTATTTGCCGAAGCCCGCCGTTTGCGGCCCGACATGAAAGTGATTGTCACCAGTGCGTATGGGCAGAACGTGGTGGACGCCTCGTTCCCGGGCCTACGGGTGGATCACTTCATTCGAAAGCCGTATCAACTGGCTAATCTGGTGAGTCTGCTGCGGAATGTCGTGTCGGCATAGGCGGCCGCTAGTGTCGGCCATGCAAGGCGATCATCTGCGAACGGCAGAATTATAAGGAAGAACATGAAGCGTGAATATGATCTCTCGAAGGCGAAGCGCGGACCGGTAGCGCCAGTTCCGAAGGGAAAATCGAGGATTACGATCCGCTTGGATGAGGATGTGATCGCTTGGTTCCGGAATCAGACCGGGAAAGCCGGCGGCGGCAACTATCAAAGTCTAATCAACAATGCCTTGCGGCAGCAGGTTGAACGCGCACGTGAACCCTTGGAGGAAACGCTTCGTCGAGTGATTCGAGAGGAATTCCGGCGAGCCAGTTGACCCGGAGTGCGAGTGGTTGCGTCGCAAACCCGGCCAAGCTTCGAAGAGATACGTTCATTTGCAGACTGATGATTTGTGTGCAATGGGTTATCATTGCTGTCCAGGTGAATGAATGGGTCAAGACAAAATCGAAGAGAAGCTTACAAATGAACTGACGCGAAACTACACGACGGAACGGGAGGTGGTCTATACCTTAGCGGAAGTTCGGAAGCTGCTTGAACTGAAACATCAGAAGAAAAAGTACTTCGCCTTGAACTTCTATTGCTGTTGGGCGCTACATATTCGCATGAACCAGCAGGGCGCACAACGGATTCTAGCCCGATTTGATAATGCACATCCAATTGCTTTGAAGTATCAAGATCCTGACCTTATCCCAGAACCCACAAAAACTGAAATTGCGGAGACAATGGATATGAAGCGATTCAGGGAGGACTTGACCGGGTTTCTTAAGGAATATGATTTGCCAAACGCTCTTGTGATTGATGATGTCAAATGGCACACCTTCCTCAGTCTCTACACAGAAGTCATCGAAGACTGTTCCCTTGTACTTGCAGAACAAGGCATTAAGCTGAAGCATATCGACGAAATCACGGTGAGGAAACTTCGGGATATACCAGCGGTTTTTACTGCCAATGGTGGCGTTGTCCTGTTTGCTGTAAGTTGGGAAGCACGAGATTTGAAGACACATCGAGTCGGAAGTTGGGAACTGTACTTCACATTTTACGAAAAGGATCTCGTCCAGAAAATTGTTCGTATAAAATAGTTGCGATCGTCATACCGGCGGCGCCGAATCGCTACCGTTTCGAGCACGTCTACCCAATGAGGTTTCGCCGCACAATCCCGGGGCGGTCTATTACGGAGCAAATCAAGCAGCGCCGCTCCGAATCTGAAGCATCATGCGAATTTCACTAGCCGGATGCGGCCGATGGGGTCGCAACATCCTGCGGGATCTACTTGCCCTGGGGGCGGAAGTTGCGGTTGCCGATCCCGACCCCGCTGCCAGGGATCATGCGCGCAGCGCCGGCGCCGCCGAGATCGCCACGTCTCTCGACGAACTCCCGGCCAGCGACGGGATCGTAATCGCGACAACTACCACGACGCACTTCACCGTGATGGAACACGCCCTCGCAAGACAGGTTCCCATATTCGTCGAGAAGGCCTTGACTGCCGATGCCGGCCATGCACGCACTCTCGCAGCGCGCGCGAAGGGACGGCTGTTCGTGATGGACAAGTGGCGCTACCACCCCGGCATCGAGGAGTTGCGGCGAATCCGGCAGACCGGCGAGCTGGGTACGCCGCTCGGCATGCATCTGCGCCACGTGGGATGGGGCTTGCAGCATCGCGACGTCGACGCGTCCTGGATTCTGCTGCCGCACTCGCTCAGCATCGTCCTCGAAATATTTGGTTCGGTGCCGCCCGCGACCCATGCATTTGCCGAACGGCTGGATGGAAAAATCGTCACGCTGATCGGAACGTTGGGACCGCATCCCTGGATCACGGTCGAGATATCCGCGCGCAGTCCGGTGAAGCGCCGCGAATTCCGGCTGCACTGCCAGGAGGGAGTGGCCTGGCTGGACGACGGGTGGGCGGACCATATTCAAATCGCGCGTGGAATCGGGACGGGCGCCGATGCGAGCGGCATCGAGAAGCGGAGTGTCCCGGCGGAGCTGCCGCTGCGGCGCGAGTTGGACGCGTTCTTGCAGCACCTGAAGGGCGGACCGGCGCCGCGCAGCAGCGTCGAAGAAGGCGCGCTGATCGTGGAGCGGATCCAGCAACTGCGCGATCTCGCCGGGGCCGGCTGATCTACGCTTTCGCGCTCATGGTGAGCTTGCCGGCCAGTCGCTCCTGCAATTGCGCGGCGAACACCGGGTACCCCGGCAAAGCTGCATCTCTCGGCGAGATCCGCGCCGAAGCGCACGGCCACGTGATACCGAGCCCGGGATCATCCCAGCGGCAGCCTAGCTCGTCGTCGTGATCCCAGTAATGAGTGACGGCGTAAACCAGGGTCGATGGCTCGTAAAAGTAGAAACCGTGGGCCACGCCGTTGGGTATGCTCAGGGTCTGCAGACGGTCCGCCCGCAGCTCGATCAGCGTAGCTTCGCCCAAGGTCAGCGAGTCCGGCCTCATGTCCTTTAGCCCGACAGATGCCGAACCAGCCAGGAGCACCAGGTAGTCCTGATGGCGGAAGTGGCCATGCACGCCGCGAAGCACTCCCGCTGCCGATCGAACATAGTTCAACTGCACAGCTCGCTCGCCGAACCATTGCTCCCGGTAGATCTCGGTCAAAGACCCGCGGTCATCCCCGTGCGCGCAGAGATCGATCAGCTTCACGCCATCAATCGCCATTAAGAACTTATTATCCGTGGTGCGCTACGGGGAATCAATAGCCAAAACCAGTTATTCGTAGCGCAAAGCTGCCATTGGATCGACGCGGGAAGCGCGCCGGGCAGGCAGCCAGCTTGCCGCCAGCCCCACCGCGGCCAGCAGCACGGCCACGCCGATCCAGGCGACCGGGTCGGCGGGACTCACGCCGTACAGAAATTTCTGTAGCAGCTTCCCCGCGATGGCGGAGGCGCCCGCACCCAGGGCAAGCCCAATCGCCACTCGCCTGAGTCCTTCGCCCAGCACCATGCGCAGCACATCGATTCGGCCCGCGCCGAGCGCCATCCGAATGCCGATTTCCCGCGTGCGGTGGCTCACCGTGTACCACACCACGCCATAGAGCCCGATGGCCGCCAGGATGAGCGCGACCGCGCCGAACGCCGCGGCCAGTGTGGCGCCGAGACGCGAATCCCACAAAGAGAGCCGCACTTGTTCCGCCAGCGTGGTGGCGCCGAGAACAGGGAGCTTCCCATCGAGCGCCTGCACTTCACGCCGCACGATCGGAAGCACGGCGGAAGGCGCGCCGGCCGTCTCGACGAGGAGCGTCATCCGCGCTTCCGGCTCTTGCGCGAGCGGACGGTAGAAGTGCGGCAGCGCCGCCTCGCCGAGGCGCCGATAGCGCGTGTCCTTCACCACCCCGTCCACTTCGATCTTCTTGTTGTCGATTTGAATGCTCTTGCCCAGCGGATCTTCACCGGGAAAGAATCGCAGCGCCATGGTCTCGTTGATCAGGGCGACGGCGGGCGCCGAAGCGTCGTCACGCGCATTGAACTCGCGGCCCGCAACCAGCGGAATGGACAGCGCTCGGAAGTAGCCCGGGGTGACAGTGTTGACGCCCACCATGCGGTACGGCTCGCCGGCGTTGCGCGTAATCCCGACGTTCTTGAGACTCCCGCCGACGGGGACCCTCCGGGCCAGGCTGGCGGTACGCACTCCGGGTGCGCCGTCGAGAGACTGTTCGAGATGACGGAAGAAGGCCGAAGCGCGGACCGCATCGTAGCCGGAAAGTTCGAGATCGAGCGGCACCACGAGCACCCGATCGGTGGCGAATCCGGGGTCCAGCGTGAGCGCGCGATGGAAGCCCCGCAGCAGCAATCCGGCCGAGACCAGCAGCATCATGGTGAGCGCAATCTGTCCGGCGATGAGGGCGGTGCGCAGGCGGGAGCGTGCTGCGCCCGGGCCCGCCGCTTTGAGAGAGGCCATCACGTTCGGCTTGGATGCCTGCAGCGCCGGAAGGAGTCCGAACCCGATCGCCGTAACCAGCGAGAGTGCCAGCACGAAAGCGAACACCCGAAGATCGGGCGTGAGATTGGGGGCGAACGGATTGTCGCCGGGAGGCTGCACCAGGTGCATCAGGTCGGCGGTCCACAGCGAAAAGAACAGCCCGCCGGCTCCGGCGGCGAGCGCCAGAACGAAGCTTTCCGAGAGCATTTGGCGTATCAGGCGGCCGCGGCCTGCGCCCAGCGCCACGCGCACACCGATCTCGCGCCGGCGCGCAGTGGCCCGCGCCAGCAGCAGGCTGGCCACATTGGCGCACGCAATCATCAGCACCAGGCCGAGCGCGGCGAATACGAACGAGAAGATCATCGCGATCTGCGTGGTGTCGCGCGGGCTGACGATGCTGCCCGGCGCGATCGTGATGGTCGCGCCCTTGTGGCTGTCGCGCTCGATGTCGCCGGCGAGTACGCGCATCTCGGCCTCCGCGCGCCCGCGGCTTACGCCCGGCTTGAGCCGCCCGGTCATTTCGAGCGAGTTGCATTCGCGGCACTGCAGAAGCTCCGTGCCGTGCCCGGAAGGAGGAAACCAGATGCTGGCGCCTTCCGGCCCCAGCCCCCAGAATCCGCGCGGCGCCACGCCGATCACGGTGAAGGTCTGGTCGTTGATCTGCACCTGGCGGCCAATGACCGCGGGACTGCCCTGAAACTTCGTCTGCCACAAAGCGTGGCCGATCACGGCTACGCGCTCGTGCTCCTCTGCTTCACGAAAGCCTCGGCCGGGCGCCGGTTCCACGCCCGTCACGGAGAAAAAGTTGGGTGAGACCATGTTGCCGAGCACGCGCTCGACCGTGCCGTCCACGCCCAGATGGACCGGCTCGCTGCTCCACGCGATCAGGCCGTCGAATACCTGGTTGCGCGCACGGTAATCGACATACTCCGGCCAGGAGGTGGTGCCGTAGCGCGCGCCCTCCGGGTAACTGGTATAGACATTGACGAGACTTCCCGGATCGCGCGCCGGCAGCGGTTTGAAGACGATGGCGTTGGCCACGGTGAACAGCGCCGTGTTGGCGCCGATGCCCAGCGCCAGCGACAGCACCGCGACGCCGGTGGTGAGCGGATTCTTGAGAAGCGATCGGATGGCGTAGCGAAAGTCGCCCATAGACACTCCAACGGTGACCCAGATGGAGTGCACACCAGAGGCCGCGAAGAATCCTGGGTAACTGATTGACGGTGCGGACCGCAGGTTTCCTACGCTGTCCGATCCTGGGACTACGTGTAGTGCAAATGCGCCTACCGCGGCTGCCCGAACCTCCCTTCCCGCACCGACTCGGTCACCTTACGACGGCCGCTCGGCGACTCCCGCTCCCGATGGCGTTCGGAAAGCTGCTCCACCGCTCCGGGCCTCCCTACCGCCGCCATCATCTCGATCTGAAAATCTTCGGGAATCTCCAACTCTATCCGCGCGCGCTCGTAATCGAGTCCGGCCATCCCATGCACCACGTACCGTTTCAACCAACCCTGCAGCGCCAGATTCTCCCAGGCGGCGCCGGTGTCGAAGGAGTGCGTCCGGTTGGGCGACCCGTCGCGGTCGAGTGTCGTCTTCGAAACAAACACCAGCAGGGCCGCGGCGCGCCCCGCCCACGCGCGATTGCCTTCCACCAGCAGGCCCAGGAACAGCGGCCAGTGTTCCGTGTCACGGCGCGCGTAGAGGATCAGCCACGGCTGGTAGTTGCCGGAAGACGGCGCCCAGCGCGCTGCCTCGAATAATACCATCAGGTCTTCTTCTGCGATCGCCTCGCCCGACATGGCGCGCGGCGACCAGCGGTCCACGAACAGCCGGTCCACCGGATAATCGGGATGCCGCTTTTCGCTGCCAGCAATCATGCTCGCCTCACGAACTGCCGATCAGGATCCCCGCCGCGAACACCAGCGCGCCGCCCAGCATCACTTGCAGCGCCGCCGATACGAACGGCGTGTCCATGAATTTGTTCCGGATCAGGCTGATGACGAAGAGTTCCACCACCACCACCGCGATCGCCACTATTGTCGCCAAGTGAAAATCGTGAATGAGAAAGGGCAACGTATGGCCGATACCGCCCGCCGTCGTCATCACGCCGCAGACCAGGCCGCGGATCCAGGGATGGCCGCGGCCGGTGAGCGTGCCGTCGTCCGAGAGCGCTTCCGCAAAGCCCATCGAAATCCCCGCGCCCACCGACGCCGCCATCCCCACCAGGAATGCGTCCCAACTGTTCTTGGTGGCGAAGGCGGCCGCGAACACCGGCGCCAGCGTCGAGACCGATCCATCCATCAGTCCCGCCAGTCCGGGCTGCACGATCTGCAGAAGGAACAGCCGCCGCTGCGCCGCGTCTTCCGTCTCCCTCACCTGGGGCGTGATCAGCGTGGACTCGAGCGATCCCGCCATCGCCGAGTGCTTGCTCTCGGCCTGCGCCAGGTCGCCCAGCAGCTTGCGGACCGAGACGTCGTTCACTTGCGGGATCGCACGCTCGTAAAAATGCCGCGCCTCCAGTTCCATTAGCTCGGCCTGCTTGCGAACCACGTGCAAGCCCAGCGGCCGGGTGCGCCACACCGGCCGGCGCTGGACGAAGCCTTTCACGTCCTGGCGGCGGATGTGCGGAATATGCTCGCCAAACTTCGAGCGATATAACTCCAGCAGGCTGGCGCGGTGCCCGGATTCCTCCACCTGCATCTCTTCGAAAATCGCCGCCGACGCCGGGTACGTCTCGCGCAGCCCGTCCACAAAATCTCCATAGATCCTGCCATCCTCCTCTTCGAGAGCGATGGCAAGCGCAAGAATTTCGCGCTCCGAAAGATCCTTGAAGTTTCTGGCCATCTTTCCAGACTGACACAGAAACCGCGCCCGCAGGCTGCTGGCCGGCGCACCTGAAACTCAGCAGGGAGTCAATTTGCCGCGCGACCGCTCGCCTGTTGGCGCGGGCAGGCGTTTCGCAGCAGGTCCGCCAGTTGGCTGAGTTGATACGGCTTTCGGATATAGAGCCAGGGTTCCTGCCCGCCGACCGCCGCCAGCGTGCTGTCCTGGCTGTACGCAGTCGTAAGAATCACTTTGACATCGGGCGGAATCCGCCGCACTTCGCTCAACACCTCCCGGCCGGACAATCCAGGCAGCGTCACATCCAGCAGGACCACGTCGATATCGAGTGCGCTGGCCCGAAAGAGATCCACCCCGTTGCTGCCGTCGGCGGCCTCGATCGTGGAAAAGCCCTCCTTCCGCAGCATCTTCGAGACGGCCAGGCGAAGCGGGTCCTCGTCCTCGATCACCAGGATGGTGGCTGCGACGTTGCCCGCTCCATCCGATGATGCCGTCACCGCGGCGTCGCGCGTGTCCCGCGCCGGCTGGCTCGTGCACGGCAGCAGAATCTCGAATCGGGAGCCTTGTCCGGACGTGCTCACGATGTCGATCGTGCCGCCGTGGCCGCGAATGATTCCTTGAACAGCCGCCAGCCCCAGGCCGCGGCCGGTGAATTTCGTCGTGAAGAACGGATCGAAGATTTTCGATCGGATCTTCTCCGTCATGCCGCAGCCGGTATCGCTGACCTCCAGCTTGAGGTAATCGCCCTCGAGAAGATTGGCCGCGGCGCCCGCCAAGGATGCCTTGCCCGGCCGCACGTGCGCGACGCTTACGGAGATGGTTCCTTCCCGGTCTCCGAGCGCCTCCGAAGCATTCGTGATCAGGTTCATGGCGACCTGCCGGATCTGCGCGCGTTGGCCGGAACGGCCGGCAGTCCCTCGGGAAGATCGGCCTTCAAGATGGCGCGTTTTGAAATCGAGACCTTCAGAAGCTGAAGCATCTCGCCGGCCAGCCGGGAAACATCCACCGGCTCGAATACCGTATTCTCCTGTCCCGCATAGGCCATCAACTCGCGCACGACCTCGGACGCGCGAATCGCGACGGCTTTGATTGCTTCCACCTCCTCACGCGCCGGGGAGCCGTCAGGAAGTTCCGCCATGGCGAGCTCCGAATTCGCCAGGATACTGCCCAGCAGGTTGTTGAAGTCGTGCGCGATGCCGTCGGCTAACACGCCGACGCTCTCCAGTTTCTGCCTGGCCAGCGCCAGCTCTTGCATGCGCTTGACTTCCGTGACATCGACGCAGGAACCGATGAAGCCGGCGAAATCGCCGCCGGGACCGAATCGCGGAATTCCGTTGTCGATCACCCATCGGTACTCTCCATTCGCCGCCCGCAGCCGGTACTCCATCTGACAACTGCGGCGCATATCGAAGGAGGAAGAGTAGATCTCAAGACAGCGGTCTCGATCCTCGGGATGCACGCCTTCCGCCCAACCGCTGCCCAGTTCCTGCTGCATCGTGCGGCCGGTAAAATTCAGCCAGCCCTGGTTGAAAAAGGTGCAGAGCTTGTCGGGACCGGCAACCCAGATCATTACCGGCGCCGTATCGGCCATGTTCCGGAAGAGATCTTCGCTGTCGCGCAGGGCGGCCTCAGCCCGCTTGCGCTCGCTGACGTCCGTGAACAAACCCAGGAGCCCGGTAGTCGCGCCGGCATCATCGTGCATCGGCATGCATGAAATGCTGACTCATATTGGCGACCCATCGGTGCGGCACAGACGAAAGTCGAAGGGATAGCGATCGCCCGCCATATTCCGCTCAAAATGACGCTGCGCGTCGGCTAGCTCGTCCGGGAACACGCACGAGAAGCACGATCGTCCGGGCATGGATTCGATATCCGCCCCCAGGATTTCAGCCATACGCGCATTGCTGAAGACGGTTTGCCGTTGAGTGTCGACAATCCAGATGCCTTCGGGAACAGCCTCGACAATCCGGCGATACATTTCCTCGTGGGTTCTCATGGGCGTCCGGACTGGATTAGCATATCAGACCCCTGCTAGGCTCTTCCCGTTCCGCCGTCGAGCATTTCCTGCAGCCGCACCGCAGTGCGGATCACCCTCGCATCCTGGCCGTGCTCTCCGGTGAGTTGGAGCCCCAGCGGCAACCCGCCCGGAACCCGCATGGGAATCGAGATGGCGGGCGTTCCCAGAGCGGTCCACGGCGCGTTCATGCTGGCATCTCCGGTCCATGCCAGGCCCAAGGGCGCAGGCCCCGTGGCGGCTGGCACTAGGATGACGGGCGTCGCTTTGTACATTTCATCTATTCGGGTCTTGCACTCCGCTATATACCGCCTGGCCTCGTCGTACCGCTCGACAGAGATCTCCAGGCCCTCGCGAACCAGGACCGCGAGCTCTGCCAGCCGGTCGCCGTACTGGTTAAAGCGCTGCTGGTGGAATCGGGCGCCTTCGTAGAACATCACGGTCGTGCTGGCGTCGGAGAGTCTGGCCAGCATCGGAGCGATGTCGATTGACTGGATGGACCGGCCCGCGGTTCGCAATATTGAGAGCGCATTCTGAAAAGCCGCCGCCATGGCGGGCTCGACCATGGGCAACGGGTCGGGCGCGCCCAGCGCGAAATCCTCCGTCCGATCCGCGAAGTGTCCCAACGATTCCCAGAGCGCGAGCATGCCGGCTGGCGTATGGGTGAAGAATCCGAGCGTGTCCAGGCTCGTCGCGAGCGGGAGCACACCCTCCATGGGGAGAAGGTCGAAGCTGGGCTTGAATCCGGTAACGCCGCAATAAGAAGCCGGCCGCAGCACCGACCCCTGGGTCTGGGTTCCGAGAGCGAACGGCGCCATCCCCGCCGCGATGGCCGCCGCCGACCCGCTCGAGCTTCCGCCCGGCGTGTGCTCCAAATGCCGCGGGTTGCGTGTCGCGGCGGGCGTCCGATAGGCGAAGGCGGTGGACTGCGTCTTGCCCAGCAGTATGGCTCCGCGGCGGCGCAACTCGCGAACGATGGCGGCGTCCTCACTGCCGATTCGTCCTCGATAGATAGGCGAGCCGTATTCCGTCACCAAGCCCTCGGTCTCGATGATGTCCTTGGCTCCGAAGGGGATCCCGGACAGCCTCCCTGCCCCCGTTGGCGGCTGCGGCAGCACCTGGACCCACGCGTGAATGGAGGAATCCATTTTCTCAATGCGCTCCACGCATGACTGCAGTGCAAGCCCCCGTGCCTCGAGGGAAGCGTGCAACCACTGCGTCAGAGTTTCGAGCGCAGGCGGCAACTAATTGGCCCAGCCGTTTGCCGGCCCCTGATCCACTCCCGGCAGCCACACGGCGGCGAGTTGCCAGAGGATCTGCTCCGGCTTTACTTGGTCGCCGGGGAAGCGCGCGAAATGGGCGCGGAAGCCGGGCAGCGATCCGCCGTGGTGCACGCTGCGCTTGCCGGCGCGCGTCTGCACCTCCCACCCGTAGCCGTAGCCCGAAGTCTTGCCGTCGTTCAACGTGACAGCCGTCCACATCTGCTCGCGCGTGGCTTTTTTCAGTGGTGCATCGGTCTCGAGCGCCGCGTCCCACTTCGCCAGATCTTCCACTGTCGAAAGAAACGCGCCGCTCGGACGCAGCGCGCGATTCTCGGGCGCATTACGCTGCACGCCGTTGTCCCACACGTAGCCGTCGGCGCGGTTGGGAACCATCTCGCGCCACGTGGTGGTGCGGGTTGCGGTCATTTGCAAGCGGCGGAGGATCCGCTCGTCCAGAAAATCCACCCATGGCTTTGCCGCCACGCGGCTCACGATCTCGGCCAGCGTGAAGAATCCGATGTTCGAGTACTGCCACCGGGCGCCCGGCTCGAAGACCAGCAGACCGCGTACGCGCTGCG
Organism: Bryobacteraceae bacterium; assembly: GCA_041484525.1. Lineage (GTDB taxonomy): Bacteria > Acidobacteriota > Terriglobia > Bryobacterales > Bryobacteraceae > JBGPHT01. The sequence goes on along the minus strand of JBGPHT010000074.1, from coordinate 14,728 downwards.
GATCACCTGGATGTCGGGCTGCTCCTTCAGCGGGTCGAATCCCGGCCCTTCGCACGTCAGCCCGCCGGTATGGCTCATCAGGTGCCGCAGCGTGACGCCGCGCCAGGCGGACGGCGCGTCCGGAAGGTATTGCGAAACTTTGTTCGTCACGCGAAGTTTCCCGTCCTGCGCCAGGATCATGATGCCCGATGCCAGAAACTGTTTGCTGATGGATCCGATCTTGAACGCCGCCCGCGGCGTCACCGCCACGTTCAGCTCGAGGTTGGCCATCCCGTACCCGGCGGAGCGAATCACGCGCCCGTCCTTCATCACCGCGATAGCGACACCGGGAATGTGCTGCCGCGCCATCTCGGCCTTGACGATGTCGTCGACCTGGCCGGCCAACAGGGGCGCCAGGATGAACAGGAAAGCGGCGATTCGTTTTCGAACCAGCATGCGGTCTCCTTCGATCGGGCTACTGCCTCGCTGCAACACCGGCCACAATCTTCCAGAGTAATTCCGTGCCCGCTTGCAGCACGCCCGGCGACATCCGCTCGTCATTGCCGTGCGCGCGGTTCTCGCGGTCCTCGCGGATGAACAGGGGCACGCCGTAAACCGCCATCCCCTTCTGCCGCAGAAACGCGCCGTCGGTGGCGCCGCGCTGCATGTAAGGAACCACCAGCGTCCGGGCGGCCGAGGCCGCGAATACTTTCTCCATCGTGCGATACAGCGCCGTCGAAAGCGAACTCGGCTCCGTCGCGGGCATATCGTGACCGGGCACGAACGACACCTCCACCTGGCTGTCGTTGACGATCTTACGCAACCGGAATAGCACCTCTTCCCGCGTCTCATTCGGCAGCCGCCGCACATCCACCTTCGCCTCCACCACGGCGGGGATCACGTTGACCACAGTGCCCGCGTGCATCACGTCCGGCGAGATGGTAGTCCGCAACTGCGCGTCCAGTTCGGGGTCTCGGCCGCGGATCTCGTTGGCCGCCGGGATCGCCGTCTGCCAGCGTTCGAGCCGCGGCGCCAGCGGCGCCACCCAGGTATACTCGTCGATCTTCGACATCTCCTTGAGATAGCGACGCGTGGTGGTGTTGAGGCGCACCGGTTGATCGGCGTCGGCCAGTTTCACCAGCGCGCGCGCCACTCGCACCACGGCGTTATCCGGCCGCGGCAGCGAGCCATGTCCCGCCGTCCCCCCTGCCCGCACCACCACCGGCGACGGCACCTTCTCCGCCGTCTGCACCTCATAGATGCGCGTGCCCGACGGGACGTCCATGGCGTAACCGCCTTCGTTGAGCGCGAACTCCGCGTCGATCTTCTTCCACGCGTTGCGCCCCATCCATTGCGCTCCGGTCGAGCCTTCTTCCTCGTCGGCCTCCGCCAGTAGGATGACATCGCGCGCCAGCGTTGTGCCTTTGCGCTTCAGTTCGACCAGCACTGCCAATTCGGCCGCCAGCAGCGATTTGTCGTCAAGCGCCCCACGGCCATATAGAAATCCGTCACGCAGCTCGCCCGAAAATGGCGGCGCCGTCCATTGCGCCCGCTCCGCCGGCACCACGTCCGTGTGCGCCATCAGCAGCAGCGGACGCACTCCGGAATTTCCGCCGGATGCCGCGATCAGCCGCGCCACAAAATTGAGCCGGGCAGGATCGGGACCCAGCAGTTCGCACGCGATGCCTTCCGCCTCGACCACTCGTTTCAGGTATTCGGCAACTTTGGTTTCACGGCCGGGCGGGTTGGAACTGTCGATCCGTAGTAGATCGACGAAGTAACGCTGCGCGCGCGCACCCAGCGTTTCCTGGGACCACGCGGCGCTCGCGAGACACACCAACAACCCCAACCGCCGCATCATTGGTCCATATCTTAACCAATCCAAGCCGTCCGGGCTCGACGCGCGTGCTAGGGCGCACAGCCAGCCATCTGGCATTGCGGGGGCCGATGGTAGTCTAGGTTCGTGCCCCCAGTGAATCGGCAGATCACGCTGGCGGCGGCGCCCGTCGGCATGCCGCAGGAATCGGATTTCCGGCTGATGGAATCGCCGCTCCCCCATGCCGGCGCTGGTGAGGCGCTAGTCCGCACGCTCTATCTCTCGGTCGACCCCTACATGCGCGGACGGATCAGCGGGCGGAATTCCTACGCCAGGGGTATTCAGCCGGGAGAGGTGATGATCGGGGGCGCGGTGGGCCGGGTGGTGGAATCGAACGACCCGCGGCTGGCGCCAGGCGACATCGTGGAAGGTATGCTCGGATGGCAGGATTACGCCGCCGCTCCCGCCAAGACGCTGCGTAAGCTCGACCCCAACGCCGCTCCCATCAGCACCGCGCTCTACGTGCTCGGCATGCCGGGGCTGACCGCCTACTTCGGTCTGCTGGACATTTGCCACCCGCAGCCGGGCGAGACGGTAGTGATTTCGGGCGCGGCCGGCGCGGTCGGATCGCTGGTCGGCCAGATTGCCCGGATCAAGCGCTGCCGCACAATCGGCATCGCCGGCAGCCCCGAGAAGATCCGCTACATTACGAGCGACCTGGGCTTCGACGCCGGTTTCAACTATAAGGAAACTTCCGATTACACCGCCCGTCTCAAGCCGCTCTGCCCCAACGGCATCGACGTCTACTTCGACAACGTGGGCGGCGCCATCACCGACGCCGCGATCGGTCTGATCAACACCCGCGCGCGCGTGTCCGTCTGCGGGCAAATCTCGCAATACAACGCAGTGAAGCCGGATATGGGCCCGCGCTGGCTCGGCCAACTGGTCGCCAAGCAGGCGAAGGTCGAGGGATTCCTCGTCAATCAGTTCTCGGACCGGTTCGACGATGGACTGCGCGAGCTCTCCACGTGGCTGCGCGAAAAGAAGATCAAGTATCGCGAGGATGTGGTCGAGGGCCTGGAGAACACTCCGCGGGCTTTCATCCGTATGATGCAGGGCTGCAACATCGGCAAGCAGTTGGTCAAGATAGAGGAGTAACGCCTTCGAGCGATTCCTCGACCACGCGCAGCAGCGCCGCGACGGCAAACGGTTTGGGCAGCAGCGTAAAGCCGCGGATGCTGACGAACCGCTGCACCAGGTCGGCGTCATGGAACCCGGAAATGAAGAGCACCCGCAGATCGGGCTGGCGGGCGCGAAGCCGTTCCGCCAGAACCGGGCCCGTAAGGTCAGGCATGATCACGTCGGTGAGCAGCAACTGGATGGGCTCCGGGCTGTTTTCGTACACCTGGACGGCCTTCCAGCCGCTGTCGGCGAGCAGCACCCGGTAACCGGCCGCTTGCAGCGTCTGGTCGAGCAATTCGAGAATGGCGCGGTCGTCGTCCACCGCCAGGATCGTATTTTGCGTGCTCGCCTCCCGCTGCTTCCATTATAGAAAAGACCGCCCGGGAGCTTCTGGATGGATCCCTACACTGCGGTCAGGGTGCGCCGCCGTTCCTGGTGATATTGCGTGAGGGTCGCGTTGGCCGATTGGATGGTGTCGATCTCGGCCGCGATGCGCTCCAGATCGGCTCCGCGAAGGACGACGTACATCTCGTCGTCGCCGATTTCGGTGTAGACGCGGTTACCGATGCAGCCCGAGCTGGCGACGGCGCCGTTGGCCAGGGCGGCCGGGATCGCCATGCAGGTGGGCCGGCCGAGGAGCGGCAGGCTGGACATGGCGCCCGCACGCGTGGCCGCTTCCGCCAGCATCATGATTCGCGCCGGCCTGCCGGCCGCCAGCACGACGGACGGATCGACAGGTGTCTCACTCAACGGGGCGTAGACCACGGCGTTGGGGGATTGGGGCAACTGGAACACGCCCGGAATCTCTTCCATCCGGATGTATCCGATGCTGCCCATCAGTTCCAGCGTCTGCTGCAGTTCCGGCATGCGTGCCGGATCGAGGGAATTGTGGGTGTACCCGCCGATGGGGCAGTTCTGATGGTCGGCGGCAACGGTGTAAAAGACGCGCCCGCCGGCGGCAATCCGCCAGAAGGAGCAGGACGAGGGCTCGGCGCCCGAGAACTTCTCGACACCCGCGGGCGGCGTATCGGTGAACGTAATGGCCACCGGCCGCCGCGGGCCGCCGAGCAAATGCTGGATCTTCTGTTCGATCGCGCGATAGTCAGTCATCCAAACGATTATCGCGCGCCAGCCTCGCTATTTCGCCATGGCTACGATATGAATGCGCCGATTCTTCTGCCAGCAGGCCTCATCGTGCTCCTGACAGGCCGGCTTCTCCTTGCCGTAGCTGATCATGCCCAACTGATCGGACGGGATACCCACCCCGACCAGATACTTCTTGGCCGACTCGGCGCGCGCTTGCCCGAGCATCATATTGTATTCGGCCGAGCCGCGCTCATCCGCATGGCCCTCGATCGTCAGCTTGTAATCCGGGTACTGCACGATAATGTCCCGCAGTTCCCTGGAGTCGGTTTCCAGCGTCTTGATAGCGTCCGTACGCAGGGTGTGCTTGTCGTAGTCGAAGTAGGCGTCCTCGATCCTTGCCAGCAGTTCGTCGATCCGTTTGCGCGTGGCCGCATCCGGGAACCGTGACGGCGGCCTCTCTTCGGCCACCGGGGTCGGCGTGTTCGCACGCGGAGCCGGCGTTTCGGCCCGCGCCGGCGTCCGATCCGCGATCACCGGCTGTGGTGGCGGCGCGGTGTCCTTTGCAATCGGTGCCTTCTTGGCGCAGCCGGCGGCAACCAGGGTTAGGGTCGCGATACCGATCAGGACCAGATCGCGATGTCGTTTCATGTGTCGATATGCCTCCAACAAATACATATCGTCTTTACATGCGAAATACAATACACTCCGCGGAGTATTTCGCAGTGGAGGTGTTCCTGCACCGGGCCCCTAACCCTATTTTGGCGGTTTCAAGGGAGCCCCCGTGTAGTCGTTGAACTCCTTCGGCGGCAGCGCGCCACGGCGGATTTGCCGGGTAGTGAAGGGCATCGGCTGACCGGCCGGACCCATGGCCTTCCACCACATAGGAAGCGTTTTGAACGCGAACACCATGTCGTAGTCGGTTGCGATCGACCCCGTCCCGGGATCCTGCGGCTGCGTCCCATTGCGGTCCTGGAACCAATTCGACCAAACGGCGGAACCCGGAGCCGGCGAACAGATATAAGGGTCGGTGGGCTTGCCGTTGGGACATGGTTTGAACGGCGGCCCCGGATTGGGATTCGGATACGAAGGCAGCAGGAACGATAGCATTTTGTGCTGCTCGGGCTGCCATTGCGCGGGCCCATGGCAGCTCATACACGACGAGTCCGGTTGATTTTTCATGACCGTGGTTCCCACCTGAATGTCGTTTCGCGCCCCGTCGTTCGGACCGGAAAGCCGTCCGCCCCAACCTAGCGTCTGCGTAGAATACTTGGGCGCATTGGGATTGATCCAGGTCTCCTGAAGCGGCGGCGGGGGCTGCACTTCGGAGTTCACCCCCGGGTCGTTGCCCCACATGGCGCCCAGCGGCACCATCTTGTCCCACGCATCGCCGCGGGCGCCGGTGTCGTAAACCAAGGTGGAAAAGACCCAGCCTGTCTTGGGCGCCGCGACCGAATCCTTCACGATCAGGTCGAACTGCATCACATAACTGGTCAAGACCGTGGTGGCGCCCGGCGTGACTTCCGGGACTCCCAGGAACAGCGGCCAGGGTGCCGCGCCGTCGGTTGCCGGCCACCAGTTGGTCTGTACTTTCGGATCGTCCGAGACAAACATTGCCGCCTTCACGACCACGGAGCCTTCGTCGAACTGGAAGTTGGCCGTCTTGACGTCCGGTTGCTTGGCCGCGCCGCCCCACACTTTGTACAACGTATGAGCCGCCCGCTCGTCGTAGTAAGTCAGCACGTGCGTGTCGAACGTGACCTTCAACCCCGTGCCCGGAAAGACATCCGGCGGGAACGTGCCGGCGGGATAAGTCCCGTGAATGCTCTCGCGCAGCGAACCGAGCCATGGCTCCGTATACCAGTGCGCCTGGTCCGCGTCCCAGTTCTGGTAGTCGAGAATCAGTTTGCGGGCGTTGGGGGTGACGTAATCCTTGAGCGCGGCCACATACGTCGCAGCATTCGTCTTGTTGATCGGACCGCCCCCGATTGCCTTCAACCATGGCGGATTCGTGAGCGGCGGCAATGGCTTCGCCGGCCAGTTGTGGCTCAGCTTGAACAATGGCCCCTTATATTGAGCTGGCTTCGGGATTAAGCCGTTGTTGGTTAGGAACGGGTCTTTGGAGACCGTTGTGGTTTCAACCGCCGCGATGCCCAGGGCACCGAAGAGTATTCCGATGGCAGCAATGGCGCACAGCCATCCCCTTACCTGTACAGTTCTAGTTTTCATGACACGCCGTCCAATTCTGTGAATTACTTAGTAAGAATTATGGCTCGCTTTTTGTAACTAATTAAATTAGAAATTAAATAAGAATGGAGTATACGCTGTGTCGGACCGAGGCGCAAGCTCTTTTTCGGATTGAGACTGTACCTCCGCCCCTACGCAAAACCTGATACAACAAGTGCATGGCACAGGAGTCCACCGACCGCAGAACCTTTCTCAGGACCGCCGGCGGGGCGGCCCTGACGACTTCCCTATTCACCGGCAACTTACGAGGCGCCAACGACAAGGTGAATGTCGCCTTCATCGGGGTCGGACGGATGGGTTCGGGCAATATCGGGTACGCCGCCAAAGTCCCGGGCGTCGAGATCACGGCCGTGTGCGACGTCTACCAGCCAGCGCTGGAACGAGCCGAGGCGCAGGCGAAAAAGCTGGGCTTCGACGGTGTCAAGGCGGTGAAAGACTTCCGCCAGATCCTGGCCGACAAATCGGTGGATGCCGTTTGCATCGCCGCCCCCGACCACTGGCATCCTTATATGACCGTCGAGGCCTGCAAGGCGGGCAAGGACGTCTACGTGGAAAAGCCGGCTTCCGTCTACGTGGACGAGGGCGTGAAAATGGTGGAGGCGGCGCGCAAGTACAAGCGGGTGGTGCAGGCCGGAACCATGCAGCGCTCGGGCCGCTTTTTCCAGAAAGCGCGCGACATCGTCAAGAGCGGCGACCTGGGCGATATCACGTTCTGCCGCACCTTCCAGACCTCATCGAGCAAGCCCGAGGGTTACGGCAATCCACCTGATTCCGAGCCGCCCGCCGGCCTCGATTGGGACCTGTGGCTGGGACCGGCGCCGAAGCGACCGTTCAACGCCAACCGCTGGGGCGTCGCGCCCGAGCGTTGGTCGACCTTCCGCTACTTCTGGGACTACGCCGGCGGCGCCATGACGGATTGGGGCGTCCATCTGCTCGACATCGTCCAGTTCGCGTTCGATGAGGCGATGCCCACCTCGGTAGCGGCGCAAGGCGGCAAGTTTTACGTCACCGACAATCTGGAGACGCCCGACACGATGCTGGTGACGTACCGCTATCCGAGATTCATCGGGTCGTACGAGAGCCGCACCTGCAGCCCCTATCCGATGTACGGCCAGACGTACGGCACCGCGTTCCACGGCGCCAAGGCGACCCTGATGGTGAACCGCTCGGGCTACTGGATCTTCCCCAATGAAAAGGGCTCGGAACCCGTCGAGGAGAAGCGCCGCGAGTGGGCCGACATGAACGTGCCGCACTGGAACAACTTCCTGGCGTGCGTCCGCTCGCGCGAGAAACCGATCAGCGAGATCGAGACCTGCGTCCGCAGCACGACCACGTGCCTGCTGGCGAATCTGGCCATGCGGCACGGCATGACTCTCGACTGGGACGACAAGGCGTTCACGGTGAAACAGGCAGCCGTCAAGCCATACCTGAAGGTGAAGTACCGCGCACCGTGGAAGCTGGAAGTGTAGGCTTCGTGAAGCAGATGAAGAAGACAAAACGGCCTGTCGTCCTCACAGTGAATGGCGCGGAAAGCCCTTGAAGGATTCCGGGAGAATCTGACGCAGAACAGTATGTTCTGTTCATCCGCAACGTGAACAAGGAGCCCGAGGCGGGTCTAGTCCCGGCGATCTACGCGACAGTTGCGGCGAATGCTATTGCGGTCCCGTGAAAGAATCCGGGGATGCTCCGGGCGACTTACGCGACATTATCAACCGTCGCGAGAGTAGGGGCGTCCCCGCATTCTTTCACTACTTCGGAGTAAATAAATGTCCATCGACTGGATCCGCAAGTACTGCCTGTCGCTCCCCCACTCCACGGAAACCGTACAGTGGGGCAACGATCTCGTCTTCAAAATCCGCGCCAAAATGTATGCCGTAGTAGCGCTCGAGCCTTCCGCCGTCTGCCTGTCTTTCAAATGCACGCCAGAGGAGTTCGCCGAACTGATCGAGCGCCCCAGCATCATCCCGGCGCCGTATTTAGCACGCTACTTCTGGGTCGGACTCGAAAGCCACGACGCGCTCCCCGTGACCGAACTGAAACGCCTGTTGCGCGATTCCTACGAAATGGTGAAAACCAATCTGCCAAAGAAAGTCCTAGCGGGCCTCGGCAGTGCGCAGAAACCGGGTCGAAAGAAGTAGCGACGCGACCAGCACGGCGTCCAGAATATATCGCGTCATCTCCGTCGGCCACAGCATTCGGACCACCAGCGGGTCGGAAAGAATCATGTCTCCCGCTACCTTTCCCAGAATCGCGGCGCCCAGCCAGATCAGCCACGGGTAGCGGTCCATCAGTTTCCCCAGCAGGCTGCTCGAAAACACCACGAACGGAATGCTTACCGCCAGCCCGAACACGATCAGGCCGAGGTGTCCGCGGGATGCGCCGGCGATCGCCAGGATGTTATCTACAGACATGGTGAGGTCGGCGAAGATGATGTACCAGATGGCCGCCAGGAACCTGTTCGGCGAGGGGGCGCAGTTGGGTGGATCGGCGGCGTCGCGCAGCACTTTGAACGCGATCCACAGCACCAGCAGGCCGCCGGCCAGCTCGACGTATTCCAGCGTGAGGAGCCGCGCGGCCACAAACGTCAGACCGACACGCACCACAACTGCTCCCGCGGCGCCGGCGATGATCCCGATGCGGCGCTCCGCGGGTGGGAGCGCGCGCACTGCCATCGCGATGACCAGGGCGTTGTCGCCCGCCAGCAGCAGGTCGATCAGGACGATCGAGAGCGCACTTAGGACGAAGTGCACGGGACCCGTCCCATCCACGCTTTGGCGCGCCGGAAGTAGCGCTGGGCGGCGCCCACGTCCCGGAAAATCTGCGCCTTCAAAGCTTCGGGGTTTTCAAACCGGCGCTCGTCGCGGACGCGGCACAGGAATTCGACCGCGATGCGGCGCGGCGCGTCACCGTCCAGGGCGTCGAGCAGGAACGTCTCGATCGATAGTTCGTCACTCGATCCGAAGGTGGGGCGGTAGCCGATGTTGGTAATAGAGTTCCAGCGCCGCGGGCTTTCGAGATCGCTGGTGCGCGTTACATAGACGCCCCGCGCCGGGATGATTTCGGCAGCGGTCGCGAGGTTCAGCGTAGGAACCGTCTGCTTCGAGCCGACGCCGCGGCCGCTCACCACCTCACCCTCGATGCCATAGGGATGCTGCAGCAGGCGCGCGGCAATCGAGACTCGGCCTGCCTGGATCAGTTCGCGGATGCCGCTGCTGGAAACCACCCGGCCGCGGCAGCAGATGGCCGGCACGATCTCGGTTTCGAAGCCCAGCCGCCGGCCCAGTTCGGTGAGCACCCGGACGTTCCCCGCCTGCCGGTGGCCAAAGCGGAAATTGTCGCCCACCAGCACGGCGCGCGCGCCCAGGCGGCCGACCAGAAGCCGCTCGACGAACTCTTCAGGCGAGAGTTTGGCGATTTCCGCGGTGAAGTTGAGGATGAGCACCTGCTCGATGCCCTCTTCCTCCATCAGCCCGGCGCGGCGATCAGGGGAAGTGAGGAGGCGCGGCGCGCGCTCGGGCGCCACCACGCGCGTGGGATGCGGATGGAACGTGAGCACCGACGCCTTCCAGCCGTTGTCCACAGCGAGCTCTTTCAAACGCCGCAGGATGCGCCGGTGGCCGAAGTGGACGCCATCGAAGTTGCCAATCGTCAGCGCGCTGGGCCCGAAATCGGCGGGCACCTCTTCGAGGCTGCGGTAGATCTTCATTCCACCACCAGTTCCAGACCGTCATACGCCAGCCTCACGTTCGGAGGCAGCAGGCTCTCCGCACGCTCGTGCGCCAGGTCGTGGCAGATGTGCGTGAAAAAAGCCCGGCGCGGCTGCAATTGCTCGGCGGTCTTCACCGAACGCTCCACGGTGGAATGCGTCGGGTGCGGCTTGTAGCGCAGCGCATCCAGGAACAGCACGTCCAGGCCGCGGAGTAGTTCGAGTGACGCCGCCGGGATGTCGCTGTGGTCGGTCAGGTACGCCGCATTCCCGAAGCGGAATCCGAAGATCGGCTGGCTGCCGTGCAGGATCGGGATGGGCCGAAACTCGACGCCGAAGATGTCGAACGGCGCGCCGTCGATAACGCGCGATTCCAGCTTAGGTACATTCGACTCCTTTTGCGAGTTGTCGAAAATGTACTCGAAGCAGCGGTGGATGGCCGCCATGGTTTCCTGGGCGGCGTAGATCGGAATCTGTCCCTTCTGCCGAAAATTGAACGGCCGCACGTCGTCCAGGCCCATCACGTGGTCGGCGTGCGCGTGGGTGAAGACGACGGCGTCCAGGTGGTCGATCTTGGCCCGCAGCGCCTGAATGCGGAAGTCGGGTGTGGTGTCGATCAGCACGTTGCGGCCTTCATAGCTGACCAGAATGGAAGGGCGCAGCCGGTTGTCGCGCGGATCGGTGGAGGTGCAGACGTCGCAGTGGCAGCCGATGGTGGGGATGCCGACGCTGGTTCCCGAGCCCAGCACGGTGATCTTGAGCGGTGGCATCAGGCTGACTGCGTTTCGGTCCCGCCCGGCGTTTCAGCTTTGGATTTGGCGACCTCTTCAGTGACCTGGACGAAACGGAAGCGCAATTCGGTGAGGCCGTTTTCGAGCAGGCGCTGTTCGTCGAGTGTGAGGTTGCCCTTCGTCTTTTCGAGCAGCACGCCCATCATGTCGATGGTGTGGCGGGCGAGCGGAAGTTCGGGCTCGGATTTTTCGTCCTCTTCGCCGAAGCGCACCAGGCCGAGTTGCATCTCGGCTTGCGCGCGGAGCGAGAGGATGAGGAACGTGAAGGACGCGGGCGGGAGGCTGGTGAAGTCGCTCATCACGCCTATTTTAGCGCGCGTCCGTTGTTGTAGAATTTGGAAACCGATGCAACGCACACGCACCCTCGCGCTTTCGCTTCTGGCTGCCGGCCTCGCTATCTTCGGATGGGCGCAGACGAAACAGCCGCAGGACGAGGAGTTCGCCAGGCTCGTCAGGGAATGGACGACGAAGCCCGAGTTCCTCAGCCCGCTGGTCGACCACCTGCCGAAAGCGGCCGGCGTGCCGACCACGAAAGACGTGCTGGGCTATTACGTCGGGATGCCCAAGAAACTCACCCGCGTGAGCGATCTGAACCGCTACTACCGGGCCTTGGCGGCGGCGTCGAAGCGCGTGAAGATCTTCGAAGCGGGCAAGACGGACGAGGGCCGCGACTGCCTGGTGATCGCGGTTTCGGATGAAGCCAACATCCGCGATCTCGACACTTATAAAGGATACCTGGCGAAGTTGGCCGATCCGCGCGGGCTCAGCGAGGCCGAGGCCCGCGAGATCATCGGCAAGGCCAAGCCGATCTACTGGTTCACCGGCGGCCTGCACTCTGCCGAAACCGGGCCGCCCGAGATGCTGATGGAACTGGCGTACCGCATCGCGGCCGAAGATTCGCCGCTCTACGATTCCATCCGCAAAAACGTGATCGTCATGATGACGAACGCCGCCGAGCCGGACGGGCGCGACCGATACGTGGACTGGTATTACCGCTACAAGCTGACCGAGGAGGGCGAGAACGACCGCACGCCGGGGCCGCCCTACTGGGGCAAGTACATCTACCACGACAACAATCGCGACATCAATTACTCGCAGGTGACGATGCGCAACTGGCTGAAGTTCTACCTGCAGTGGCATCCGCCCATCATGCACGACCTGCATGAATCGGAGCCGTTCCTGTACACCTTCAGCGGGCAGGCGCCGCAGAATCCCACGCTCGACCCGATCCTCTACGCCGAGCTGCCGTGGTTCTCGAATTTCGAAATGACGAAGATGATTTCCTACGGCATGCCGGGCGTGTGGACGCACGCCTTCGTGGACATGTGGTCGCCTGGGTACCTCGGGTTCATGTCGTCGAACCACAACGGCATGCTGCGGATGTACGAGACGTTCGGCAACGGCGGGGCCAATACCATGCAGCGGCGTACGGCCGGGGGCGGTCGTGGCGACGGAGTTGGAGGTGGCGGCGGGCCGGAGGCTCCGGGCGGCGCACCTGAGGTCGCGGGCGCGGGTCCGGATGCCGCAGGCGGCGGGCGCGGCGGACGCGGAGGCGGCATGACGTCGCGCGAATGGTATCGGCCGCTGCCGCCCTATCCCAACGTGTTGTGGTCCATGCGGAACAACACCAACTACCAGGAGACGGGCGTGCTCTCGGCGCTCGAGCTGACGGCCAACTTCGCCTCCACAGTGCTCGAGAACTTCTACAAGAAGAGCCGCAACTCCATCGAATCGGGTGTGAAGGATGCGCCCTACGGCTACGTTCTGCCCGCCGGCCAGAAGGACATGACGCGCGTCGCGTTCATCGTCAACACGCTGCGGCTGCAGGGCATCGAAGTGGGTCGCGCCAGGGCCGAGGTCAAGTTGAATGAAGGCACGTGGCCGGCCGGCTCGCTGATCGTGAAGCGCAACCAACCGTACGGACGCCTCGCCAAGATCCTGCTCGAAAAGCAGAACTACCCGGACCCCAACCTGCGCACCTATGACGACGCCGGGTGGACCATGGGGCTGATGTCGAACGCGCAGGTGGTGGAGTCGGCGGACAAGGCGTTGCTGGATGTGGCGGTGCAGCCGGTGGACACGCTCGTAATCAACGGTGCAGTGAAGGGCGACGGCCCGGTTACCGCCGTGATCGAGAACGGCGCGAACTCGCTGGTGACCCTGCGATACCGTCTCAAAGACGTGAATTTCGACGCCATCGAGCAGCCCTACAAGCAGGGCGACGTGGACCTGCCGGCCGGGTCTCTGATCTCGGCCTCGAGCCCACGGCTGAAGGCCGAGATCGAAAAGCTGGGCTTGCAGGCGGTCGCTTTGAAAGAGGCGCCGGGCGGTCCCAAGCACGCTGTAGGCGCGCCGCGCGTGGCGATGTTCAGCACCTGGAACAGCACTCAAGACGCCGGTTGGGTGCGTTACGCGTTCGACCAGTTCGAGGTGCCCTACGACCTGATCTATAAAGAGCGCATCGTGAAGGGCAGCCTGCGCGACGCCTACGACGTGATCGTGATTCCGAGCGGCGGGCGCGGTGGCGGGAAGTCGCTGGTATTCGAGAGCGAGCCGCGACCCGGCAAGAAGTTCGCCTATACCAAGACGCCCGAATTCCCCACGCTGGGCACGTATGGCGAGACCGACGACATCCAGGGAGGCATGGGATTACCCGGCGTGCTCGAGTTCCAGAAGTTTGTGGATTCGGGCGGCGTCTTGATCACGCTCGGTGGTTCGAGTTTCTTCCCCACGGAGATGGGAATCACCCGGACGGTGAACGCCTCGCGGACATCAGCGCAGTTCTACGCACCCGGCCCGGTGGTGCAGATGAACGTGACGCAACCGAACCACCCGATCTTCTATGGGTACACGGAGAGGACGCTGCCGGTCCGATGGGCCAACGGTCCGTTATTGCAGGTGGCGGGCGGTGCGGAAAACCGGCGCTGGGTGCTGGCGAATTTCGTGGGCACGGAAGCCTCGGTGCTCAGCGGCCTGATGCGCGGCGCGGCCGAGACGCGCGGACGTCCTGCGGTGGTCGATGTCCCGGTCGGTCTGGGCCGCGTGGTGCTGTTCGCGACCAACCCGGCGTACCGCTGGCAGAATCTGGGCGAGTTCGGGATGCTCGCCAACGCCATCCTTCACTTCAATGGGTATCCGAAGACCGGTGGGTCCGCGGGAGCGGAATAGCCGGCAGGGCTGCCGCGGCCGCCTGCCCTGCGCTGGTGCGCTGCAAAGCGGCGCGGTACATGGCGGCGGCGGCGCGAAGCTGCGAATTGTCTTCCTGCAGCCGCTCCACTTCAGCCACCAACGCCGAAACCATCCTCAGCAGGCGCTTGCGCTCGCTAAGCTTCGCCAGCACGTCTTGTGCGTCCGAAGCCGTTTCGCGATTCCGCATTGCTGCCTCCTTGCAGGGCCGTTGATACGCACGTCGGCAGCCAAACGCTAACTTCTGTCAACTCTACGATAAGACCTGAATTATCTCGATTGTCACGCGCGTTTTTACACGTTTCCGCGGCGGTGATGAAAATCCTACTGAGGCAGTTTGCCCGTCTGCTGCGGTAGCGAGTGAGGTAGCGTGTCGGGCAAAACCCGCACCCCCGAGGTGAACTTCAACGGATATTTGCCGCCGGGGAAAGTCATTTCGACGAAGGCCGCCGTCCAGCCCTTCTCCGGCCTGGCGATGCGTCCCACGTAAACACCGCCGCCCCGATCGTCAAGGCCGGTGCTCTTGTAAGCGGTGCCAATCGACACCAGCCGGAAATCGCGCTTCTCCGGATTGGACGCCTGCCACAGTTTCACCTCGGTAAGAATATACTTGACTCATCGAGCCCACTCCTGTATAGTTGGTTCATGGCAAGCGAACCAACCACTCTCATCGAAGCGGTCGTCTACTTCAAGGACCCCGACAATTGCCTGAACTTCTTGGCCGCGCACCGCTGGTCT
>JBGPHT010000073.1:0-35816 GCA_041484525.1 Bryobacteraceae bacterium | reverse complement strand
TCGCAACTTGTATGATGGCTTTGCCTTCCTTGTGGGGGCGTTCGGCGAAGCTCCGGCCAAAGGAACAGTTCGCCAACGTTCATTATAGGAGGGCTTTTCTTTTGCTCAGTCGGAAGTCAAAACCTGTTTTGGACAAGAGTGCGCGGATTTCCAATATTCCTCCCATGGCCTCGATGAATTTGGCGAGCGTGCCGATGTACATGTCTGTCCGTCTTTCCATCTTGGAGATGCTGGCTTGCTTGATGCCGAGCACGTTGGCCAGGTGCTCCTGGGTATATTCCCGCACTGCCCGCAACTCGTCGAGAGGCATAGCGCGGAGCATCTGTTCGGCCGCGGCTTCGTTCCGCTTCTGGCGCTCCGGAGACATCCGGTTCTGTAGTTCTTTGAAATTCTTAGTGGGCATCGTCTTCACTCTCCATTTCCTTGAGATGGTTGGCGTAAATGCGGTCCGCCTGCGGAACGAAGATCTCATACCAGCGGTCGTTTCCGGTCTTCTCTCCGCCGATCGGCAATATGGCGCGTCGCTTCGGGTCAAAAGCATAAAGCACGCGGTACGGATTTCCGGCATGCTGGATGCGGAGTTCCCGCATATGGGAATAGACGCTACCTACGATTCCGGAGCTGTGCGGAAAGCCAAGGGACGTTCCAGAGGCCATCAGCAGGCGAACCAAGCGGTCAACAGAATCCTGTTCTTCCTAGGTCAATTCGTCCCACCAGGCTTCGAATTCGACCGTGAAGAGCACGTCGGCCATTTTTCTCCCATATAGCTTAAAAGGAATATAGAGTCAAGGGAATAATTGGTAAGCGGCTGCTTGAGCGTCTCTCTGGGAGCTTGCCGCGCTGCCGGACTGGAAGCAATCTAAAGAGAGTGCGCGGGTCCTCTCCGTCGCCAGCCTTGTCTCCGACAGCCGAATGATGGTGAAGTAAGAACTCCGCCCTCTCCGGCACGCGTTGTAGAATTGGGCACGCCATGGGGAAAAGGTATTACGCAGTCGCGCTGGTAGTCTGTCTGCTGGCTTTGGCGTCGGCCTTTTTCGTGGGCGGCGCGGTGCGCGCCCACAGCCGGCGCCAACTCGACTACGGCGAAGGACTGGTGTGGTGGCAATCGGCGCATGTGACGGACCTGACGGCAGCGTACAAACCGATCGGCAGCTATCCGTACCTCGTGTTCCACTATCCGCCCGTTTATCATCTGGCGGCGCGATGGGCGGCTGGTCTCGCCGGCGATTGGATCTGGGCGGCGCGTCTTCTCTCTCTGGCCGCGGCAGCCGGTTCGGTGGCGGCGCTGGCCATCCTTATATACAGCAGCCTGCCGCGACGCGCTCCCGCCCTATACCGGCTGGCTGCCGCGCTGTTCGGGCCCTGTCTCGCTCTCTCTTTCGACGCCATGAGTTTCGCCCGTCTCGCGCGCGTGGATTCGCTCGGCCTGTTTTTCTCGCTGAGCGGTCTGGCGGTCTTCATTCTTTCGCGCCACAGCGCGCCCGGACAAGCCGCGGCGTTTGCGCTCTTCGTTCTGGCCCTGTTCACTAAGCAGACGCTGTTCGCGGCGCCGGCGGCGTGCCTGTTGGTGACGTTTCTCCTGCGGCCGGCACGCGCTCTCCGGCTGGCGGCTTTCGCGGCTCTTTTAGGCGGCGTCCCGCTGGCGTGGCTGGAGGCGGCGACGCATGGCGGCTTTCTGCTGAACACGGTCCGGTACAACGTGAACCCGTACAGCTTCGGCCTCGCGGCGGTCGCCTGGAGCCGGAATCTACGCCAAGCCTTGCCGCTGGCGGCGATGGCTTTCGCCGAAGCCTGGCTGCTGTGGACGCGCATATTCCGGTTCGCGCCCGGAGCCTGGCGATCGCGGCTGCGCGCGGCCTGCGAACGCAGCCGGTATCATCGCGCCGCCGTGGTACTCTCGTTCGAACTGCTCTTCGCCGCTCTCGGCTCTCTCGCGGCCGGCAAGATCGGGTCGAACGTCAATTACTTCATGGAACTGAACTTTGTCTTCGGCGCGCTCGCCGGGCTGCTACTCTTCCGGCTGCTGCTTGCCAAACCGCGAAGGCACGCGCTGGCCGCTCCGGCGGCTGTTTTTGCCGTAGCCCTCGGCGCCGTGGTGGCGGCGATCCCGCCCGCTGTCGAGCCACTCTCACCGCCCGAGCGCGCGCGCGACCGGGGCGCGGTCGAGGCCTACGCGCGCGCGCTTCAGGTTGTCCGCGACACTCCAGGTCGGGTGTATTCCGAAGACATGACGCTGCTCATGAACGCCGGCAAAGAGGTTCCCGCGGAACCGGCGATCATCACCAGCCTGAGCCTCGCCGGGCAATGGGATGAGACTCCTTTTGTGAACATGATCCTCAATCGCAAGTTCGACGCCATCGTGGTAACCAATCTGGATCTGCCCGAGCGCTACACGCCGCGCGTGCGGTCGGCCATCGAACGGGCTTACGAACCCGCCGCGGCGATCGGCTCCTACACGTTTCACCGGCCGCGAACCCAAAGAGGGGTCCTGTGAGTACGGCCCAGAAGCCCAACGATCCTTACCACAAGGACGCCTACTTCGCGGTGCGTTTTACGGACGATCCGGCGCGCGGCAGGCTGTGGGAAGTGTTATGCCGTTATCTTCAGCGCGACATCCCGCCGGACGGCGCGGTGCTCGAATTGGGCGGCGGCTACTGCGATTTCATCAACAACATCCGCGCGCGCGAGAAGCACGCGATGGACCTGTTCGCGGGAATCCGCGAGGCCGCGGCGCCGGGTGTCGAGACGCATGTACAGTCCTGCACCTCGATGGCTAACTTCCGCGCCAATTCGTTCGACACCGTGTTCGCGAGCAACCTCTTCGAGCACCTCACGCGTGAACAATTGGCGGACACGCTGGCGGAAGTGCTGCGCGTGCTCCGTCCCGGCGGCCGCCTGATCGTCATCCAGCCGAATTTCAAATATGCGTACCGCGGCTACTTCGACGACTTCACCCACATCCAGATTTTCACCGAAGTGAGCCTGGCCGATCTCTTCCGCAGCAGCGGCTTCGAAATTGAGCGCGTGGTAAGCCGGTTCCTGCCGTTTTCTCTGAAAGTCCGCGCCCCGAAATGGCCCTGGCTGCTGAGCGTCTATCTCGCCCTCCCCTGGCGGCCCTTCGCCGGCCAGATGTACATCCGCGCGGCGAAGCCGAAATGAGGCTGCGCAAATTCCGGTGCCGTTTGGAATTTGGCTGCTATCATACGACCGGCGGCGAATCAGCGAATGCGCCGTCCGCTCAAAATGCAGTTTCATATCCCCACCTCGACGCTCCCCGTTAAGACGCAGGGGCCAGGCATTTTTTCGATTGCTCTACGCCACGCGTCGGCGGGTATTGCGCTGGCGATCCTGGCGATCGTGCCTTTTCTGAACAAGGCGCACACCATCGACGATGGGTATTATCTGGAAGAGGCCCGGCACGCTCTCGTCGATCCCTTGCATCCAACTGCATTCGATATAGTCTGGAGCGCCGAAATCCTGACACGAGTATCGAGCCAGGTGGCGGTCGGGCCGGGCGTTGCGTGGCTCTTCTTGCCGGTCGTAGCCCTTCATGGGTCCGAGTGGCTGGCGCACTCGATTCAATTACTTCTCCTGTCCGCGGGAACGATTGCGACCGCCGCACTGGGGCTGCGGATCGGTCTTACCGGGCGGCAGGCGGGCATCGCGGCGTTTCTGACGGCGGCGACTGCGCCCGTTCTGGTGATGGCGGGCACGAGCATGCCGGATGTGCCGGCCATGGTGTTCGGCGTGCTCGCGATGGAGCGCATTGCGGCATGGAGCCAGGAGAGCCGCTGGCAACAGGGGCTGGCGGCTGCGGTTTATCTGGCGCTGGCCTTTATACTGCGAACCCACATGATCGGGCTGGCGGGCGTTGCCGCATTATGGACGATCGACTGGCGCGACCGCACGCGCGCCGGAGTGCTGCGCCAACTGCGTGGGCTGGCTCCGGTGTTGGGCGCCATCGCTCTCACGTGGATGATCGTGCGCGTCTCGGCCGATCCGTTTCCGGGCGGAGGCACGTTAGCCGCAGCAGTCCAGGCATCTGCATCTACCGACTGGCTCCAGCTCCACGGCAACGCCCGATCTTTCCTGGTGAATTGGACGATCCTGATGCCGTTGGCATTGCCGTGGCTGATCCTGCGATTCCGGCGCTTCGGTGCGTGGACGGCGTTCCTCGGAGTGGCGGCAATGTGCATCTTTCGGATCCTCCAGCCGGACCGTGGACGATGGCACCTGATCGCGCTTGCGCTTTCTTCGATCGCGCTGATTTCGATTGTCTGGGATGCGTGGCGCAGCCGTGACCGCATCCGTCTCGCACTGGCGGCGTGGCTGTTCCTTTCGGCGCCCGTGATTCTCTATTCACACCTGCCGTCGAAATACCTGGTGGCTTCGGCTCCAGCGGCGGCCATCCTGGTAGCCTCGCTGGTGGACCGCGCTCGTGTCGGCAAGTTGCGGGCGGCTGCGTGCTGTGCGGTAGTGGCGGCGCAGGTCGTGCTGGCGGTCCTGATACTGAAGGCTGATTCCGACATGTCCGGGGCGGCGCGGCAGGCAGCCGTCGAGCTGATACGCCCGCGCATCCAACAGGGCCGCCGCGTTTGGTTCGACGGGCAGTGGGGATTCCACTGGTATGCCACCCAGGAAGGGGCCCTGCCGCTTTCGATTAACGGGCCGAAACCGGTCAGCGGAGATATCATTGTCAGGTCCGCGATCAGCGATCCCATCTGCCAGGTGATGCCTTTGATCCCGCACCTGAAGCTATTGACCGTAGTGCATCATGCAACTCCCGGTGGGCGCATCATGAGTTCCGGTGCGGGGTTTTACAGAAACCGGTTGGGGATGCTGCCGTGGGTCTGGGCAGGCGACGACGACAATCGCTTCGAGGTCTGGGAAGTCGAGTGAGACGGCGGTTCGAGGCAGGATGCCGGGGGCTTCAGTAGACCGCTTCGCGCTGTGTGCGGCAGGTCAGCATCTCGATGCCCGTGTGGGAAAACGTGGCGCGGCGGATTTCCTGGGGACCGGGAAGCGCCTGCGAGAGCAGGTTTCTTAGAGCCGTCTCCGTCCGAACGAACTGGCCGCGGTCCAGTTTCCGCAATGCATAAGCCACCGGCCGCGCCCACGCATGGCGCGGCATGACGGCGTCCAGCATCATGACGTGCCCGCCCGGACGGCAAACGCGGTGCATCTCTCGAATCGTTTGCAGCGCCAGGTGGTCCGGAAGGTGATGGATCAATCCGATGGTCCACACGCTGTCGAAGCAACCCGAGCGCAAGGGAAGCGCGTCCGCCGAGTTTACGATGCCGACGCGGCGGTCGCGTGCGTATTGGCGTATGTAGGCTTCCGAAATGTCCGATCCGATCGGCCGCAGACCTGCGCTGAGGAGGTAGGAGTGCGGCCCGGAGCCGACATCGAGGATACGCTGGCCGGCGTCAATCCCCACCAGCATGTCGCGGACAGCCGGGGAACGGCGGCCTCCGCACCCGGCGCCAGTAGCGTCCGCGAGACGCGATAGACCCAGGGTACCTCGAGCACTCGACGAAGGCCCATAAGGACGGTTAGTCGAATCGCGTTCGCCGGCATGGGCGGCGTAATGGCGATCCACCGCGCCATCCCTCCGAAGAAAAATGATAGCAATCGGGGGAGGGAGCCCGGGAATGCGTAATGCAGTCAGGCCTTGGTGCCCTCTATCAGGATCAAGCCGCCTTGACCGTTGAGGACGGGAATCGCTCTGAGGATGGCATCGCTGGCGGCGAGGAGGAATCCTCCAACTTTGAGTCCCAGAGCATTAACGAGGTGTGGAGGAACGAACACGATGGAAGAAGTTTCGATCGCGAGGCCCGTGCCGCTGAACCATTGAGCCAGTTCCCTGGAGCTGATTAGCGGCTGCGCTCCAGCCTCCTCATGCCACGCGGGAGCGAGCCTCTGGAGAAGATCGAAGATAGCCCGAAAACCCGTTCGGTTGTTTTCCGATCCAAAGTAGGTCCCGCCATCCTTCAGCATGCGCGCGATTTCGCGACACGCGGCGGCCGGATCGGGAAGATGATGCAGGACGCCGTAGACGAGGGTATAGTCAAAAACACCCGATTGAAAGGGGAAATGGCACCCGTCAGCCACCAGGAAGTCATTCCAGTTCTGTCTCGATGAAACGTCCCGGAAATTCAAATACGCCTGCCGTGCCATACGCTTGGATATGTCGAACCCAATCACGTGGACACCGGGTTGCGCGACCTGGCGGGCACTTCTACCCTGGGCGCATCCTACATCCAGTAGAAGCTTGTCGCCTCCTCCGGCATTGCGCGCCGCTTTGATCCCGGCGTTCCAAATCGAAAACGTCCTTCGGTCGACGATTTTCCAGAAGGGCATCGCAGCGTAGGAATCATAAGCCTGCTTGTCGTTTTCCGCATACCAGTCAAAGTGCTGCTGCTGGACTTGAACCAGGTTCAGTTCGTGGGGCGTGCGGCTTCTATCGTTGGGAGCCGGGCTCTCCAGTAGACCCAATGCGCGCAATTCCTGAGCGTATTTCTGCTGAAACGCGACGCGGTCCGCGTGATATTGCAGGTCCGGCGGAAGGAACTCGATCGTCCGGTGTTCGACCGGGAACCAATCGCGATTCTCGCACCAGACGATGCCTTCCCGAATGTCCTCAGCGGTACCGTCCACGACCTTCGAGTCGAAGGTCGTGGACCCACAGGTTGGGCATTTCAAAACCCCAAGCAGGCTTGAGTGCATATTGAAAAGTCATACCATAAGGCGAATCGAACGTAGGGGGAAGTTTGACCGGACTGGACGAATTGCGTTTACGATCGCCCGAATTGTGCCGTGGGGATAGAAATCGCACAAACGGCCTCCCAACAAAGATTGCGTGGTCCGTCACGTGGAGAGACTCTCACGGCGCGTGGACCGACATCTCAGGCAAGTTTGCCCGCCACTGGCAAACAGGCACGCCGCGCGTTTATGATGCAACAGTAATGGTATGAACGCAGTCACCACCATCGCCCAACTGAACCTGCTGCCGCTGTGGAGACGCGAACTGAAAGTCTGGGGCTGCCAGATGGTGGCGCCGTCGCTCGATCGCCTCGTCTGTCTCGCGCTCCACCGCTGGGGACTCATGGGGAAAACGGATCGGACGTTCTATGAGAGCCAGATTAAGACGGGGATGACGGTGGTGGACGTAGGCGCCAACCAAGGCTTATATACGCTCTTGTTTTCCAGGCTGGTTGGCAGCCACGGCACGGTGATCGCCTTCGAACCGGAACCGGATATGTTTGCCGCTCTGGAGCGAAACTGCCGCGTGAATCGCACGGCGAACATCGAAGCGCATCGTCAGGCGGCCGGGGCGGGCGCGGGCACTGCCGTCCTGTCCCGGTCGCTCGTGCACGGCGGCGACAACTGCCTGGCCGACCGTCACGTGGAGAATCTCTCGCGGCGCGTCGAAGTGCCCGTGATCCCGCTGGATGATGTGGTTCGTGACCGTCCCGTGGATTTCGTCAAGATCGACGTTCAGGGCTGGGAGATGGAAGTCATTCGCGGCATGACCGGCACGCTCGAGCGGAATGCCGCGCTGCGCATCTATTTCGAGTACTGGCCGCGTGGTTTAGAACTAGCCGGAAGCGCTCCGCTGGATGTCCTGGCATTCCTGCACGAGCGTGGATTTCGCGTTCTGGCGGATGAAGGCGCGCGCGAGATTGCGGTCTCCGGGTTCGCTCAATTCCGCGAGGCGATCGCAGGAAATCGTTTCGTCAACCTGCTCGCGATGCGATGACGGTCCCATCAACGCGGGCCAAGCTTGATGCGCAAAAACCCAATCATCGTCATTCGCAGTAATTGAACGCCGTGGCGGAAGCGGCTGATATTGGTGCTGCCGTAGCGCCGGGCCAGGTAGCGCACGGGCACGTCCACGGCGCCCAACCCGAGTACGGCCGCGGGGAACAACAGCTCGAAATCGCCGAACGGATCGAAGTCGCCGAAATCCCGACGCCAGGCCTGGAGGCGCGCGTAGTCGGAGCGCGTCAGGAGCTTTGTTCCACACAGCGAATCACCGAAACGATGGTCCAGGACCCAGCCCAGCGCCTTCGCAAGAAAGACGTTGCCCAAGCGGTTCAGGAAACGCATGGCTTCGCCTTCCATGGGATAGACCAGGCGCGAACCGTTGATGAATTCGCCGTGTCCCTCGCAGTACGCGTTGTAGAACCGCGTCAACATCTCGGGCGGCATGGTGAGGTCGGCATCGAGGATGGTGAGGAGCGGTTCGGTCGCGTGCGCGAAGCCGAGCCGCACGGCATCCGCCTTGCCCTTCCCGGTTTGTTGCAGCGTCTTGATCCGGAACAAATGCGAATAGGCCTGGGCAACGCGCTGGATCTCCTCCCAGGTCCCGTCGTTCGAATGCCCTTCGACGAAGATGATTTCGAGCGGGCAGCCGAGCGCGGGGAAGCGCCGCAGCGCGTCCTCGATGTTGCCGCGCTCGTTGCGCGCCGGGATCACGCAGGCGAGACCGGGCCGGCCGTGCGGGATGCGCGGCCGCAGCGACACGACGTAGCTGAAACTTAGCCATTGCACGAACGGCACCAGGCGCAGCCCGCGGTTCAGAATATCGCCCAGCCCGAACCAGCGCCACGGGAAATAGCCGCAGGTTCGCTGCCGCACGATGGAGAAACCCGCCAGGTCCGCCAGATTCCTGAGGTCCACGCGCGTGATGAAAGTGGCGGGACATTCCCCCTGACGCAGCCCGAGACGGTTGGCGAATGCGTACAGGAACCGAAGATAAGGGTTGTACATCACCACCACGACCCGCGAGGCCGGAGCCAGCCGGGTCTTCAAATCCATCAGCAGGCCTTGGATATCCAGGTGATGGTTCAGGGTGCCGTTCAGGAGAACGGCGGTTCGCTTTTCCTCTTCCTGGCGAAGATCCGGAAATGGTTCGCCCTCGAGGATTACGCTCTTGGCGGGGGCGTCAATGGCGTCCATCATCGCGCCGGTGTCATGTTCGCGCGGCAGCCATTGGATGACGCGGTCGTAGTATCGCGTCATGGTCGAGATTTCCCGCGCGATGACACGATTGATGTAGCGCGTCCAGCGGATGGGTTGGGGATTACCTGTCATTGAGCTGGTCTCGCGGTGGTGTACGCTTATTGAAAACGCCAGAGCTCGTAGCGATTCCATTCGCCTGAGCCCCAGGCCCAGATCAGGTTGCCGAATCGATTGGTATACAATCCGGCGCCGTCCATCGGGCTCATGGTACGGCCGCCGGGCCCGCCGACCGCGAAGCTTTCCACGAGCACCGCCGGCGGCAGTCGCTTCAGCGTCTCTTTCCAACCCTCCATGTTGCCTCTGGCCAGGTAATCGCCCGAGACCGGCACATCGTTGGTTTTCAGGACTTGAGCGCCGGATTTCAGCGCATACCAATAGAAGCCCCACTGGCTGGCGAACCAGACGCGGTGTCCGGCTGTGACATGGGGCACGATCAGCCGTGCGGCGGCCTGACGCGCCATCTCGGCAAACTCGGCGTCGGCGCGAAGCACCATGCTCCCGAACACCATTCCGGAGGCGGCAATGCCGCACAGCGCCGCCGTTCGCCAGTGGAACCCGGGCAATATTTCCGCGATCAACAGCGCGGCCGCGGGAGCGCAGGGCACCAGGTATTTCACGGGCAGGTGCATGTACTGAAGCGCCGCCAGCGGAAGCAGTAGCCAAAGCGCGCAGGCGATGCGCCGCGGATCGTGATTCTGAAAACTCCAGAGGAAGATATCGATCATTACGAAAAGGCCGAGGCCGGCGCACAGCGTCACCCATAGCACGGGTCCGGGGCGGATCCAGATTTTCCAGATCCATAACGGACATATCGCCAACAGAACCCAGAAGTGCATGCGGCGATTGCGGAGGATGAGCCACGCGAGGCCAAGCGGCATGGCAAGCATCCACTCGACTAAGTAGGCGTTGAGGTTGGGGCGGATGTTGGCCGGATCGGTCCAGAAGAAGCCAAGTCCGCCCGTTTGGCGGTGCTCGCTGGTAAGCGCAACGGCCACCATCCAGACGAGGGCGGCGCCTGCCACCGGCCACAAGAGGCGCTTCAGAGCAAGCCAGCTTCGCACATCGAGGATGTGCGTGTCGTCCCGCAGGAGCAACGCCGCGATCGGCCACAGCAGAGCCAGATGCATCCGCGTAAAAGGCGCCAGGCCCAGCGCCAGCGCGCTAAGAATGCCAGGGAGCAGCTTTCGTTCCTGCTTGAACGCCAGCAACCGCTCGATGCCGATCGCTCCCAGGGACATGGCGAGCACATCCGGCATGGCGGTGCTTGCCATGGCGAGCACTGGCGGCGAGGCAGCCAGAACCACCCCCGCGGCGCAAGCGGCGAAACCACCGAAGCCGAAACGAAATGCCAGCGAGACGGTGGCCACGATGCCGAACCAGAGCGTCACGAGTTGCATCGCATGCACCAGCCGCTCAGGTGCGGCGAGTGCCACGGGCGGCACCAGGTAGTACGACATGAGCAGATTATTCGGCGCGTCCCTGGATACCGGACCGCACTTGTTGTCCTGCGTCCAGCAGATCTCCATCGCCGTCGGATGAAGGGGCGCCTTGCGGATCTGCTGCGCTTGTAGCAGGAAGACCGGGTCATCGATGGTGAACGCTTTGCCGAGGAAAGGCAGAAGACAGGCGGCCGATAATAGCAGCGCCGGTAATGAGCACCCGAGGACTCGAGCGAGAGACGTTGGGCCGGGCGGCATACCTTCGATCAGATTATCAGAGGCGCCGATGTTTGCGCGGCAATTCTGTTTATATGTGAAATGATTCGTCCACGCGAGTTCGAGACTGCCGAGCCCGCCGTGCGGACGAAGGCTATCTCAAACAGCTAAAATACTGATTCATACATCTGACTCCAGTGTCTTCCATGACGCGCACCAACCCGCCCGCCAGCATGCAGGACCAACTCCGGGCGATGGTGCAACGGACGCGGCGGCTGTACGCGGCGCGCGTGGCGGGCATGCATGCCGCGCCATCCTGGTGGACCGCCGTGATCATTACGGCTAGTTCCGAACGACAGGCGGAGCGATACGAATCGGAGCTTCACCGGCGGGTGGACGGTGGCCGGATTCCAGCCGGCACGAAATACCTGGTGGTGCCGGATTTGGCCGGCGAGCGGATCGGCAGCGGCGGCGCCACGTTGAACGCTCTCCGCACCCTGGCGGCGGAACTGCTTTCCGGAGCCGGTAATCCAGCATCGGCTTTCGATCTGGCTCAATGGTGGTCCGGCCAGCGTGTGCTGTTGATCCATTCGGGCGGCGATTCGCGAAGGCTGCCGCAATACTCGCTTTCCGGAAAGCTGTTCAGCGCTTTACCGCTGGCAACTCCCTGGGGAGAAGCCAGCACCGTGTTCGACGAATTCCTCGCGCTCTCGACAGGGTGGGCCGGACGTCTGGAATCGGGACTGGTGGTGGGGTCGGGCGACGTCATCCTCACCTTCGACCCGGAGTCGCTGAGTTGGGATCGCCCCGGGGTCAGCGGAGTGGCCATGCTCCAGCCGTCCGAGACGGGCACCCGGCATGGGGTGTACGTCACCGACGAACAGGGCCGGATCTATGCCTTTCTGCAGAAGCCATCGATCGCCGAATTGCGCGCCGCCGGCGGACTGCTGGAAAGCGACCAGGTAGCCTTGGACACGGGTTTGCTGCGCTTCGATCCGGCAACGGCAGCCCGCCTCACTCAACTGGCAATCGACGGGTGGGCCGGCGGCGACGGCAAGCCGGCGGCGATCGATCTGTACCGGCACGTCACCATGGCGCTCACCGGGCAATGGAAACCCGGGCCGGACGATCCGCCGGCGTTGCACGCACTCTCCGAAGCCTTGAAGGGCTTGCCGTTCTGGTGTTCTGTGGTGCCGGGCGACTTCACTCATGTGGGAACGACTTCGCTGTTTCGGCAGTTGATGACAGGCGATACGGAGTTCTCGAAGCTGTACGCGGCGCAACGGCGGCTGGGTGTCACGCGGCAAGCCGGAGTGCGGTCGGCCGGCGTCGTAATCGACAGCGTGCTGGCGGGTGGAGCGGACCTGGGCGCGGATACGGTGGCGATCGAGTGCAATTTGAGCGTCTGCGCGCGAGCCGCATCGGGCGCGGTTCTGCACGGGCTGGACGGCATCCAGGGCACGGTCGACGTTTCGGAAAACACCGTGGTCCATCAGGTGCCGGTCATCGCTTCCGGTGGACGGCGCGGCGTCGTGATTCGCGTCTACGGCGTGGAGGACGATCCCAAGGCTTTGGCGGTGGGAGGAAATGCCACGTGGTTCGGCCGGCCGATGGTGGAGGAGTTGCGCAGCCGCGGCATGGATCCGAACGAAGTCTGGCCGGGCCTGCCGGCGCACGACTGGACGTTGTGGAATGCGCGATTATTTCCGGTCGCCGCAGTGGAGCACGCCTGGGAGTGCGCACGCTGGCTGCAACTGCTTCCGGGCAGCAACTACTCGGCGGAGCGATGGCGGGAACAGGAACGTTTGTCGCTGGCAAGCAGCACCCAGTTGGCGGATGGGCCCGTGCTCGAAGCCGCGCGCTCCCGCCGGTGGAATGCCAATTGGAGAATGCTGGCGCTGGCGCTGGTGGAGTCCGGTGCCGACATCCGGCCGCTGCTGGCGAATGCGCCCGGCACCGCGACACTAGCGGAAACCGGCGATGCTCTCGGTGTGCGCGCGCGCGAATTGGAGGCATCGTCGCTGACCGAGGCCGCCAACCGCGACTACGCGGCCGGCCTCTTTTTCGGACAAGCGGGGCTGGTGGATGAAGCCGGCGAATCGCACGCCTCCGCGTTTCGGCTGATCGAGCGAGCGGTGGAACTCGGAAATTCCGGCGACTCGGTGCAGCTTACGAGCCCGTGGCGGGGTGAGGAGATTACGGTCGAAGGTCCCGCGCGAATCGATCTGGGCGGTGGCTGGTCGGACACGCCGCCATTCTGTCTCGACTGGGGCGGGACGGTGCTCAACATCGCGGTGCTGCTGAATGGCGGCTACCCGATCCGGACGACAGTCCGGCGGCTGTGCGAGCCGGTGGTCCGCTGCATCTGCGGGGACGATCGGGCGGCGGCGGAGTATCGAACCAGTGAAGAATTGCTCGAGCCGCCTTGCCCCGGCGATCCGTTCTCAATTCCCAGGACGGCATTGCGGATGACCGGCCTGTTCGAACCGGGCGGCGCGTTGGTGGAGCGTTTGCGGCGGATGGGCGGCGGCCTGGAAATCACCACCGAGGTGAACCTGCCCATGGGCTCGGGGCTCGGCACCAGCAGCATTCTCGCGGCCACGACGTTGCGGGCGATCGCGGAAATAGCGGCTACGCCGGTCGACGATCAGGCGCTCAGTGAACGAGTCATGCGTCTGGAGCAGTTGATGACGACGGGCGGCGGCTGGCAGGACCAGGCCGGAGGAATATTTCCCGGCGCGAAGCTGGTGGTGACGGGACCTGGATTGAAGCAGCGAGTGCGTGTCCAGCCGGTTCCGTGGACGGCCGAACGCGCGGCCGAGTTCGAGAGCCTGCTGGTGCTTTACTACACCGGCATCCGGCGCGTGGCGCGCGATCTGCTTCGCCAGGTGGTCGGAAGATATCTGGCGCGCGAGACGGCGTGCGTGCAGGTGCTGCACAGCATCAAAACGCTGGCCAGCGAGATGGCGTACGCCATGCAGGAAGGAGACTGGGATCTTTTGGGGCGTCTGCTGGACCGGCACTGGGACCTGAATCAGGTGCTCGATCCGAACACCACCAACGCTCCCATCAACAGCCTGTTGGAATCGGTGCGGCCGTTTATTCGCGGCGCCAAACTGGCTGGTGCGGGGGGCGGGGGATTTCTGATTTTGCTGGCGCGGAGCCCGGAGGAGGCCCATCGGCTTCGCACGTTTCTTGGCAGAGCGGACATCTGCGCCGGCGGTGCGATCTATGCGAGCCAGATCGCCCGGGAGGGGCTGCGCGCCTGGCGGGGAATCGCGGGCCTGGGTGCAAGCCGGGGACACTTCTGATGCAAGCTTCGCCCGAAAACGACGCTACGGCGAGGCAAGCCTCCATCGAGCAGCACAACCAAGAAATCCATCAGAACTTCGAGTTTTGGAACAAGAAGGCGGTGCTGCGACAGGTGTATTCGCAGTTCTACCGGCAGATCGCGGCGCGCCTTAGTCCGTCCGCTCGGGGCCTCATCGTCGAACTGGGGTCAGGCATGGGCAATATCAAGCAACACGTCCCGGAGTGCGTCACGACCGACATTTTCCCGAACGCGTGGTTGGATCGCGTGGAGGATGCGTATCAGTTGAGCTTCGGGGATGGCACGGTTGGAAACCTGATTCTCTTCGACGTCTGGCACCATCTGCAGTACCCGGGCACGGCGCTGCGGGAATTCGCCAGAGTGCTCGGACCGAACGGCCGTCTCATCATCTTCGAGCCTGCCATGGGATGGGTGGGGCGCTTCGTTTTCGGCAACTTGCACCACGAACCTCTAGGAATGCATGACGAGATCGAATGGGACGCTCCGGCGGATTTTTCAAGCCGCGACAGCGCGTACTACGCAGCCCAGAGCAACGCGAGCCGAGTGTTTGGATCGGCCGCATTCCGGGAGAAGCTTCGTGATTGGCGGGTAGCCGAGGTTCAGTATTTTTCCGGCTTGGCTTATGTGGCGAGCGGCGGATTCCGGGGGCCGCAGTTGTACCCGGCCGCGCTCTTGCCTTGCCTGAATCTGGTGGACTCGCTGCTCTCCAGAATCCCGAAGCTGGCTTCGAGAATGCTGGTGGTACTCGAGAAGAGAGCCTAAGGACCTACTTCTTCCTTCTCGCCACGACGCGCACGCGGCGCGTTTGCGAGATCGCGCCGGGCGTCAGCGCATCGTTGACGATTTCCGCCTGCTCCTGCTGATGCCGCTTGCCCGATCCGGTGGCGGGGCTGGCGCTCTCCGGCCGCCCCACGTAACGCACTTCCCGGCCGGTGCCGTCGAGCAGCGGCTGGATGGCCTCGCGCAATACGCGCCACGGACCCATGTTGCGCGGTTCCTCCTGCGCCCACACCATCTCGGCGGTGGGCGAATAGCGGGCCAGCAGATCGGTGGCCTGCGACGCCGCGAACGGGTACAGTTGCTCGACTCGAACGAGCGCCACGTGCTCCGCGCTGCGCTGCTCGCGCGCCGCCAGCAGGTCGTAGTAGATCTTGCCGGAGCAGAACACCACGCGCGAGACCTTGGACGGGTCGCAGGCGTCGCCGATGATCTCGGTGAAGCCTGCACTGGTGAAATCGTGCACCGTCGAGACCGCGCGGGGATGCCGTAGCAGGCTCTTGGGCGTGAAAAGGATGAGCGGCTTGCGCATGCCGCGCCGGTCGGCGCCGCCGTACATCTGGCGCCGCAGCACATGGAAATATTGGGCTGGCGTGGTGCAGTTGCACACCAGCATGTTGTTCTCGGCGCACAGCGTGAGGTAGCGCTCGATGCGCGCGCTCGAATGCTCCGGCCCCTGGCCTTCGTAGCCGTGCGGCAGCAGCATCACGAGGCCGCTCGGCTGGCCCCATTTCGATTCCGCGCTCGATATGAACTGGTCGAGCATGATCTGCGCGCCGTTGGCGAAATCGCCGAACTGCGCCTCCCAGATCACCAGCGTCAGCGGGTCCGCCACGCTGTAGCCGAATTCGAACCCGAGCACCGCGTACTCGCTCAGCGAGCTGTCGTACACGTCGAAGCGCGCCTGGCCGGGTGCGATATGCTGCAGCGGGATATAGGGCTTGCTGGTCTCGAAATCGTAAAACGCCAGGTGCCGCTGGCTGAAAGTGCCGCGTCCCGAATCCTGCCCGCTCAACCGCACCGCCGTGCCTTCCAGCACCAGCGTGCCGAACGCCAGCGCTTCCGCGAACGCCCAGTCGATATTCCCATCCTTTTCGATCGCCGCGCGCCGTTTGTCGACGAAGCCGCGCAGCTTCGCATGCAGGTGGAAGTTTTCCGGGAAGCTCGTGATGCCGCTCACCACGCGCTCGAGTACCTGCTGGTTTACCGCGGTCCGCGGGCAGAACCCCGCGATCTCCTCGCCCGCGACCGCGCTTAGTTCCTGCAATTCGTAGCGCTCGGCCTGCTTCTGCGCCGCGTCGTACGCGTCCGAGAGCCGCTGCGCCACGGCCTTGCGCATGGCCTGGACCTCATCCGCCTCGAGCACGCCCTCGCGCACCAATCGGTCCCCATACAACACGCTCACCGCCGGATGCTCCTTGATCTTGCGGTACAGGATGGGCTGCGTGTAGCTGGGATCGTCGCCTTCGTTGTGCCCGTGGCGGCGGTAGCAGAACATGTCGATGACGACGTCCTTCTTGAACGTCTGGCGATAGTCGAACGCGAGCTCGACCACTCGGATGGCGGCCTCGGGATCGTCTCCGTTCACGTGGAAGATCGGCGCCTGCACACCGCGCGCCGCGTCGGTGGAGTAGGGCGTCGAGCGCGCTTCATCGGGCAGCGTAGTGAATCCGATCTGGTTATTGATGATCAGGTGGATCGTCCCGCCCGTCGAGTAGCCGTCGAGCTGCGAAAGATTCAGCGTCTCCGTCACCACGCCCTGGCCGGCGAACGCTGCGTCGCCGTGCACCAGCACCGGAATCACGCGGGCGCGCGCCGTATCTCCGAGGCGGTCCTGCTTCGGGCGCACGATACCTTCCACCACCGGGTCGACGGCTTCCAGGTGGCTCGGATTGGGCGAAACCGATACCACGATCTCGCGCCCGGCTTCCGTCCTGCGCACGCCG
The DNA here is from genome assembly GCA_041484525.1 of Bryobacteraceae bacterium. GTDB lineage: Bacteria > Acidobacteriota > Terriglobia > Bryobacterales > Bryobacteraceae > JBGPHT01. The sequence goes on along the minus strand of JBGPHT010000073.1, from coordinate 19,083 downwards.
GTGGCGCCCAGGTGATACTTCACGTCGCCCGACCCCTGCGTGCTCGAAGGATCGATCTCGCCCTCGAACTCGGAGAAGATCTGCTTGACGTCCTTCCCCACCACGTTGGCCAGGATGTTGAGACGGCCGCGATGCGCCATCCCCATCACGATTTCGTGAACGTTATTGGCCGCCGCGCGTTCCAGGATCTCCTCCAGAATTGCCAGCGCCGTCTCGCCGCCCTCGAGAGCGAACCGCTTCTGCCCCACGAACCGCGAGTGCAGGAAGTGCTCGAACTCTTCGCCCGCGATGATGTTCCGCAGAATGCGCAGCCGCGTTTCGCGATCGAGCGGCCAGTGGTTGGTCTTCGGCTCCATCCGTTGCTGCAGCCAGCGCTTCTGCTCCGGCACCTGGATGTTCATGTACTCGCAGCCGATCTTGCCGCAGTACGTCTCGCGCAACGTTTCGAGGATTTCGCGCAGCGTGGCGACGGGCTTGGGGCCGCCTTCTCCGATGGCCTCGCCCAACGACCCCGTGAGGAACTCGCGGTCCAGGTCCCAGATGGTCAGCCCGTAAGTCTGCGGGTCGAGCTCCGGATGGTAGCTCGGCTCCGTGCCCAGCGGATCCAGATCGGCGATGAGGTGACCGCGCACGCGGTAAGCGTTGATCATCTGGATGATCCCCGCTTCCTTGGCGATCTCGGCGTGCCGCGCCGCCGTCATCCCGGGGAGCAGCGGCAGCCGGTCCTTTTCCCAGCGGACTGGCTGGTGCGGCATGCGCAGGTGCTCGAAGACCTCTTCGTAGAAACTGTGCTGGCCATCGAGCAGCGCCTGCAGCCGCCCCAGGAACATGCCCGACTCCGCGCCTTGAATGATGCGGTGATCGTAAGTGCAGGTGAGCGTCATCACTTTGCTGATGCCGAGTGCCGCGCGCGTTTCATCGGCCGCACCCTGGTATTCCGCCGGATAGTCGATGGCGCCCGCCGCGACGATCGCCCCTTGCCCGGGCATCAGCCGCGGGTTCGACGACATCGTCCCCACGGTGCCCGGATTGGTGAGCGAAATCGTAGTCGCCTGGAAATCGGCAGGTGTGAGCTTGGACGCGCGCGCCCGCGCCACCAGGTCGTCGAACTTGGCGACATATTCGTAGAAGTTCAGCGCGCCGGCGTCTTTGATGTTGGGGACCATGAGCGAGCGCGTGCCGTCCTTGCCCGGCACGTCGACGGCGATGCCGAGGTTGACCTGCGCGCGCACCACGCGGACCGGCTGCCCGTCCTTCTCCGCGTAGGACTGATTCATCACCGGCACTTCTTCGAGCGCCCTGAGAATGGCCCACCCGATGAGGTGCGTGTACGAGACCTTCGACTTGCCGACGAGTGTCCGGTGCTGGTTGATGATGCGGCGGTTCTCATCCATCACTTTGACCGCGATGGTGCGCTGCGAGGTGGCGAGCGGAATCGCGAGCGACGCCGTCATGTTCTGCGCGATCCGTCCGGCGGCGCCGCGCAGCGGTTGCAGTTCGCCCTCGGGCAGGGGAGCGCCGGCGGGGGCCGCGGGGGCTGAAGCTGCGGCCGGCTGATCGTTTCGGGGCGCGGGCGGGGCCTCGCCGTTCTCCTCGAAGCGGTGCTTCCAGCTCTCGTCTACCGCCGAGTGGTCATGCAGATACTGCTGATACAGCTCGTCTTCCAGCCAACTGTTGATACCCTTTTCCGGATCGGATTTAGACGCCATTCAGATGAGTGCTTTCTGACCTTCATGATATCGTGGCGTAGGCAGTCGATGCCGGGACGCTCGCGGCAGTTTCGCAAATGGAGCGATTTCTTCGCGACCCTCCGCGCAGTTACAATCCTTTGATGTGCTGCCGATCGAGACTCCCCGCCTGTTCCTCCGCGCATGGCGCCCTGCGGACCGCGTCCCTTTCGCCGGCCTCAATGCCGACCCGCGGGTGATGCGCTACTTCCCCGCCACGTTGTCGCGCACCGAGAGCGACGCTCTGGCGGAGCGCATCGAAGCCCATTTCGACGTCCATGGCTTTGGACTCTTCGCCGCCGAGCTCCGTCTCACCGGCGAGTTCATCGGCTTCATCGGGCTGGGCGTCCCGAACCTCGAGGGCCCATTCATGCCTTGCATCGAGATCGGCTGGCGTCTCGCCGCCGCGCACTGGAACCAGGGGCTCGCCACCGAAGGTGCTCGTGCCGCTCTCCACTATGGGTTCGAGACGCTGGCACTCGACGAGATCGTCGCCTTCACCGTCCCCGCGAATTTGGCGTCACGCCGCGTGATGGAAAAGCTCGGAATGACCCACAACGCCGCCGATGATTTCGACCATCCGCGCCTGCCCGAGGGTCACCCGCTGCGCCGCCACGTGCTCTACCGATCGACTGCGCCCTGAGCCGGCTGCGCGTCTTCAATTGAAGGTTTTTCGAACTTCTCGAGCGTCAGCACCACGTGCGCCAGCATGCGTCCCTGCCGGTCGGTTTCGGTGTCCTGCTTCACGATCCCGACGCCGGGCACGAACCAGGAGAGCTGCCGGACCTGCACCGCGCTGCCGCCCGACCCCATGGTGGAGTGCTGCCGGATCTGGATGGCGTCGAAGCGTCCCGCCGGCACCTGCGTCACCATCGGTCCAACGATGTCGTACTGGATGCGCACCGGCACGTTCGGCGGCTGCCAGTTCCAGAAGTATCCCCCGCGAAGCTCGGCCGCGATGCGCCGCTGTTCCGGTTTCATCTCGGTGGTGGTCGACTCCTGGTCGTACTCCATCGTCTTGCCCACCATCAGGCCGTCCGCCGTCAGCCGCAGCCATTCGACTAACCACCGCTTGCCGCTGCGCCGGTTCTCCACACGCGAATAAGTGCGGCCGCCGAACGTATCCACTCCCATGACTTCCGCCACCAGAGTAGTGTCGAGCACTTTGCCCTTCGCCAGCTTGGCGTCGTCCGGACCGAAGCGCACTCCCTCGCCGAGCACGTGGTGCAGGTGATAAGTCCAGCGCGTCTTGAGCGCCAGCGGGTAATCGAGCCCCCCACTGCCCGCGGGCGCCGCCAGGCAACCGGCGCAGACCAGCACACCCACCCATCGGAGAAACTTCATGCGCGCGAGTATGCCAACCGGAGCCGTCCTCATGTTTGTATTATCGGTCAGATGAATGTCCGTCCGGCCACGCTCGACGATTCCGATCTCGACGCCATCGCGCATCATCGCCGCGCCATGTTCTTCGACATGGGCTACCGCGACGAGCCGGTGCTTGACGAGATGAGTGCCCGCTTCCGGCCCTGGCTCCGGCGCAAGATGGATTCCGGCGAATACCTCGCGTGGTTCGCGTTTGCGCCCGATGGCTCGGTGGCCGCCGGTCTCGGCCTCTGGCTGATGGATTGGCCGCCCCACATGGTGGCCGGAGCTGTCATCCTGCATGCCAGCCCGGATGGGCGCGTGCTGTACGAGTCACTCGGGTTTGCCGCGACGAATGAGATGAGGTTGATGTTGGACTAGCAACAGATTATTCACCGCCGAGACGCCGAGACCGCTGAGAAAACAAGGGGCAATTCTAATGCTTGTGTTCCCGGCGGTCTCGGCGTCTCGGCGGTGAACAATCTTTAGCGAGCGCCCCCGGAACGGATCAGGGGGATCGAAAGCTCCACCGTGGTCTCAAGGGGATTGAGTGAGAACAGCAGTTCGGCAGACGCGCCGTAGCAAATCTCCAGGCGCCGCCGCACGTTCTGCAGGCCTACGCCCGAGCCTGCGTTGGGGGGCATCGCGCCGGCACTGCTGTTCTCTACCGTGATTCGCAATTCGTCGTTTCGGCATTCGGCTTTGATGCGGACGTGGCCCGGTTCGGTGCGGCGGGCGATCCCGTGTTTGATGGCGTTCTCGACCAGCGGTTGAATCGACAGCACCGGAATCGGCGCGTGCAGCGCGGCCTCATCCACCTCGATTTCCACTATCAGGCGGCTGCCCAAGCGGAGTTGCTCCACGTCGAGATAGGCGCGCACGATTTGCATTTCATCCGCCAGCGGTACGAACGGCTTGTCCGATTGCAGCGAATAGCGGAAGATGTCGGCCAGGTTGAGCACGATCTTGCGCGCCGCGGCGGCCTGGCGTGGAATGCTTCCGTAGAGCGTGTTCAGAGCGTTGAAGAGGAAATGCGGGTTGATTTGCGATTGCAGGGCGCGCAGCTCGGCTTGGCTGACCAGGCGGTTCATCTCCTGTCGCCGCAGCGATTCCACTTTCTCTACGATCTCCGCGGCGGCCTTCGTCAGCGCGTCCAGATCGTGGCTGAGATATCGCTGCCCGCCTGCGCGGGCCGCCCAGCAGGATGAATTCCGATTGGCCTTCGCCCAGCCGCACCGGCGCCACGGCCTGCGCCCAACTCCAGCGTTTCGAGGAGTTCGCGGGCGAGAATAAAGTCGCCGTCACGGGTGCGACTACGTCGGCCTCCGCCTCCCATTCCGCTTGGCTGACCACGGCATGGTCCTGGGTTCTGAATCCGGCGGCGATAACGGATGCTGCCCATTCCAGATACTCGGATTCGTCGGAGAATTCGGGCGACGCTTTCACGCGGTCGGGTACTTGCGACACGGCGCCCTGCCGCAACACCACGGACGTGAGCCAGTCCTGCACCTTCCCGCGGAGCCATGCGAACAGGACCAGGAAGAAACAGACGCTGATCGGCAGTACGGCTTCGGGCAGGGGTTCCTGACGGGCGCGCTCGACCAGCACCAGGCGGAAGGCGGCTTCGATCGCGAGGCCCGCCAGCAACGCCGCGAGTAACGCATTCGCCAAAAAGCGAACGAACGCATCCAGTAATACGAAGCGATAGTCCTGTAGCAGGACGAAGAGCGCCAGCGGGATTCCGGCGTGATGGATGACGAGCTCGCTCGACCACGCCTGGTCCGCATGGCCGTTGCCGAAATGCACGAACGACATGGCGAAGAGGGCCAGACACATCGAAGCCACTATGCGCGCGCCGCCGGGTTTCGGGCGGGCATCGCGGCGAAACGCGACGGTGGCCGCGGCGATTCCGGTCAGCGCCAGAAATCCCACCGCGATCAGCAGCAGCGCGACCTGATGCAGCGCCGCGCCGTTCCCGTAGATTTCGCGGAAATGCATGGCCACGGCGACGGCGCTTAGAAGGTAGCCGCATCCTACCAGCATGGGCTGGCTGTCTTCGAGCGACAGGTGAAGCAGCACGGCCGGCAACAGGCTGAGCACCGAAAAGCTGAACGCCACTACCAGATTTCGCGGCGCGGGCGCGAGACTAGGCCACGCAAGGGCCACCAGCGATCCCACGTTCCACGCCATCGACAGCACCGCGGCCAGCGCTGAAAGATTGCGCCCGCGCGTCCCCGACCATCCCCGGCCGCTGGACAGAAGGCAGAGGAAGATCGCGAAAATGAGCGCGCCGCCCGCGTGGCCGAGAATGTTGATCAGCAGCAGTTGGTTGAGTCCGAGCATGCAGCCGCCCTCACCATTGCAACATCTGCCGCACCTGGTGCGCCATCCGCTTACTGACGATGAACTCGGCGCCGTTGCTCGGCGTCATCATCCACCGCTGGCTGCTCAGCGGCGTCATCTTGCGCACGTGGTTCACGTTGACCAAAGCGTTCCGGTGGATCCTCTGAAACGCCGCCCCGTGCAGCCGCGCCTCGATATGGCGCAGCGGCTGCCTGGCCATGTAGCGCTGGCGCGCCGCGATGATCCACACAATCTCGCGTTCCGCCTGGAAGGCCAGAATATCGTCGAGATCGAGCAGAAAATATTCTTCTCCGATCCTTCCCGCCACCTTGCGGCTTCGTTGTTGCGCCGAGGTCGCGCCAGCATCGTGCAACCGCACCAGCGACTCGGCCACCTCGCGGCTCTTCCCGCGGAGCGCCCTCGCGCGCGCCATCGCTTTTTCGAGACGCTCCTGGCTCACCGGCTTCAACAGGTAGTCGAGCGCGCCGGCTTCAAAGGCACGGATCGCGTGCTGGTCGTAGGCCGTGACGATGATGATGGCGGGCAGCGCGTCTGGTGGAAGCCGGTCGATCACATCGAAACCGCCGAGGCCGGGCATCTGCAAATCGAGTAGCACGAGGTCGGGCTTCAAGCGCGCAATCTGTTCGAGCGCGGCGTGCCCATTCTCGGCTTCGCCTACGACATCGACATCCGGGAAGGCACTCAAGCCGTCGCGCAGCACCTGACGTGCGATCGGCTCGTCATCGACGATCAGGACGCGGACTGGCGGATGGCCCACAGGAGGTATCTTGAAAACGGCCGCGATCGGATGAAAAACTCATGAGCGGGTTATCTTCGGGTGCGAGCGGGTTGATAGCGGCGTCGAGCGGACTATGCATCGAGTTGGCCCGCATGTTGCGTGTGGTTCCTTCTCTTCCATCCTACGCAGACAACCCTTGGTCTGCGGCGCGGAAGGCTTCGTAGCCTGTCGCCGAAACACGGTAAACTGTCCAAGTGACCCGAGTAATTCTCTTTGTGCTATCGTTGGCCGCCGCGGGTTTCGCCCAGCCTCCAAGCGGGTGGAAAGCGGTGAGGGATAGGACCGGCGCGTGCCAGATGTCCGTCCCGGCCGACTGGCAGATCAGCCAGCATCTTTCGAATTATGCGTCTTCGTCAGATCACTCCGATGCGATGGTTCTCGCGCAGGCCAGCAAGACGGGTTTGCCGATGAGCGACACGGTACAGAAGACGGTGGGCGTGGATAAGATGATCGAGAACAGCGCGCAGCGCGTCTTTTGGGCGGCCAAGCCGGCGTCGCCTTCGCAGGGAATGCCTGTGGTGATCGGCTATCACGTGACGGTGCCCGGCAAAGACGGGACGTGCGCCGCGCAGATCAATATCCGGCAGGGCGGCTCCGAGGATCTGGTCAAAAAGATCGCCGCCACGGTTACGGTCACCAAGTAGACGGCGATATGGAAATCGAGTCCCTCCACCACGTGGCTATCACGGTCACGGACCTCGACCGCTCGCGGCGGTTCTATCGAGAGATCATTCAGCTTGAAGAAATCGCGCGCCCGAATTTCTCGTTTCCCGGCGCCTGGTTCCGCGTCGCCGGCGGGCAGCAGGTGCACCTGATCGTGCACACCAACTCGACGTTTCGCGGTCCCGATAAAGGTCTCGACACGCGCGACATCCACTTCGCTGTGCGGGTGAATAGCTATCGCGAAGCGCTCGAATTCCTGCACGCGCGCGGCTACCGCGAAGACGCCGGCAGCCTCGACCTGATGAAGGTGATTGCCCAGCCGGACGCCGTCGCCGGCTTTCCACAGATCTACATTATGGATCCCGATCGGCACGTGATCGAGATCAACGCGGCGCAGTTGGACTGAGCAGCAGAGCCAGTGCGCGCTCCGCATCCTCACTACGCACGAAGAGATGATCGTGGTAATACGCCGAGACCGGGTTCACGCTGACGTCCGCGCGCGCCAGCATCGCCGTGATCGCCGCCATCAGGCCCACGGCGTAGAGGCTGGAGTGCACGTTCAGCGTGATCGTACGGCATGGGTACGTGAACGGCAGGCCGCGACGCTCGGCATCCGCGCGGCGCACGATGAGGGTGATGCCTTCGCGCTCGCGAAAGGTGCAGATGGGATCGAGGGCGCGTCGATTTGGGCGGCGGTGCACCAGACGAATTCGTCGTCATGCAGGACAGGATCGAGCCCGGCTAACAAGGCGCGCAGATTGGCTTCGCCGGGCATGTTACTTCCGTGCGGGTGTGGGCAAAGGCTTCACCTCTTCCCTCTTAGTCGCGCTGCCGGCCACGCCGTACGCCTTCGGCATGCTCTCGCGAATGACCTTGTTCAGCGCGGCGATTCCCGTGGCGGCGTCCTCCCAGGCCCAATCCAATTGGCGCAACTGCGCCGCCGTGGGCACTCCCGCGTAGCTATCCATCGCGCCCTGTGCGTTGGCGGCGCCGGCCAGTGCGCGATTCACATCGCCCTGTGCGCGTAACAGATCCGCGGCCGCTTGCTTCACGACCTCCAGTCCCGCCTTTCCACTGTCTCCAGCCGAAGTGAGATCTTTCCGTATCGCGTCGATCTGCTCAGTGAGCTTTTGCGAGGCATCGCGCGCCGCCGCCAACTGCTGCTGCAGCGTATATGCGCCCATGACCGCGGTCTGGTGCGCAGTGCGATCCGCGTCCGATATCGGAAACTTCGGATCCGGCAGCACCGTGGACTCGGTGCGCAGCTCGGGGCTGCCTGCGTACGTCATCGAGACCTGGTACTTCCCGGGAACCACCAGCGGTCCGCCGCCGCCCCCGCGGCCCCCGCTGGCAACGCAGCTCCCCATGGGCGGCTGGCTGCGCCACTGCAGCGCCGGGTCCATCCGCAGGTCCCAGCACGTGCGGTTCAGCCCAGCCTCGCCAGGACCGCGGAACGTACGAATGGTCTTGCCCGACGCGTCCGCGACGGCGATCCGCACTTCGCCCGCCGCCTTGGGCAGATAGTAGCTCACGACCGCACCCGCCGGCGGATTGGGCGCGAAGAATTCCCCCGCGCCGAACCAGAACTGGCCGCCGTACATCACGCTGTGGTGCACGGGCGGAATCGCGAAGAGGCGTCCAATGCCGCTCAGCACTTCGGGCGTCATCCCGGCCAGCGGCTCGGCGTGGTCGAGCACCCAGATGCTGCGGCCGTGCGTGCCCACGACCAGCGCGCCCGCGCTCTCCTGAAACACCAGATCGTAGACCGGTACCGGCGGCATGTTGCCGTTGAGCGATGTCCAGCGCCCGCCGCGGTCGAAGGTCGCGTAGACGCCCATCTCCGTCCCCACCACCAGCAGGCTGGGATTCGACGGGTGCTCGCGAATGCGGTGCACCGAGACCGGCGGCAGCCCGCTCACAATCGCGCGCCAGTTCTCGCCGTAGTCTTCGCTGACGAATACATAAGGATGGTAATCGTCGTTGAAGTGGCCGTCCACGGTCAGATAGACGCGTCCCGCCGCATGCTGCGATGCCACGATGCCGCTGATGTTCAGCATCGACGGCAGCCCGCGCACGCGCGTCGTGAAATTGGTCCAGTGCTTGCCACCGTCGCGCGTCACGTGGATAGAGCCATCGTCGGCGCCGGTGTACAGCACGCCGCGATCGAGGGGCGACTCGGCGATGGCCGTCAGCGCACTGAAATTGGTCTGCCCGTCATTCTTCGACAGGGCACGTGCCGGAATGGGCGCGCCCATCATCTGTAGTTTTTCGCGGTCGATGGCGGCCGTGAGGTCGCCGCTGATCGTCTTCCACGATACGCCGCGATCATCCGACCGGAAGAGCACGTTGGCCGCCGTGTAAATCGTGTCGGGCGTGAAATGCGAAACGATCAGCGGCGTGGTCCAATACCAGCGGTAGCCGGGACGCCCAGGCTGCGGACGATCTTCGGGCGGCACCGGCGCGATGGTCTGCCGCTCCATGCTCCGCAGATCCAGGCGCCCGGCCGCGCCGTTCTGCGAACCCACCAGCACGGTGTTATCGTCGCCGTCAAACTGCGCCTGCATGCCGTCGCCGCCGCCGATGTTGAACGCATCCTTGAACGAGATGCCGTAACTGATGTTTGTGGCGCTGGGCGTGCACCAGCTTCCGTTGTCCTGCAGCCCGCCGCACACCAGGAAGGGGTCGGCGTTGTTGGTCGAGATGTTGTAAAACTGGCCGAGCGGCAGATTGATGCGGAACAGCCAGGTGGCGCCGCGATCGTAGGAGATCGACACGCCGCCATCGCCGCCGATGACGAGGTGGTTGGTGTCGTCGGGATCGATCCACATCGCGTGGTCCTCGCTGTGGACGCCGCTGAACAGATCGTTGTACCGCTTACCGCCGTCGTCGGAAATGTAGAAGCCGCGGTTCGACCCCATGATGAAAACGCGGTTGACCTCCTTGGGGTCGACGTAGATGCGGCTGTAATAGCACGGGCGTGGATTGAAGCCGGACATGTGCTCCCAGGTTTCGCCCTGGTCCTTGCTGCGGAAGGTGCCGCCGAGTTGCCCGGTCGAGTCGACGGGGGGAGCGGCTCCTCCGCGTCCACGGCCGGCAGGCGCTGTGCCGCCTTCGCCACCCCCCTCTCCGCCGCGCCCGCCGCGTCCGCCGCCGACTGCGTCCGCGTCGACAATGGCGTACACCACGCGGCTGTCGCCGGGGAAAATCGCCAAGCCGATGCGACCCTTGTCGACGCGCGGCAGGCCGTTGGTCAGCTCGACCCAGGTTGTGCCGCCGTTGTTGGTGCGATAGATTCCGCTGCCCGGCCCGCCGCCGTTGTAACCCCAACCCTTGCGCTGTCGCTGGTACATGGCCGCGAACACCACCTCGGGATTCTTCGGGTCCATCGCCAAGTCGATGGCGCCCGTCCAGTCATCCTTATACAGAACCTTTTTCCAGGTCTTGCCGCCGTCGGTGGTTTTGTAGACGCCGCGCTCCGCGTTCGATCCCCACAGATGCCCCACCGCGGCCACGTAAACGATGTTGGGATCGGTGGGGTGGATGACGATTTTGCCGACGTGACGCGTGTCCTCGAGTCCCACCTTCTGCCAGGAAGAGCCGCCGTCGGGCGATTTGTAGACGCCGTCGCCCCACGAGGAACTCTGCCGGTTGTCCGCTTCCCCAGTCCCCACCCAGACGATGGAAGGGTTGGACGGCGCCACCGCCACCGCGCCGATCGACATCATGCCGCCGGCGCGATCGAACACGGGAGTGAATGAGACGCCCGCATTGACGCTCTTGAAAACGCCGCCCGTGGCGGTCGCGACGTAGATCTCATCCGCCTTGCCGTGGACATGGACGACGGCCAGATCGGCGATGCGTCCGCCGGTGGCTGCGGGGCCGATGCTCCGCCACTCGAGAGCGTCCAGGCGGGGCGCAGTTTGTGCCGCCGCCATGGCGTCGAAGAGCAGGAGAATGGCGATGAGCCGCATGGCCACAGGATACCGCGGCAATTTCTTACAATACGTCGGGGACGGCATCCGGCAGAATGTTCGAGAGGGGAGAATTATGATGATTCCGACGATGCGATATCGCAACGCGCCCGCGGCCATCGAGTGGCTATGCAGGGCGTTCGGTTTCGAAAAGCATCTGGTGGTGCCGGGCGAGAACGATACGATTGCGCACGCTCAGCTTACGTTCGGCAAGGGGATGATGATGCTGGGATCGGTGGCGGACAACGCCTACGGCCACTTGATGAAGCAACCGGACGAAATCGGCGGCTGTGAAACGCAGGCGGTGTATGTCGTCGTTCCCGACGCCGACGCGCATTACGCAACGGCAAAGGCTGCGGGGGCAGAGATTCTTTTCGACATCAAAGACGAGGGCTACGGCGGGCGCGGGTATACCTGCCGCGATGTGGAGGGCCGGATTTGGAATTTTGGGACATACGATCCGTGGAAGTAGGGATACGGCCGCGGCTCTGTTCGCACCAGAGCCGCGGCCGTGAGGACAACTATTTCCGGTCGTTGATCTGATAGCCGGCCGGGGGCTGGAACAGGTAGGCGCCAGGCTCGCCGCGATGCACGTTGGTCAGGCGGAAAACCTGGTCGCCCGACCGCGGATCGCTGCTCTTGCTCATCATCGTGGTCTGCAGTTCGGGCGAGTACCACCGCTCCGACACCGTCTGAATCGGCCGGTCGTTGCCGATTGAGCCCGCCTCGATCGTCCGCGTCATCCGGCTGCCCTCGGACATCACGCCCTCGACGGGCTGCTTGCCCAAGGAGTCCGACTGGCCCTTGCCGATCTCGATCCTCCGCATCGCCGGGACGAGCGTTCCTGCCATCGCAACCCCAGGCGACATGTCCGCGCTAGTAGCAGTCGAGTAGGTGAAACCTTCGTTATTCACGATTACGGAGACGTTCTTGCTGGCCTTCGCCGCATCCTCCGCCTTCATCTTCTCCTTGATCGCCGCCACCGCCTGCGGTTCCGTGGTCGTCCGGACTTCACCTGCCGAAACCGAGTAGTGGAAGGTGCTAGCTCCGCTGCCCGGCTCCACCCTTATGTTATGCGTCATGGATACTTGCAGCTTCGATCCGGTCTGTGTCTTCGGGTTCAGAATGTAACTCACGCCCTCCACCGGATCGAAGATCGTAATCGATTCCGGCGTGTCGCGCCGCATGCGCCCTTCGCTGTCGCGGTACACCGACGCCTGGGTCGAATTGTGGATACGCGTGCCGTCCGCCAATACCTGCGTCGCCTCGGTAATCTCGTCCGCGGAATAGGGCGCGCCCTTCACCGTCGGTCCCATGACGGCGCCGCGCACCGCCATTACCTTCGCCTGCGCCTCGGCGACGCGCGAAAGTTGTTCGACCATCAGTTTTTCTTGAACGCCCGGGTCCTGCGCCCAGACCGCCGTTGTCAGAAACGCGGCGCCTGCCGCGGTGGAAATCAGTCGTCTCATCGTCGTCTCCTCAGAAATTCAATTTGTCGCTCACCAGCCGGAACGCGCGCGCCCGCCCGTCCGGACCCAGAATCACATCCGCCTGCACGGCTCCCGGATCGAGAGCCACTCGCACCACTAGTCCCGTTTCGATAGGGTCGTCGTCCAGGGCCAGGTAGAAATCCGTCTTCGGCCGCCGCGCCGCGGGCGCCCGCCGCGATCGCAACGCCGCCGGTCGAACTGCGGGAGCCTGCTCCGTCTCGATGAGCGGAACCGCTGGCGGCGCGATTCCGGCCGCAGCCTGCTGCACCGGCGCCGTTTCAGCGGGCGTCACAATTGCCCGCCGATCCGCGCGATTCGCCACTGCCATCGCCAGCAGCGCCAGTCCCGCAGCTAGCGCGCCCGCTACCGCCACCGGCACCCATTTCGCCCGCGTGCGCTGCGGGGCAAGCTCCCGCACCGTCCGCGGAGGCCACGCCGGCACCTCCACTTCGGGCAGCGCTGACATCCATTCCGCCACCTGCGCCGCGCGTCCCGACATCTCGACATAAAGCGACCGGCACGCCGGGCACTCGCCCAGATGCACGCCGATCCGCTCCATCTCGTCCGCCGGCAGCTCGCGGTCCAGACAAGCCCGCAATTCGCCTTCCGACCAACACGCCGTCATACGTTATCTCCGTAACGCGCCCGGAATCGCCGTTCGAATTCCGACTCCGCCCGCGCCAACAGTGTGCCCACCGACCCCGGCTGTACCCCCACAGCGCCGGCCAGTTCCCGATACGCCATGCCGCTCGCCCGCAGCAGCAGCAGCTCCGCCTCTCTCGACTTCAACGAGGCCAACACCACCCGCACTCGGGCGCATCGTTCTTCCCGCAGCAGCTCGTCGAGTGCGCCGCCCGAGGCCGTGGTTCGCAAACTTTCGACGCCGGCGGCCTCTTCATGCTTCCGCCGCCGCGAATTTGCGCGCCACGCGTCAAAGCCGGCGTTGGTCGCCACGCGGTACAACCACGCCGTGACCTCTTCCGGCTTCGCAAATGCGCCGGGCCGCCGCGACAGCTTGCAGAACACATCCGACGCGATCTCTTCGGCCTGCGCGCGGTCCCCCGTCAGACGGGCCAGTACTCCGACCACTCGCGGATAATGCTCCCGAAAAATCGCGTCGAACCAGTCGCCCCTGTCACCCGCTGCTGCCGGGTTCCAGGTGACCCCCTCTACAGGCTGCACAATGCCTATAACGTCCGCCACCTCTCTTTTGTGACACAAAAAGGCCGGGAGTGGGCGGTTGCGGCGGAATGCCGCACAATAGACTTGATGATCTCCTGCCGCAAGCTTACCCGCCGATTCGGCGACTTCACCGCCGTGGACCAGATCAACCTGGAAGTCGCCGAGGGTGCCATCTGCTGCTTCCTGGGCCCCAACGGAGCCGGCAAGTCCACCACTGTGAAGATGCTCACCGGCCTGCTGACGCCCACCTCGGGCGAAGTCGAAGTCTGCGGCCTGGACGTCATTCAGAAGTCCCTCGAACTCAAGCGGATTATCGGCGTCCTCCCCGAGGACCTCGGACTTTTCGACGACCTTACTGTCGAAGAACACCTGCTCCTCACCGGAGCCGTTTACGGCTTGTCGCGTAACACCACTCGCGCGCGCACCGCCCAGCTTCTGCACGCGCTCTCGCTCGAACACGGCCGCCACACTTTCGCCGCCGCCTGTTCGCACGGCATGCGCAAGAAAACGTCGTTCGCTATGGCCCTGCTGCCCAATCCGCGCGTGCTGTTCCTCGACGAACCCTTCGAAGCCATCGACCCCGTCACCTCGAAAATCATGCGCGACTTGCTGCAATCGGTGGCGCGGCGCGGCGTCACTGTCTTCCTGACGTCTCACATTCTTTCCGTGGCCGAGCAGATCGCGACGCAGCTCGTCATGATCCGCAAGGGCGCGATCGTGTGGGACTCGCCGCCCGCCGAGCTGCCGCAATCTCTCGAGCAGCACTACTTCGATCTGGTGGAAGCACCGGTTGTGGAGGAACTGGAATGGCTCGGGTCGCCGCGGTCCTAAGGGCGCTCTTCACCGCCCTTCGCCGCGACCAGAAGTCCCTGGCTTCGGTGGCCGGTAACAATTTTTTCCTGGTCTGCGCCCTTCTGCTGCAGAAGGCGGGCGCGTTCATCTATCTGATCATCGGCTTGGTCCTTCTGTTCCCTCTGAGCACCGACCCGTTGCGTAAGATCCCCGCATCGCGGCTGGAACTCTGGCCGCTCGATCGCCGTGAGCGGTGGCTGCTGCGCCTGGCCAGCCCCTGGGTCAACCCACTCACGTGGACCATCGCCGCGCTCGCCGTCTGGGCCGCGCGCGGCGCTGTGACGGTGGGGCTCTGGGCGCTGATCGCCGGCACCATCGCCGTTGCGTTTCTGCTTTCCGACTTGCCGATCCCCGGCACCCGCGTCGTCTGGCGACTGGTGCCCGCACTTCCCGGGCCCCTGGGACAACTCATTCGCAAGAATATCCGCGAGATGCTCTCCACACTCGACTTCTACTGCGCCCTCATCCTCAGCCTCGCGACTTTGGCCTGGCGCATTGCAGGAAGTCCGCCCGAAGCGTTGATGCCGGTGTCGGTGTTGGTCGTGCTCGCTTTTTCGAGCTACGCGCAGTCCTTGTTCGGACTCGACGGCCGCGGAGGACTGGCACGCTATCGCCTGCTGCCGTTGCGCGGATGGCAGATTCTGGCCGCCAAGGACGCCGCGTTTCTGCTGGTGCTGATCCCGCTGACGCTGCCGCTGGCTCCGCTGGCTGCGCTGGGCGCTGCGTTTGTGTCGCTCGCGATGGGACGCGCCGAATCAGTCGAACATTTGCGCGTGCAGACCCGCTGGCGCTTTTCGACCGGCGGATCGATCGTCGCCGGGCTGGTGCAGGCCGCACTGATGGCGGGTGCGGCGTCGGCGATCCTCTTTAGCAGTGTGCTGTTTCTGATCCCGTGCGTTGGGGTCTGGATTGGTTCGACGTGGATCTACGGCGGACGGTTGGAACAGCGCTAATTGTTGCGTGCCGCGGGAGCGAGCAGTTCCTACCCGGTCCGGTTGTATACTCACAGGGTGTTTGGAATCGTGCGAATCGTTGTGTCGGCGGGCCTGATAGTATCTCTGCCGGCAGCGGAACAAACGCCGGCGCAACCGCTAGTCCGCGTCAACGTCGAGTTGCTGCAGGTGGAAGCGGTCGTGACGGACTCCGATGGACGCCGCGTTCCCGATTTGCGTACGGACTCCGATGGACGCCGCGTTCCCGATTTGCGTCCGGAAGATTTTCAGCTTCTGGTAGACGGGAAAGAAAAGAACATTGCGTACTTCTCCTTCGTCGACGCGGGCCGGAAAAGCGCCGCAGCAACCGCGCAGGTAGCCCATACACCGCGCCGCGAGGAAGTTCACCGAACCGTGGTGTTCATGATCGATGAGGTCCACACGTCGCCGGAGAACATTGGCTTGTTGGCGCCGGTGGTCCGGCGATTCGCGGACGAGCAAGTGTCGCCCGGCGATCTCATCTCGGTCATGGCCACGCGCAGCAACATGGGAATCTACGAGAGGTTCACCAGCGATCCGCGGCGGATCCGCGCCGCAATGGAGCGCCTGGTGCGGTTGGTCGGTCAAAACTACGATCGGATCAACCACCAGGACCGGCCGGGCAGTGACCGCGCGGGGTTGATCGGTGCGGCGAATGCATACTTCATGGAGACCTACCATGGTGTGGCGATGGCAGCGTTGGCGCGTGCGATCGAGGGGTTGCGGGAGATGCCAGGCCGGAAGGCGATCGTTTTATTCTCCGATGGAATTGAGTTTCCTCTATCCCAGTTGACTCCTGTACTCGGACAGCAAACAGATCCTGCCTATGTCAAACGGATGGAAGAGCGAACCAGGCAGATAGCGGATTTGGCCAACCGCGCCGGCGTGGTCTTCTACACGTTCGATGCCAAGGGCGTGTCGGTGGCATCGGTATTGGAATTGGATCCGCGGAGGCGCGCCAGTTTGCAGACTGTTCCCTACTTCCTGGCGAAAGAGACCGGCGGCCTGTTTGTACATGACACTGACTCGCTGAGCGCCGCCTTGGGCAAAGCAATGGAGGACATGACCGGATACTACCTGCTGGGATACAGTCCGGCGCCGGAAGAAATCGACGGGATGCGCGGCGATGACCGGAATCGACGTATTCGTGTGAAGGTCCAGCGCAACGGTCTGAACGTTCGCACGCGAACCAGCTTCGGTCTGCTGCCGGGAAACGCGCCGGCGGAGCCGCAGACCAGGGAAGATCTCATGCGGCGTGCATTGTTTTCGCCGTTTGCAGCGGGAACAATCGGGATGCGGCTCAGTCCCGTTTATTCCGCCTCTCCGCCCGATCCGAAGACCGGAGCGCGCCGGTCGCTGCTGCGGGCGCTACTCTCGGTCGACGGCCGGGATCTGCGCGTCCGGACTGGCGACGATGGCAAGAAAGCGGTGGTGCTCGATGTGGCGGCAGTGGCCTTCGACGCCAATAACAAGGTCGTCATCAGCAAGGACCAGCGGCACACCATCGAGCTCCCCGAACGGCAGGCATCCGGGCTCGACGACTGGATCAGCTACCAGATCGAGATCGCGATTCCCAAGCCCGGCGCGTACGAAATCCGCGCGGCCGTGAGGGACGAGGAAGCGGCCGCCACAGGCTCCGCCGGAACATTCGTGGAAGTTCCCGACTTCAACAAGCAGCGCTTCGCTCTCTCCAGCCTGGTTCTGTCCGAATCGGAGGAAGGCGAAGACGCCGGCGCCCGCCGCGCTAAGACCGCGTCGCGAAACTTCAGGATCGGGCAGAGGATCGACTATGGTTTCCAAGTGTATGGCGCGCGATCCGGGAAACCGGGCGGCACGCAAGTGGAAGTGGAGCTCCGGCTGTTCCGCGACGGAGCTCAGGTATTCGCGAGCAACCTGATACCGATCGCGCCCGACCCTGGCGCTAAGGAGCTTACGGTGGTCGGTTCGTTCGTGGTCCCAGCCTCGTTTGCCGAGGGAGAATACACAATGCAAATGATGGCGCACGATAAGTTGGCGGATCCGAAGAAGGGCACCGCGTCGCAATGGATCGACTTGACGCTGAGTAAGTAGCGGTTAACCGGCGGATCGATTGCCGTATGTTGGTGTAAGCCGCACGCTGAGCGCAAGACGATCGAATGATGGAATCCCAGCGTGGACGATTTGAACCAATGTCGCTCTGAGATTGCCCGATTGAAGAAGCTGCTGTCTTTGGGGGGCGATGTCCAAATCCCCACCAATATAGCGGCGATTTATCGGGTGGCAGGAAACCGGAGGCGTGCGTTCGCATGGTGGCAACGTGCTGCCGCAATGCGGGATGACGGCTCGGCGTCGTTAGATCTGGGCTACTGCTATCAATACGGGATTGGGGTCCGGCGAGATGAGCGCGCCGCCTGCGCCCCTTATCGTTCGGCCGCTCGTTCCCAAACCCGGCGCTGAAGGCCCTACCGATACGACTAAGTCGTATGTAGGTTTCAGTAATGATTATCTTCACGAAATTGTCGATCATACCGTCGAGTAGGAGAAGGTCCACGCCCACACCAGCTAAGTCGATTACTGATTCTTTGCTTGTTTTGCGCTGTAATAGGGATGATTGCGGCAACTCTGGTCGCGGTGAAGGACTCCGCGGGCCTATCGTGTTTGGGTCAGGTGTTCGACTCTGTGGCGCTGATATCGAACGGGTTGACATACGGGCTGAGCACCCCCTCGATCACGGGGAGGCAGTAAGGCAGCAACCGAATCGCGTCCGGGACTGGAAGTACGGTCTCTTTGGGATCGGGTTTCGACAGTCGGCCAGTCTACTTAGGTAAATCCGGCAGGAGCTTGTTGACGTAATACTCGTCAGCCCTCTAAGTTAATGTAGACTCTATAACTCAAATGAGCCACACTCGCAATACACAGCAGTTTTTACCTAACTTCTAGTCCATCAGTCTCACCTATTGCCCTGTCGAATAGAACGCGGTTCATTGACTCGAGGCGAACATAGTGTTGACCATAAATAACTCTATTACATTAGACAATTGCCGATCGCCTGCCGGTTCAAATAGACTTAAAGCCAGGTTACTCGGTTCATCCGCCATTGAGCGTCTCTTATGGACTGGCGAGTGGCAGCAGCTCAGCAGGTCGTGGAAACGCGTTGCTCTGACACTGGCCTTACGCTACGTCAAATTGGCGGCGAGTTCGGGGTCACACCGTCCCATCTCGGTAAGCTCTTCCGTCGCGAGTGCAGTCAGAGCTTCCATCGCTATCTGTTCGCCGTGCGAATGGAAAAGGCGCGTCGATTGCTCGGGGAATCGGTCCTCACTGTAAAGGAGGTCGCGTACCGAGTCTGGTTCACGGACACAAGCAAGTTCTGCCGTGCGTTTCGTGCTGCGTTCGCGATGACACCAAAGCAATACCGCGCCTTCAGATTATGTTCAAGAGCGCTTAGTGGAGGTGTTGGCATCGCACACGATGGTAGGCTCCTGCTCAAGTGATTAATAACCATGACGACTTCCGTATCACCCTATTGAGTTAGACCTCGCCATACTGACGCGTTACCAACATAGTCAGATGCTAAATTAGGAGTTTGTTGAAAGACCCACCAAATCAAGATACCCCATGGATGTTTTGAACGTCATTTGGGTATGCGCGGAAACGACGGCCAACTGCAGCCCGGAATGTTCAGCTACGTGTCCCTGGAAGGGCGTGTGCCCGCAGACCATCCGCTACGTGCCATCCGCCAGC
>JBGPHT010000072.1:0-35920 GCA_041484525.1 Bryobacteraceae bacterium | reverse complement strand
GGCCTCGGAATTAACATCGCACGACGGCAGCGAGCGGTAACCTTTTGACGAGTGGTGACGTTACTTAGTCATCTCCCCTCGTGCGCGTTTTTCGAAGGTCTTCGCTCAGAAAAACCCACCTTTACCACAGGCTGCTAGGCGAGCGCACCGCCATCCAACTCTACGGCGGACCGCGCGGCGAGCCGGCGCTGGGTCCGCCGGCGTATCCTCACCGCCCCTCATCCTCGGAGAATCCTGTGGCCGTCATCTCGCACCACTTGCAGGATTCCACTCACATCGCGACCAACGTGGTGACGGCCGGCGCCACCCACGGACCCGTGACCCTCGAGGTTTCGGGATTCCACGGGCGCGAACCTGATGAGCAGCGCTGGGGCATCGAGGGCGGTGGCATCGACTCTTTCGCCGCGCGCCTCACAGTCAATCCGAGCGACCGATGGTCGGGGCAGTTCTCCAGGGGCCGCATGGCGCATCGCGAAGCCACGCACCCGCTGCGCCCGTCGCTGCGGTCCACGGCCTCGCTGCAGTACGTCCGGCCGCTCCGCAGCGGCACGTTGGCCACGTCGCTCATCTGGGGGCGCGACCATGACCTCGAATACACGCAATTGCCGAACATTCCGGTGCTCCCGCGGCAGACGGCCGCCCTTCAACCCCGCCACATCGTGAGCGTCCCCACGCGCATCCCCGGACAGATTTACAACTCGTTCCTGGCCGAAACTACGCTCCACGTGAAACGAAATTGGGTCTGGGGGAGGGCGGAAAGCGCGGACAAGGATTCGACCATTCTGTTCGAAGAGGCGCCGTTCGTCCTGCTGGTGGACGAGCAGCGATTGGCGCGCGTGCAGGCTTACACGAGCGGTTACGAGCGCGAGATGCCATGGAGCGTGAGCCACCTGAGCACGGGGATCGGCGGCCAGTTTACCGTTTATCATGCGCCGCCCGTGCCGCAGCCTATTTACGGCGTGCGTCCGCTGGGCCTGCAGTTATTCATTCGGGTGCGGCTGGGTGGATCGAGATGAATTCTCACTCCGCGTAGTTGCGCACGAACGTGTCGCGGGGCAGCCCGCGGGCTCGCGCTTTCTGTTGCAGGCGCGCCGCGTCCGGCTTCGACATGCGTCCGCCCAGCGCCACCAGGTACGGCGCTCGATCCCGGCCCATCGGGGCGAAGACGGAAGCGTGGAACTCCGGCCACTGCTGGTTGATGCGGTGCGCTTTTACCTCCGCCTCGCGCACTCTGGAATACTGATACGCGATGACGCGCCAGAATGGACGCGGGTCGTCCCGTGTCGCGATGACGCGCTCAGACCGACTGGGCGGAGCGTTCACGCGGGCCGGCGCAGGAGAGGGCGAACGTGGCGGCGCGGACGCGGGAGGCAGAGAGGCCGCGCGTTCGGACGGCCGTGGCCGAGCGGTCGCGCCAATCGGAGCCGGAGCGGGCGCGGACGGCCGCGGCGGCGCGGTCACGCCAGCCGGAGCGGGTGCGGACGGCCGTGGTGGAGCGACACCGCGAGCGGGCGCGGCAGTCGGCGAAACGTAACTCGCGGCCTGCGGCTCGCGCTCCGATTTCTGGTTGAAGGCCAGCACGCCGACCAGGACCACCGCGGCCGCCGCCACCCAGGGCCATTTCGGCGTGTGTCTGGGCTCTGCCGCAGCCGGCGGCGGTTCGACGATGGGAGTCGGCGGCGATGCGGGCCGTGCGGGCGACACTGCCTCGACATGCGGCGGCGGTGCATCCAGTGCTTCCACCATCCACGACAGACTGGCGGCGCCCGTCAACGCCTGCTGCACGATCGAACGGAACGGCTCTTCGATCCTCGTAAGATCGAGCTCGTCTCCCCGCGCGATGCGACGGCGCGTCATCAGTTCATACACCGTCGCGCCCAAATCCCACACGTCGCTTTGCGCTGAGTGCTTCGGCGAGGCTTCCCGAACAGTCTCACTCGTCAGCTTGACGCGATCTCCCACCGCCACGATGTGGTCCGGCGCCACCGCCGTGTGCACCAATCCGTTGGCGTGTAAATACTCCAGTGCGCCCGCCACCGCGCGCAGCACCTCGCGAGCATCGTCGCCGCTCATGGGCGCGCGCTCGAGAGCCGTCGCGGCGCTTTCCTCGGGATATTCGAATGCGGCGTAAACAAATCGATCGCCGTCGATCTCGACCGCGCCGCAGTCCAGCAGCGGAATCAGATTCGGATGAGAGAGCTGCCGCAACCGCTCCCAGAACGCCAGTTGCTCCGCGGCATCTTCCGTCGTGATCTTGATGACGACCTCGCCATCCGGATCGACTGCAGCCAGGAAGAACGCAGCCGCGTCATCGCCGCCCAGGATTTGCTTGAGGCGATACCGGTCCGCCACTCGGAGACCGGCCAATCGTTTCCAGAAAGGGCTCATAGGCACGTAAAAGTTACGCGATCGGACAACTAGAATTGCGAAATCATGTTTCCGTGCACTTCAAGTGCCGCGCGCTTCGATGACGCCGCGTAGTACGATACGGTTCTACAAGGAGGCGCCCATCGCCATCACCACGCCCGCGCCCGGCAAGCAACTTCCCGCCAACGCATATACGCCGCTTCCGACAGGAACGTCGTACGAGCCCGTCGTACCCGCCTCCGCGGTGGTGCCCGAGCTCACGCCGCGGTCTGTCGGCTGGGGCATCTTCCTCTGCGTCATCTTCACCGTCGCGTCCGCCTACTCCGGCCTGAAAGTGGGGCAGGTCATGGAGGCCGCGATCCCCATCTCCATCCTCGCCATCGGCCTCGCGCGCCTTTATTCGCGCCGCTCGAGCGTGCTCGAAAATGTCATCATCACCGGGATCGGCGGCTTGGCGGGGTCGATTGTCGCCGGCGCCATCTTTACCCTGCCCGCGCTTTACATTCTGAAACTCGACCCGCACCCCGTGCAGACCATCTTCATCTGTCTCGCGGGCGGCTGCCTCGGCATCCTGTTCCTCATTCCGCTGCGCCGGTATTTCGTGCGCGACATGCACGGCATCCTTCCCTACCCCGAGGCCACGGCCATCACGGAGGTGCTCGTCACCGGTGAAAAAGGTGGATCGCAGGCCAAGCTGCTTCTCGAAGCCACCGCCATCGCCGACATCTACGATTTCTTCGTCACCACCTTCCACGTCTGGAAAGAGTACGTGGATTTTCAATTCGTGCCCGCCGTCCGCATGCTTACGGATCGCGCCCGGGTCGCCCTGAGCTTCGATGCCATCGGCTTCATTCTTGGCCTCGGTTACGTCATGGGACTGCGCAGCTCGCTCATTCTCTGCGCCGGCGGCGTGCTCTCCAACCTCGTCCTGGTGCCGCTGATCTGGATGATCGGCAGCCACAATCCCGACGTCGCGGTCTACCCCGCCGTCATTCCCATCGCCAAGATGACGGCCGCCCAAATCTTCCGCGGCTACGTCCGGTTCGTCGGCGTAGGCGCGATCGCGACCGCTGGCATCTTTGGAATCGTGAAGTCCATGCGGATCGTCGCAGGCTCGTTCGGAGTGGCCCTGCGCGCATTCCGGCAAGGCGGCGCCGCCACCGGGGAGCGCACCGACCGCGACATCCCCATCCTCTCGATCCTGCTGGGCGTGATCGCCAGCGCGCTCGCCGTCGGCATCTTCCTGGGCAATCTCTCGAGCTCGGCGCTGGTGATTCTCATCGGTGTCGCACTGGCACTGGTGTTCTCCTTCTTCTTCACCTCAGTGGCCGCCAACGCCATCGCCACCACCGCCCGCAATCCCGTCTCCGGGATGACGATGCTCACGATCATCATCTCCTCCGTGGTACTGCTGCGATTCGGACTCTCCGGCACCACCGGGATGTTTTTCGTGATGGCGCTGGCCGGCATGGTGTGCACGGCGCTCTCGGTTTCCGGGCAGACCATCACGGATCTCAAGACCGGCTACTGGCTCGGATCGACGCCGGCCGCACAGGAGAAGATAAAGTTTCTGGGAGTGATCGCGGCGTCAGTGGCGGCCGGACTGACCATCGTGATGCTGGCGAAGACGTTCCAGTTCGGGGAAGCCGCGCCGGGAGACTTGCGCGTGGTGCTGCCATCTCCGCAGGCCTCGATCATGAAGGCGTTGGTCGAAGGATTCATGAGCCGCCAGCCCGTCGCGTACCTCTTGTTTGGCGCCGGCGCGGCGATCGCCGTCATCATGGAAATGCTCGGAGTACCCGCGCTGATCTTCGCCCTCGGTATGTATCTCCCGCTCGAGTTGAACACGCCGGCGCTGGTGGGCGGCTTCCTGGCGCATTTTCTGACGAAGCGATCGGAACGGCTCGGCGGCCCCGAAGGCGCCGGTATTCGTGAGCGCGGTGTCGTCATCGCCTCGGGGCTGATGGCCGGCGGCGCGCTCGGCGGAGTCCTGGGCGCCGCCTGCCGCCTGGTTCCCGGCTATAAAGAGGAGTGGATCGAGACGCCCTTTTACGGGAACGAATTGATATCGCAATCCATCTCGGCCATCCTGTTCCTGGCTCTGTGCGCCTATCTCTGGTACCGCTCCGCCCGGCAACCCGCTGAACCGCGATCATGAGCATCCAATTCGAACTCTCCCTCGCCAACGCCATCCTGGGAATCGACACCCTCTGGGGCGGCGACGTGATGTGCCCTTCCGGCACCGGCCGCTTCATCGCCGATTCCTGGTTCTCCGATGAGCCGCTGCCGCCCGCCTACACTCACCCATCCGCCGCGCGCGTCCGCACCTCCGGCGGTGTCTCCGCCAAGACACCCGACCGCGAGGCTATCGACGCCTACCTCGCGGCCGTCGACATCCCCGCTGCCAACCACGCCGTCAAACTCGCGGGCGCTGCCTTCGGCGGTCTCCGCGGCCAGTACGTGGACGGCCTGGCGCTCTGCTTCGAAGTGATGTGGGACCTGGCGATGGAGATCCTGGGCAAAGGCGCGCCCGTCCCTTACGAGCGTTGCGTGCGAGCCTCCACCGGCCAACCTCCCGAGCCCTCGGATCCCGTGGCGAGTCGGGAGCGTGTCGCCGAGTTGCTTGGCCGCGCCGGATTCCCGTCGAACAATCGCGAGGCATTGCTGGCCGCTGTCGACGCCTGGCGGCAGGCGCATCGCGTGCCCATCGCCTCCGTTCGCACGCTGGGCGCAGCCGTCATCGCGTGGTTCGACGAGTTGAGTGTCCGCAACCTTACGCCGCACCTGCCCGACGAACTCCGCTCCGTACCGCGCGCCAACATCCAGTTTCTGCCCATCCGCGACGCGTGGTTCTCAGGCTCCATGAACTACCTGGGCCGCGCGCGTCAACCCGATAGCTCGCCCAAGTACGAAGCAACGTACGAGATCAACGCGTCTCTCGATATCTCGGTGCCTGAGTTTCTCCAACTCGTCAGCCACGAAGTAGTGCCCGGCCACGTCACGACGTTTGCCTACCTCCAAAACTTGTACTGTCGCCGCACCGCCGGATTCGAAGCCTCGGTGCTGACGATGAACACGCGCGCCGCGACGCTGTTCGAGGGGATCGCCAACAACGCTATCCTCATGGCCCACGGCGTCACCGAAGTGGACCAACTGCCCGACGAAGACGTCCAGATCGGCGTCCTGCTGGCGCTGCTCCCGGACGACGCCAAGAACCAGGCTTCGTACCTCACCTGGGGCGAGGGCGCGCCTGAAGCTGACCTGGCCGCGCTCCGCCGCGAGTTTCTGGTTTCCGAGGAGCGCGCCGGCAAACTCTCCGGAGCCTGGGGACGGCACCCGCTGCTCGGCCGCATGTACCTGCCCACCTACCGCGCCGGCACTCGCAAGGTGGCCGGCCTGCGCCGCCGCTTCCCCGCCGAACCAGTGATTCCAGCGCTTTACGGCTGCCGCGGCCTGGTGGACGTGGTGACCATCGACTCCGTATTGGCCGCCCATTCAAGCTCTGCCCATCCTGACCGATAAGCACAACATGGACATTTCATCCGTCGCGCTCTCGGGCCTGCAACAGGCGCAGACCAGCTTCGATGGCGCCGCCAGCCGCGTGGCCACCGCTGGCCAAACCACCGTCAGCGGCGAAACAGTCGACACCCGCGCCGATATCGACGTGGTAGATTTCAGCACGGCGGCAGTATCGATGCTTTCCGCGAAAAACGACGTCTCGATCGGCATCGCCGTCCTAAAAAAAGCCAACGAGATCCAACGGCAGGCTCTCGACCTGTTCGCATGATCGCCCTAGGTATGATCGATTTGACGTGATCGAGCGTTCCCGGCTTCGCCAGATAATCGCGATCCTATGTTTCGCGGCCATTCTCCTTGCCGCCCTGACCGCGTCAGCTTCCGTCCCGCTCGCCGCCGTACTCGTTCCGTTTTGGCTCTGGTTCGTCGCCGTAGCAGTCTTCTCGATCCGTCGCTCGGCCGAACCCGCTACCTCGACGTCTTCCCCTTACCTCCCGCTCGTCGCATCCCGCCCTCCTCCACTCGCCTGATCCATGGCGCTACCAACTCCCATTCAACTTGACCAAGGATCCGGAGGGTCCATGTCCCTCACAGACAATCTACGCAAGCTGGTGCTGTGCCTCGCTCCCGGAGGAGTTGATGCGCGCGATGAATGAACCGCGCGTCGAAATTACGATTCGCGAGGAGGACTCGAAGGGAGACGACCCGATTGCCGGCTCCTCTGCACCACAAAAATAACGAAGTGCAGAAACAGCGCCGTCACCGCCCACGAGAGCCCGAGCGCCGCGCAATCGTGTAAGGGGAGGTGCCGGATTCCCGGGTCCCAGACCATCTCCACCAGTGGGTTGTACCCCTTCACGGTGGGCTGGTCGGCCAGCCACACCAGGGTCGCTCCCAACGCCGCCAGCATGAGCCGGTTGGAGATGATCCGCCGCTTCCGCATCCGGTTCCTTTCCCTTTAGGGTCGCACATCCTCGGCCCGCCGGACCACGGCCCGTCAGCCGGCCGCCACGTACACTTTCGCCTCCCAGCGGAATAACTGTTCCCGCCCCGCCCATTCGTCAGGCACGTCGCGCCCCTGGCTGGCATCGCGCCAGTGCCGCCCCGCCGGCCACCCGTTAATGCGATATTCCGGCCCCGATTCGAAGTCCGAAAAATTCGCCACCACAATCACTGGATGGTCGTCCGCCCCACGCTTCCACGCCAGCACCCGCCGCCCTTCGGTGAAGTCCGTGTGGATGAACTCGACCTCGTTCCGCCCCAGCGCCGGATGCGTCGTACGCAGTTTCACCAGACGCGCCACATACTCCAGCACGCGCCAGCGCCACGCATTCCGATCGCCCTGGAGCCGGCTGAAGTCCACCGGGTCGGTCTGCTTCCCGCTATCGTTGCTCACATTTCCGTGGATGTCGAAGATGTCGTTTTCATCCGCGAATTCCTCGCCCGCCAGAAACATCGGAATCCCCGCCGCCGTCAGCAGGCAGACAAACGCCAGCTTCGTCCTCCGTTCGATGTCGTCCTCGCCGAATCCGTTGTACCGCAAGAACGTGCACAGCCGCTCTTTCGACGGCCCCTCTACATCGTGCGACGTCACATAATTCACCGCTTGCGCGCCATCCCAAAAACCGTGCAGCCGGCAATCGATCGCCTTCCGCACCGTCCACTCGAAGCTCGGCTCGTCTTTCTCGTTCCGCCCCAGCAGCGCGGGACGAATGAACTTCCGGAAGTTGTCGTTCCACAACGCATCCAAACGTCCCTGCCGCAGCAGGTCGAGCGGCAGATTCAACTCCTCCCCAACTGACAGAAACCGCGCATCCGCGCCGTCGTCCGCCAGGCCCGCCGCCTTCCAACGCGCCCGAAACTGCGCCCGTGCCCGGCTGGTGAACTCCTGCACGAAGTCCCAGTTCGCCACCGTCTCCACGCTGTCGAGGCGCAGCCCGTCCAGGTGGAAATCGCGCATCCATCGAAAGCCGTAGGTGTACATGAATGCCCGCGCCGGCGCGTGTGAATGCACCGTTCCATCGGTCGGATCGTAGGTGTTCGTCTCGCGGACATAGCGGAACAGCTTGCTCCCCCAATCGTTGCGCGCCTCGCCTGCCCGCGACGACCACGCATCCGCGTCACCCTGCGGCGGATTCCGCGAGTCGAACTGAATGTGGAACTCGTCGAACGCGATATGCTGATACGGCCCCTCGCGCGCAAACCCCAGCACCACGTCGTCGAAGAGCCGGATGCCGTGCCGGTGGAACGCCTCCACCAGCCGCCGCAAATCGCCATTCGTCGTCGGCCATGAGTAGCCGTCTGGAAACCCGAGCTCCATATCGGGCGCCAGAAAATGCGACGTCCCGTACCCCCATTCCCGCTGAAAGATCGAGTCCGCCGGCGGCAGTAGCTCCACCGCATTCACCCCTAGGTCGAGCAGGTACGAATGACCCGGCGCCAGGATGTGCAAGTCGGAAAAGTTGGCACCCTCGGCATCGCGCTCCACCAGCGCCAGCACATCGCGAAACGTCCCGACGCCGCGCTCCGACCCGCCCCCCGGCGGCTGCCGCGTCCACGCCGCCGGCAACTCATAGATGACCATCTGGTTGTTGGACGGCAACAGGCCCATCGCAACCGCCGCCGGCGCCGTCACCAGATCGCCACTCGGATCGCACGCCGCCAGCTTCCCGCCCGTAAACTTCGTCACCGCCGCCGGCTGATTCCTCTCCGCCACCCGCCAATCTGTCGCCGTCGCCGCCGGATCGCAAACCAGAATCCGCGCCCCCGTCGCGTGCCCCGGGAACGTGTCCTCCACGTCGAACCAGTAATGGTAGACGCGTCCGTCCACCAGCCCGCACGCCGCCGCCGGAATCGACCACAACCCCGCCAGCCCGCCATCGTGCGCCAGATCGAGCCGCCTTTGATTCGCCACCACCGGTGGCGTCCCTGCCTGAAATTCCCCGATCACCAGCGTCGGCGCCTTCGCCGGTTCGTGCGGCGACCAGAGTACAAACCCCGCGCTCCTCCGATCCAACAAGTCATTCGCCATGCATCCACCTATTCCTTTCCCTCCAACTCCCGACGGTCCCAACCCGCCCGGCTCGCCCCCGCCGCATACGCGCTCAAGCAAAAATCCTGGACCGCCTGCTCCGGCTTCTCCGCCTGGCGCACATCCTCGTAATTCAGCAGAAACTCTCCCATCTGCCCGTCCCAATGCGCCGCGCCCGGACGCACCGATTCCTTCTCCAATCCCGCCGGCGCTGGCGCGGTGTACGAATAGTACGCCGCCTGTTTGTACCGCCGATCCCCCGGCCAGAAGCCGCAACTGATCGCTTCATGCGAATACGCCTCGGCCGTCACACGATCCGCCCCGTCCTTCGACGGCGCGCGCCGGCCGCTGAACCGCGTCACCGCCAGGTCGAACGAGCCCCAGAAGAAATGCACCGGGCTGCACTTCCCCAGAAAGCCAGACCGGAACCGGTTCAGTACCCGATCGGACGCCACCAGAATCTGGCGGAACCGCTCGACCGCTTCCCGATCGTATGACGCATGATGCCGGTCTTCGTCGAACGGAGTCAGATCGTCGAACTCCACCGGCACACGATTGATCTTCAGCTCGATATCGAGCGACCGCAGGCACGCTATGTACTCGGCGTAGAAATCGGCCACCGATCGGGCGAAGAGCGGCATGCTGTGAACACCGCCGTCACTCGTCCGCATCTCCAGGTTGTGGGTGAGGAAATCGAACTCCACTTCGAAGGTGCGGCTTCCGTAAGGCACCGCCGACGTGCTCAGGCCGAGCGGCGTCACGTACAGAGGCACGTGCCAAAAGTGATTGATGGGAGGCGCCAGCACCATGCGCGTTTTGCCCACGATCTGAGTCCACATGTGGACCGTATCGCAGGTAGCTTCCCAGTCCGCGAATTCCAGGCGCGGCCACTCAGTCGAACTCAAGTTCCACCTCGTCCACGTAACACCATCCCCAGTCCTCGCCCGGCTCGAGCGACTTCACTATAGGGTGCTTGGTGGCATGGAAATGTTTCGTCGCGTGTTTATTCTTCGACGAATCGCAGCAGCCAACATGCCCGCAGATCATGCAGAGCCGCAGGTGCACCCAGCTATCTCCCATCTTGAGGCACTCCTCGCATCCATGTGTATGCGGCTTCACGTTTTGAATCTGACTTGTATGTTTACACGTCATCCTTGTGTCCCCTCCATTACTGCAACCACGCGGGCGCCGCCAGCCAATCCATCGCTGGCTCGCCGATCGGCGCGCCCGGCGGCGAATCCGGCGCCGGCATCACCCGCATCGTGTCCGCCGGCCTCTCCAGGAACCGCTTGATGTCCGCCGCCAGCAGCGCGCGCTGCGCCTGTTCCGCCTCGCCCTGCGCCGCTTCCGACCGCAGCCTCGACGCTAACTTCGACAGCTTCAGCGCCGCGATGGCCCGCACTTGTCCGTTGGGCGCGCCCGTCCCCAGCCACATCACGCGATCCACAAGGACCCGCTCCTCCGCCCGCCGGATCGCCGCCTCGTACGCAGTCCCGGCCGGTGCGTCGAACGTCGCCTTCGTCAACTGGTCGATCACTTCCTCGAGACCCGGCAGCGACGGCTCCACCGCGTGCTGCGCCACCATCCGCGCCGTGCGGTCCAACTGCAGCACGAACCCGATCGTCACATCGGCCGCCACCGTCGCCGGACTCAGCGGATCGAATCCCGCCCCCGTCGTCCGCGGGAACAGCTCGCGGTGCCGCGCAAACCCCGGCGGCCGCGGCGGAATCGCGTCCAGCACCGCCTTCGGCACCGCCAGTTCCGACGGCTTCAGAGTGCCCGCCAGCGCTCCCAGAGCGTGACGCTGATTGGCCGCCGATTCCCACTTCACCGGCGTGCGCCCGTCGCCCCGCACCGCATAAATGTAGTCCTGCCCCGCCACCATCGACGCCGCCGATTCCACCGTGTACCGGTGATACATGAAGACCGGCACCAGCGGCTCTTCAATCGTCGCCATCGGCGCGCCGTTGCGGATCGTGTGCGCACCCAGCCGGTCGAGCGCCGCGCGCCGCACCTTCATGATGCGGATCAGCTCATCTGCCTGGTTCACCCCGTTCGACCACTGGTCCACGCGCGGGTGCGTGTCCGCGTCCTGGTTCGTCATGTAGCGCAGATCTTGCTCCCATGCATCGTCAAGAATTTTGCCCAGCGTCCCCTGGTCCTCACCTTGCGAAAGCTGGCGGTATCCGTAGTCGATCGCGACCTTGTCCCAATCGCCGATACGCGCCGCATACGCCTGCGACAGATCGATCGTCCCGTCCTCGCGCAGCTTTTCGAGCGGATGCGGATAGTCCATCACCGAGATCCATCCCTTGGTGCTGTCGTAATAGTTGTGGCCCAGCCCGAGCGTGTGCCCTACTTCGTGCGCCGCCAGTTGGCGGATGCGCGCCAGCGCCGTCTGGTACAGCACATCCGGCTTCTCGTTGCCGTTGGCGTACGGCGAAAGCAGTCCTTCGAAGATGAGGTAATCCTGCCGGTCGCGCAGCGACCCGAGCGTCACCGTGGCCTTGATGATCTCGCCCGTGCGCGGATCGGCCACCGTCCCTCCCGAGCTCCAGCCGCGCGTCGAACGATGCACCCAGTTGATCATGTTGTAGCGAATGTCCATCGGGTCGGCGCCGTCAGGCAGCACCTCCACCAAAAACGCATTCTTGAACCCGGCCGCGTCGAACGCCTGGTTCCACCACCGTGCCCCTTCGAGCAGCGCCTGCCTTACGTCCGCGGGCGCGCCCGGGTCCACCCAGTAGCGGATCGGCTTCACCGGCTCGCTCGCCGCCGCGGCCGGATCCTTCTTCTCCAGGCGGTGGCGGCGCACGTACCGCTTCATCATCGGCTCGCCGATCGGCGTGCTGTAGTCGACGAAACTCAGCCCGCCGTAACCCGCGCGCGGATCGTCGTAGCGCGGCGTATAGTGTTCGTCGGGAAGCTCGACCAGCGAGTAATGTTCGCGCAGCGTCACCGCCTCCGCCGTCGGCGTGACGCTCGCCACCGTGCCTGAGAACAACCCGCCGCCCGCCCCGCCGCGGCCGCCTCCGCCCGCAACCGCAGCTCCCGCCGCCGGCGCAACACCGGTTGGGACCACGATGGGTGGCGGTCCCTGCGTCGGCCCGCCGCCCTCGCCACGTCCCCCGCCCACGGCCTCGTTGGCGAAGGTCACGATCGCTTCCACCTCAGTATTCTTCGGGAACGCCTTGGTGCGCGGCATGTAGACGCCGCTCCGCGTCCGGTCCACGCGATACGGCCCCGGCCGGAGTGCGTTGCCCGCTCCATGCCCATCGCGGACGAAGAAGCCGGTGGCGTCCACCAGCACGTGGCCGTTGCTCTCCGCCGCCACCGTGAACCCCCATAGCACCGACCGCGCGAAGGAATCTTCCACCGACCGCCGCTCTGCCGGGTTAGCGCTCGACGAACGGAAATTCTCATTCGACTGCACCAGAAATATTTTCGGCCCCACGCGCTCGAACGTGACTAGCCGGCCGCCGCCCTCCTGCCCGCGGTCGAGCCCGATATCATTCGACCCCAGTCCGGCCGCGAGACCCGTCGTATACAGGAACTCGCTGTTGAAGCGCGGAATCTCCAGCCACAGATTCCCGCCGCGCTCGTCCCAATACATCGGGAAGTAGCCGTCCAGTTTCTGCATGCCGGCCGTCCGCTCCCCGATCTCCGGCGTGCGCGCCCCCGCCTGCGCACCGCCGGCTCGGGGCTGCTGTGCCTGGCCATACAATCCGAAAGAAACCGCAGTCAACGTGATGAAAGCTCGTGTCGTCACAAGAATCCTCAGCGTCCATTTTATAGCCCGCCCCCCGACGGTACTAGCCCTGGTACTCATCTCTTGTAAAAACGCGCATAGATCCGCAACTTCACCCCTCGCAACACGTCTCTATAGTCAGGAGGAGCGGATATGAGCAACATGGCGGACCGTTTGGCGCTCTGTGAGGCGATTCTGGGCCTCATCGAAAAGAAGCGTGCCGAAACCGGCGATCCACTCCTGGCCCGATCCGTTGAACGCGTCATCGTTGAGAACGAGTTCAAGGATCTCGAGCGTGAGATACTCGGGGACCCTGGCGCCATCGAGCCATGGCTCGTCCGCCGCCGGGCCAATTAGCCACCGATCCCCGCTCGAACCCGGCGCTCCCGTGAGATACACTCTCGGGTATGAATCGTAGGTCCTTTCTCGACCGCGCCGCCGCACTCGCCGCTGCCGGCCTCGTCACTCCGATCCGTTCTTCCGCGGCAACGCCGAAGATGAAGATCACGCGCGTGCGTGTCTACCAACCGCCCGAGCTGAATACGCTCTTCAATCAGAGCAACATGGTGGTGACGATCGAGACCGACGCCGGTATCACCGGCATCGGCGAAGGCGGTTCCAAAGATACCCTCGAGCAGTGCGCCGGCCGGCTGATCGGCCAGGACCCGCAATACATCGAGAAGATCTGGCAGGACATGTCGCGGGCCTTTTTCTATCCGCCCGGCCGCGAAAAACTGCATGGGCTCGGCGCCCTCGACCTCGCGCTGTGGGACATCAAGGGCAAGGTCCTGGGCCGGCCCGTCCACGCGGTGCTCGGCGGGATGGCGCGCAACTATTGCGAGTGCTACAACACTGCCGGAATCATCCCCGGCATCCAACCAGGCATGGGAATCAAGGAGCGCGCGCAGGCCACCATGGCCGCCGGATACCGCGCCTTTCGCATGGATGCCGCGAGCACGCGCGGCACCACCACCTTCAACACCCGCGAGCGGCTCAATCAGGTTTACGAGGACTGCGTCCAGACGCGCGAAGGCGTCGGCAAGAATGGAGACTGGGTCATCGACTTCCACCAGCGCTTCGATCTCTCGGATGCCATGCGCGGCTGCGACCTGATTCAGAATCTCGCGCCTTACTTCGTCGAAGATCCGGTGCGCACCGAAGCCTTCCAGCAGGACCTGCCGATTCTGCGCCGCACCGTGAAAGTACCGATCGCGGCCGGCGAGGAGTGGGGCAATCGCTGGGACTTTAACTCGCTGGTCGAAGCCCACGACATCGACTACTTGCGCGCCACACTTCCCAACGTCGGCGGCATCACCGAGATGATCAAGATCGCCGCCATCTGCGAAACTCATTTCGTCGGCATCGTGCCGCATTTCACCGGGCCCATCGCGACCGCCGCGCTGGTGAATACCCTGGGCACGTTCTCCGGGCCGGTGATGATGGAGTACAACTACCAGGGCCGCACGCTGTCTCATCTTCCCGCGTGCCTGGATTTCAAGGACGGCAAACTCTATCCCAACGACCGCCCGGGCCTGGGAGTGGAGCTCGACACCAAGCAACTGAAGCTGATCGCGGAGATCGCCGAGCCGGCACGTAACCGCACGGTCTACTTCCGGCCGGACGGCTCGATTACCAACTGGTAGTTCGTCCTACCGTTGCACGCGTCCGGAGCCGTCGCCTTTCAAAAGCGCATTCACTTCGTCGACCGTAAACCGGAAGAAGTCGCCCATCACGGAATGCTTCAGACAGCTCGCCGCCACCGCGAACTCGAGTGCCTCGCGGTGTGTCCCGGTCGCCTGCATGCCGTAGATCAGCCCCGCCGCGAAACTATCGCCGCCGCCCACGCGGTCCACGATGTGAGTGATCTCGTAATGCCGGCTCAGCAGAAACTCCTTGCGGTCGTTCAAGCACGCCGACCATCCGTTGTGCGACGCGCTCCTCGACTCCCGCAAGCTGATCGCAATCGCCTTCAAATTCGGATACGCCGCCAGCACCTTGGCCGTGAGCTTCTCGTACTGGCTCGACTCCAGCGCGCCGCTCTTCACGTCCACCTCGGCCTCGATCCCCAGCGCCTTTTGTACGTCCTCCTCGTTGGCGATCGCGACGTCCACGTGTTTCACCAGCTCGCTCATCACCTCCGCCGCCGTCTTCCCCCACTTCCAGAGATTCTTGCGGTAGTTCAGATCGCAGGAGACCGTGATGCCCTTTTCTTTCGCCTTGCGCATCGCTTCGGCCGCCAGGGCCGCCGCCGATTCGCTGATCGCCGGAGTGATCCCCGTCGTGTGGAACCAAACCGCGCCGTCGAACACCGTGTCCCAATCGATGGCCCCCGGTTGCGCCAGCGCAATCGCGCTGCGGTCGCGGTCGTAGACCACCTTGGACGGCCGCTGGTTGGCACCGGCCTCGAGGAAGTAGACTCCCATCCGCCCCTTGCCGCGAACGATCTTCGACGTGTCGACGCCGAACCGGCGTAGCTCCCCGACGGCCGCATCCGCGATCGGATTCCCGGCCGGCAGCACCGTCACGTAGGACGCCGGCAGTCCGAGTTGGGCCAGCGCCACCGCCACGTTTGCCTCGCCCCCGCCGAACGTCGCCACGAATTGCGGGCTCTGCAGGAAGCGCTCGAAACCCGGAGGCGCCAGGCGCAACATGATCTCACCAAAAGTAACAGTCGTTCGCATAGAAGAACCCGCAATGTAGCTTGAAGACGTCACCTGATGCAAGTTCTATTAGCACTCGTAAGCGCTTGCACCCCGATCCGCCGTATAATTCGTTTCATGCTGAGATCGATCTGGGTCGCCGTGACACTCCTGCTCGCGGTCATGCTCTTGCTGCCGGCTCCCGCAACACTGCCCTCCGGGGTCGGCACCGTCACAGTGAGTCGCGCCGCCGCGTTTGACGTCTCGCCGCCGCTCGCGTCTCTGCCGGACTCCGGCTCGACGTCCGCGCCTCCCGATTGCGGTCGCGGCTGCGTCGCCGCATCCGACCCGGATGTCGAAGACGACGACGATCAGGATGCTGCCGCCCCTGCCCCGCCCCCGCACATCCCCGCGCCCGGCGCAGCGGTCGAGCAAACCTCTCCTGGCAAACGCCAGCCCGCCGAGCTGGTCGCCAGCTTCGATGGCCTCGGCTTCGGTTTCACCGGTCCGCAGGGCGTCGCTACCGGCCGCAGCCCCTCCGACAACAGCATCGCCGTGGGTCCCGATCATGTCGTGCAGATCGTCAACTCCCGCATGGCGGTCTACTCGAAGGACGGCAACGTGCTCTACGGCGCCGTCTCGACCAACACCATATTCAAAGGCTTCGGCGGCATCTGCGAGACCCGCAACAACGGCGATTCCGTCGCCCGCTACGACCAGCTCGCGAAGCGCTGGCTGTACGTCATGCCCATCTTCGGCCGCATCCTCGACCGCCCCGATGCGCCCTACTCGATGTGCTACGCCGTCAGCACCGGCCCCGATCCGCTCGGCCCTTACTATCGCTACGAATTCCGCCGCAAGCTTTTTCCCGACTACCCGCGCCCCGCCATCTGGCCCGATGGCTATTACGTCCCCAGTTCCACCGGCGATAACGTCATCCAGAAACACGCCTGCGTCGTCGACCGCGCCAAAATGCTGAAGGGCGAGCCCGCCACCGAGCAGTGTGTCATCATCGACGGCGTCAACTTTCTCAACAACGCCGATATCGACGGCCAGGGGCTGCCGCCTGCAGGCGCGCCCAACATCGTGATGGCCGCCGGAGGCACGCAGCTCAAGAAGATCTTCGAAGACGACGGCATCTACGCCTGGAAATTCCACGTGGATTGGGAGACGCCCGCCAACACCAAGGTCACGGGCCCGTCGAAGATTGCCGTCGCGCCCTATCATTACCTCTGCAACGGCCAGTTGACCAACTGCGTGCCGCAGCCCGGCACCGAACGCCGCCTCGACGCGCAGGGCGACAAGCTGATGCAGCGCCTGGTCTACCGGAGAATCGGCAAGCAGGAATCGATTGTGGGGCTGCACTCGGTCGCGACCGCGGCCGGCGGCGGCGGCGTCCGCTGGTACGAGTTCCGCCTGGACAAGAGCCGCGATCCGCACCTCTACCAGCAGGGCACGTATGCGCCCGACGGTTTCTACCGATGGATGGGCAGCATCGGCATGGATCGCCAGGGCAACATCGGAGTCGGCTATTCGTTCGGCGGCGCGCCCAATTTCGCCGGTCAGCGCTTCGCCGCGCGTCTCGCCAAAGACGCGCGCGGCAAACTGACTCTCGAGGAGACGGTACTAGTGAAAGGCGAAGCGGCTCAGACCAACACGCTGCGCTGGGAAGACTATGCCACCACCGCGATGGACCCGTCCGACGACTGCACTTTCTGGTACGTCGGCGACTACTTCAAGTCGGGCGCGACCAGTTACAGCAGCCGCATCGGCGCCTTCCGCTTGCCTAGCTGCAAGTAGCACGGTGAGCCGCGAAGTGATATGGTTGGTGCGCCTTGAAAGTAATCAACAGCTCTCGAAGGCTCGGCACACTGCTGCTGTGTCTCCTATGTTTGACGGCCAGCCTGGATGCCGCGACCCGCGAAATGAAGCTGAAGTGGAGCGAACTCTCGGGGCACATTACCGGGCACAAGGTTTCCTTGACCTCGCCGGACGGACATTATCTGGAAGGCGAAGTCATCTCCGTCCAGTCTGACACGCTCGAAATGAACGTCAGCAAAACCTCGGATCGCAAGGCTGTAGCGAAGGGAAAACATTCCTTTCCCCGCTCGTCCATTCCTCAGATCGGCTTGAAAACCAAAAGGGCAAGGGGACGAATCATTGGTGTTTCAGCAGGCCTCGGCGTGGGCCTCGGCTCGATTGGCGCGGGCCTGAGTATGCAATCGTGGAGTGGGTTGGGAGTGGCGTTCATTGGCGCGATCGTCGGAGTGGGAGTGATGGTCGCGGGATATTTCATCGGGAACGAACACGACCGCCAACTGACGATGATCACCGTGCTCCCGGATTAGGGCCGGTTGAACTTCGCCACACGCCCGCGCGGCCCCACCGCCCATCCCGCCCGGCTCG
This sequence comes from Bryobacteraceae bacterium, assembly GCA_041484525.1. Classification (GTDB taxonomy): domain Bacteria; phylum Acidobacteriota; class Terriglobia; order Bryobacterales; family Bryobacteraceae; genus JBGPHT01. Next base: position 18,213 of record JBGPHT010000072.1, on the reverse strand, counting down.
AAACCAACGACACGGCGTTGTAGTCGCCGTCATCAAACTTTTTCCACGATGCGCCATTGTCGGTCGAGACATCGGAGCCCGAGGGGCCGGTCGCGATCCACATTTTGCGGTCCGCGACCCAGGCGACGGCGGAGCGGAAACCGCTGGGCGGCGGACCGGCCGGCACCGACCAGGTACGGCCGCCATCCACGGTGACCGCGATGTTGCCGGTAGTATCGGGCGCCTTGCTGTAATCGCCGCCGACCGCGATCCCGTGCTTCGCATCCGAGAACGCCAGCGAGAATATTCCGGAGGATGCGTTGTCGTTGCGTAGGGGCGCCGAGACCACCGTCCACGAGCGCCCGCGATCCGGCGTGTGGTAAACGCGCACGGCTCCGGTGCCGCCCGTGCCGAGCCAGGCCTCGCGCTTGCCGCCGGTGATGAGACAGGTACCGCTGGCAGCGAAGGCGCCCTCATTCGGCAGCGCTGCCGGCGTCGCGCGACGTACCCAGTGAACCCCGCCGTCATCGGTGGTGAAGATCGTGATGTGGCCGTCGACAGGGTCGCCCACAGCGATGCCATGGTTGGCATCCCAGAACGCAAGGGCATCGAAGAACCCTTTCGGGTCGGGGTTGGTCAACTGCAGTTTCCAGGCGGCTCCGCCGTCAGTGGTTTTGTAGATGCGCGCCTTGTCGCCGGTGCCGCTGCTCAGCAGGTATGCCGTTCTGGCATCCACCGCCTGGACGTCGCGGAAGTCGAGCCCTTCGGCGCCCGGCACTTTGTGTGCCTGCCAGGTGGACCCGCCGTCGACGGTCTGAAGATAGGTTCCACCGGTGCCGCTGGCCCATGCCACGCGCGCATCCACGGCGCTGACCCCGCGCAGGGAGGCGGTGGTTCCGCTCTGCTGTGCCACCCAGGTTTGCCCCGCCGCCGCGGCCGCCAGCAGGAAGGGATAGAGGAATCGCATGCCGCCACTCAGTATAAGCGAAGGCCGGCAGCGCGGACTTTATGGCAGCGTGTCCTGACGCGCGGCCATCTTGCGGATTACAATCATGAGCGCCTGGAAGTCGATCGGTTTCGAAATGTAATCGTCCATGCCGGCGCGCAGGCACTGTTCGCGGTCGCCGCTCATCGCGTGCGCGGTGAGAGCGACAATCGGCGTGTGGCGTCCGGAGGCGAGCTCGGCCTCGCGTATCCGGGCTGTGGCTTCGTATCCGTCCATCTCCGGCATCTGGAGATCCATCAGGATCAGATCGAAATCCCCGCTCACCGCGGCCTCCCACGCGCTCCGGCCGTTGTCCACTACGGTGAGGAGATGACCAGGCTTATCCAGCATGTTCTTCGCCAGTCTCTGGTTGATCGCGTTGTCCTCGGCGAGGAGAATGCGCAGCGGCAACTCGGCCGGATGCGGCTCTTCCAGGGATTCCGGCTTGCTTTCAATGGACGGAACCGCGCCATCCACCGCGACCGCGAGCGGCACGGTGAACTCGAAAGTACTGCCGAGGCCGGGAGCGCTCTCGACCGAGATGTGGCCGCCCATAAGGCCGACCAGCTTGGAGCAGATTGCCAGTCCCAGCCCCGTCCCGCCTTGGCGGCGGCGGATGGATCCATCGGCCTGAGCGAAGGCCTCGAAAATCATGATCTGACTCTCACGCGGGATCCCGGCGCCGGTGTCCTGCACCGAAAACTGGACCTGGCAAACTCCGTCCGCCCCCGGCGCCACGCCTCGAGGACAAGTGACCGACACTGCGATCTCGCCCTGCTCGGTGAACTTCATGGCGTTGCCGAGCAAGTTGAGGAGGACCTGCCGCAGGCGGTCGGCGTCCCCTACCAATATGCCGGGAACCGCAGGGTCGACTCGCTGAAACAGCGAGAGATGCCTCTCCTGCGCTTTCCACGCGAACACCATCAGAGCGTCAGCCACGCATTTGCGCACCGGGAACGGTTCGTGTGCCAGTTCCAGCTTCCCGGCCTCGATCTTCGAGAAATCGAGGATGTCGTTGATCACCACCATCAGTGCTTCCGCCGAGTCCCGAACCGTCTCGATGTAATCCCGCTGCTCGGCATCGAGCGACGTGTTCAGAACTAGCTGCGTCATGCCGATGACGCCGTTCATCGGGGTGCGGATCTCGTGGCTCATGTTTGCCAAAAACTCGCTCTTGAGACGCGAGATCTCCTGCGATTGGCGCAGCAGCTCTTCGATTTCGCGCTTCTGGCGCTCGCCCATATTTTTCTGCATCTCCAACTCGCCGGTGCGCTCACGCACGGCTTTTTCGAGCCTCCGCCTCTCCCAGATCAACTGCTGCATGCGGGCTCGCACCGCCCACACCAGGAATGCCGCCAGCGCGCTCGCTGCCAACGATCGAAACCACCATGTCTGCCACCACGGCGCCACAATACGGAATGACACCGCCGCCGGCACCACGCTCCAATCGCTGCGCGGGTTGCGCGCCGCTACTTCGAAGCGGTACGATCCCGCCGGCAAGCTCGAATACCGCGCCTCCCGCTGGCCGGTTTCCACCCAGCGGTCGTCGAGCCCCACCAGCCGGTAACGAAACCGGACACCCCTTTCGCTCACGTAGCTCAGGCCGGAGAACGCGACAGAGAAATCGTGATCGCGAAACGAGACCTCGGCACGCGCTGCCGAATCGGCCGACTGCAGGCCGTACTGGACCGCGGTAACCACAGCCGTGGGTGCGCCCACCGGAACCGGATTAGACCTCGGATGGAAGCGGGACAGGCCCTTCAACGTGCCGATCCAAACGGTGCCATCGGGTTCGGCCCAGAACGAGTTGGATGCGCAGTCGTCCCAGACCAGCCCATCCTCGTGGGTGTAGACCGACCAGCCGCCGGACTCGCGCGCCGCTACCCCGCGGTCGGTTCCCACCCAAAGCCGCCGCCTGGCATCCACCCCGAGAAACAGGACGTAGTCCGATGGCAAGCCGCCCTGCTTGTTGAAATGCGCCACGTCGATTCCGGTGGCGGTGAAATTCAGGCGCGAGATGCCGGCGGCCTCGCGGTACGCTACCCAGATGGCGCCGTCGCTGTCTTCGGCAATGTGGGTGACCGCTTCAGCCTTCAGTCCGTCCTGCACCGAGAAGCGCGTCCACCGGCCGCCTTCCCAACAAAACAGCCCGCGCGCGCTCCCCACCCAGACGCGGCCGCGCCGGTCGCCCACGAAACGCGAAAACCTCGTGCGCTCGTCGGTGCCCGGCGGCACTTGGCGTTCGAACCGCAGGTTGAGCCCCACGCCGGTGCTGCGGAAGAGGCCCTCGGAGGCACTGGCCCATAACCGCTGCTCCGCGTCGAAATAGAGAGCGATGATGCGGTCGTCGGCGAGTCCCGTGTCCTGGCCGTAGATGCGGGTCTTTCCCGTCACGGTGTCGATGCGCGTCACGCCGCCGGGCAGAGACGCCGCCCAGATGGCGCCGTCGGGTCCGACCGTCACGGCTTTGACTTTGTCGCCGGCCAAGCCGCTCTGCTTCGTCCAGGTCTTGGCAGGCGAGCTCGCTGCGAGACGCACCAGCCCGCGGTCGGTTCCCACCCAGACCGTCCCCGAGGGATGGCGCCGAACCGCCCACACGATGTTATTGCTGAGTCCGTCGGCGGTCGTCCAACTGGTCCATTCTTCGTAGCCCGCCCAGCGCGCCACGCCGGCGCCCCACATGCCGATCCAGATCGAGCCCTCGCGATCCCGTAAGACCGACGTTACCGCATCCGACTCCAGCCCCTGGCTGGTTCCGGTCAGTTCCCACTCTCCATCGATCCACCGCGCCAGCCCCAGATCGGTCGAAGCCATCACGCGCCCCCGGCGGTCGAGCGCCAACGTCATTGCACCGTTGTTCGAATGGGGCAGCCCAAGGTCCCGCGCGACGAACCGGCCGCCGCCCGCCGGACGCACATAAAGATGTTGCGCGCCCCGTACCCACAGGTCGCCGCGACGATCCCGAAGCAGGGCACCCCACCTGTCGGGAGGCAGGCCGTCCGCCTGGCTGAAGATGCGGAGCCGTCCTGCGTCGAGAAGGCAAAGGTCGAGCCCGCAGCCAAACCAGATAGTGTCGCTGCGCTCGACGTATACGACTGAGGACGGAGCCTGCGGAGCCCCCGGCACCGGATGGAACTCCGGAGGCACACCGCCCGAGCGGCGCCCGCTGGCCAACAGGCCGCCCCCGGACCCCAAGTAAATGATTCCGTCGGGTCCGGAATCGATGGCGGCAAGGTCACCGTCGCGCTGCGGGTCGCCGGTATCGACCTGCAGAAAGAAGTTCCGTATCAGCTTTGCCAGGCCGCCGCCGGTCACTACCCACAAGGTACCGTCGGCCGATTCGTGCAGGCTGCGAATGGACGCGCTAGGCAAGCCCTCCTCGACGCCGTACCGCTGGAACCGCGTCCCATCATACCGGTAGAGGCCGTTTTCGGTTCCGATCCAGAGAAACCCGGTCCGGTCCTGCAGCAGCCGGCTGACGGCCATATTGAGTCCGCCATCCTGGCCGAAATGCCGGAAAAGGTAGTGTTGCGCCGGTGCGGTCGTTGCCGCCCCGGCCACCATCGCCAGGATTCGCAGGATTGGGCGCATGCGCTTATGGGAGTTCCTCCCAAGGGTATGATCGGCTGCGCGGCGTCCCAACATAAGGGTACCCTGCCGATGGATTCGCCGGCGCGCGGTGCCTCGCGCGGGATCGGCTAGCGTCCGCCCCCAAGAAGCCGCCGGCGTTCGCCGCTCGAAGCTGACACTACGTCCAGCGCCAGGCTGGCTAAGAAGTGACCGGCGCGCTATGGCTTGCTTACGTTGACGAAGTAGAGATCGGTCGCCACTTCGAATTCGTCTTTCTTTAGCGGCGTCTTCATGGTCTTCCAGTCCGTCGTGGCTTGAATGATCTGCCAGTGGTCCTTCGTGCCGACACGTACCGGCATCTGGAACACGGCCTCATCGGCCTTCCACCGGTAGGCGACGGTGCCGTCGGCGTCGTCGAACTTCAGCTCAAGGGTCGGCAGCGAGGTGTGGCGGAGATACTGATCGAAGATCGGAGTCAGCTTCAAGCCGGTCTTCTCGTTGAAGTACTGGACCACATCCTCAGTCATGATGTTCTTGTACTTGAAGTGCTGATAGAAATCGTGAATGAGGCTCCACCAGCGGCGGTCGTCGTTCACGATACTCCGCAGCGTATTGAGAAACAAGGCTCCCTTGAAGTACTGGTCCTGCGGCGGGGTGCGGTTGACACCGTGCTGGGCGACGATCGGCTGGCGGTTCTGGACTTTTGACTTGTACCCGTTGGTGTACTTAAGGCCATCGTCGCGCCCGAACATGTACTCGACGTAAAGGCACTCGAGGTAAGTGGTCCAACCCTCGTGGATCCACATGTCGGAGCGGTCAGCCGCAGTGACGCTATTGCCAAACCACTCGTGTCCGCTCTCGTGGATGATGATGAAGTCGAATCGCGGGCTGATACCTACACTTGTCCAGTCACGTTCGAGGTAGCCATTCGCGAAGTGGTTACCATAAGTGACGGCGCTCTGGTGCTCCATACCTGAGTACGGCGCCTGGATCAACTTATAGCCATCCTTCTTGAAAGGGTACTCGCCGAAATAGTGTTGGTACGCCTCGATCATTCCCTTTGCCTGGGCAAACTGCTTCTTGGCCTTGTCGAGATCCTCCGGCAGCGCGTAGAAGTCCAGCGGCAGGTCGCCGAGTCGATCGGAGAAGTGCTCGTAGTTACCGATATTCAGCGACACACTATAGTTATTGATGGGATACTGCACCAGCCAATCCCACCGCGTGTACCCGTCGCCGAGATCGGTCTTACCCATGAACTTTCCGTTCGAGACGTCGACCAGCCCATTCGGAATCGCGACGCTGATCTGCATCGTCTCCACCTCGTCGCGCCACTGGTCCTTGTTGGGCCACCACAGGCTGGCGCCGGTGCCTTCGCACGCGGTGTTGATCCACGGACGCCCGGCCGGATCCTTGCGGAAGGCGATGCCGCCGAACCGGCCAGTCTCGACCGGATTCCCCGAGTAGTAGAAGTCGATGGTGTAGACGCGGCCGGCGCGGAGCGTGTCCGGGAAGTTCACGAAGACGGCGCCGGAATCGCGCTCGTACTGCAGCGTGGTAGTGCCGAGGAGAATCTTGTCAACGTTGAGCGCGGCGTGCAGGTCGAGCTGGATCCGGGTATCGTCCTTGAGCATCTTGAAACGGATGGCCGTCTTCCCGCTGATAAATTTCTTCTCCGGATCTACGCGGATGTCGAGGTGATAGAAGAGCAGATCGTTGTTGGCGCGATACTGCCCGTACTCACCGCGCAGCAGGTCGAACCGCGTGGGCGCGGCAGGGGCTGCGGGCGTCTGCGCGGGCAGCGATGCCGCGGCACATACCAGTACCAGGGAGAGGCCAATGATGCGTCTCCAGAGGATTTCCATTCGGACTCCTTCCGGTGTGCGCATCTATTTCCGCGCCGTGACCGTAATCTCCAGATGCGCCGCAGCCTGCGCCAACTTGCTCACCTGCACGGTGGTGCGGGCCGGCCTCGGGGCCTTGAACACTCCCGCGTAGACTGCATTCATGCGCGCGAAAAGCGAGATATCCGTGAGATAGACCTGCACCGACACCACGTCGTCAAACGTCATGCCGGCGGCTTTGAGAATGATTCCGACGTTGTCGAGGCAGGTCTTCACCTCGGCTTCGAAATCGGCAGGGACTTGGTTGGTCTTCAGATTGGTGCCGATCTGCCCGGCGACAAACAGCGTGCCGTCCACCAGAATCCCCGGACTGAACGGCAGTGAGGCGGATGTGGTGCCGGCGAACTCCGGCGGAACGATGGCCTTCTTTTCAGCCGCGGCGGGCAGGGCCAGCAGGCAAAGGAGCAGCAATGCAGCAGATTGGTTTCGCATGTTTGCCACTGTAGCACTGGCGCGTTCGATGTGGTGATGGGTGCGGTATATTCGCTGTTGGCGCGATGCAGAGCAAGTACACGATTCCGGTTCCCGAGCGCTCGGTGCTGCTCACAATTGACGTCCAACGAGACTTCACCGATCCTGGCGCGGCTGCAGAAATCCCCGGGACGAGTGACCGCGTCCCAACCATGCGGCGGGTCCTGGATGCCTATCGACAGTATCGTCTACCAATCGTGCACGTCGTTCGCCTTTACCTCGCCGACGGGACGAATGTAGATGTCTGCCGCAGGGAAATGATCGAGGAAGGACAATCGATTGTACGTCCGGGCAGCGATGGCGCGGAACTGGTTGAACCTCTGAAACCTGATCCGGAGGTACAGCTCGATGCGGACCTGTTACTGGCTGGAAGGCTGCAACTGCTGGCGCCAGGTGAGTGGGCCATGTACAAGCCCCGGTGGGATGCGTTTTACCGGACACCTCTCGAGAAGCACCTGCGAGACCTTGCGATCACGACTGTGGTCGTGGTCGGCTGCAACTTTCCACACTGTCCCCGCGCGACCATTTATGGCGCCAGCATGCGAGATTTTCGCACAGTCCTGATTGCCGATGCCGTGTCTGGCGTCTACCAGCGAGGGCTTCAGGAGTTGGAAAGCATCGGGGTCGCCACACCGTCGTCGGAAGAGTATCTGGGCTGGCTCGCACAACCCGACCTGGAGCGTGCCGCGTCTCGTGCGACCGAGGCTGGCTCGCCGTAGTACACTCCGGCAATGGCCATCTCTGCGGCCGTCATTTCGGCTCTTGTGCTGCCGGGGCTCATCGCGGCACAAGAGCATGTCTCGTTTGCGACTCAGGATGGCGAGCTCGTCTACGCCGACGTATATGGCAAAGGCGAGCGCGGCGTCGTACTGGCTCACGGCGGCCGTTTTTTGAAGGAGATCTGGGAGAAGCAAGGGCGGGCATTAGCGGACGCCGGATTCCGCTCGCTTGCACTCGACTTCCGCGGCGAGGGCCAGTCGCGAGGCGGAAGCCAGACGCACGCGCCTGACGAAGGGCGCCACCTTGACGTACTGGCCGCGGTCCACTACTTGCGGAAGACGGGTGCGAAGTCGGTTTCCGTTGTGGGTGCAAGCATGGGAGGAGACTATGCCGCCGAAGCGGCAGAGGCCGAACCAGGCCAGTTCGATCGCCTGGTGTTGCTGGCCGCCGGCGCCTACACGCCGCTCATCCGAATGAAAGGGCGGAAGCTATTCATCATGAGTCGCGACGATGTCATTGGCGACAACCAACCTCGACTGCCCAAGATCCGCGAACAGTACGAGAGAGCGACTGACCCGAAAGAGTTCGTGATCCTCGATGGCTCGTCGCACGCGCAGTTCCTCTTCGCGACTGACCAGGGCGAACGTCTGATGCGCGAGATTCTCCGCTTCCTTTCGGCGCCGTAAGCTCTCCGCCGTTCCGCCCCACCTATTGACACTCTATACGAAGCACGTATAGAATTTCTATACGAGCATGCCCACCACGAATCTACTCCAAGGGACCCTCGATCTCCTGATCCTGAGGGCGCTGTCGCTCACCGCGATGCACGGGCTCGCCATTTCGCACCGCATCGCCCAGATCACCAACGACACCTTTCACGTCAAGCCCGGCTCGCTGTTTCCGGCGCTGCACCGCATGGAGGAGGCCGGGTGGCTTTCCTCCTCCTGGGGCGACTCCGAAAACAACCGGCGCGCTAAGTTCTACCGCCTCACCGCGGCGGGACGGCGGCAGTTACAGACCGAAACGCGGCAGTGGGAAACCATCGCACTAGCCATTGCGAGCGCCCTGCAGGCCACCTGACCGGGACCGCTATGTCACTCCTGAGCCGTCTGGCCAGTCTTCGACGCAATCTCTTCACGCGTCCGCGCGTCGAGCGCGACCTCGATGATGAGCTGCATTCTTACCTGGACCAATTGACCGAGGAGAAGCGCCAGGCCGGCATGGACGCGGCTGAAGCGCGGCGCGTAGCCCGCATCGAGTTGGGCGGCTTGGAACAAGTCAAAGAGGAAGTCAGGCAAGTGAGGACCGGTCAAATGCTGGAAGAGCTTCTACAGGACCTTCGCAACGGAATCCGCACACTGCGCAAGAATCCCGCGTTCACCGTCGTCGCCGTACTGGCGCTGGCCATCGGCATCGGCGCCAACACCGCCATGTTCAGCGTGGCCTATGGCATTCTGCTGCGTCCCCTGCCCTATGCCGGCGCCGATCGCGTGGCGGCGGTCTACATGCGCTACTTCCCGCGCGACTTTGCGTTCGGCACGATGTGCATTCGCGACTACCTGATGTGGAAGGAGAACAATCACGCGTTTGAAGATCCCTCGCTCTTCACGGGACGGCGCATGGATATCGGCGGAAAGGAAGGCGTCCCCGAACAAGTGCAGGGCGCCGCCGTCACCGCGGGATTCTTCTCCACGCTCGGCGTGCGTCCGCTGATTGGCCGGACATTCGCGGCGGGTGAAGACCAGCCGGCCACCGCCTCGCTTGCCGTCCTCAGCGAATCGATCTGGCGACGACGCTTCGCCGCAAGTTCCGCGGTGCTGGGCCAGCCCATCATGGTCAACGGCGCTCCGTCCACCGTGATCGGCGTGATGCCGGACGCATTCCGGCTCCCGCGGCGCGAAACCGAAGTTTGGACCAACCTGCCGCTGAACCCGCCGGCGCGGTATGGCCCGTGGTTCTATCGCGCCGTAGCGCGCCTGAAGCCCGGCGTGACACTCGAGCAGGCGCAGGCGGAGATGAACAACATCGCGCTACGCATGATGCAGCAGAATCCTTATTACAAGCGACTGGCGCTGCCGGCGCTCGGCCTGCGCGACGCGCTCCTGGGAACCACGCTGAAGCCCGCGATCCTGGTGCTGGCCGGCGCGGTCGGGATGGTATTGCTCATCGCCGTGGTCAACGTCGCCAACCTGATGCTGGCGCGCGCCACCGTCCGCGAGCGCGAGATGGCGCTGCGGCTCTCGCTCGGCGCCGGCCGCGGCCGCCTGGTGCAGCAGTTGCTCACGGAGAGCGTGCTGCTGGCCGTGATGGGCGGCCTGGCGGGGCTGGCGCTGGCCTGGGGCGGCATTCAATTGATCCGCGTATGGAACCCGGGCAACCTCCCGCTCATCGATTCAGTGCGGCTGGATGGAGGCGCGCTTGCCTTCATGGCCTTCGCCTCGATGCTCACCGGCGTCCTGTTCGGGCTGGCGCCGGCTCTCGAAAGCACGCGTGCGGACCTGAACTCGACGATCAAAGAGGGTGGACGATCGGGCTCCGCGAGCCGGGCTCGCCGGCGTACCCGGGCGGCCCTGGTGGTTTCCGAAATCGCGGTTTCGCTGATGCTCCTGGTAGGAGCCGGATTGCTCCTCCGCAGCTTCGCGAATCTGCAGCAGGTGACCGGCGGATTCTCCACGCCTCCGCGGCAGATCCTGACGATGCTGATTTCACCCGGCAACCGGAAGTACAGCGACCCCCGCGCCGGCCTCGCCTTCTACGACGAAGTGCTCCGCCGCGCCCGCAATGTGCCGGGAGTGGAGATGGCTGCTGTCACCGACTCGCTGCCGCCCGACCGGCAGGCTGACGCCGACACCTTCGAGATTGAAGGGCAGACCCTGGCGCCGGGAGAACTGAACCCCATCATTTCGCACCTGACTGTGGGACCTGACCTTTTCCGGACGCTTGGTGTCCCTCTACTTAAGGGCCGCTCGTTCACCGCCCATGACAATCAGGATTCGGCTCCGGTGGCGATCGTCAGCGAGGGGTTTGTACGCCGCTTCCTGTCGAATCAGGAAGCCCTTGGCAAGCGAATCAGGTATGGCGGCACGTGGATGGAGATCGTGGGTGTCGCCGGCAATGTGAAGTACCTCGGGCTGACAGTCGATACGGACCCGGCCTACTACCTGCCATTCGCCCAAACGTACGGGGCGCGAATGTTCCTGATAGTGCGCTCGCCGGGTGATGCCGCACACCTGGCGGCGCCGCTTCGCCGCGACATTCAATCCATCGACCCGGGCGTGACGCTGGCCCAAATCGGCACCATGGAGCAGGCTCTGACGCTGTCCATTTCGCAGCCGCGCTTCAATACCATGCTGCTGGCGCTGTTCGCGGGAATCGCGCTGCTGCTGGCGGCGGTCGGAATCTACGGGCTGATCGCCTACTCGGTGGCGCAGCGCACCCATGAAATCGGGGTGCGGATGGCATTGGGTGCGGCGCGATCGGACGTAGTGCGGATGGTGGTCCGGCAAGGCGCGTCGCTGGCGGCGATAGGAATCGTGCTCGGTCTCGGCGGAGCGTTCGCCCTGACGCGCCTGCTAAGTACGATGTTATTCGGTATCGGTGTCACAGACGCACTGACCTTCGCGGCGGCGCCGCTGGGAATGATGCTCGTAGTCTTGCTGGCCACATTCGTTCCCGCGCTTCGCGCGACGCGAATCTCCCCGGTGGTCGCGCTGCGGTACGAGTAACTCTTCAAAGCTCACCGGCGCGCGCGTTTTGGCGGCGACAGTCTCTCGACCAGATGCTGAAAATCGGCGGGTGTTTCGCAATCGATCGCGACGCTCTTCCCGGAGCGCGGATGCACGAATTCGAGATGTGCCGCATGCAGAGCCACGCGATCGATCAGTCGCTCCGACGCTTCCTCCTGGCGATACTTTCTGTCGCCGATCACCGGATGGCCGATGGCTGAAAACTGCGCACGGATTTGATTCTGCAATCCCGTGATAAGCGCCACGCGGACGAGCGAAGCGTCCCGAAGAAGGCGCTCGACGGAATATCGAAGCTCCGCCCGGGCTGCGCCAGGATCTTTCTCGGTTCGCACCTTCTGAAACATTCCTTGCCGCTCGAGATAGTGAACCAGCGTCCCCTCCTGGATGGCGAGACAGCCGCGCACTACCGCGAGATACTGCCTGATCGGCGTATGCGCGAGAAACTGTCGAATCAGCGTATCCCGATCCGCGCCGGTCTTGGCAAACAACAGCAGCCCCGACGTATAACGATCGATACGATGTACGACCAGGGCTCGCTGCCGCTTCCGCTTGAGTCCGGCAGACAGCAGCGACAAAGCGGACGGAGTATCCGAGCCCTGAATGGGCACAGCCGGAAGCCCGGCCGGCTTATCGACGACGGCGATAGCGTCGTCTTCGTAGAGCACGGCAAGCGCCCTTGAGAATCGAGGCCGGCGGCGATCTTCGCGATCCGGTCGGGAAGGTCTCTTCACTTGCAGCGATTATCGAACCATTCCCGTGAACATCGCAAACCAATACCTCTTGACGGAGCGGGATGAATGGCGGTACGCTTATCTCGGTAACCGAGACCAAGTAGCCCATGCACCAGGAAGATTGGATCTACACGATTCCACTGCGACTGCGTTCGGTGTTCCGGCGTAAGGCCGTCGAGGCGGAGTTGGACGAGGAGCTTCAATTCCACCTCGAGCGGCAGATCGAACTGCAGATCGCGCAAGGCGTCGCACCGGAAGAGGCGCGAAATGCCGCACTGCGCGCCGTGGGCGGGATGGCGCAAATCAAAGAGGAGTGTCGAGACATGCGCAAAGTGAATCTGCTGGAAAATCTGATGCAGGACCTGCGCTACGCGGGGCGTACTTTCCGCAAGAGCCCCGGGTTCACCGCGATTGCCGTCCTGTCGCTGGCTTTCGGGATTGGCACCAACACCGCGATCTTCAGCCTGATCGACGCCGTGCTGCTGAAGAGCCTCCCGGTGAATCATCCGGAGGAGCTTGCTGCGCTCGAGCCGCTTTCTCCCGAAGGAAAACGGGGTTGGGGTTTCTCTTACCCCGCGTATCTCGATTTGCGGGATGCCAACCACGTATTCTCCGGACTGCTGGCGGCATCCGGCCCTCGCCAGATCGAGGTAGGCATCGGCGCCGATACGGAGCCTGCGCAAAACAAGATCGTATCGAGCACTTACTTCTCCGTCCTCGGGGTCAGACCGATCCTTGGCCGCGCGTTCAACAACCAGGATGATGGTTTGCAGGTCGCGGTGATCAGCCATCGCTTTTGGAAGCAGAGCTTCGGCGGATCGGATTCGGTCCTGGGACGACAGATCGCTCTCGAGGGCGTGCCCTTCACCATCGTCGGCGTGGCGCCGCCCGGGTTCTTTGGCGAGGCTGTCGGTGAAGCACCCGATATCTGGGCATCGGTCAGCCTGGAGCAGGCGCAGCGGCGCAACGATCGCGGCTACGTCTGGCTCAATCTCATGGGCCGTCTCAAGCCTGGCGTCAAGGCGTCGCAAGCTGCCGCCGAGTTGAACCTGATCCTGACGCATACCGGCCCTGCAAACGCCGAACACACTGCCGTGGAGCCGGGCGGCCGCGGCCTCTCGGGATTGCGCGACCGGTTCACCGATCCGCTGCGCATTCTGATGGCGGTGGTCGCGGTTGTCCTGTTGATCGCGTGCGCCAATCTGGCGAGTCTGCTTTTGGCCCGCGCCACCGCGCGGCAACGGGAGATCGCCACCCGCCTGGCGATCGGCGCCGGCCGCGGGCGGCTGGTCCGGCAGTTACTGACGGAGAGCGTGCTGTTGGCCGCGATGGGCGGCATGCTCGGAGTCTTGTTCGCAACCTGGAGCAGCCGCTTGTTGCTCGACCTGGTTGTCGGAGGCGGCCGCCCGATCGCGCTCGACCTCCGTCCCGATGTCCGCATTCTGCTATTCGCGGGAATGATTTCGCTGGTGACCGGAATGCTTTTCGGTTTGGCTCCGGCTCTTCAGGCGGTGGGCCGCGACGTGGCTCCTGCGCTCAAACTCGGTGCGCGGTCCCTGGCCGGCCGCGGGCGCCGATGGGGGTTGAAGGATGCCCTGATCGTGGCGCAAGTCGCCCTCTCGCTGCTGTTACTGGTCGTCGGCGGACTGTTTATCCGAACTCTGCAGAACTTGAAGGATCAGGATACGGGCTTTCGCGCCGGCAACATTCTTTCCGTCGAGCTAGGCGCGCAGCGGGGCTACCAGCCGCAATGGCCGGCGCTCGAAGTCCGTCTGCTGGAACGCATGCGTGCGATACCCGGTGTGCAAGCAGCCAGCGTGTCCTTTAACGGGACTCTGTCCGATAGCGGGAGCGGCGTCGGCGGCCTCAAGATCGATGGCTACATTCCGCGAAGTCCGGAAGATCAGAGGTCGCGCGCGGATTGGGTCGGGCCGGGCTATTTCGAAACCGCGGGCATTCCGCTTCTCGATGGCCGCGACTTCACCCTGGCCGACAACACCGCTGCGCCGAAAGTCGCCCTCGTGAACCAGACATTGGCGCGCCACTATTTCGGGAACAGTCCAGCCGTGAGCCGCCGGTTCGAGTTCAACAAAGAATCGTACGAGATCATCGGCGTGGTGAAGGATGCCAAGTACATCGACCTTCGGGAACCGAGCCCGCGGCTGGTGTATTTCGCCTCGCTGCAGAGGACCGGTGGAATCCACGCGCTCGAAGTCCGTACGGCGGGCTCACCCCTCGCTTTTGCCGGTACCGTGCGCACCGCCATTCGCGAGATCGATCCACGACTGCGGCTGGGTATCGTCACGACGGTACAGCAACGCATCGATCGGAAGCTGAGCCGCGAGCACCTGGTCGCGGACCTCGCGGCCTTCTTCGGGGGGCTGACGGTGTTGCTGGTGGCGATCGGTATCTATGGCACGCTGGCTTATTCGGTCGCGCAGCGGACCAATGAAATCGGCATTCGAATGGCCCTGGGTGCGCAGCCCTGGTCGGTCCTGCGGATGGTGCTGCGGGATATTCTGCTGGTGCTGGCGGCCGGTCTGGCAGTGGGCGTGGCGGCGGTGATGGCGTGCGGACAACTGGTAGCTTCGATGCTCTTCGGGCTGAAGCCTACCGACGCGACGACCATCGCCCTGGCTGCCTTAGTGTTGTCCGCGATGGCGCTGGCCGCCGGCTACATTCCTGCCCGGCGCGCATCACGCGTCGACCCATTAGCTGCGCTGCGAGCAGAGTAATTGGGCCGCAGCTACTCGCTTCGCAGTGCGTCGAGTGGATCTCCGGTCGCAGCTCTCCAGGCCGGCCGAACGCTCGCGACCGCTCCGATTGCCAGCAGCAATGCACCCGCACCGCAATACGTCACGGGATCGTTACTCTGGATTTCATAGAGGAGACTCGTCATCAGTCGGGACAGGAGCAAGGCGGCCACCAGGCTGATGGCGAGGCCTGCCGCCAACGGAATCATGGCGCCGCGCAGAATCACGGCGATGACATTCTTCGGCGTCGCGCCGAGCGCCACGCGGATTCCCACCTCTCGAGCCCGAAGCGTAGTGGTGTACGCCACCACGCTGTAGACGCCGGCGGACGTCAGCAACAGCGCCAGACCGCCTAGCACGGAGAAGACCCACGCCGAGAATCGCGGGCGCCAGATGGAATCGGCGATGACGTCGTTCATCGTTTCCACCTTGACGATGGGTTGGTTGGGATCGACGGCCCACACTTCTTTTTGAAGCGCCGGAGCAAGCAGCAGAGGGTCGCCGGACGCACGCACCACGATTGTCGACATGAAAGTCGCAAAAATCATCTGCTGGTACGAGAGATAGATTTCGCCTTTGGCGGGCTGATCGTAGCTCATCTGGGATGTGTCCCTGACGACGCCGATCACGATAGGGCCGCGCCGCGTCGAATCCTGGGCGGGCATGGTCTGACCGATCGGGTTCTGGTTCGGGAACAATTGGCGCGCCAGGTATTGATTGAGGATGACCACGCCGGGCGCACCGGTCTGATCCGCTTCGGAGAAGACGCGGCCGGCGATCAGCGGAATCCCCATGGCGGCGAAATACTGCGGGCTGATGGTGCGGGTCGAGGTGAGCGTGGGCCGGCCGTCGAGGCCCTGGACAGGAATGGTGCTTTTGACGCCTGAGAGCGGCAGATTGTTGACCACGGCTGCGGACCGGATTCCCGGGATTCTCTGGACCCGCTCGAGAAGCTCGCGATAATACGCCATCTGCCGCGGCTTAGTGTCGTACTTGCCGGTGGGACGTATTTGCGTGCGGGTGCCGATGGGCACGCGCAAAGTGAGGACATGGTCGGGAAGAAAACCGTGATCGTCCTGCTGCAGCCGGACCAGGCTGCGAATCATGAGGCCGGAACCGACCAGCAGCAGAAATGCGAACGCCGCTTCGGAGCCGATCAGGATGGAAAAGAGGCGTGTCGAACCCTTGCCGCCTGCGCCCGAATGGCCGCTGCGCAGCGCGCCCTGCAGGTCTGTCTTTGACGCCAGTAAGACCGGCGCGAGGCTCGACAGGCAGGCGAGCAGCAGGCACACGACGGCGTTTGCGAGAAGCACCCGCCCATTGAGCGATACGCGCTGCAGATGGGGCAGCATGATGGGCAGCGCCGCCAGTTGGCGCGAGAGGAACTGCAAGGCGTAGCGTGCCGCCACGATGCCGGCCGCGCTGCCGAGCACGGCCAGCACGAAACTCTCGGCGAGCAGTTGCCGCGCCACGCGCCAGAATCCTGCGCCGAGCGACACGCGGATCGCGATCTCTTTCTGCCGCTTGACGGCGCGGCTCAGCAGCAGACTGCCCACATTGGCGCAGGCGATCAGCAGCACCAGTCCGACCGCGACCAGCACAAACAGCAGCGTCAGCTCGTATTTCCGATCGGTGGTTTCGCTCCACTGCGTCACGTTGATGCGCAGGCCGGCTCGCTGTTTCGGGTTCTCCTGTTCCATCTGGCGGGCGACGATCTGCATCGCGCTTTGCACCTGGGGAAGCGAAACGCCCGGCCTTGTCCGCGCTACCACCTGGAGCAAGCCGCTGGTTGCAGACGTCAGCCGGAGCGGGACCCACAACTCGACGTTGGAGTACTCAAACTCGAATTCTGGCGGCATTACGCCGGCGATGGTATAGACCTCGTCGAAGACTCTCACGGTGCGTCCGATGGCGGCGGTGTCGGCGTGGAAGAGCCGCCGCCAGAGCCGGTCGCTGAGTACGGCGACCTTCGGGGATGCCGGATCGTCATCGGCGTCGACCAGCGCGCGGCCGAGCTGGGCATGAGCCCCCAGGAGCGGGAAGAGGCCGCCCGAAGTGCGGAGCGCGAAGACTTGATCCGGTTCCACGCCACCGGATAGCGTGACCATATCCTTTATGTAAGGCACGGTCTTTTCAAAGAGGTCGGTGCGATCCCGCCAGCGAAGGTAGTCATCCGCCGGGATACCGGAGATCAGGCGCGTGGTGGTGGTCTCGTCGACCCTCACGAGGCGGTCGGCCGAAGTGTAGGGAAGCGGCGCTAGAAGCACCGCGTCGACGATGCTGAAGACGGCGGTGTTGGCGCCGATGCCGAGCGCCAGGATGGCGGTGACGCCCGCCGTGAAGAGGGGGTTCTGGCGCAGCCAGCGGCAAGCCCACAGGATGTCTCGGAACATACTAACGAATTAGTATATAGCAGGCGACACCGGGCGCGTGAGGCTCATTTCGACAGGCTCATTTCGATAGCCGAGCGGCGATGTACCAGGTGTTGCCGGCCACGTCCTTAACGCTGCCGGTGCGGTCTCCATAGGGTTGATCGGCTGGCGCGGAAATCGATTCGGCGCCGCACTCGAGGGCGCGGGCGTAGACAGCGTTCACGTCCGCCACGGAGAGAAAGAACATGCCCGGCATGGGCTGGTAGATGCCGTGTGCGTCGAAGAGTTCGATGGCGGAGTTGCCGATCTTCAGCGTGGTGTGGAGGATGATGCCATCCGGCGTGACGGCGCGGCCGAGTTCGATGGCTCCGAAGGCGCGCGTCAGGAACTCGATGACGGGCTCGGCACGCAGCGGCTGTAGAAAAGGCTGGATAGTGGGCGCGCCGTCCGAGAAGTAGTTCTCGCCTTTGAAGGTCGCGATGTACCAGCAGTTGCCCGATGGGTCCTTGACGTTGGCGGTACGTTCGCCCCAGTCCTGGTCGGCGGGCGCTTGCAGGGACTCGCCGCCGCCATCCAGCGCGCGCTGGTATGTGGCGTCGGTATCCGGCACGTAGATGTGGAAGGCCATAGGACGCGATTCGCCTTTCCAGGCGACATCCGGGCCGCCACCGCCGATCATCAGTACGGAGTCGCCGATTTGCACTTCGGTGTGATAGCCGCCGGCTGAGCCGATCGCGCGGAGCTTTTCAATCGCGCCGAAGACGCGGCCAAGGAAAGCGTTGAGCGCTGGGACGTCGTGGACGACCGGATAGGCCGTGACGGTCTGTGGCTCCATAAGCCCTCCCTAGCCCGACCTTCGCACTTGGCGTGTGCGTGTCGGCGGAATCGGCGATAGCGATGCAGCAAGTGGTTCGGCTTCAATAGAACAATTCTGGAATCGCTTGTAGTGCAGACCTACCCTCTATGCAAGAGGGGAAAAGCATGC
>JBGPHT010000071.1:0-36078 GCA_041484525.1 Bryobacteraceae bacterium | reverse complement strand
CAGATTCTACAGATTCTCAGCGTTACGCCCTTTGAGAAAATGCCCATTTTACAGGCACTTCAATCGTCAGACTCCCAAGACGATCTACCCGATTCAGACAACCAATTGATTCTGTTCGACTTGTAGCCGGACAGTAGTGATGATCGGTTTATGCCAGGTCTGTCACGCGGCAACTGACTTGTGCGGGTCGATTACGAACTTCTTGGCTGCTCCCTTGTCGAAGTCCTTATACCCTTGCGGCGCATCGTCGAGTGAAATCATGGTCACGTTGCAGGCCTTCGCCGGATGTACCTTGTCGTGCAGAATGGCCTGCATGAGTTGCCGGTTGTAGCGCAGAACCGGGCACTGGCCAGTGTAGAAGGAACACGATTTCGCCCAGCCCAGACCGATGCGAATGCTGAGCGAGCCGACCTTGGCCGCCTCATCCACGCCGCCCGGATCGCCGGTTACGTACAGGCCAGGGATGCCGATCGAACCGCCGGCGCGAATCAGCTCCTGCAACGAATTCAGCACCGTGGCCGGACGCTCGACGACGGCGTCCTTACCATGGCCGTGAGCCTCAAAGCCCACGCAATCGACGGCAGAATCCACCACAGGCTCACCCACTATCTGCTCAACCTGCTGGGCCAGCGTAGCATCCTTGCGAAGATCGATCGCCTCGCAGCCGAAGCTCCTGGCTTGCGCCAGGCGCTCGGGAATCATGTCGCCTACGATCACCACGGCTGCGCCCAGAAGCTGGCAACTCACAGCGCACGCCAGTCCGACCGGGCCGGCGCCAGCGACGTAGACGATCGTGCCGGGACCAACGCCCGCCGAAACCGCGCCGTGGAAGCCGGTCGGAAAGATGTCGGAGAGCAGCGTGAGATCGCGGATCTTCGCCATCGCTTTTTCCTTGTTGGGGAACTTGATCAGGTTGAAATCGGCATAAGGGACCATGACGTAATCGGCCTGTCCGCCTACCCAGCCACCCATATCCACATAGCCATATGCCGCGCCCGGCCGCGCGGGATTGACGGTGAGGCAGATCCCGGTCTTTCCTTCGCGGCAATTCCGGCACCGTCCGCAGGCAATATTGAACGGCACCGTGACCAGGTCTCCCACCGCCAGCATCTCCACGTCAGAACCCTTCTCGATGATCTCTCCCGTGATTTCGTGGCCCAGGATCAATCCCGCCGGGGCCGTAGTGCGCCCGCGCACCATATGTTGATCGGACCCGCAAATGTTGGTCGTCACGACTTTCAAGATCACTCCGTGCGGGGCGTCTTTGCCGCCGAACGGATCGGTCTCGCTCTTGGGCATTCGCAGCTTCGGGTACGCGATCGACTGTAACTCGACCACGCCCGGCTTGATGTATGCAACTCCTCGATTGCTCACCATATCTCCCCTTTCGCTAGGTAATCTTGCGCAACTTAGTGACACGCCCCACCTCGACCCACTCCACGACAAAGATGTTGCCCTCGTGGTCGAAGCAGGCGCCGTGCGGGCAGATGAACTGCCCGGCGATGAATTTGTCCCTGGGCTGATTGCGCAAGGGACTATTCCAATTCGGCGCGTTCGAATCCCCCAGGTGTTCGATGATCTGGTTGTTCTTGTCAATCAACGTGACTCGGCCGTGAAGGTCCGGGATGACGACGTTGCCCTTCTGCTCGTCGAAGTGACAGGGAAGCCGGAAGCCGGTGACGAAATCGATGTGCTTGCCGTCCATGGTGAATCGCTGCAGCCGGTTGTTCCGCCGGTCGGCGACCACCAGTACCGGATTCCCTGCCCTGGTATCCACCCAAATACCGTGCGGTTCCGCGAGTTTGCCGGGCTCCGCGCCGCGTCCGCCGAAAGTCCGAATGTATTCGGCTTTGCTGTTGTACTGGTTGATGTAATAAGAACCGTAGCCGTCGGCAACGTAGAAATCGCCGTTGGGCGCCACCGCAATGTTCGTGGGATTGTAAGGTTTCGGAGGACCATCGGCCGCAGCCTTGTATGCCTCGATGTCCGGCGGGCCCTGAATCTTCCACACGATTTCGCCCTTGAGATTGGTCTTGACCACTACCGCGGACAACTCCGGCTTCACCTGCATCCTCGGGTTGGCCGCGTTGACCGTAAGGTAGAGGAATTCCTCTCTTCCCTCCTTGCGCAGCCACAGGCCGTGCGCCACGCCGCGGAACTCCTTGCCCCAGGAGCGGACGAACTTACCCTTGCTGTCAAAGACCACCATCGTGTCGGCGCCTTCGCTGTCGCGATAGACCGTGTGGTGGACGTAGATGTTGTGCTGCGAATCCTCCACGACGCCGTGTGTGTTGCCCCATTTGATGTTGGACGGAAGCTCGCCCCAATCGTGTATCGCTTCGTATTTCCATTGGCCCTCGCCGAGAACCGGGGCCTTGGTCCCGGCTTTATCCTGGGCGTACAAGATGATGGGCGCCACCGCTCCCGCAGAGACAAAGGATCGTCGAGTCGTTGCCATGCGAACTCCTTCTTACGCGTAAAGGTCGCGTATGACTTTGCCCTTGCCGTCCTTGGTGACGTAAACCGGGCGCTTCTCCGTAACGAAAGAATGATCGGGCGCGATCCCCATAGCCTGGTACATGGTGGCGTGCAGATCTTCCACCGGCACCGGGTTTTCAATGGTGGTGCAGGGGCGTTCGTCGGCGGTCTTGCCGTAGACGAAGCCGCGCTTCATCCCGCCCCCGAACAGCAATACCGAACCGGCCGCGGTAAAGTGCCGGTGCATGCCGTAGTGCATCGGAACGGTCATGACGTCGGGCGTGGTGGACTGGTCGCGGACTTCCTTGCCGACCTTGCCCTCGGTGATCGCATCGCGGCCGAACTCACTTGCCAATACTACCAGCGTCCGATTGAGCAGGCCGCGCTCCTCGAGGTCGAGGATCAACTGCGCCACCGGCGCGTCGATCGTCTTCTTCATCATCGTGAGCCGCTCGTGGCCGTCCTGATGGCAGTCCCAATAGCGGAAGGGAATGTACTCCGTGGTTACCTCGACATATCGTGCTCCCGCTTCCACCAAGCGGCGCGCCAGCAGACATCCCTGGCCGAAGCGGCCGGTGTTGTACGCGTCAAAGCTCTTCTTCGGTTCGAGCGACAAGTCGAAAGCTTTTGCCGAGGGCGAGGTCAGGAGCCGGTCGGCCGTATCCATGGCGCGGATCATGGATTCGCGCTGGAAATCGCCGCCGAACTGGTACACGGGTTGTTGCGCGAGAATCTGTTCGTAGAGGCGGCGGCGGCTCGTGAAGCGCGCGCTGCCGAGGTCCGCCGGTGGCCGCACCGCCGATGCAGCATCCCGTGGATCGGCGATCAGGAACGGCGCATACTCCGTCCCCAGGAAGCCGGCGGTATGGAAGGCCTTGATCGATGCGGTCTCTCCGCCGATCTCCATATTCTGCCCGATGGAGATGAAGGGAGGCACGGTCGGGTTCTTCGGTCCGAGCGTCTTGGCGATCACGGAACCGATGTGCGGAACGGCCACCGACTGCGGCGGGATGTATCCGGTGTGCCAGTGAAACTGGTGGCGCGAGTGGAGAATGAAACCGAGGTCGGGTCCTTGGAACGTGCGCATCAGGGAGCCGCGATCCATCACCCTGGCGATCCGTTCGAGGCCCAGCGAGATCTTGATCTGGTCGACTGACGTGTCGATCGCCGGAAACGTGCTGAGCACGCGCTCGGTGCGCACTCCCGGCTCGAACGGCGTGTACCGTTTCGGATCGAAGGTTTCGGTTTGCGCCATTCCACCGGCCATCCACAGCACGATCATGGAATCCGCGGTGGCATTGGTTTCCGCACGCACGATTTGGGGTTCGCGTCCTGCCAACGCGGCCAATGCAGCGCCGGTAGTGACACCCATGAATCCGCGGCGCGTGAACTTCGAGGCGATGAATCTTTCTTCGGCGTTCATTGCAGACTCCGCTACCGGATCAGTTGAAACTCCGGTGTCATCATAACGGACCACAACAGGTCGGCGAGCCCGTCGGGCGATGGTCTTGACGGACGGACGGGATCGCGAAGGGCGGCTTCGGCGACGCGGCGTTCGCCAGGTGTGGGCGCGCGCCCCAACGCATACCAATAGATGCGCTCCACGGTTTCGGCGACCGTCTTAAGGACCGGGCCGGCAGGCAGCGGCTTGTCCGGATTCGGCGGGACGAGGCGGTCCATACTGGGCTGCCGGTCAAAAACGAAGAACCTGGCCTGCACGTTTTCGCCTTGTATAAGTGGGACCGCCTCGTGGCCCGGCGCTCCTTTGAAGTGCGTGAACCCTTTGCCGGCGATGTCGTACACCAAGACCGAAGAGAGCTTCACGCGGACGGCAGGCACGTCCTTTTCGATGACTCCGGTGATGGCGATCTCGGAGGGATCCTCACGAAGTCCAGCGGTGTCGATCGGCGTTAGCGCGGAGAGCGGAGTGACGCCACCGGGCCCCACCAACTCCGGTTGCACCCACAGGGGCGCGGCCTTGTCGGGAGCCGTCGAGAGGGAATCCTGAACAATGAGGTACAGCTTGTTGGATTGCGAGACGTCAACGTCAAAGGGAATGGGCGCGCCGCGGCCGGCGTTGGCCTGCCGGGCAACCAGGCTGACTGGTTCCGCGGGCAACTCGCCCAGCATGTTGCGGGCCCCGCGCCAGAGCCAGTGAGTCAGGGTTTCGCCGTTCACCAGTTCGAGGGCTTGGATGGCGGTGGCCTGCGTATCGCGAGTGGAATAGACCTGGTCGCGAATGGGGCGGCCGAGCGCGCGCTCGAGATTGCTGCCGGCGATGCGCCATCCGCGAGCATAGGTTCCGGGCGGGATGGGAACTGGGCCGGCAGCATCGCCGCGTCCCCTTCCCTGAGCGGCGCCGCCCGCACCCTGGGGTGCACCTCCACGGCCGCCGCCGGCTTGGCCGTCCGCGCCTTGGGGCGCAGTTCCTGCGGCCAAGCCTCCACGAGCGCCGCCTGCTTGGCCGTCCGCGCCTTGGGGCGCACCTCCCGCGGCAACGCCTCCACGTCCGCCGCCGCCACCCCGGCCGTCCGCGCCTTGGGCTGCACCTCCTGCGGCGAGGCCTCCACGTCCGCTGCCGCCACCCGGGCCGTCCGCGCCTTGGGTCGCAGTTCCTGCGGCAATGCCTCCACGTCCGCTGCCGCCACCCGGGCCGTCCGCGCCTTGGGTCGCAGTTCCTGCGGCGAGGCCTCCACGTCCGCCGCCGCCACCCGGGCCGTCCGCGCCTTGGGCTGCACCTCCTGCGGCGAGGCCTCCACGTCCGCCGCCGCCCTGGCCGTCCGCACCCCGACCCGCCGGATTCAGTCCGGCTCCATCGGAGGGTGCGCCGGAGATGACGATCGGCCCGCCGCGCCCGCCGCCGCGTCCCGACAGATTGGCCGCGCGGCCGGCGACGGCGTGCCACTCACCCGTGATCGCCGCCACGGCGTCGGAGAACTGCTCGGCGCTCAAGCGCCGGAACTCCGGTCCTTGGAAGGTGAATTGCTTCTCCGGCTCGCCCTTCCGTGGGACGGCGGAAAGTTGGTAGGTGCGAGACTGTAGGATCGTGCCGATGAGCGCCTTCAAATCGTATCCGTTGGCGACAAAGTCGCTCGCGAGCCAATCCAGCAGCTCGGGGCTCCACGGTTCGCCGTCCATCTCGTCGACATTCTCGACGATGCCCCGGCCCATCAGCCGTTGCCAAATGCGGTTGACCACGGTCCTCGGCATCCGGCCGTTGCGCGGATCGGTAAATATCGCCGCAGCGAGGGCGCGACGATCGGCAGCCGCCAGCGAGGAGAAGGGCCGGTCGAGCTCCGGGAAAAGAAATCCCGCCGACGCATATTCTTCCTGGGCGATGTCGCAGCGGTAGAGCCGTAACTGCTCCTCAGACGAGAAGTATGCAGCTAGCGAATAGGCGTCCTTCAGTTTCCACTTGCTGATGAAGCTGTCGTGGCAGGAGTTGCATTTGAGATTGACTCCGAGGAAGACCTGCGCGGTATTCTGCGCCGCCTGCAGCGCCGGCGTCTGGCTGGCGCTGACCGTTCCCCGCCAATTCACGCCGATCAGGAAACCATCCGGATCGGTCGGCTCAGTGGGATTCAGCAGCTTCGCAACCCACTCGTTGTACGGCTTATTCGAGACGAGCGCCGCCAGCAGCCAATCGGTGATGCTCTTGCGGCCGGCGGTCTCGGAGTAATAGGTCACACCTTCGTCGTTACGCAGCAGATCGTTCCAGTAAGAGATCCAGTGCTCGGCGTACTTCTGATTGTCTGAGAGCAGCCGCGATACGAGCTTCCCGCGCTTCCCAGTCGTGTTGTCGGCGAGAAACGCGCGAAGTTCGTCCGGCGGGGGCAGCAGTCCCTGCACGTCGAGGTAAGCGCGGCGGGCGAAGGTTGCATCGGAGACCGGCGCCGGCTCGGCGACGCCATGCCGGGCGAGGTAACTCGCAGTAAAGCGATCCAAGGGATCGGACCAGTTCTTCCATGGAGAATCGGGTAGCGCCGGACGCTCCAACGGCAACGGCGCCTCCCACTTTGCCGTCGCGGGAGCTGAGTTGGGCGCTGAGCGCGCGCCCTGGTCGATCCAGGTGGTCAGGATCCCGATATCTGTGGCGCTGAGGGCCGGTCCACCGATGGGCATGCGCGTCGCGCCGGTATCAGTGATGCGCTGTACGATGAGACTGCCGCCGCTGTTTCCAGGCTTCACCGCTGCGCCGCTACGGCCGCCATTCAGCACGTCGGCGTACGTGGCCAGTGAGAGTCCTCCAGATCGTTTCTCCTGGCTGTGGCAGACCAGGCATTTGGCGGCGAAGACGGCGTGGACCTGCCGAGTGTAGTCGATCAGTCCCGCTTCCGGCTGCGAGGCGACGCGCTCCGGCCAGACGAGTCCCATGGCGAGGGCCCCAACCGTGAACGCGAACCATGGCCGTGGGCGGCGCTTCCCCAGAATCATTTGACAGGTCCTCCTGCGGATCTCGCAATCCTCCGTCCAATCATCTCGCGTTTCCGGCCGATGCGTAACCGGTCAGAAGCTCAGTCGCAAACTGAGCTGGATGCTGCGCAGGGTGTCGGCCTGGGCCAGGGTAACGATACCGAATTGACTCGACGTCGCACTGTTCGTCGGGTTCCCGAACCGCGGTGAGTTGAACGCGTCATTGCTCACGGTCTTGGAGACCACGTTCGTTTCGAGGTTTATGACCTCGACGGTGGCTAACGGCACGACCGCTCCTTGCGGGTCCGCGACCGTTCCACTAATGATTGCGCGGGATTCCGGACCCAACGCGCAGGCGATAAGAAGATTGAGCGCGAGCGAAAGCCGCACAAAGAAACGAATACTCACATTCCCCTCCGATCGACAAACTTGGTGGAACAAGCCAGAACGTACGTTCGAATACTATTCCCAAACCATTTGAAACGAATCAAACACAGACTGCTGGCGGGATCGTATAACCCCTATAAACGAGTGCCAAGCGAAGCCTCAGGCGAGAACCTCGCAATGTGACTAGACGCAAAGTGGACGTGGGCATTGGCATCGGTCAGGCGGAGCAAATCGTGGGTTGCCCGATCACCGTCACCTGCGGCATGCGTCCGTCCAGCCATGCCTCACGGCTAGTGCCGGTCGCGACCATTCTCCCCATCCCGCCCTTTGCGTTCCCGTCGTTATTTGTAAACCCAGGGTTTGAGGCATTTCACCCAACCTGGTTGCTGACGTGCACCCGATCGCCTCCCGGCGCTCGATTGAGACCCTGGTCAGTTTGGTCTGAGGCCTGCTCTCCCAATAGCGAAACCATTTTGGTGCCAGGAGGTGGAAAGATGCAGATAGCGAGCCTTTGTGGCGGATCAGTGGTAGTCGCGCGCCGGGACAGCTCTGTGAGGGAAGCCGCCGAACTGATGCGGCGTTACCACGTGGGTGCAGTTGTCGCGATCGATGTGGCGAATTCGATTCAGGTCCCAGTGGGTATCGTGACGGATCGCGATATCGTCGTGGAAGTGATCGCCATGAAGCTCGATCCGGCTGACCTCACGGTGGGCGATATCATGAGCGCGGAGCTGGTGAGTATCCCAGAAGACTGTGACGTATACGACGCCATTCGGACGATGCGGGAGAAAGGCGTGCACAGAGTGCCGGTTGTCAACGCGCAAGGTGCGTTAACCGGCTTGGTGTCCCTTGACGATGTACTTCCCATAGTCGCTCAAGAGTTGGCTGAACTGGCGAAGCTGCCGCTGGCAAGCCGAAAGCAGGAGTGCGAATTGCGGCATTGAGAGAGGGAGACGCAAGGCCGTTTCGTTTTGGCTCGCTACGTGCACGCATCCCCGCGAACGCCAAGTATGAGGAGTGCCACGATGAACGCCAAGATTTCCACGATTGCCATAAGAGCCAGCCATCAAAAGGGGTTGCTGGAAGCCAAGCTCCAAGAGCTACTCGGCCTTTCTCTGGATCGAAGGGGACTCGAAGCGGAGGTTCTAGCCGATCCTCTCGACCAGGTCAGATTGGACGTCGATCGCGATATGGTTGTCCAGCAAGTCAATCAGCAATCTCGCATGATTGAAGAAATCCGGTCGGCCCTCGACAAGATGCGGGACCAAGCCTACGGGATCTGCGAAGAATGCGACCAGTCGATCGCTCAACAGCGGCTGGACGCTATTCCTTGGGCGCGCCTATGTGTGAAGTGCCAATCTCAATCAGAGGCTCGCACGAGCGAGGCCATGACGCTGGGGCACGCCGCGTGAGCCGGCGCACGAATGCCGCGGACGTTGCACGCTATCTTTCGCTCTTGTCGTGGGCCGGCCGGAGATGTCTGTAGGGATACAAGACGCCACCCGCTGATTGGAGTGTGAACCTATGGCACTACCGAAAAGCGTTTTGTTTCCGCTGGATTTTTCGGATCACTGCCACTCCGTCTGGCCGGCGGTAGCGGCCATGGCACGATACCTGAACGTCCCCATTACGATACTTCATGCAGTAAATACGGAGGATTTGGAGGTGGAGATGCCGCTGGTCTCTCCCATTCGCGAGCACCTCAGGCGGAAGCTGACCAGCTTCTTGCACCAGGAGACGCAATCCCTAAATGTCCAGCGCGAATTGATGGACGGAACTGCCAGCAGTTGTATCTTGCGTTGTGCGGCAAAGATGGACTCGCCCCTAATCATGATGCCTACCCGGGGACATACGCGGTTCCGGCAGCTACTGATAGGCTCAGTCACCGCTGCCGTTTTGCACGACACGGAGTGCCCCGTATGGGTCGACGCACACGCGGAACCAAGCAAACCCGCCCCTGAAATCTACCATTCCATCTTATGCGCGGTTGACCTTGGACCGAAGACAGCGGACGTCTTGCGGGCGGCATATGAATTCAGCACTCAGCTTGGATCATCCCTTTATGTCGTCCATTCCGTCCCAGGAATTGATCCCCGGTTCCAAAGTGGTCCCGCAACTCGCGCACACACCTTGCTGGTCTACAAGGCACGCGAGGATTATCCTGTCTATTGTTCAGAAGCCGGTGCGCGAGTTCCGCTGAACATTGTGGAAGATGTCGGATTGGTCTCCGGAATCCTTCGAGTCGCTGGCGAGCAGCATGCTGATTTGATCGTGATCGGACGAGGGGTTATCCATGGCCCGCTGGGGCGTCTACGTACAAACGCCCATGAATTGATTCGGCGCTCTCCCTGCCCGGTCCTCAGCGTCTAAAGGAGAGGGAAGGTTGGCGCGGCATTGGAAAACTGTGTAGCGTCTGCGGATGCCTGATCACTGGGGTCGAGAGCAGTGGGAAATCCATCATCAGATCTGCCCGAGCACACCGCGGGCGCCTATTCGGCTAAGCAGGTCCGCGATGCCGCGTTTCTGCTTCTGACCGGCGTAGGTCTATATTTGTGCTGGCTCCTCGTGAGGCCTTTCCTTGCGGCGACCGCCTGGGCACTGGCCCTAGCCGTCGTCGCGCGGCCCTTGCACCGCCGGTTCGAGTGCCTGCTGCCGCCGAACCTGGCGGCGGTGATTTCAATGCTCGTCATCGCGCTGATTCTGTTGGCGCCTGGTGCCTTTCTGTTTCAGAGGCTCTCGGATGAAGCGAGAAGCGGTCTGGCCATGGCCGCCGAGAATCTGAATTCCGCGCGGCTGCACGAAGCGGTTCAGCGGTACCCGTCTCTTCTAAAAGCTCTTGATTGGGCTCAAGAGAGGTTTGATCTGGACCAGGAGCTTAAGCGTGCCGCCGGGCTACTAGCGGGCCAGGCGCCGGCGTTGCTTGGCGGGTCCATCCGGCTCGTGACGAACACAGTCATCATGTTCGTCACACTGTTCTATTTCCTGCGGGATAGTGGCAGGCTCCTGCAATTTCTGCGGCGGTTGTTGCCACTCTCAAGAAGCGAGACTGACGAGTTGTTGCGGCGGGTATCGGAAACAATTCACTCAATTCTGTATGGCAACATCGCCGTCAAGGTGGTCCAGGGGTTGCTGGGTGGCCTGATGTTTTGGATTCTCGGTTTGCCGGCTCCCGTCGTGTGCGGGACGGCCATGGCCCTGACCGCCATGATCCCGATAGTCGGCACAGCTCTGATCTGGGGACCGGCGGCGATCGCGCTCCTGATTCAAGGCAGTTGGGGAAAGGCCGTTGTGTTGGTCATCTGGGGAGGTCTGGTTGTCAGCCTCATGGACAACTTTCTTTATCCGATCCTGGTTGCGGGCGCGCTGAAATTCCATACGCTAGGCGTTCTTTTTTCGATTCTTGGCGGGCTGCTGGCGTTCGGGATTGCTGGAGCGATATTAGGCCCGGTAATCCTCGCCTCGACTGTCGCTTTGCTCGAGGTCTGGCGGCTTCGAGACAAAGATGTACCTCAGGATACGGGCTGAGACGCGTCAGCTTTGGAATCGTTGTTTACGCCTGGCGAACCACTTCTGCGCTTCGACGGCCCAGAACACGATAGTGCTCAGCACCAGGGAGAGAGCCAGTTCCTTTATGGAGAGCGGCACTGTGTGGAATAGTGCCTGCCCCGCAGGCATGTACACCACGGCCAGTTGCAGCAGCACTGTCAATACAGCCGCGCCGAGCAGCGCCTTGTTTGAGAAGGGGCTCATTCGGAACAGCGATTCCCGTTCGGAACGGGCCGCAAACGCCAGGCAAATCTGTGACAACGTCAGGGTCGTGAACAGCAGCGTCTGCCACGTGGCGTGGTTTATCCTCCAGAGTCCGTATCCTCCGGCCAACGCGACCAGCCCGAGCAAGCCGCCGATCGATAGAATCCACAGCCCCACGCCACCGCTGAGGAGCCCTTCGTCAGGACGCCGGGGCGGCCGCCTCATCGTATCCCGTTCCGCCGGCTCGACGGCTAAAGCTAATGCGGGAAGCCCATCGGTCACCAGGTTCATCCACAGAATCTGCAGAGGTAACAGCGGCAGCGGCAAACCGAGGAGCGGCCCCAGCAGCATCACCCAGACTTCACCCGAGTTGCTTGCCAGAATATAGCGAGTGAATTTGCGCAGGTTGTCGTAGATGATCCGCCCTTCTTCGGCGGCCGCGACGATGGTCGCGAAGTTGTCGTCCTGTAGCACAAGCATGGCGGCTTCGCGTGCCACGTCTGTGCCAGAGCCACCCATAGCAACGCCTATGTTCGCTCTCTTGAGAGCTGGCGCGTCATTCACGCCGTCACCCGTCATTGCCACGATCTGGCCTTGCCGCTGCAGTGCTTCGACAATCAGGAGCTTGTGCTCTGGTGTAACGCGCGCGAACACGGAACCCTCTCGAACGGCCGCGTCCAGTTGAGGCTCCGAAAGACGGGCGAGCTCCTCCCCCGTACGAACGCGCGCTCCGACGGCCATGCCGATCTGTTCGGCGACATACCGCGAGGTCAATGGATAATCGCCGGTTATCATGATCGGTCGAATACCCGCGGCCCGACACACTTCGATAGCTCCCGGGACTTCGGGCCTCGCTGGATCGACCAGGCCCACCAGCCCAAGGAAAATCAGCTCTCGCTCGATCTTATCGGCGTCAGGCTCAATCGCGTGCAGTAGTCGGACTGCGATGCCGAGGACCCTCACTCCGCCCCCGGCAAGCCGATCCATGGCGTCCCGAATTTCTCCGGTCCGGTGTGCGGTGAGCGGCTTCAATTCTCCTTCGCTCCAGACAGTGCTGCAGACAGTGAGCAAGCCTTCCGCCGCACCCTTGGTGATACTGGCGTAGGGCTGGTGAGACCGACTCTCGAACAGCGGATTGAATAAGCCTGCGCTTGCCCCGTCGGCCGCGGCCGTCAGTCTGTGAACGGTGGTCATCCGCTTTCGGTTTGAGTCGAAGGGAACCTCGGTAACTCGAGGGAACAGCCGGTCCAACTCCGATTTTTCCAAACCGGCATTGCGTGCCGCCTCAACCAGTGCAACCTCCATCGGGTCGCCGGATTGCGAAGACGCGTCATTGCAGAGGGCGCCGCCGGCCAGGAGGAGCAGGAGACCGGCATCCTTTGTCCTACTCTCGCCCTGGAGCGAGAATTCGCGACCGCCGACAAGAGCCTTCGTCGCTCGCATTCTGTTGGCGGTCAGCGTGCCTGTCTTGTCCGTACAGATCACCGTTACCGAGCCTAGTGTTTCGACGGCCGCCAGATTTCGCACGAGAGCGTTCCGTCGAAGCATGCGCTGGCTACCCAGGGCGAGTGAGATCGTCACTACCGCGGGAAGTCCCTCGGGGACCGCCGCCACAGCCAGGCTGATGGCCGTCAGGAACATTAGCCTGAAATTCGCACCGCGCCACATACCCACTATGAAAACGAGGCCGACCAGTGCGAATGCCGCTGCTGCCAGATGCCGGCTCATCGCGTCCAGCCGTAGTTGCAGCGGTGTCTTCTGTCGATCCGTTGCGTGGATGAGCTCGGCGATCCGTCCCAGCTCGGTTCGGCTTCCGGTCTCCGTAACTACCGCGCGAGCGCGGCCGTGCATCACAATCGTGCCGGTGTAGATCATATTGCGGCGATCGCCGATCAAGGCCTCAGCCGCAGGCAGAAAAGCGGAGTCTTTGTGCACCGGCTCCGACTCACCGGTAAGCGCCGATTCCTGGGTTCGGAGGTCGAACGCATCGAGCAATCGGGCGTCAGCCGGCACCAGGTTGCCGACCTCTAGCAGGATGATGTCGCCTGGCACGAGATCCGCGGACGGAAGTTCCTGCACCCGGCCATCGCGACGAACGCGCGCGATCGGGCGACAAAGTCCCTGCAACGTTTCGAGAGCACGCTCGGCTCGGTACTCCTGTCGGAAGCCCAGCACGCCGTTGAGGAGGACAATTGCGAGGATCGCGGCGGCATCCCCCTTGTCTCCCATGACCAGCGATACCACCGCGGCTGCTAACAGGATCAATACCATCAATGAAGTAAATTGCCGCCCCAGAATCAATAGAGGCCCATGGCGGCTCTCCATCCGAATTTCGTTGGAGCCAGTCTCTCGCAGACGGCGGGTTGCCTCGACGGACTCCAGCCCGAGATTCGGATCGACGTGCAGAACGTCAACGATCGCTTTCACACTCCGCTGATGCCACGGGACGGCTCCGTTTGAAGGTTGCGAGGCTGCGTTAGATAACCCAGCCATTGGGCCACTCCGCTCAGTTCGCATCATGTGCCACACCTTTCCTTGGAGCAGCTTTCCTGCCAGAGCGCCTCTGGCCGCGACTCAAGTTTGGCGCGCAGGTTGCTCTTTTCCAAGGCGTAGCATCGAAAGGAAGTTGTCCATGCCTGTTTCTCATGCCGATGGAGCCGTCCGGCGAGTTGCCTATTTCTCTATGGAAATCGCTCTTGAACCGGAGATCCCCACCTACAGTGGCGGACTTGGCATTCTAGCCGGCGACAGTATCCGATCTGCGGCCGATCTCGGAGTTCCCATGGCCGGTGTCACTCTCGCGCATCGCAAGGGTTACTTCCGGCAGATGCTCGATCCGGCCGGAAGACAGAGCGAGGCGCCAACTCCTTGGGATCCAGCCGGCCGCCTGGAACTGATGGATGCCACCGCTTCTGTGGTCATCGAGGGGAGGCATGTACGAATTCGCACGTGGTGTTATTTGCTGAAAGGCCTTGGAAATCACGCGGTGCCTGTGTACCTCCTGGACACGGACTGGCCGGAAAACAGTGAGTGGGATCGCACGTTGACCGACTTCTTGTATGGCGGGGACAATCGTTACCGGCTCTCTCAGGAAGTCGTACTGGGCATCGGTGGCCTCAAGATCCTACGGCGGTTAGGACACACAGGTATCAAGGTCTTCCATATGAACGAAGGTCACGCTTCCCTGCTGACACTGGGTCTGCTCGAAGAACGCCTGGGGGATTCCAATCTAGGCACAGCAACCGAAGAGGACATCGATGAAGTGCGACGGCAGTGCATCTTCACGACGCACACGCCGGTTCCCGCTGGACACGATCAGTTTCCCCGTGACCTGGTGAGGCAGATTCTTGGAGCGGATCGTACAGCAGTTCTCGACGTGACCCACTGCTGCCCGGGCTCCGGATTGAATATGACCCTCCTTGGGCTGCGTTTCTCTCATTACATCAATGGTGTGGCGATGCATCACGGCGCCGTTTCCCGCGGCATGTTTCCCCAGTATCCGATCCGAGCGATCACGAATGGTGTACATGCCGTTACCTGGAGTTGCCCGGCCTTCCAGAAGCTCTACGACCAACACATCCCGGAGTGGCGGCGCGACAACGCATACCTTCGGTACGCGATTGGGATCTCGAGGCGTGAGATCGCTGCAGCGCATCAAGCAGCGAAGCAGGCGCTGCTGGAGCAGGTACGGGCTACTACCGGCTGCTCGGCTCTGAACGACAGCGTCATGACCATAGGCTTTGCGCGTCGCGCGGCCACGTACAAGCGCTTCGATCTCTTGTTTGCCGATCCGAAACGGTTGCACGAGATCAGCGAGCGTAACGGGCCGATGCAAATCATCTATGCCGGCAAGGCTCACCCGCAAGATGAACCCGGAAAGGAACAAATCCGGCGTGTCTTCAAGCATGCGGCGACACTGGATAGCCGTTTTCTGAAGATCGTGTATTTGGAGGACTACGGAATGCGATGGGCGCAGCTCCTCACAAGCGGCGTCGACCTCTGGCTCAACACTCCGGAGAGACCGTACGAGGCATCCGGTACCAGTGGGATGAAGGCGGCACTGAATGGCGTACCGAGTCTGAGCACCTTGGATGGTTGGTGGATCGAGGGGTGCCTGGAAGGGACCACCGGATGGGCAATCGGGGAAGATGAAGACCTTGTCGCAGCTCAGCCGGACGAGGCCGAGTCGCTCTATTCCAAACTGGCCCGGATTGCCGCCATGTTCTACCACCGCGAGGCGGATTACCATGCCGTCATGCGCGCAGCGATAGCGATTAATGGCTCGTTCTTCAATTCGCAGCGGATGTTGTCACAATACATTGCAAACGCATATAGTGTGGGGATTGAGTGCCAACCGGCTGAGGTATCGGATCAGCGGGATAGCTATGCGCTGGTATGACCTTCGTGGGCGACGCTGGATTATTCGACTGTCTCGTCTATAGGCTCATCACTGGGCACGGGGAATTCCGGATGATGGCGTAAGCGTTGGTTCGCAACCGACCCAGCACTTTGCCCAGTCTTCCTCTTCCGATGACTACTAAATCCGCGGCGCAATCGATCGCTACTTGCCGAACAGCGACGGAGACTGTATTCGCCTCGATCCTCGCCTCCAGCTTGGTGCCTGCCTTGATTTGCACTTTTGCCATCTCTTCGCGCGACGCCTGAATCAGGAATGCGCCAAAGTTCTCGCCCATGTAGTCATAGCGTGCTGGATGCGCCGCGGGCACCGCATGTACGAGGCGAACGGTTGCATTGAAAAGCTTCCCCAGTTCTACTGTGCGACGGATCAGGCCTGGACCGTCCGGGTCGAGGTCGACGGCGCAGAGAATACTCTCGACTTTGCAGTGAGCCGGCGAAGCCGAGTCGCAGGTGTGGCAGGTGGTCCAGACCACGCACTCGCTGTCATGTAAGACCTTCGCCGTGACGGAACCCAGCAGGAGGCTGCGAAACGGTCCATACCCGCGCGTTGGCATCATGATTAGGTCGACGCCATGCTTTTCGGCGAATTCGATAATTGCGACCGCGGGGTTTCCAACCACGACAGCGGTGTCTAGGCTTCCTGGCTTCAATGAAGCGAAAGGCGCGGAAAAGGTCCTAAGCGAGGAGATATCCCGTTGTTTATGCTCCTCGAGGTCCGATGGCATGGGAAACCCGAGGTCGACTCCTGCGTAGACCTCGGTGACGTGCAGCAGAGTAACTCTCGAATCGAGTCGTTCTGTCATCGATCTTACGTCTGACCGCGTGGCATGACAGATCTCGGAAAAGTCGACCGGAAAGAGGATGTGGCGGAAGGATGTCATACAGCATTGGTACGGCAATTTGGAGACCACAATGCTGGATTCAACACGATTTGCGGCCGACTGTGGCGCGATGATTGCAGGTGTTGAGGCAAGGAGTTTGCTATGCGACTAGCAAAGATACTCTTACCAGTTGACTTCTCTGACAGCGAAACTGGAGCCGCCCACTATGCGAAAACGCTAGCGTGCCACTTTCATTCCGACGTGACCCTGGTTCACGTGTTCGATATGCAGGATATGATGATCGGCGGCGAGATGAGCATTCCTCCCGGGTGGTTCGAAGACATGCGCACGGAATCGCAGCGCCGTCTCGACGCGTGTCATATCGACGACTTCCGGGACATACCCGTCCGGCGATTGTTGCTGGAAGGGGACGTCTCCCAAACGATCGCGGAGTTCGCCCGCACTGAACATATAGACCTGATTGTGATGCCGACGCATGGGTACGGCCGTTTTCGCCGTTTCCTTCTCGGATCGTTGACTGCCAAGTTGCTTCACGATGCCGATTGTCCCGTACTGACGGGCGTCCACATGCAAGAGGTTTTGCCTCTGGTGCCCGTTTTCTTCCGCAATGTTGTTTGCGCGGTTGATTTCGATTCCGCGGGCGAGAAGGCGTTACGCTGGGCCGCCGCGTTCGCCGCCGAATTCCACAGCCGTCTGACGGTGGTTCACGCGCTTCCCCCGATTGAGGCCGGCCAGGCTCATTATTTCGATCAGGCGTTGCCGATGATGCTGAGGAAACTCGCGCAGGAACGAATGGAAGAACTGCAGAAACGGGTTGGCACAACCGCCGATGTCATCCTGGAGCACGGTCGGGTCGCCGACGTTGTTCGGGAAGTAGGCACATCGCGGAACGCGGATCTGGTGGTGGTCGGACGTCACGAACATTCGGGTCTGTTGGGACGCTTGCGCACCAACACCTATGCTATTGTGCGGGAGTCGACGAGCGCGGTTGTCAGCGTTTGAGAGGCCGTGAAGCCTCACTTCACGGTCAAGCTGACTGGCTGTGGAATCGCCCTAGCATACCCTCCGGTGGGACGGATGACGACGGTGTAGCAGCCGCTCTCTAGCATGGCAGGAATCTTGAAGCGGATCGACGTCGCGCCCTGCTCGAAGATATGCACCAGCGCAATGATCGTTCCATCGGTCAGATAGACGTATTCGACCGTCGAACTATCGAGGGACGTGCCGTAGGCGGTAATCATATCTCCGGGTTTGCCGCTATCCGGCTCCAGCTTGACGATGGCGGGACGCCCGGACAGGCCAGGGGCGCCGACCAAGACGCTCGCCGACGCATGGGACATCATGCCTAATAACATTCCTGCGTATAGCAGCCACCCGACGAGGCAGACGCCGACCGCCCGAAGCGTACTTCGGTAATCCAGGGCCTGGCGCACTGCGACGGCGAACGACATCAGCATCCAGACGGTGACGGCAAGTGTGATGAATCCCGTAAATACCGGTATAACTCCCAGGATTGAGAGTATGCCGGGAGCGGTGGCGAAACCGGTGGTTCGCAAAAGCTCACCCCAATCCGCGCGGGTCTGCGGTTCCGGGAAGACTCGCGTACCCACGAGATACGCGATGGCTGCCCACGCTGCCCAGGCCAGTATTCCCAGGACACAGCCAGAAAGCAGGTCGGCCAGATTGAAGCGCCCGGTAATACCGACGACAGTCGCCATGCCGGAGAGAGCCACCACCCCAAAGGCCTGCCAGAACGCGCCCTGATCCGCTTCAACCTCTTCATAGACGCGACTGTCCAACCTGGCCGCCCGAACGATCCGATCGAGAAAGATGGTCATCGCGATTCCTCATCGTTGTAGTCTCACTCCGGCATGCGGAGCCGGTGCGAAAGCTGGCGCGGAATATGAGACTCCACCCAGACGCCGCCGCCCGAACCATCCGGTCGACCTACTTCGGTGCATGCTGGATGCCACGGCGGGCACGTGCGAATGCCAGAAGTTGCAGACAGTTGGGAGTGCCTATCGGGGCAATTGGCCCATGCCTGAGTAAATACCACCAGATCGAGGCGTGGCAGTCACAGCGCGCCGCGACCGATATTGCAACGCACACCTCGTTTAGCTATCTCTCCGTGAATCCCCTTTTGGTCTGGCCAGACGGTTGCATTGTTCGGTGTTAGAGCTTCCTGGCACTGAATTCCGGCACTGACGGAGCGCACCCCGATGGACCACGTTTGGCGAGCGCTGGGACTGACAGTGGCGCTTCTCGCCGCCGGTCAGGTTCCTCCGAGATCGGACTGCCGCGCCATTTTGAAGCGCTTGGTGTCAGAAGGGCGGACGTCCGCTCCGGAGGCCGCCATCAGAGGGTTTTATGAATCCGCCGCCTATGACTTGGCCTGGGTTCGTGACCGCAAACCGACCCGGCAGGCACAGGCGTTGATTCAGGCGCTTCGCAGTGCTGCTGCCAAGGGGTTGAATCCGGAAGACTACGGCGCTTCCCGTTGGACCACGCGGTTAGACCAGTTGCGGACACAGGCCTCGGAGGCGGATCTGGCGCAGTTTGATCTGGACCTTACGATTTCCGTGATGCGCTACGTCTCCGATTTGCACACGGGAAGAGTCAATCCCACATTGTTTCACCGTGGCCTTGACCTGGCGCGTGAAGATTACGATCCCGCCAGGTTCATCCGTACCCGCCTCGTGGATGCCATAGATGTGGGCGTGGTGCTGGATGGGATCGAACCGCCGTTTCCAGGCTATCAGCGAACACAGATCGCGCTGCAGCGGTATCTTGGGCTCGCCGCCCGCGGTGCCACACCACGCCTGTCTTTGACGCGGAAGCCGGTCGAACCGGGGAGCGCATACGCGGAAGCTGCAAACCTTGGCCACCTGCTGGGAATACTCGGCGATCTTCCAGCCGGCGCAATCGTGCCTGACGACTGGTACGCCGGAGATCTCGTCAGCGCCGTAAAGCATTTTCAACGCCGCCATGGGCTCGACGCAGACGGGCGAATTGGAAATGCCACGTTCCGGCAGCTCAATACACCGTTGAGCCGGCGCATATGTCAATTGCAGTTGACTTTGGAACGCTATCGCTGGGTTCCACATCAATTTGCATCGCCGCCGATCGTAGTGAACATCCCGGAGTTCCGGCTCCGCGCCCTGAATGAGTTCTACACAACCGAGCTTGAGATGAAAGTGGTCGTGGGAGCCGCCTACCGTCATCAGACTCCGGTATTTGCCGGCGGGATGAAGTCTGTCATCTTCCGGCCATATTGGGATGTGCCGTTGAGCATCCAGCGCGCCGAGATGGTTCCGAAAGCGGTGCGTGACCGTTCATATCTGGCTCGGAACGGCTACGAAGTCGTATCGTTCGGGAAGGCCGTTGCGGCGCCGGGCGCGATCGACGATCGGGTCCTGACTCAGCTTCGCTCGGGCAAATGGCACATCCGCCAAGTCCCAGGCGCCGAAAACGCATTGGGCTTGGTAAAGTTTCTTTTTCCGAACGAATACAACGTCTACATGCATGGGACACCCGCGACCCAGTTGTTTGCGAAGTCCCGCCGCGATTTTTCTCACGGCTGTATACGGCTCGAAAGGCCAGAGGCACTCGCGGCCTGGGTCCTGCGAAACAAAACTGAATGGAGTCCGGAGAGGATTACGGAGGCAATGCACGGCGCGAAGACGTTCACGGTGACGCTGGACAGCCCCATCCCCGTTTTGATCGTATACGCCACGGCAGTCGTTCAACAGGACGGCGATGTCTATTTCTTTGATGATATTTACGGACACGACGCCGCTCTCGAAAAGGTCCTTACCGGTGGTTACCCGCATTCCGTACCGAGCCATACCAGTGGCGCACGCAGCGCACATCCGCGTGAATGAAGCTGCACGAACCGCCACTCCGTCATGACCTCAACCTCAAAACCGCAAGGCCTAAGCTCCCGGGAGGCCGAGGCACGTCTTGCGAAGTTTGGGCCCAACGAGCCCACACCTTCCCGGAGGCGGTCTGGAGTAGTTCAATTCCTGATTCTCTTTCTGAACCCCTTGGTGCTCATTCTTCTGATCGCGGCGGTGGCTTCGGCGTTGCTCGGCGGTCGCGTGGATGCCTCGATAATTGTCATCGTGGTGGCGGTCGGCGTAGCCATCAACTTCGCGCAAACCTATCGTTCCTCTCGTGCCGCAGAACGTCTCCGCGAGCAGGTCAGTCCAACAGCAACTGTTCTGCGCGATGGCCAGTGGAAGCAAATCCCGCGCCGTCTCGTGGTGCCCGGCGATCTGATCCAATTGTCCGCGGGTGACATGGTGCCGGCTGATGCGCGCTTGATCGAGTCTCGCGACCTCTACGCACACCAGGCAGCCTTGACGGGCGAATCCATGCCCGCCGAAAAGGAAGCTACCGTCGAATTGCCCGGCGCGAGCTCCGATCCCAACGCCCGCAACCTGGTTTTCCTCGGAACTTCCATCGTGAGCGGCACGGCGTTGGCTGAAGTAGTGGCCACCGGACCAAAGACCGCCTTCGGCGACATCGCCGAGCGGCTCACCGCACGGCCACCCGAAACGGAGTTCGAACGGGGACTGCGCCATTTCGGAGGACTCATTCTGCGCACCGTGTTCTTTCTGGTGCTGTTCATCCTGGTTCTGAGTATCGGCCTGCACCGCGATGCGCTACAGTCGCTGCTCTTTGCTGTGGCCTTGGCGGTTGGTCTGACTCCTGAGTTTCTGCCGATGATTACCTCGGTGACGCTAGCCAAAGGTGCGGTCTCGATGGCGCGGGAGAAGGTCATCGTCAAGCTGTTGCCGGCCATACAGAACTTGGGGAGCATCGACGTCCTGTGCAGTGACAAGACGGGGACCCTGACGACCGGCGACATGGCCCTCGAATCTTCGTGTGACGCGCTCGGCGCTTTTTCCGAACGGCCGCTGGCGTTGGCCTGGCTCAACAGCCGGTTCGAAACCGGTATTCGCAGCCCGCTCGATACCGCGATCTTGAAACGTCAACCTGCGAACCTGGATGGATATGAAAAGCGGGACGAAGTTCCGTTTGATTTCGAACGGCGACGCGTGTCGATTGTGGTGGATACTCCAGCGCCCGGCGAAGATCGGATTCTCATCACCAAAGGAGCCCCCGAAGGGATCGTTCTACTGGCGACATCCTACGAGAGCGGCGGCCAGGTGCTGGCAATGGCTGACGATGCTCGCCGTCGCATCCGGGAGGTATACGACGGATCGAGCGCCCAAGGCTACCGTGTGCTCGCGGTCGGTTACCGCGACATAGACCAACGCGCGGCATACTCGGCAGCCGACGAACACGACCTGACGCTGGCAGGATTTTTGGCTTTTGCCGATCCACCCGCCGCAGACGCTCGGGAAGCGGTGGAGGCGTTACGCCGGGATGGGGTCCAGGTCAAGATTATTACCGGCGACAGCGATCTCGTCGCCCGGCACGTTTGTGAGCAGGTTGGGCTCGCACATGGTCAGGTGGTTCTAGGGGAAGAACTCAATCGCACCAGCGACGCTGCGCTCGAGCACGTGGTCGAGAAGGCGA
This sequence comes from Bryobacteraceae bacterium, assembly GCA_041484525.1. Lineage (GTDB taxonomy): Bacteria > Acidobacteriota > Terriglobia > Bryobacterales > Bryobacteraceae > JBGPHT01. The sequence continues at coordinate 14,245 of JBGPHT010000071.1, read as the reverse complement.
CCGTTTTCGCCCGCATCTCGCCGGCGCAAAAGACCCGAATACTGGTTGCACTCAAGCAGCGGGGCCACATCGTCGGCTTTATGGGTGATGGGATCAACGATGCTCCTTCCCTGCGGGTGGCAGACGTAGGGATCTCCGTGTGCACCGCGGTCGATGTGGCGCGCGATGCGGCCGGAATCATTCTGGTGGAACCCGGGTTGCGCGTCCTTCATAAGGGCATCATCGAAGGACGGAAAGCATTCGGCAACGTCACCAAATACATTCTGATGGGGACCAGCTCGAACTTCGGAAACATGTTCAGCATGGCAGCCGCTTCGTTGTTTCTGCCGTTTCTACCCATGCTGCCGACGCAGATTCTGCTGAACAATTTCCTCTACGACATGGCGCAGATTACGATTCCATCCGACAACGTCGACGAAGAATATGTCCGCAGCCCTCATCGCTGGGACATTCGCCTCATCCGAAACTTCATGTTGATCATCGGACCGATCAGCTCGCTTTATGACTTCCTGACCTTCTTCATCCTGCTTCACTTCTTCCGCGCAGCCGAGGCAGAATTTCATACAGGCTGGTTCGTCGAATCGCTGGCTACCCAGACACTGGTGTTATTCGTAATCCGGACGATGCGAAGCCCATGGAAGAGCCGTCCCAGCCGGGCTCTCACGGCCACGACGCTCGCGGCCGTACTGGCGGGGCTGCTATTGCCATACACTCCTGCTGCGGCAGCGCTAGGATTCACAATGCTGCCCGGATTGTATTTTGCGTTCCTGGGACCGGCAACTGTGACCTACCTATTGTTGGTGGAAACGGTGAAACGCCGTCTCTTCCGATCCGCCGGCGCCTGACGGTTCGAAACCGAACGGGCTACCTGGACCTGTAACGTGCCAGTGGGTCTAGGATGGGGCATTTCGCGCAGACGTTCGGCGTCTCCACTACTCCATAGCGACAAAAATGCTTTTCGTCCGTTAAGAATCGAACACGCGAACATTATGGACCGGCGATTGCTCTTCATGAGATTGCAGGAGAAACGACAATGACCAGCTTACGACGATGCATTGAGCTGATCGATAGCCATCGGGTCCGCTACACGCATACGCGCCATGCGAACGCATATCGTGCACGGGAAGTGGCAGCCGCTGAACACGTGCCGCCTAGCCGGCTCGCCAAGACGGTCGTCTTTTGCGGCGACAGCTTTTACGCCATGGCAGTGCTTCCGGCCGACTGCATGTTGGACCTGGACGAACTGGCGGTCAACCTTGGGCTGCAGCGTCTGCGTCTGGCGACCGAAGAAGAAATCGTGCGGCTTTTTCCGGATAGCGAGGTAGGGGCGATGCCCCCCTTTGGCCAGCTATTCAACCTACCCGTTTATCTGGACGAACACCTGGCCGGAGAAAACCACATTGTCTTCAATGCCGGCACGCATCGGGATGCCATTCACATGAAAATGGCGGATTACATCCGCGTCGCTCGGCCGCTAGTGACCCGGTTGGCATGTCCGGAAGTTAATGCCCATTGACAGCGGGCGCCCGAACAACGGAGTCGAAATGTATGCTATTCACCCCGCACATCGTCTTTCCTGTTGATTTTTCGGAGCGCTCAAAACTAGTCAGGCCGCACGTGATATCTATGGCGGAGCACTTCCGGGCTAAGGTCACACTGCTACACGTGATTCAGATTCCGATCGCCTGGTACGGCAGCACGGAGCAGGCCTTCCCGGTCATGTTCGACATTCCCGCGATGGTTGCGGATGGGCGCCAGCAACTCGAGACTTTCTTTGGATCGGCGCCGCCCGGACTGAGAGTCGAGACGGTCGTCGATCACGGCGATCCGGCGGCCCGCATCACGGAATACGCCGAACAGCAGGGCGTCGGTCTGATCATGATGCCGACTCACGGCTATGGGAAGTTCCGCAGCCTGTTGCTCGGTTCTGTCACGGCCAAAGTTCTCCACGACACGAAGTGCGCCGTGTGGACCTCTGCGCATACGGAGGATCCTGACCTCCCGCGGCACGACGGATACCGGATCATCTTGTGCGCTGCCGGCTTGGAGCCGGAGAACGCAGGAGTGATCCGCTATGCCGCCGATCTGGCCAGTTCCTTCAAAGCCCAGTTCCGTTTGGTCCACGCCGTTTCGACTGACGAGTACGTCGTTGCGGGACTTCATCAATCGGCAATGGATGCGAGCCGCGAAGCGATTGCCAGACTGCAAAGGAAAGCTGGGACTGAAACTGGGCTTTGCCTCAAGGTGGGCAGTGTATCGAGCGTAGTCCGAGCCTCGGCACTCGAACATCGCGCGGACCTGGTAGTAATCGGGCGCGGCAGGTTGCAAGGAGCCCTTGGTCGTCTCCGGACAAATGCCTATGCCATCATTCGCGATTCGCCCTGCCCCGTTCTGAGCGTGTAGCATGCATCGTGAAAAAGGAGAGTGCAATCATGGCCCTGATTGAAAAGCGGAATCTTCAGCTTGTGGATGGGCCCTGGCTACGATCGATCTGTAGGTCGCCCGGTCCATTCCTCACGGTCTACCTGCCGGCGCACCATCCGGGTGCGGCTGATCTGACCGCCGCGATTCGACTGAAATCGATGCTCCGGACCGCCGCGGCAGAGCTGGCCCAGAGGCAGTATCAGGGCCCTATCGGAAATCTGCTAAGTCCGTTCGAGAACCTTCTTCGCGATGCGACCATGCTCGGCGGTTCGGCCGATACGGTGATCTTCGGCTCTCCGGGCGCGTTCCACCTCCTTCGGCCACCCGCGCCGGTAAGCGCGCGGCTCGCGATTGCTACCCACCCGTACATCACGCCGCTTCTCCCTCACATCGTGCAGGATCGCGAGTGCTACATCCTGTTGGTCAGCAGGAAAGGCCTACGGCTTGGCAGGTGCAGCGCCGGCGACTGCCAGGAAGTCGCGCTTCCTTCTTCCATTCCGCGGACTCTCGCGGAGGCCGGCGATTACGACCAGCCGGATCACGACCTGGAGAGCCGTTCGGCGGCTGGCAGCTCGCAGGGTCAGATACACAGGCTACGCTTCGGAACGTCCTCGGATCGCGACCGGGCAGACCTCTACCTGCACAACTACCTGCGCCTGGCCGACCGGGAACTTACTCGTATTCTGAACGGCGCGACCCTGGCGCTGATTGGCGTAGCGGACGATCTGGCCGCCTATCGACTGGCATCGGAATACCCGCGAGTGCTGGAAGCCGGTCACACGGGCGTGGATCATCTCACATGGGCAGAAATCGGGGAGATCGTTCAAGGTGCGCTACGGGATGCGCGGCGCTTCGAAGCCGAGATCGCGCTCAGTGAAGTTCGAGACGCTACACGGCGCGACCACGTCGCCAGCGGCATACGCGAAGTACTGGAAGCCGCGCATGCTGGCCGCGTTCACAAGCTGATACTGGCTCGCGAGGCAGAGTATCAGGATCTGCTGGGTCCGCTCTATCCTATTGACGAGGCGCGGATCGAGGGTCCGCAGGATCTGTTGAATGCAGCAGCCGTAGAAACCCTACACGCCGGCGGCGAGGTGCATGTCGTGGATCCGCAACAATTGACCGGCTTCGCGCCGATCGCGGCCATCTTGAGGTATTCGTGATAGACATGGCCGCTACGGAACCTCACGCCGTCCAACAAATCAGGGAGTGACAACTTGCGCCGTCGCTCGAACGCCAAAGGACAGGTCGGGCGCAGCGCGGGGGTTTGGTGTGCGCTGTCCAGAAATCTGGCGAGCCCGTACGATGAACCTCTCTGGCGCTGGACCTACGTAATAGAACGGATAACAAGTGACGAGAGTGAGCGACGGAGTGCCGGACCGATCGAGGACCCGCAAGTCGGTAGCGTCGACAATCCGAGCAACGTCCACGGAATAGACAAAGGACCCGTACAGCGCGGTCAGGACAATGGTATCGCCGGTCTTGATCTTTCTAAGGCTGCGGAAAAAAGTATCGCGATGCGCCGCAATGCCGACATTGCCAAGCTCGCCCGGGAACGCCGTGCCGGGAATGTGGCCTGCCGCCAGCTTGAGGCTGCGCGCCGTAACACCCTCGACCACCATTACGGAAACCCCAATCCGTGAGATTTCAATCCGGCCGAATGGAGATCCGTTTTGAATGGCGAGGCGAAGACTATCCGCGGCATGCGCCGGCGGCACGGATCGCAGCCTATTATCGAGGCGCGAGCCTTCCGATGCTTGATAGAGCGCGCTCTCCAAGTACATCCAGCCGCAAAAGCCGAGCGCCAGGGATCCGGTGGTAAAGAAGAATCGTTGCGCCCACCGCCGGACCGACGCCCGCGGTGAGTGAATCGATCTCCGCCACCGAATCCTGACGATCATATAGGGCTCCCTGCCGCACATGAGTCGCCAACACCATGTCATCCTCGTGTACGAGACCAACTCAACGGCGTCCGTTCAGCAATCGGGCGACGCCCAGCGAGAGGATACCAGCCAGCGCTACCAGCGGAAGTGGGCTAGCCGTGTCTGGAAGCTTGCCAACTGGTAACTCCGGGATCGGCCGCGGCAGTTCAGGAACGGGCGCGGTCCGGTCGGCTTCCACCGATGGCCGCGTAGGCGGGGCTGCCATCTCGGGCGCCTTCCTGGCGGGCGCGATCGCGACCACCGTAGCGCTCTTGAGTTCCTCCGGTGTTTCGATGGGTTTCGCCTCTCTGGACAGCACCGGCTGGCCGGTGATCTCCGCCAGGCGCATGGCCCGCGGCTTAGGATAGACGAACTCCTGGCCGAAATTGTCACCTGGATAGAACCAGGCACGTAGAGCCTCCGGCTGCTCTTTTGGACGCTCGTCAAATCGCAGGACGGTCTCTCCACTGGGTGTGAGACGGTAGTTGGGGATGGCCAGAATAGTTGTGAGAATCTTGGTCTCGTCCGCGTTAAACACCTGAACGATGTGCCGGTTCGATAACGAGTTCAGCAGCTTGAACACATAAGTTCCCGACGGCAGCACGACGCCCGGGAGTTCGACAGGTTGGGAGAAGGTGACGATGGTTTTGTTATTCCATTCGTCTGCCCTGGCAGGGAAGATCGCGAACAGCATAGCGAAACAGAACAATGCTGTCATTCTCTTCAGCATGACGACTACTCCTTTCTTTCGGACAAACAGAGTTGCAACTCTGGTACCATGCTCCGGCCGCATTGCGTCCAGGCTTGCAGCGGACTATGACGTCCTTCGCGGTGGTCTGCTTCCGTTGGAACTAGTCATCCTGACACTCTCTCCGCTCGCGGCAAAGAAGTTGATGGAGAGCCGCGACAGCCGTCGAGGCCGGCGAATCGCACTATAGACCTACCCCTTGCGTTACTCGCAGACCTGCGCCATATCGCCCATTGTTGCGCGAGTATGCGTGGCTACGCCCCATTTCACCCCCATCGGTCTCGACCATTCCCGTAACCGCGCCTCTTTGGAACTCATCATGCTTCTAATCCCTGTGATGTTCGCTGCCGAAACACGGAGGTTCGAGTGAATACCAAGACCGTAGCGGCGATCGGAGCCACGGAAGCCCCGGGAAGCGTAGGTCGCACCCTCCTGCGGAACCTGACCAGCAGTTCCTTCGGCGGCACCGTCTTTCCGGTGAACCAAATGCGGTCGAGCGTTTTGGGAATTCAGACATTCGCAACCGTAACCGCAATTCCCGCGCAAGTGGATCTCGCCCCAGTGGCTAGACCCGCGGCAACCGTTCCGCAGGTGATCCGCGAATGCGCGGATGCAGGCGTCGCGGCAGCCGTCATTGTTACCGCTGGCTTCCGCGAGACCGGATTCCAAGTTCGCTACTCATGCGAGGAGGAGGCCGTCCAGGCGAAGGTCACCTTGTGAAAGCGGTAAGCGAGTCCGCCTCGGCTCCAGCTATGTCCGCGCCCCTGCGCCTGAAAGGGATTCGTTTCGATGAGACTCAAATCGCCGGGTTGGCGGCCGCTGGCATCTGCCTGCACCTTTTCCTGCGATACGCAACCGCGGCGCCGCCTCTCGCGCATCTGTTTCCCCTCTATGTGGTCCTGGCCCTGGGCGGAATTCCGCTCTTTGCGGATCTGGCCGCCAGGGTTCGGGCGAAGGAGTTTGGCGCGGACCTGCTCGCGGGCATTTCGCTGGTTACGTCGGTGCTGTTGGGCGAGTACCTGGTGGGAGCGATTGTGGTTTTGATGTTGGCCGGCGGAATCGCCCTCGAACAGTATGCCACTCGTCGAGCTTCATCCGATCTCCGGGCCCTCACCCGCCGGGCGCCGCAGATCGCCCATCGTCGCTCAACCGGCGGCCTTGAGGATCTGCCTCTTTCCGACGTCCGGCTTGGGGAGCATCTGGTTGTCTTGCCGCACGAAATCTGCCCAGCCGATGGCATCGTCGTCGAAGGACACACGCACATGGACGAATCCCTCCTGACGGGGGAGCCCTTTGAGGTCTCGAAAGCGCCGGGCGCCGCCGTGATCTCCGGCGCAATCAATGGCGACGACGCGATCGTGATCGAGACGACGCGGGTGCCCTCCGATTCGCAATACGCCCGCATTGTGCGGGTGATGGAGGAATCCGCGTGCAAGCGCCCTCGGATGCGGCGGATCGCGAACCGTCTCGGCGCCTGGTATACGCCCCTCGCGGTTGCCCTGGCCGCTGCGGGTTGGATGCGGAGCGGAGATCCGGGACGGTTCCTCGCCGTGCTGGTGATCGCGACGCCATGCCCCTTGCTTCTCGCGATTCCGGTGGCGATCGTCGGCGGGATCTCGCTCGCGGCGCGGCGCGGCATAATCATCCGCGACCCCTCGGTCCTGGAGCGTGTGGATCGCTGCCGCACTCTGATCTTCGACAAAACGGGCACTCTCACACACGGCAAGCCGGTTCTGGTCGAGACCGTGTGCGCATCGGGTTTTCCGGAAGAGCAAGCGCTGCGCTTCGCCGCAAGCCTGGAGCAATACTCCAAGCATCCGCTGGCTTCCGGTCTGCTGTGCGCCGCCGAAAAACGTGGCCTGGCGCTGCTGTCGGCCGATGAAGCTTCCGAGATTCCCGGCCAAGGACTGCGGGGACGGATCGACGGAAGGGATCTGGCTATCACGGGCCGCAAGGCCCTCGATCCGGAGACCGCGGCGCGGCTGCCGGCGGGAGGCTTGGAATGCGTTTTGCTCGTCGACCGCGAATTTGCGGCCTTCTTCCGTTTTCGCGACGAGCCTCGGCGGGAGAGCGGGCGCTTCATCCGCCATCTGATGCCCCGTCATCGGGCCCGTAAGATCATGCTGGTTTCGGGTGACCGCGAGTCCGAGGTCCGCTATCTGGCGCAAACGATCGGGATTCCCGAAGTGCATTTCGGCAAGAGCCCGGAAGAGAAGGTGGCGATCGTCGAGCGTGAGGCGCGGGAGGCTCCTACGCTGTTCGTCGGTGATGGGATCAATGACGCTCCCGCGATGCTTGCCGCAACCGTTGGTGTGGCCTTCGGCCGGGCGAGCGACATTACCGTAGAGGCTGCGGCCGCCGTGATCCTCGAGAGCTCGCTCGAAAAGGTCGACGAACTGATTCACATCGGACGGCGTATGCGAAGCATCGCGCTCCAAAGCGCTGTTGCGGGAATGCTGCTGAGCGCCGCCGGCATGATGGCCGCCGTATTAGGGTATCTGCCACCTATCGGAGGCGTGGTAGCACAGGAACTGATTGACGTCGTGGCAGTGGCCAATGCATTGCGAGTGTCAATGGTCACCGGCCCTCTTTCCGACCTGGATACCTAGGAGGATGAACGTGGAACTCGGCGAATTGCAAGATACGGCCTGCCAGACGGGAGGTCCGCTTTAACGGCCTTGCGGCGGTGGCCGGCGTCACCTGAACCTCGCGTATGAGTCGATCTCCCGCACACCGTTGCGCGCGCAAGTCCCGTGGGTCAAATACCCCAGACGCTGGCAAATCCCTCAGCCGCCACCGTCAGGTCGCGATGGGCGTCCGAAAAGTCCCTTATATGTCAGTGGGTCCAGCTTTGGCGAGCCCCATGCATTGGCTTGAGTCGGAAAGGAAGTCGCCAAATGTCTCTGGCTATTGAGGAACGGAAGATTAAACAGACTCCGCGTGGCCTGATGAAGGCCAATGTCTTTCGGGCGCCCGGAGAGTTCGGATTGGAAGAGAAGCCGATCCCCAGGGCTGGCCACGGGGACGCAGTGATCCAGGTTCGCCTCACCACCATCTGCGGCACCGATATTCATATCGTCAAGGGAGAATACCCAGTCCAGCCGGGTACGATCGTCGGCCACGAAGCCGTCGGGATAATCCACGAGTTGGGTCCGGGCGTTACGGGTTACGAAATCGGACAGCGTGTGCTCGTAGGAGCCATCACCCCTTGCGGCCAGTGCGAGCCATGTCTCGGCGGCCACACCTCGCAGTGCGGCGGCCTGTTGGGGGGCTGGAAGCTCGGCAATACGATCGATGGGGTTCAGGCCGAATTCGTCCGCGTGCCGTTCGCCCAGGCGAACTTGGCTTTAGTCCCCGATGCCTTGTCCGACGAGGCTGTTCTCCTTCTCGCGGACATCGCCTCGACTGGCTTCGCAGCGGCTGAAAGCGGCGGTATCCGCCTAGGCGATACGGTGGCGGTGTTTGCACAAGGGCCTATTGGGCTATGTGCCACTCTGGGCGCCAGGCTTATGGGCGCTTCCGAGATTCTGGCGGTGGATTCCGACCCTCACCGCCTCCAAATGGCTAAGCACTTCGGGGCCTCGGCTACTCTATTGGCCGAAGGCGACGTTGTCCGCCAAATCAAGGACCTCACGAATGGTCGCGGTGTGGATGTGGCAATCGAGGCGCTTGGTATCCAAGAGACCTTCGAGAGCGCGCTACGGGTTCTGCGCCCTGGAGGCACCCTTTCGAGCGTCGGCGTCTATTCCGGCCATTTGCGGATTCCGCTCGAGGGCTTTGCCGCGGGTTTGGGCGATCACACTATCGTGACCACGCTCTGCCCGGGTGGCAAGGAGCGGATGCACCGCCTGATGCGTCTGGTAGCCGCGCGGCGGATCGATCTTACGCCTCTCCTCACTCACGTCTTCTCGTTCGAAGAGATCGGACGGGCGTATGACTTGTTTGGCTCGCGGCGTGACGGTGCGCTCAAGGTCGCGATCCGCGTGTCCTAGAGAGCAATCGGGTGACCCTTACGCCAGAACGTAGTATTCGCGACGTAGTGATCGAGAATCCGGCGGCTGCCGACGTCTTGGAGAAACTCGACATCGACTATTACTGCCGGGGCGGCCGGGCGCTCGGAGATATCCTCTCCGGAAGCGGACTCTCTCTCGAGGCTTTCATGGCGCAGGTTGATCAGGCTATGTACCTCAGGCGCGGAAATCCGCCAAGCCCCGACTGGCGATTCGTTTCGGTGCGCAAGCTGATTGGGCATATTGTCGATACACACCACGCCTACCTGCGTTTCGAATTGCCGGCTCTGGACAAGTGGATTACAAACATTTCGGAGCAGCAGCATGGCGAGCGTGAAGTGCTGCTGATATTACAACGGCCAATCCAACGTTTCCACCAACACCTGGAGGTTCAAATGCGTAAGGAGGAGGCCATTCTCTTTCCGGCTATCTCGGACCTGGAAACCGCAGTTGTGCCCGGTGTCCCGTCTTCCAGGTTGCTGTTTGGCTCGGTGGCCAATCTTTCGCGTGCAACGGAAGACCAGAATAACCGCGCCGCGGGCGAACTACAGGAAATCCGCGTCCTAACCAACAACTATGCGAGTCCGCCGGGCGCTTCCACCACCTTGTCGACCCTGTTTGAAAGGCTGCGGATTCTGACCGCATGCGCACACCAGCATTTCCACCTTGAAAACAACATCTTGTTCCCGCGTGCCATCAATCTGGAAAAAGGAAAAATACCTTGCCATTGACGAGCTCGCCCACACTGCTTGCTCGCAGTAATGAGGTTCTCGCCGTGAGTGGGAGTGAGGAGGGCCTAAGGAGACTCCGCAATGCATTCGACGGATCGAGTTGGGCACTGCATACCGCTCGAACGGTGGATGAGGCAAAGGCATTATTGAGCGGAAACACTACGCCCGTCGTGTTATGCGCGTGCCATTTGCCCGATGGCGGCTGGAAGACCATTCTTCGACTCGCAGATGAAATTGGAGCGCCCGCCCAAGCTCATCGTTTTCACGCGGCATGCGGACGATCGTTTGTGGGCAGAAGTTTTGAATCTCGGAGGCTTTGATGTGCTGGATTTCCCCACCGGCCGGGCGGAACTCTTCCGCGCAGTAAGTAGTGCCTGGCGGAATTGGCGTGAGCACTCGCCGGAGCGTTGCGCCGCCGTGGGGCATTGGCTGTAGACTGGAGCGGATGGAAGCGCTCCGGATTCTGCTCAAATCGGCCGATCCACTTGCCAGGATCCTGGACCTCGCTGAAGACGCCATCATTTCGATCGACGCCGATCAGCGCATCATCCTGTTCAATCAAGGGGCGGAGAGGATCTTCGGCTATAAACGGGACGAAATCTTGGGCGAATCGCTAAGCATCCTCCTTCCCGAGCGTTTTATCGAAGCACACAGCCACCACATCCACACGTTTACCGCCTCGCCTGTAGCTGCCCGCATCATGGGAGAGCGGCGCGAGATTTTCGGCCGCCGGAAGGGCGGATTTGACTTTCCCGCCGAGGCCTCGATTTCGAAAGCCAAGCTCGAAGGTGGCTGGCTCTTCACGGTGATTCTCCGCGATATCACACAGCGCAAGATCGCCGACGAGGTCATCCGTGCCTCCCTCCGGGAGAAGGAAGTCCTTCTCAAGGAGATTCACCATAGGGTAAAGAATAATCTTCAGGTCGTCTCCAGCTTGCTTGGTCTTCAGTCCCGCACCATCGAAGATGGCGCCATGCGAAAGATGTTCCAGGAAAGCCAAAACCGGGTCCACTCCATGGCTCTGATTCACGAGAGCCTATATCAATCCGTGAATCTCTCTGAGATCGATTTCCCCGCGTATATCGATCAACTGGCGGACTATTTATTCCGATCCTACGGAGTCGATTCGAACCGCGTGCAGCTTACAGCCTCGATCGACGAGCTCCGCCTGACTATGGACACCGCAGTTCCGTGCGGATTGATCGTCAACGAGCTGGTTTCAAATTCTCTAAAGTACGCTTTTCCAGGGGGCGGGACCGGTAGGATTCGAATCGAAATGCGCGAGGACGCTAACCATTGCATCCGGCTCGCGGTGACAGATGACGGAATCGGATTGCCCGACGGAGCGGGTCAAGCCGGTACGAAGTCACTGGGCTTAAGACTAGTACGTACGCTGGCCGATCAACTCGGTGCGACAGTGGAAATGGTTTCCGATGGCGGCGCCCGAGTCGCGCTGACCTTTCAGGCCGGAGGACATGGATGACCCAGTCGCGAATCATGATCGTGGAAGACGAGCGCATCACCGCAGAGGATATTCACGACATCCTGACGCACTTGGGGTATGCGGTAACGGCGCTTGTCTCCTCAGGGCAGGATGCGATCCGGGATGCCGAGCGTACCAGGCCCGACCTGGTATTGATGGACATACATATCAAGGGAGACATGGACGGCATCGAGGCCGCCCGTCAAATTCGCGCGCGGTTCGATATTCCCGTGGTTTACCTGACGGCGCATGCCGATCGCGAAACCCTCGACCGCGCGAAGTTGGCCGAGCCGCTTGGCTATTTGATCAAGCCATTCCAGGAAGGCGAGCTCCTGGCAAGTATTGAGATGGCCCTTCACAAACACAAAGCTGACCAACTCGAGAAGCAAAAGGGTGAGGTACTTTCCGCGACGCTTCGCTCTATCGGGCAGGCCGTAATTTCCACCGACATGGACGGGCTGATCACGTTCATGAATCTCCCTGCCGAATCTTGGACGGGCTGGAAGAGTGTCGAGAGCCGCGGCAAGCATATTGACCAGGTCTTGCAGCTTAAGGGCCGCAGCCGCGCGAGCGCTTCAATCAACGACGCAATCCGCACAGGCACGCTCGCCGAACTGCACAGCGGGAGCGTGGTGGTTACACGGGAAGGTGAGGAAAGGTCTGTCGGCGGAACTATCTCGCCGATTCGGGATCACGACGGACAGATCACTGGAGCTGTAATCGTTTTCGGCGGTACCAGCGAGGAGCGTGCCGTTGCTCCTCTTCCCACCTTCGAAAGAAGTGTGGACAGCGGTTTCGAGATAGTGGCCGAATCGGAGGCGATGCAGCGGCTGATGAATTTCGCACGCCGCGTGGCGTCAAGCGAGGTTTCCACGATTCTGCTGACCGGCGAGAGCGGCGCAGGCAAGGACGTGATCGCCAAAGTCTTGCATCACGGTAGCCGTCGCGAGGCGCAGCCGTTTTTGGCCATCAACTGCGCGGCCATTCCGGAAACGCTGCTGGAGAGTGAGTTATTCGGTTACGAGAAGGGTGCGTTCACGGATGCTCGCATCCAGAAAAAGGGGATCCTGGAGCTGGCCAGCGGCGGCACCGTTTTTCTCGATGAGATCGCCGAAATGACGACTGCTCTGCAGGCCAAGATGTTGCGCGTGCTGGAGGAGCAGAAGGTTCGCCGGCTAGGCGGCACAACCGACATTCGGGTGGATCTACGAGTGATCACAGCGACCAACCAGGACCTGCCGCAGGCGATCCAACAAGGCCGCTTCCGGCTGGATCTGTATTACCGGCTCAACGTGATACAAATCGTCGTACCCCCATTGCGGGATCACAAGCAAGATATCCTTCCCCTCGCGAATCACTTTATTGGATCCTATAACCGGAAGTTCAATCGGACTATCCAGGGTGTTTCACCGGAGGCTGCCCAGGCGCTGGTAGCGCACAATTGGCCCGGCAACGTCCGCGAGCTACGTAATGCTATCGAGCGCTCCATGGTTCTGGAAGACACACCGTGGGTAAGCCCTTTGAGTCTGGGTCTCGGCGCGGGTGAAATCATATTGACCCAGCCAGCCGAGCAGAAGCGTTCGCTCGTGCCTGAGCTAACCGGGATGTCGCTTGAGACAGCCGAAAAGACCATGCTCTTGAACGCACTCCAAAGGGCTGGATGGAACCAGACGCGTGCGGCCCAGTTGCTATCGATCACCCGCGACACTCTGCGATACAAGATGAAGAAATTCAATCTTCGATCGGACGAGACCGCAAAACGATCCGAATAGGCGAACCGCTAAAGTTGACTCACACACTGAGTACAGGACAGGGCGAATCGCGAATGATCGCATAAGCGTTCGTTCTGAGCCCTCCAAATCGCTCGTGGATCTTCCCGCGGCCTATCACAACCAGATCGGCTTCGTGATGTACCGCGGCTTTTCGGACCACGTCCGAGACATTGCCGGTATCCAGGCAGAGTTCAAGATTTGTGCCTGCCTCACGTTGCAGTTCTTGTATACGTCGTCGCGCGGATTCAACAAAACGCTCTGCGCCGTCAGGGAGACCGACGGTCAGATCGGAATCAAGAAAAGGTATCGCGTGAACCAGACGGACCTTTGCCGAAAGTTCGCAACCCAACATCACGGCGTCGCGGATCAGGGGCAGGCATTTTTCGCTCCCGTCGACAGCGCACAGAATCTGCCGGCATTTCGGGGAGCTTTCCCAGCCTTCTTCAGCGTGTGCGGCGGTCCAGACTGGACAGTGCGCATCATGTAACACCCGGGCCGTGACAGAGCCGAGCAGGAACCGGCGAAACTTGCCGTATCCGTGTGTGGGCATCATGATGAGATCGACACCGGCCTGTTCCGCGTATTGGACAATCGCAGATCCGGGTTCGCCCTGGTTGACAGTCTCGGCAATATCGATCTGTGGCTCGGAGTCATTTCCTCCGCTATAGAATTTGCCCAGTTCCCGGCGTGCATCGTTTTCCATCGCCTCAACGTCAAACATGATCGGGTACGCAGCGTCCGCGCCGCCATACCATCCGGTGGGAATCTGGATTACATGCATGAGGGTTACTTTCGCTCGGTAGAGGTTTGCAAACGCTTTGACAAAAGGGGTCGCCTGTCTGCAGCGCTCGGAAAAGTCGATCGGGAATAGTATGTGGTGAAACATGTGATCCTCACCTTCTTCTGTTGTGAGTCCTGCAAGTGAAGGGCCGCAGCAAGACAGGTCAGAGATCGCCGTTATCCGAGCTTCTGTGCCGGCTAGGTTCCTGAGGAGGCGGCTTGTGAAGGTTGTTACACCTGGATTATGCACACAATCAACGTTCCGAGCGCTGGCCCCGCTCGGCTGATGCTGGCCGTGGTTGAGTAAGTCAGTTCGATTTTCGCTGCTTCATCACCCTCCTGAGAGTCTGGTCCCGCCGAGCCCCGCGCCGAAGT
>JBGPHT010000070.1:0-36142 GCA_041484525.1 Bryobacteraceae bacterium | reverse complement strand
AGGACCGTCGATACATAGCTGGACAGAACTTCTTGCTCCGGAACTAGTGTCGGCAGTAGGGAAAAGTCCGGCTGGGTGGGCATTCCGAATTATAAATGCCTTCTTTCCCATAGTCAAACAAAATCGTCTATTTATGTTTTGGGTCGGAAGAGACCGCTGTTTCGACGGGCCTGTGTCTACGAAAATAAGGGACAAGCTCTACATAAGAACGGCTGGATCTGGCGCTACACCGGTACGCCCTGCACCGGCGAGTCCTGTCCCGGCTGGCAGCGCCTCGACGATAACCCGAAGACGAAGGCGATCTCCGCCTCCGGGAGCGGCCTCTACCAGTTACACAACGATGGTTGGATCTGGCTCTCGACAGGCACGCCCTGCACCGGTGACTCCTGTCCCGGCTGGCAGCGCCTTGACAACAATCCGAAGACGCGGGCGATCGCGGTAGGTGGTCCGGTCCGTTGACCGTCAGCGCTTAGCCGGCGGCGGCGCGAGCGGACCTACTTCGACTTTCGCCTGAGTATTGGCTAGCGGCCCGAGCTCGGCGGCAACGCCGCGCGCGATCGCCGCCGTCTCACTACCTGCCTGGAAGCACGTGAAATCGGGACGATCGCGCCATGACAACGGACCGCACAGCCGCTTACCCGCCTCCAGCGTCGCATCATGTACCACATTGATCAAGCGCTCATAGTCCGGCGAGCCCTGCGCGTATCCCGAGAAATTCCCCAGATCGCCGCTGGCCGCGAAAACCGCGGTCACACCCGGAACCTTGGCGATCTCATAGGCGTTCTTAATGCCTTCCAGCGTCTCAATCATGAGAATCAGCACGATGTTGTCATTGATCGTCGCGCGATAACCGCCAGGGACGCCGCCCCACACCGCCGCGTCAAACGCCTGGCCGCCGCCGTTGCTACGCTTCCCGAGAGGAGGGAAATAAGTCCAGTCCCGCGCCGCTTTTGCTTCCTCTACAGTGTCCACGGTCGGCACCACAATCACCAGCGCGCCCGCATCGGTCGCATGCTGAATCTCCCGTTCATCGGCGTACGCGACGCGAACACCCGGAACGGCCTTGGCGTGCGGACAAGCGCGCCACATGCGAGCCACGTGCTCCCAGTCGCGGGAGTTGTGCTGCATTTCCGTCCAGATGAAATCGTAGCCGGCATTCGCCATCGCACAATACGTTTCCGGATCCGTGGAACTGAAGAAGGTACCCCCGGTCACTTTGCCGCCCTGCATCATTTTGAGCTTCACCGGATTCCAGATCTTCGAATCCGCAGGCGCGTTGAAATTGGGTCCATACTTCCACGTGGAGGCATCAAAAGGCCCGACATTCGCCGCGCCGGGCGGCGCCGTTTTCATCGCACCGCTATCCTTGCCGGCGGGCGCTGCCAGGGGGAACCTGAGCTTACCGGCGTCCGGGTTGTTGGCGTAGGGGTCGGCATTCGGCCTCGGCGCTTGTGCAGGCGGCGGGGTCTGCGCCAGGCCTGTGACGATCGCCAAAGACGCGAACAGGGCAACATTCAGTAACCAGCGATTCATTCGACTCTCCTTCTCGTTCGACCTCTCACGCGCTCGGCTCGGAGATCGAGGGTAGCGCGGTGATCCAGATTCTATCAGAGGCCGCCAGCCTTCTGGAGACTCGAGATTGGTCAGCGCTGCAGAATCCAGGAGGCTACTTTTTCGAGCACCGCGGGGGACATCGTCTCTTCGATCGATCCGTACTCCGAGACGGCGCCCGTTTGGGCGTGCTGGAAAAGATGGTTCAAACCGGGGAGTTGCACCAGTTCGAAAGTCTTGTTGCCACCCGACTCGAGAGCTTTGCCGACGGCGGGAAGATTCAGCTTCGAATCCACCTGCGTGTCTTTGTCGCCGTTGAGAGCCAGCACCGGACACTTCGTTTTCTCGATCGCCGGCGGCGGATCGTATGCCAGGAAATAGCGGTACCACGCGGACGTCAACACACGGATCTGCAGGGCCATCTGCAATTCGGGCGTGCCGGCCAGTTGCTCGCGAAGCAATTTCCCTGCGATGGCGTTGTCCTTCTCCCGCAGCATGATCGCCAGGATGTCGCGCTCTTTCGCAGCCGTCGCGCGGGAGGCCGCATCGCTCGCGCCGGAAGCTTTCGCCAGCAGCGCGGTCTGCGAGATGATGACCTCGTTCCCCGGCACGCCCGGACCCGCCAGCATCACGATGAATGCGATCTCGGGCCGCCGCGACGCCACCAGCGGAGCAATTGCCCCACCTTCACTGTGTCCGATCAGGCCGATCTTTTTGGAGTCCACTTCGGGGCGCGTCTTCAGGTACAGGGCGCCGGCCTCGGCGTCGGTGGCGAAGTCGGCGGTGGTAGCGGCCGCGAAATCCCCGCCGGATTTTCCGGCCCCGCGGTCATCCGCGCGCAGCACCGCGATGCCTTTGCGCGTCAGGTAATCCGCCAGCACCAGAAACGGCTTGTGGCCCATCAGGGTCTCGTCGCGATCCTGCGGCCCCGACCCCGTGATCGGCAGCACCGCCGGGAACGGCCCTTTCCCCGGCGGAACGGTCAGCGTGGCCGCGAGTTGGATGCCGCCGCGGCGTTCGGATAGCTCGCCTCTTCTTCGCGGTACGGATACGGCTTCACCGGATTCTGCGGCCGGCGTAAGGCGGGCGTCTCCACAGTCTGCCGCAGGACTAGAGCCAGCGAAACGCCACCCTGCTGAAATGTTCCAGGAATACTTTGGCCGTTTTCGGCGATCTTGCCGTCGAAGCGGATGCCCGCCTTCTTCAGTTCGATGGTCAGGTTCGAGCCGTCGCGCGACACAGCGGCCGCGAGGCCCGTGACTCCCTGATCGGGGCTGTCCATGGTGCCGGTGAGCCCGCCTTCGGCCTGCTTGATTTTGAACACTAGGCGCACCTTGCTCGGCCCGGCGTCTAGGGTGCCGCTCCACGCGCCCTGAATCTCCTGGGCGGACGCATTTCAGACGGCCGCACTCAACAGAGCCGCCACCAGGAACAGCCTTCTCACGGCCCCTCCTACACGCCGAACGTGAAATGCATCGCCACGAATGCCAGCCATGCGATCGCCGCCGCTGCTGGGATCGTCAGCACCCATGCCCACACGATGTTGGTTGCGATTCCCCAGCGTACGGCCTTCATGCGGTGGATGCTGCCCACGCCGGTGATGGCTCCGGCGATGGCGTGGGTGGTCGAAACCGGCAATCCGATGTTTGTGGCGGAGAGCACGGCGATGGCCGCGCCGGTCTCCGCGCAGAACCCGCTGCGCGGCTTGAGGCGCGTCAGCCGGCCGCCCATGGTGTGCACGATGCGCCATCCGCCGCTCAACGTTCCTAAGGCGATCGCCGAATAAGCGGCGAACAGCACCCACGTCGGGATCTCGAACGTCTGAATGTAGTGCGCCGTGTAGAGCACGACGGTGATCATGCCGGCGGTCTTCTGTGCGTCGTTCGAGCCGTGCGACAGGCTGAACATGGCCGCCGAGATGAGCTGCAGCTTGCGGAAATACTTGTCCATCTTCGAAGGACTGGAGCGGCGGAACAGCCAATACACCAGGATCATCAGGAAGTACGCCGAAATCATGCCGATCAACGGAGCCACGAAGATGAACAGAAGCGTGAGCGGCCACTCGCCGGTGACACCGAAGTTCAACGCTTCCAGGCTGTGCGAGAGGCCGCGTGTGAGGCCGATGCGCGCCATGGTCGCGCCCGCATATCCGCCGATCAGCGCGTGAGTCGAACTGGTGGGCAGTCCCAGCCACCATGTGATCAGGTCCCAGAAAATCGCGCCCAGCAGGCCCGCCATCAGCACGTATGGCGTCACCAGTTCGATGTGGACAAACCCCCGGCCGAAGGTCTTAGCCACCGCCGTGCCGAACAGAAAGGCCGCCGCGAAATTGAAAAACGCCGCCCACAGCACCGCCTGAAAAGGTGTCAGTACGCGCGTGGCCACGACGGTCGCAATCGAATTCGCGGCATCGTGAAATCCATTGATGTAATCGAAAACCAGCGCGATGGCGATGATCAGGATGACCAGCGTGTAAAGAGACATCGCTCAACTGTTCTTGACTACCACGTTCTGCAGAACGTCCGCCACATCCTCGCAGCAATCGACGGTGCCTTCGAAGAAATCGTAGACCTCTTTCAGCTTGAACAGCGTGATGGGGTCTTTCTCCTTGTTGAACAGATCCGCCACGGCACTGCGCCCGATCCGGTCCGCCTCGTTCTCCAGGCGGTTGATCTCGATGCAATGCTCCATGATCGGACCATTCTTCTCGAGCGCTACGAACGCCGCCCGCAGCGACTTGGCGCAGCTCGCCACGTGCTCGGCCAGCACGATCATGGTGGGCGGAACCGATTCCAGGTGATAGGCAACCAGGCGGTGTGCAGTGTCTTCAATGCCATCGAGGACGTTGTCGAGACTGGTGGAGATGTTGTGGATGTCCTCGGGATCGAGCGGCGTGATGAAGGTTTGGTTGAGGCGCGTGAAGATCTCGTGGATCACTTCGTCGCCCTTGTGCTCGAGCAGGTTGATTTCGGTGGCGGCTGCGGCCAGCCGCGCATTGCCGGTTCGAACACCGTCGAGCAGCAGCCTCGAGGCTTCCGAGATGATGTCCACCTGTTTCTGAAACAGGTGATAGAACTTCTCCTCACGTGGCAGCAATCTCATAGGTTGGGTCGGAAACGAGAGAACCCCATCTTAACGGCATGCGGGCCGCCGGTCAATCGAGTTCCATTACAGTTCCGTGACGATGGGGAAGAGATCCTGTGTCTGCGGCTCATTCTCGTCGGGATTGAGAAAGCGAGTATCCAGCAGGCGGCTGGTATCCACGTTGCCCATGGCGGAGAGGATGTTTTCCTTCAAGTGCGGGTATTCCACCTCGAGGCCGGCGAACAGGTCGCGCAGGGCACGCCGCACGGTCCCCGTCCGCTCCGAGCAGCCGCACGGTATCACCGGAACCCCGAGGGATTCCGCATAGGCGCGCGTAATGTCTTCCGTCACGAACACCAGCGGCCGGATAAGGCGGTACTCGCGGCTGCGCGAATTGGTTGCCGGCGGCAGCGCGCTGAGGCGGCCGGTGAACATGGTGTTGCGCAGCAGGGCTTCGCAGAAATCGTCGGCCGTGTGGCCGAACGCGATCACATTCGCGCCCAGGCCGTGCGCAATCTCGTAGACGGCGCGCCGCCGGTAGCGGCTGCAGAGGTCGCAGCCATGGTCCGGCTGCTCTTCGAGGAGCTTGAACGAAGGCGCATCGCGGAAGTACGTCCAGGGGATGCCGCGCGCCCGGAGATATTCGCCCAGCGGCTCGATGGGGCGGAGAAACTTTCCCTGCTCGACGGTGAATGCGCACACCGAGAAATCGATGGGCGCGCGCTTCTGCAGCAGCAGCAGCGCTTCGAGCATGGTGGCCGAATCCTTGCCGCCTGAGAGCGCCACGGCTACGCGATCCCCGTCCCGGATCATGCGGAACCGGTGGACGGCCTCGCCTACCTTGTGCAGCAGTGTTTTTTCGAGATCCACTATCCTTTATAGTGGCATACCCAGGCGGCTAGACGTTTCGATTCGTGCTCGGCGCGACAGCGCCCTGGAAATAGACCATCACCTGCTGGCGGTGGCGCTTGACCCGCCGGTAGACCGTCAGCATCAGCGCTGAGATCAGCCACAGGATCGCGCCGGTCATGAGGATGACATAGGAGGTTGGGTAATTGGCTGCGATGCGGGTCATGGTCTCGTCCCAGAACGCCACGATCGGCGCCCGTGCGCTGGGTACGACTGCCAGTAATGTCAGGAAGAACAGAATTGCGCCACGCATAGCTGCTTACCGGTTCGAGCATAGTCCGAGCGGGGTTTACAGGCAAGATACTATTCAGTTAACGGTTAACACTAACTGTAGTGGATGATACAAAGGGCGTTCACCGTGGGCCGTGAAAGAATGTAGGTTGCGAATGTCGCGTAGGTTGCCCGGAGCACCCCCGGATTCTTTCACGGTTAGACGCCGGGAAAGCGTTCATCTGCGGCCAATTCGGGTCTCGGCCTTTCAACCACCTCCTCACTACACTAGAATGAAAGCCTGCCGGCCGCTGCACGCACAACTTCTTTCGACATCCTGCTCGCCGTGGAACAGGGCGGCTACGCCTCCGACCTGCTGGCGGCCCGCTCCACCGCGCTCGACACGCGCGACGCCGGCCTGGCTTCCGCCATCGTATTCGGCGTGCTCCGCTATCGCGCGCAGCTCGACTACCTCATCGAGCACTATTCCGGGCGCCGCGGCAAGCTCGATGTCGAAGTCCGCACCGCCCTTCGCATGGGCATTTACCAGCTCCGATATCTCGAGCGCGTCCCGTCGCACGCCGCCGTCACCGACAGCGTCGATCTCGTCAAGCGTGCCCACAAGCGCTCCGCCGCCGGCTTCGTGAATGCAGTGCTGCGCCAGGTGAATCGAGATCCCGTCGATTGGCCCACGCGCGAGATCGCGCTCTCCTGTCCGGAATGGCTGCTGGCCCGCTGGGATCAGGCATACGGTGCCGAAGCCGCCATCGGAATCGCGCGCGCCGCTCTCGAAGAACCCGAGCACTACATCCGCGTGCCGGCCGGCGATGCCCCGCCTGACGGTGCGATCGCGACCGACGTCCAAGGCTGCTACCGGCTGGTGGGGCAGGACGGCGGAGTGTTTCGGCGGCAGGACATCGGCTCGCAAACCATCGTGCCGCTCCTCGGCCTCGCTCCCGACCAGACGTTTCTCGATCTCTGCGCCGCTCCCGGCAACAAGACGGCGCAGGCTCTCGAATCGGGCGTGCACGCCGTGGCTTGCGATATCCATTACCGCCGCATCGAATTACTCCGATCGCTAGGTGCTTCGCTGCTCGTCATCGACGGCACCCACGCTCTCCCATTCGCGCGCCCCTTCGACCGCATCCTGGTCGACGCGCCCTGCTCCGGAACCGGCACGCTGGCGCGCAATCCCGAGATCAAGTGGCGTCTCACGGCTCTCGATATCGAGGATCTGCAGCGCCGTCAGACCGCACTGCTGGCGTCGGCCGTCAGCGCTTTGGCCCCCGGCGGCGTGCTCGTCTACGCCACCTGCTCGCTCGAGGCCGAGGAGAACGAACAGGTGCTGGCCGCGGTTCCGCACGCCCAAATTGAGGGGGTTACGCGCCGCCTTCCCGGGCGCGATCCGGGAGACGGTTTCTTCGCCGCTGTGATAAAATCTGAAAAGCCCGCAAATGATTGAAATTGTTCCCTCAATCCTGTCCGCGGACTTCGCCCGCCTGGCTGACGAGATCGCCCGGGTCGAGCGCGGCGGCGCCACCATGCTCCACCTGGACGTAATGGACGGGCATTTCGTCCCCAACCTCACCATCGGTCCGCCCGTGGTCGAATCCATTCGCAAGTGCACGCGGGCGCATCTCGACGTTCATCTGATGATCGAAAACCCGGACCGCAACGCGGCCGCTTTCGTCGAGGCCGGCGCCAATTCGGTGTCGGTGCATTTCGAAGCCGCGCGCCACCTGGATGCCACCCTCGGGCTCATCCGGAAAGCCGGCGCACTGGCCGGCGTGGTGCTCAATCCGGCTACTCCCGTCTCCGTGCTGGAGGACGTTCTCGAAGTGGCGGACTACGTGCTACTCATGAGTGTAAATCCAGGGTTTGGGGGCCAGAAGCTGATCCCGTACGTTCTGGAGAAAGTGCGGAAGCTCGACAGGTTACGGCGTGAGAAGAAGTTAGCGCTGCCCATCGAGATCGATGGCGGCGTACATTTGGAAAATCTCGCGGAAGTGGTACGGGCGGGGTGTGACTGGATCGTCACAGGGTCGGCTATCTTTCACAGCCGCGACCCCGAGGCCACGGTACGGGAAATGCGCGAAGTCGCGGCCGGCGCCACCGCGATCGAGTGCTGAAGCGTAAAAACAATTGGTATCAAAAATGGTTCGACACTGCATGAAAACCTCCGCGGCGTGCCTAGCGCTCGCGGTCCTGCTGAGCGGCTGCGGGATCCGCAGGCATAAATACGACAACCCGATCACCAAGGACACCCAGCAGCCCGACAAGGTCCTGTTCGACACGGCTATCGACGACATCGAACACAGCCGCTTCGAGCGCGCGCGCCTGACGCTGCAGACGCTGATGAACACGTACGACACCAGCGAATATCTGGCCAAGGCAAAGCTGGCCGTGGCCGATAGCTGGTTTCGCGAGGGCGGCGGGCACGGATTGGCGCAGGCTGAGGCCGAGTACAAAGACTTCATCCTGTTCTATCCGTCGATGGAGGAGTCTGCGGAGGCGCAGTCGAGAGTCTGCGACATCCACTACAAGCAGATGGAGAAGGCCGATCGCGACCCGGTGCACGCCATCCGCGCCGAGGACGAATGCCGCCAACTCCTGCAGCAATTCCCCAACAGCAAGTTCGCTCCCGAAATCGAGCAGAAGCTGCGCAACATCCAGGAAGTGCTGGCGGAGTCGGAATATAAGGTCGGCACGTTCTATTTGAAGAAGGGCAGCAACGCCGCCGCGGCCAACCGCCTGACGGCCCTTACCGACCAGTTCCCTCTGTTCAGCCGCGCCGATGAAGCGCTGTGGGAACAGGGCGAAGCCTACAAGCGCATGGGCGACCGCTTTGAGAACCAGCAGGCCGGCGCGTACAGCAAGATCGT
This sequence comes from Bryobacteraceae bacterium, assembly GCA_041484525.1. GTDB lineage: Bacteria > Acidobacteriota > Terriglobia > Bryobacterales > Bryobacteraceae > JBGPHT01. The sequence continues at coordinate 27,506 of JBGPHT010000070.1, read as the reverse complement.
GAAGGATTACCCGCTCAGCGCTCACATGGACGAGGCCAAACAGCGGCTCGATGCGATGAAGCGCCCCGTGCCCGAGGCCGACCCGGTCGCCTACTCGCGCATGAAATACGAGTTGGAGAACCACAGCAAGCCCGGTCCGTTGAGCCACACGTTCGGCATCTTCAAGCAGCACCCCGACACAACCATGGCGGCCAAATCCGGCACGCCTCAGATGACGGGACTGCGTCCCACCATTCCGGCCACGGTTCCAGCTATCGCGGCTGGTCCGGCAACCGGTGTCACCGACGTCACTGCCGCCACCGGCAGCGCCGAGCAACTGGACAAGAATCCCGACGCGCGCTTGAATCAGGGCGCTAACCCGCCGGGTGCCGCCGACGCCACCAACACGCCGGCGCCGCCGCAGAATCCGGTGATGGAATATCTCAACCACGGCTCGGAGCAGCAATTGCAGCGGCTGCCGGGCGTGAGCAAATCCGCGGCCCGGAAGATCATGGCGGCGCGGCCGTACACCTCGGTCGACGATCTGAAGCGCTCCGGAGTTCCCCAGAAGGTGATCGATAGCGTTCGCAAGCTGGCGGGTCCTTCGGCCGCGCCGGCCGCTCCGGGCGAAACGCAGAAATGAGCCGGATCCTGCTGGTGGACGACAGCCCGCACGCGCAGCGCATGGGCGAGCGTATCCTCAGTGACGAGGGCTACGAAGTTGTCACCGTCAGCAACGCCGATTCGGCTTTGATCCGCTTGAACGATGTCGATCCCGATGTCGTTCTGGCCGACACCGTGATGCCCGGCCGCACCGGCTACGACATCTGCCACTTCCTGAAAATGAGCCCGCTGCACAAGCACGTGCGCGTGATTTTGACCGCGGGAGTCCTCGAGACATTCGACGAGGAGCAGGCGAAAAAGGTAGAGGCCGACGGCACGCTGAAGAAGCCGTTCGAAGCCACGGCGTTGCTGCGCACCGTCAAACCGCTGGCTGAAGCCGCGGACCGGGACCGCGCCGCCGCGGGTCCGGCGCCGGCTAAGTCCGCCCCGCCGCCGCCCCCTGCCGCGCCGTTCGTGGCCGTGGTGGACGCCGAACAGTTGCGTGCCGCCGTCACTGTCGCGCTCGACGCGTCCATGGAGTCGATGGTCGAGGAGATCACGCGCCGCGTCGTCGCCGCGCTGCAGACGCGAAAACCCGAGCCGGCGTTCGCGCCCGCCGTGTCGAACGCTATTGCGCCACCCGAACAGCCGAGGATCGCGGTACCCTCGCCCGCCCAGCCGCGCGTCGAACCCGTGCGGCGCGTAAGCCCGCTGCGTCTCCGCTCCGGCTCCGTACTGGGACTGGACATCGGCCGCCCCGAACCGCCAACATCTGAATAGACATGCCTGACAACACCTTTGATGTGGTCTCCAAGATCGAGCTGCCGGAGGTGCTCAACGCCGTGCAGCAAACGCAGAAAGAGGTCCAGCAGCGCTTCGACCTCAAGGACTCGCACTCCTCCATTGAGCTCAATGAGAAGGACAACAAGATCACGCTCGTCAGCAAGGACGAGTTCAAGATCAAGGCGGTAGTGGACATTCTGGAATCGAAACTGGTGAAGCGCAAGGTTCCGCTCAAGGGCCTGGTCTTCGGGGAAATCATCGCCGCGGCCGGCTCCACCGTCAAACAGGAAATCACGCTGCAGCAGGGAATCCCCATCGAAAAGGCGCGTGAGATCGTGAAGAAGATCAAGGACAGCAAGCTGAAGGTGCAGGCCTCGATCTCGGGCGATTTCGTGCGCGTCGCCAGCCGCGACCGCGATACTCTGCAGTCGGTGATCCAACTGCTTCGCGGATCCGACTTCGGGATCGACATGCAGTTCATCAACTACCGCACCAACTAGTTTCGGGGACAGGCTACACAACCTCGAAATTATGGCGCGACGCATTGAATCGCACTCCATCGCCGGTCCTGCCGGGCGTCTCGAGAGTCTTCTCGAAGAGCCGGAAGATGCCGCGCCGAGGCTCGCCGCCGTGCTCTGCCATCCGCACCCGCTCCATGGGGGCACGATGCACAATAAGGTGGTCTACCGCATGGGGCGCGGCCTGCGGCGGGCCGGCATCGTCGTCCTGCGGTTCAACTTTCGCGGCGTGGGTGCGAGTGAAGGCGAGCACGCCAACCTGACGGGCGAGATCGAGGATGCCCGCGCCGCCCTCGCGTGGCTGCGCGAACGCTACCCCAGCCTGCCGTACGCCCTTGCCGGCTTCTCCTTCGGCGCCCGCGCCATCACGCGTCTGGGGTGCGCCGGCGGCGACGCCGCGTTCCTGTTGGCCGCCGGCTACCCGACGCACCACGGCTCGAACGAGTATCTCCTCACTTGTCCCGCACCCAAGATCTTCATCCAAAGCACACACGACCAATACGGCCCGCGCCCCGAGATCGAGACCTTGGTGGAAGGCCTGGCGGAGCCGAAGCGCCTCGTCTTCATCGATGCCGCCGACCACTTCTTTGCCGGCGCCTTGGAGCAGCTCGAGGAAACCGTTCACCAAGCGGCTCAGCCCTGAGGTATTCTGAACGATTCGTATGGATATCATCACGGGCAATGTCGGCTGGATCGAAGTGATCTGCGGCCCCATGTTTTCGGGCAAGAGCGAAGAATTGATCCGGCGCCTGCGCCGCGCCACGATCGCCCGCAAGCGGGTGGAGGTCTTCAAGCCCACCATCGACAATCGCTATTCGGATAATGAGATCGTCTCGCACGGCGACCTGCGCATGCACTCGCAAGTAGTCAGCGGCGCCGCCGAGATCATCGCCCGCATCGACTGGCGCTCGGAGGTCGTGGGCATTGACGAGGCCAATTTCATGGGTCCGGAATTGGTGGATGTGGCGCAGCGCCTGGCCGACAGCGGCAAGCAGGTGATCATCGGCGGCCTCGACACCGACTACATGGGCCGCCCCTTCGCTCCCATCCCCGACCTGCTGGCGCATGCCGAGTCCATCACCAAGACGCTCGCCATCTGCGTGCGCTGCGGCAATCCGGCGAAGCACACGCAGCGCCTGCGAGGTTCGGACGACCTGATCGTCGTCGGCGCCTCCGACATGTATGAAGCCCGCTGCCGCCGCTGCTTCGAGCCCGGCATCCCCAAGCAGACCGAGATGGATTTCGTGAAAGCGCGACGCGTGGAACGGAACGTAGGTACATGAGCACGTACGCCGTGATCGTTCATGAGGAGCCCCAGGGTGGCTTCTGGGCCGAAGTACCGGCGCTGCCCGGATGCCACTCCCAAGGGGAGACGGTCGAGGAGTTGATCGAAAATGTCCGTGAAGCAGTCAGCGGCGTTCTCGAAGTTCTCAGGGAGCGGGGACAAGAACCTGAGTCCAATATTCGCATCCTGGAAATCGCGGTTTGAGGCTGATCGCTGGCCCCGAACTGTGCCGGCGCCTCGAAGAGGCTGGCTGGCAGTTGCAGCGCATTACAGGTAGCACCGCATCTATGCGAAAGCCGGCGAGCGGCGAATCTGGACTGGCGGCACGAATCGCGCGTGACGCAAAGATCGCTTCGTGAAGCGCAACACCCGGTACACTGTTCTTGATGCGACGTGTATTCCTCGCGGCCCTCGCCGTCTCGCTGCTTACTCTGATTGCCTTCTCCTTCCAGGCCACGCCCGACGGCGACTGGCCCGCCTATAGCCGCGACCCCGGCGGACAGCGCTTCTCGCCCCTCGCCGCCATCAATCGGGAAAATGTCCGCCGCCTCAAGGTCGCCTGGACTTTCCACACCGGCGACGCCTACCAGCCGCCGCACGCCCGTGCCACGGCCTTCGAAGCCACCCCGATCTACGTCGAAGGTACCCTATACTTCTCCACCCCGCTCGGCCGCGTGATCGCCCTCGACCCCGTCACCGGCAAGCAGCGCTGGGCCTACGACGCCAAGATTCCGCGCGACGCCGGCTACGGTGATTTCGCCAGCCGCGGCGTCTCCACGTGGAAGTCCGGCGAGGAGCGCCGCATCTTCGTCGCCACCATTGACGCGCGCCTGATCGCGCTCGATGCCGCCGCCGGCAAGCCGGTCGCCGGCTTCGGCGATAATGGCGCCGTCAATCTACGGCAGGGCCTCCGCATTCCGCCGGGCGCCGACGGTTTCTCGGATTACGAAGAGACTTCGCCGCCCGCCATCGTCGGCAACACCATCGTGATCGGATCGGGCGTAGCCGATAACGGCTCGGTCAATCAGCCCTCGGGCGAGGTGCGCGGATTCGACGCCGTCACCGGCAAACTCAAATGGACCTGGCATCCGATGGCCGGCCCCAAAGCTCCCGGCGCCGCTAACACATGGTCGATCGTCGCCGCCGATCCGCAGCGCAACCTCGTCTTCCTGCCCACCACCAGCCCCAGCCCGGATTACTACGGCGGCGAGCGTCCCGGCAACGACCTCTACGCCAACTCCATCGTCGCCCTGCGCGCCGATACCGGCGAGCGCGTCTGGTTCTTCCAGACCGTCCACCACGATCTCTGGGATTACGACATCGCCTGCCCGCCCATCCTCTTCGATGTGCACCGCAACGGCCGCAGCATTCCCGCCATTGCCGCGGGTCCGAAGAGCGGCAATTATTTCATCCTCAACCGCGAAACCGGCGAGCCCATTTTCGGCGTGGAGGAGCGTCCGGTGCCGCAGTCCGATGTGTCCGGCGAAACCACTTCGCCCACGCAGCCCTTCCCACGTGCTCCGCGCCCGCTCTCACCCCAAAAACTGGCGGCCGCGGATGCGGTAGGCGCCGATGAGGCCGACCGCCAGTGGTGCCGTGATGAGATCTCCAAGCTGCGTAACGACGGCGTCTTCACTCCGCCCAGTCTCCGCGGGACGCTTGTCATTCCAGGAAACATTGGCGGCATGGCCTGGGGCGGTGCCGCGTTCGATCCCGGACGCCGTCTCCTGATCGTCCCCGCGAACAACGTGGCGGCGGAGGTGCGTCTCATTCCGCGCGCCCAATTTCAGCGCGAGCGCCAGGCCGCCGGCCGCAGCCTCAACGGCGATTGGGAATTCGCCGAGCAGGCCGGTACGCCCTATGGGATGGCTCGCCGCTTCCTCCGCGGTGCGAAGGGTTGGCCGTGTTCGCCTCCGCCATGGGGAATGCTGCACGCCATCGATGCGGATTCAGGCGAAGTGAAGTGGACGGCGCCTGCCGGAAACTGGCCGGCGCGAAGCGGCGATCCGGTCGCACCGCCCGAGTATGGTTCGCCCTTGCTCGGCGGGCCGATCGTCACTGCCGGCGGGTTGATCTTCATGGGCGCCACCTTCGACGCCGCCATCCGCGCCTACGATGTCGCTACCGGCAAGGAGCTTTGGAAGGGCGATCTCCCCATGAGCGCGCGCTCCACGCCCATGACGTTCCGCGGTCCCGACGGCAGGCAGTACGTCGTAATCGCCGCCGGCGGCCATGGCTTGGGTCCCCCCGGCGATTCGCTCGTCGCTTTCGCGCTGCCCTGATGCCTCAACAGATCGTCATCTCCGCCGCTTCTTTGACAGTTCAATGACGTTGATCGCCACCACAGCGGTCACCGTGTAGGAGAACATGCGGTACTGGTCCGGCCCGCTTGAAACCGCCATCGAAGCGATGGGTGGAAGTATCCACGCGGCTACAGCCAGCGAGATCAGGTAAATGACCGCCGCCGGTTTCCACGACCACCACAGGGTCGCCAACATGATCCCGATCAGGTAGAGGTCCATGAACCGCGGCGGCGGCGGATTGAGGACGCTGGCTACGAGTGCGGACACCAGCAACGAATAAGCAGTCGCAGCCAAGTATGGCAGATGGTCCTTGCGCACGTTAGAGCAGTCTAGCACTATGCGCGGGGCGGCCTTCAACCGGCACACCCGGTCCATGCCAAAACCGCGAGTGTCATTTCGGGCTTGGAACGTACTTAACTTCGTGCGATACCGAACCATAGACAAGTGAAATTACATACGAGTTATTTCCGCAGCCTCGATTGTATATAAGGATACGCCGACTCTGGGATGCGTCTCTTATGACACTATCCCGGCCTCCAATTAGTCAGGAGAGTCACTAACTAGGTCTGTAAGTTGCGGCTATTAATGCAATGTTGATTGACAGTAATGGGCTAACCAAAGATACTAGTTTAACGACCGACACAAGGAGCAACTTAGAGATGAAAGGTCTTTCAACATTAGCGGTATTGCTAACGGTATTGTTCTTGCCTCTGTCTACGGCATCTGCGGCAATCGTGCCGTGCCCCGGCCTGACGACGCTTGCCAATCTTTTGACGATCGCTTCTGGAGCCGGGAACGGTTGCCTGGAGCAGGACAAGATTTTCAGTAATTTTGCATACAGTTTGGGTGCTACGGATGCGGCCCTCGTGAACGCCAGCGTGGTTTTCAGTTCTGGCGGTCCGACCACTGAAATCCACGGTTGGGTCTTCGCCCGCACCGGGACCTGGACTACCGGATTCACGCTCAGTTATGACATTGCCGTCGCACCCGGTAATCCGCTCGTTTCCATTTTCCAGGCGAAGGACCAAGCTAATACCGGCGCGATTCCTAACACCACAGCGATCGCGGACACGCAAACTCCAAACGTAGGTGCGCCGTACGTGATATCCGTGAACGGCGGGGCGGCCGGAAACGAAACTGCCTCGCACTTACTCGCGTCCAACGCCCAGTCGATTCACACCAGCTCCGCAGTGGTGATACCAGGGGGCAATCTCCTCGTGTCGTACGAACAGGACTGGTTTGAGAGCACCTCGGGAGTGCCCGAACCCGGAACGTGGGCGATCATGCTCGGAGGCAGGGCCCTTATCGCGATTGGGAGGTTTCGCCCGTCGCGACGTGCAAGCGACTGAGGCACTCCTTGGTGATGGCGGGCGCGCGGGGTCCCTCGACTCAGCGCGCCGCCTGGATTCCGTCCTTCCGTCACCTCCCCGCCTCTCTGCTGCGTGTTGGCGCAGCCCCTTGACGTTTGGTCCGCAATCCTGCAAAGTGTCTGTGTACGCAACCCGACAAGGAGGGAACGAATGAGACGCTTGGTGTGCTTGATCGCCGCGTTGGCTTGCATGGCTGCGGCCGCCGATATCAACGGGACTTGGAAAGCCACCGCCGAAGGGCCCAACGGGAGTATGGAGCGGACGTTTGTCTTCAAGGTGGAAGGCAGCAAGGTGACGGGCGAGACTACGAGCTCGATGATGGGCAAGTCGACCATCACCGACGGCAAGATCGACGGCGATGCCGTTACCTTCACCATCACGGTCAAATTCCAGGACAATGAAATGAAGCTGAGCTACAAAGGGAAGGTCAGCGGCAACGAGATTCATTTCACCGTTGAAAATCCCGCTGGCGGCAATACCATCGAGTGGAACGCCAAAAAGGTCTCGTGACGGCGGGCCGCCCGCAGTAAGACAGCGTCACAATCCAGACCTGGCCGAACGGCCGATCGCGCGGCCCTCTATCTTCGGAGGCGTCCTTTTCCCGCTACAATCCCCAAGAGGACCAGCATGCCCTGCAACCCCGAAATCCTGAAGAACGTCCCCTTGTTCGCCCTGCTCGATGACGAGGAGGCCGCCGTCCTGGCGAGCCAGGTCGAGCTCAAGCACTTCGTTCCGCGCCAGCGCATCTACAAGAGCGGCGACGCCGGCGGCCGGGCGTACATCATGGTCTCGGGCACGGTCCGCGTCACCACCGTGGACGACGATCAGCAGGAGGTGATCGTGGATGAGCCGACGCACGGCGACTTCTTCGGCTTCGCGTCCATGCTAGAGGAAACGGTGCACCATACCGGCGCCGTCGCGCTCGAGGAATCCGTGTGCATCGAAGTCGACCGCAAGGACATCGCCGTGCTCCTGCAGCGCAAGCCGCTCTCCGGCATGGACATGCTCAAGGTGCTGGGTCGCCAGTTCCACGCCGCGCAGCAACTGGTGCGCATCCGCTCCATGCGCAATCCCAACGAAGTGATCGAGCAGGAAGCCACGGTCGGGGACCGCGTTGCCGATTCCGTGGCGCGCTTCGGCGGCTCCTGGAGGTTCATCATCTCGTTTCTCGTCACCCTGGTCGTCTACACCTTGGTCAATATCGCGCTCCGCCGCTCCGCCTGGGACCCGTATCCCTTCATCCTTCTGAACCTCTTCCTCTCCATGCTGGCGGCCCTCCAGGCGCCCGTGATCATGATGAGTCAAAATCGCCAGGACTCGAAGGACCGGGTCCGCGGCGAGCTTGATTTCGAAGTCAACCGCCGCGCCGAGTCCGAAATCCAGGGCCTCTCACGGAAGCTCAATCACATTGGCGATAAGTTGGCCGATGTCGAAGACATGGTTCGCGAGAGTCTGGGCGGTCGAGGCCGGTAGTGGCCTACACCAGAACGCCGGCGAGGACTTGGAGAGAAGCTTTGCAGAATGCCGGGAGATCCTCCGGCTTGCGGCTGGTCACCAGATTGTTGTCTACCACCACTTCGGCGTCGATCCAGTTCGCACCCGCGTTGACCACGTCGTCCTTGATGGCGAAGAAGCTGGTTGCCTTGCGGCCCTTCAGCATGCCGCCCGCGGAACACAGGACCCATGGGCCGTGGCAGATCGATGCCACGAGTTTGCCCTGCGTGTCCATGTCCTTGACGAACTGGTTGGCCTTGGGATGGCGGCGGATGTGGTCGGGGGCATAGCCGCCCGGCACTATCACACCGTCGAAATCCGCGGCCACCGCGTCGTCATAGGAGAGCTGGCATTTTACGGGGTAGCCAAGTTTGCTGGTGTAGGTCTCGCCGGCTTTGGCGCCCACCGTGATGACCGTGGCGCCGGCCTCTTGAAAGCGGAACAGCGGGTACCAGACTTCCATTTCCTGATACAGGTTGTCCACCAGAATCGCAATTTTTCTTCCGGAAAGTTCCATGTGTCTATAGTAGTCCGGAATGCCGCAGGCCGGCGCTAAACGATATCCACCATGGCCCGGCTTTGCTCGGATTTCAGATAGGCGTTGGGATCGTGATAGAGCGCCCTTTCGGGAAGCCAGTCCCACAGCGGCCCCAAATCCTGTCGCACCAAGTCTACATAGAACTCGGGAAGTTGGGTGCTCTCCTGCTCGAAGTAAGGCAGGAATCCGGGGTCGGAATCCAGCCGCTCGCGAATTCCCTTGTAATACTTGACTCTGCCGAACCCTTCCGTTGAGACTGCCCGTACCACGTTCATCCACCGCGAGGTTACTCCCTGCGTCGCCCCGAATCGGCGATAAATGGCACGCGCCGAAAAAGAATATCGGCTGAGGTCGATGACGCGTTCGTAGAATTTCTGCCAGGAATAATTCTTGGGTCTCACGTTCATCGCCTGGTTATTGTTCAGGAAATGGAATGGGAAAGGCAGCACGCGGTTGGATCGCTGGTAATTGAGGTTGAGCGCTGCAGCCCGGCCGAACGCCGAGAGCAGGGAATAGGCCGGAAACGCGCCCGGCGACATATCCAGAAAACGCTTTGTAAGCTCGAAAGGTTCCGCTCCTTCGTCGGAATCCAGTCCCAGAACGAAGTTAGTTTGTATGTATGGGATGTAACTTAGAATCAGGTTGACGTGTTCGGATACCTGACGAACTTTCTCAATCCCCTGCCGTGCGCCCGTCTTCGACTTATCGCCCAGGTCGAACCATGACTCTACTCCGGGTAAGACTCCGATAAATCCGTTGCGCTTGAGCCGCTTCAAGTGCGGTTCTGAAAGGAGGGACAGACTGCTCTCGGCCACAAACTCGATACTGCCGGGAGGAACCGCGTCCTCGATCATGTCTAAGTAGGCGTCGAAGCGGACGCCGAAATTGGGATCGTGCCAGGCCACCAGTGGCTTCTTGAACTTCGTCAGCAGGAATTTCAGATCCTCCCGAAGCACATCGAAGTCCATCGGCTGATAGGGCACTACCGCATCGATGCAGAAACTGCAGGTGTACGGACACCCGAGGCTGCCCAGCATGGGGACCATCTTGATGAGGGGCGCCTTCGCCAGCGTCGGTTGGATGAACTGCCATCGCTCGCGCACCCCCGGAAGGGTTCTCGGCTGCTGGCCGGCCGCGATGTGTACACCGATCGGCCGGTGCTGCGAACAGTCTTGCAAGACGTCGCGCAGCGTCTCTTTGTCGGTGAATCCCAGGACGTAGTCGAAATACTGAACCGCGTCTTCCGGGTAGCAGCGAGCATGCGGCCCACCTATTACAGTGATTGCCCCCTTGGCGCGGAAGAGGTTACTCAGCGCGTAGGCAGTATGCGCGGCCTCTGTAAAGGCGCCGATGAAAACCAGATCGACGTTGGCCGGTAACTCCTTCAGGAGATCTTCAAAGCCGGTGTAACAAACGAAAGTAACATCATGTCCCTCGTCTTTACACCAGACGCCAATCACCTGAGGCATGATGCTGGCGAGATTGGCATTCATGACGCGCGCGTACAAAGCGCGAGTGGGGCCCCGGGACACGATATCGATGATTCCGATGCGAAGCTTTCTCATGTGCGATCCGGAACACGGCGTTCACCTGGGATTGGAAACCAGTATACACCCGCCCTTACGCGCGGATGAGCACTTCGCCGACGATGTCTTCGACGTGCGATATGTAGCGTTGTATCAATTCATCCAGAGGAATCGGGTTCTCTATTCCGATTTTGCACGCCACCTGCATCCGCGCCTCGGGAATGCCTGCCATTACGTGGACCAGCAGCAGGTTCATCCGGTGCCACAATTCCACCAGATCGTTCCAGAAGCACTCATGATACCGCTGGGCCGCTACCCAATCGTCCCCCGGATATCCGGCCGCCGTAACCCTGGGTTCCGTCATGGCCCGCGCAAACCACTGTTGATGCGCCGCCGCCCAGTCGATCAGGTGCCCGATGGCTTCTCGGCGCGTCCACGAGTGCCGCTTCAGCCGCACGCCGCTGTCCCGCTCTCTGATCAACTTCAGATGCGGCGCCGCTCGGTCCAGCAACTCGCTCAACCGCCCAGCGCTCGCAGGAAGATCTTTCAAATCAGGTCCGATTTCCACTTGCGCTTCTCGATCCTCGGCCACTGGCCCGCGGGCCGGTTCCTCCGGCCAGGTCTTCACGGCTTCCCGAAATCGCTCCAATTCGATTCCGTGCTCCCGCAGCAGACTCGCCGCGCCCGACTTCTCCTGACGCAGCAGACCCAGCGCGAGATGCCTGCCCCGAATCGCTGGATGCCCCAGCGTCTCCGCCTCTTCCGCGCCCAGCGCCAGCGCCCGCTTGCACTCGTGACTCAACGGCAGATCCACGGAGGTCCCCGCCGGCTCTCCGGTCCTCAGCCGCTCGTCCACGGTTTGCCGCATTTTCTCAATCGCGAATGGTGGGAACAGGCCACGCAGAAACCGGTCTTCCCGCAGCAGTCCCAGCAACAGGTGTTCCGTTTCGATTTGCTTCGAGCCCGTTTGGGACGCCTCGTATCTCGCAAAAAAAATGGAACGTCTGGCGTCTTCCGTATATCGCTCGAACATCGTTCTACACCTTCACCACCCGGTCCAGTTCCAGAAACTCGCGGATGTGCGGATGGTCCGACTTCTCCAGGTCCCCCACCGGCCCGAAGAAAATCACGCCGCCTTCGTACAGAAACACCACCCGGTCCGCCACCTTGTACATAAGGTCCAAGTCGTGCGTCACTACCACCGAGGTCAGCTTCAACTGCTTCTTCAGCCGCAGCATCAGGTCGCCCAGGTGGCCGCTCATGATCGGGTCCACCATCGTGGTCGGCTCGTCGTAGAGCACGCACTGCGGTTGTGCCGCCAACGCCCGCGCGATCGCCACCGCGCGCTTGTAACCCGTCGAGAGGTCGGCAGGATACGAGTCTTTCGCGTGCGCGATGTCCACCATCTCCAGCAGGCCGTTCACCACGTCTTCTTTATTCTTGGCGTCGTAGTCCTGGCGCAGCTCGAGTGAAAACAGAACGTTCTCCGCCACCGTCAAAGAGTCGAACAGCGCGCCCGACTGGAACACCATCGTGACCTTCTTCCGAATCCGGCGCAGCTCCGTTTCCAAAAAATGCGTGATGTCTTCGTGGGCCACGACGATCTGCCCGCTATCCGGCTTCAGAAATCCCATGATGTGGGAGAGGGTGACCGATTTGCCCACGCCGCTGCGCCCGATGATCGCGACCGTCTCCCCCGCATTTACATGAAAATTCGAATCGACCAAAACCGGGCGGTCGAACGTCTTATACACATGCCGGAACTCGATGTAATGCGGATAGAACTCATTCTCCATACGCGGCCCAGTCCTCGGGAGTATTGACGTTTTGAAATCCGCTGACGACAGGGGAAAGACGCATATCTTCGGTGAACGCCGCCGTTACCTTTCTGACGCCGCGCGCGAATGCCGCCTCCAGGCCGGCCAGCGCCCGACGGTGATAAACCGCACACAACGGCTCGGGACGTCCCGAGGGTCCGACCGGCACCAGGCCATCGCCGTCGGCCCGTGCCAGCAACTCGCGGAGAAATTCCGCCGATACGCGAGGCATATCGCAGGCCAAAATCAGGTTCCACTCGGCCGAAGTATGATGCAACGCGGTCAGGATCCCACCCAGCGGCCCCTCGCCCGGATACAGGTCTGGAATGGCGTGGAAGCCCTCGAAGCCATCCGGCCTGCCGACCAGCACCACGCTTCCCGCCGCCGCCTCCACCTCGCGCGCGACTGCCGCGACCAGCGTCCCGCCGCGATACGGCAGCAGCGCTTTGTCCGTTCCCATGCGGGAACTCCTGCCGCCCACGAGCACGTACCCGGCCCGGCCGATCACACGGAAATGATACCATTGACATTTAGTCCGGCAGCGCTTGGCCTGCCCCTTCCGCGTCCCAAGCCGAAGAGTCTTGCAGTACGTACCGAGGTGGCAAACATTTTGACGCGATTTTGTTTTATACTGTTTCTGGTCGCAAGTCTGGGAACGGCTGCCGAGAATCTGCAGCCCAGTCGAGTCACAAGTGTTGTCCGCCCTGACCTGCGCACCGGGAAGCTGGTGAGGAGCGTGGTCGTCGCACCCAAATCCGTCGCCGGGCAGAGGGTCTCCGAGACCGTCGTCGCCGCGCGCGTCGTCGAGCCCGGATTGCCCGAGCCCGCGTCCACACCCGCGCCCACCGGCATCGACGAAGCCGTGGCGCAGATCGCCGCGCAGAACGGCCTGTCGGCCCAGTTACTCCACTCCGTCATCAAAGTCGAGAGTAACTACAATCCGTTCGCCGTTTCCCCGAAGGGTGCGCTCGGCCTGATGCAGCTCATCCCCTCGACAGCCGCCCGATTCGGTGTCTCCGACGTGTTTAACCCCATCGATAACATCCAGGGCGGAGCCAAGTATCTCCGCTATCTGCTCGATCTGTATAACGGCAGTTACTCGCTGGCACTGGCCGCTTACAATGCCGGCGAGGGCGCGGTGGCCCGCCACGGCGGTATTCCGCCGTACCGTGAAACGGTAAATTATGTGGTCCAGGTTCGCAAGCAGTACGAGAAGGCGCAGAAGGCCGCTTCCGCGAAACCTGCAACCGTCGAAGTCAGCCCCCGGCCCGAAGAGGCCAAGTCTGCCGGACCGGCCCACATTGTGGAAATTGTGGAACCCGATGGCAGTGTGCGGTACGTCTCAAAGTAAGGTTCTCTTATGAAGCTCTTCGCGGCGTTCGCTATCTCGGCCTCACTCCTGGTCGCGCAGGCGGATCGGACCGCGAACCGCAGCGTGACCGCCGTCCGCTATTGGTCTCTCGGCGATGTTACTCGCGTGGCCATCGAAGTTTCGGGCGAGTTCCAGTATCGAACCGATCGCCTGTACAATCCCGACCGCGTCTACTTCGACATCTTGAACGCGCGTCCGCGCATCGAGTCCAAGCGCATGCTCGGGCAGGACCTCGAAGACAAGGCTGTGAAGCGCATCCGCGTCGCCGAAACCACACCGGGCGTGACCCGCGTGGTTCTCGATCTGGCCGCCAATGTGCAACTGGTTACCAGCCAACTTTCGAACCCCGATCGCCTGATGATCGAGTTGCGTGTCCCCGCGAATCTCGCCGCGCCGCCCAAACTCGACACCGCCGCAGCACCTGCACCTCCCGCCACGCCGGCGGGAATCAGGCCGGAACTCGCCGAGCGCGTAAACGCCGAACCCAACCGCTCCGAACTGGCGAAGCCCGAACCGGCGCCCGCGCCCCCCGAGGCGGCTCCCAAGTATTTGCCGCCCGCTGGTGGGACTCCCAAACCTGAACCAACAATCGCCAAAGCCAAACCCGGTCCCGCCAAGCTCCCGCCGCCGACGCCTGAAGAGACCGCCAAAGCCGCGCGCCACACCGCTAGCGGCGAGAGTTCCCTTATCCGCGCGCTCGGCCTCAAGATCAATCGCGTCGTGATCGACCCCGGCCATGGTGGCCACGATCAAGGCACTACTTCACCGCACGGACTATTCGAAAAGGAGCTTGTGCTGGACGTCGCGCAGCGCGTCGGCAAGCTCATCGAAGACAGCATGGGCGCGGAAGTGATTTACACGCGCACCGACGACACGTTCGTGCCGCTTGAAGGGCGCACGGCGCTCGCCAATGACAAAAAGGCTGACCTGTTCCTCTCCATCCACGCCAATTCTTCGTCCTATCCGCGGATCGCCGGCGTCGAGACTTTCTACCTGAATATCAACGGCACCAAGGACGCTCTCGACGTGGCCGCGCGCGAGAACGCCAGCTCGCAGAAAACCGTTTTCGAGCTCCAGGACATTATCAAGAAGATTACTCTGCACGATAAAGTCGAAGAGTCGCACGAGTTCGCGGGCCGTCTGCAGACCGCCCTGTTCGCCTTCTCCGCGCGCAATTTTCCCGGCTCCAAGAATCGCGGCATCAAGACCGCACCCTTCGTGGTCCTGATCGGCGCCAACATGCCCTCGGTGCTGGCCGAGATCGGCTTCCTCAGCAACCTGCGCGAAGAGACGCTGCTGAAGAAGCCCGACTACCGCCAGAAGCTGGCGGATGCTTTGTATCGTGGCATCTCCCGCTATGCCGAAGGTCTCAGTCACTTCCAGATGGCCGAGAACTAAGTGTCCCGCGTGCTGATTTTCCGGCACGTCCCTTTCGAAGGCGCCGGCCATATCGTCGCTGAACTGGAGCGCCGCAGCATCGCTTGGCACTATGCGGATTTGTGGGACGCGCCGGCCGGCTTGCCGGATGATCCTGCGAATCACGACGCGCTGATCTTCCTCGGCGGCCCCATGTCGGCCAACGATCGCCTGCCTTTCCTCCGCCAGGAGGAGCGCATGATCCGCGATGCGATGGCGCGCCGCCAACCCGTCCTGGGCATTTGTCTGGGCTCGCAACTGATCGCGCGCGCTCTGGGCGCCGAAGTCCGCCGCAACCCGGCGAGCGAGATCGGCTGGTTCCCGCTGCGCCTGAGCGAAGCCGCTTCCATCGACCCGCTGCTATCCGCTCTCCACGCGAACGAGACCGTCTTTCACTGGCACAGCGACACCTGGGATTTGCCGCCCGGGGCCACGCTGCTCGCCTCATCGGAGCGGTGCGCGCACCAGGCGTTCCGGGTTGGCGACCGCGTCTACGGCTTTCAGTTCCACCCCGAAGTGACGCCCGCGATGATCGCCGACTGGTGCACGCAGGACGCCAACTGCGGAGATTTGCGGGAGCTCGCCGCGCCGCTCGACCCGCACCGCAACTCGGAGCGCCTTTCCGTGTTGGCCGCCGAACTGTTCGCTCGGTGGTGCGATTTGGTCTGTACAGCACGGTCGGACGCCGCCGGTGGGTGACGCGCGGGCATCGCGTCTGGCATACTGGCTGGAAAGGTAATGCCGATCCAGCGAGCGGTTGCGGCCATGAAGCAAAAGGAAAAGACCGAGGCGCCCGTCGAGAACGCACCGTCCGACATGATGCCTGATGCTTCGACTCTACCCCGCTGCCCCAACTGCGGATGGCAGAACGTCCGCCTTTCGAAATCCAACGGCCTCGACCGCGTCATCGCGGCGCTTCGCATCAAGCCCTTCCGATGCCGGAGCTGCGGCCATCGCTTCCGCCGCTTCTATCGCGGGCCAACCTGACTGCGATGGGATTCTATCTCTGGATGGATGAGGGCCTCGCGTGGGCGCAAGGCACTTACGAATACCGCCCGATGGGCACGGCCGTGATTTCCGCATCCGACCTTTTCCGTTGCCGCGATTTCGACCCGCATCGCAAAGCGCCGAAGTTGCGTCCGCTTGGGCAATATGCCAGCCTGGGGCATCTGAACCAGCGGCTCAGAAAAGATCGCGGCAAGCGGTGAACGTCACCGCAATTCCTCCGTGACCGCGGTTCGGTCACAAGCACGTTTCTGACGCTGCAAACAAGTGGCTTCCGCTTCCCGCTGACCGAACCGCGGTCACGGGCGCTTCACTTCCGTAACGTCCAGTGACTCGCCGTCCGGCCGGAGCGTTTCGAAGCGCGCGGTCTTGCCGTTCACCTTTACGACCATGAAGTTCTCGGTGCTGGCCACCTTCTTCGTGATCGTCTCCGGCGGCTTGTCGACGTCATACAGCGGAGCTCCGCCGCCGCCCGTCACGAAATAGTGGACGCCGCTCTTCAAGTAGTGCTGATAATTGTGGTCGTGTCCGAAGAACCCGGCCGTGACGTTGTACTGCACCAGCATCGGCATAAGCGCGGCCATGTGCAGATTGTCGCCCTGCCGGTTGGAAACCGCGGTCATCGGCGGATGGTGGGCCATCACAAACCGAAAATCGGCTTTCTGGTTTTTTTCGAGATCTTCGCGCAGCCATTTCACCTGCTCGTCCCAGAACCGCTGCCGCGTCTCCGATCCCGGGCCCACGTTGTTGAGGTCCGAGTCGAGGACGCTGAAGTGGCTGTTCCCCCAGTTGAACGAGTAGTACGACGTATCCGCGTCGAAGAAATCGTACCACTGGCGTGAGTTTCGTTCATGGTTGCCGAGCGAAGGAAAGATGGCCGCCTTGCGCAGCAGGGCGCCCTCGATATCGAAAAAGACGGGCCATAGCGCCGGGTCGGTGCCGTCCGCTACCTGGTCGCCGGTGTGCAGGACGAAGTCCGGCTGCGCGTATTTCAGGATGGCCGCCATCACGCTGCGGTGCACATCATGGCGCGTGCGCGTGTCTCCATAGACGACAAACTGATACGACCCGGCGGCGAGCGGCGGCGTCTTGAACGATCCTTTGCCCTCCTCGCTTCCGTTGGTGTCGTAGTAATAAGTCTTCCCCGCCTCCAGCCCTTTGAAGGTGACCTTTTCCGCGCGCAGCGCAGGCGCCGTCTTGTCGGATTTTCCCGGCTCGGTGCCGAGTGACGCGCGACCGGTCTCGACCAGCCACACTACGGTCGCAGTCCGGGACCCGACGTTCACCACGTACGGTCCGCCAACCACCTTGTCTCCGGGGCCGCCTTGCACGGAAGCCAGAAGGCCGAAGAACAGCGGCAACACCTTCCTCATCGAGTGTGCTCCTTTTGCATGTTCTAATAGCATGCAACAGCCGGGCCTCGGCCCGTATTACAGTTCTGTTTCAGATTGGCGAAAGATGGCGGCGCAAAAAATATCCGGCTCACTCTCGGCGATGTTCCTGTTTGATGTCGGCGACGAGATCCGGCTGGATGAATTGCGCGCCATCCTGAAAGCGCCGCCGCCCGGACGGGAACCGCCATTCCGTCAACCGGCTCCGGAATATGTTCAATTCGCCCGGCCCCCCATCATCGAAGCCATCGGCCCTGTGGATCTGGCGAGTGGAGAGCGCGCCTCCGGGAGCCTCGCCTATTTCGACTACGGTGTCATCAGCCTGAACCTGGTGTTGCCGTTCACGGGCTCCTGGGAAGAAATAGTGGCGCTGGCGGCGCGCTGGATGAATGCGCCCGAGCTGGAGAGAAGGGCGGCCGAAGTCATCGAGAGCTGCCTGGTGCGGGCGCGGCCGGCGGTGGTGGATGCGTACCGCGAGAAGCTGCATGAGGATTACTACGTCATCTGCCTGCCGCCGCTCCTCGATGAAGCGCAGCATCCGGTGACGGCGGAGGCCTTAATCGAAAGCTGCGGACGCTACATCGCGCAGATCGTGCGCGGCGAGCCGGCCGAATTCTCAGCAGCCGAGCGCCAGGAAATCCTGGAATCCAGAATGTCCTACTACGAGACCGACCTCCTCGTTGTCGGCTGGACCGCGGCCTTGCTCTACGACACGCCCGAAGGCGCCGCTCCCACGCTGCAGCTTCTCGAGTACGCGAATTCGCAGTTGCTCGAATTCCGGCATTACGACGCCGTGCTCACCGGCCTGCTCTCGGAGGTCTACCGCAAACTCGAGCGCGGAACGGGAGTTCTCGCCCGTTGGCGCCTGGTGCGCGAGGCCGGGCGGCTCAACCTCATCCGCCTGGAGATCCGGGAGCTCACCGAAAGGGTCGACAACGCAATCAAGTTCCTGAGCGACATGTTCGCGGCGCGCCTCTATCGAATGGCCGCCGCCAGGATCGGAGTGCCGGACTACCGCATGCTGGTGGAGCAGAAACTCCAAAGCGCGGGAGAGCTCTACAGCTTCATGATGGATCGCTTCTACCAAAGCCGCGCCTTCGTCTTGGAATTAATGGTAGTGATCATTCTCATCATCGAGCTGGTATATCTGTTTCGCGGCAAATGAGGCGCCTTCTTCAGCGCCTGATAACCTGGAAGTAGTGATTACCGACTTGGTGCAGGTGCGCCTGCTGGGTGAGAAAAAGCGCGACGAGAACCTGCATTTCCGGCGGTTCATGAAATCGCGCGACCACTCGGACCGGATTCTGCGCCGCATCGCCGAAGGCATCGAGGACCGGATCGATTGCACCCAATGCGCGCAATGTTGCCGCGTCGCCACGGTGCAAGTTTCGGAGCGCGACGTGGAACGCCTCGCCAGGTACCTGCGGATTCCGCGCGACCGCTTCCTCGCGGACTACACGATGGAGAGCGCCGAAGAGGGCCGCATTCTTAAGCGGACGGAATCCGCGGGGTGCGTTTTCCTGGATGGAAATACCTGCACGGCCTACGAAGCGCGCCCCGACATCTGCCAGCGGTTTCCGCACGTGGTGCGTGGTGCTGTGGTGCTGCTTACTGCGATGGGTAATCCTGCCCCGACATCTGCCAGCGGTTTCCGCACGTGGTGCGTGGGGGCGGGTCGATCGCCAGCCGGATGTGGCAATTCGTCGACCGGGCGTGCTACTGCCCCATCGTGTACAACTCGCTCGAGGCGTTCAAGGAGCAGTTGGGTTCCGGCGGTGAAGCGTCAACTGTTCGCTTCCCACTCCGATTCGAGCAATTTGGAATACTCGCCCGAGGCGTAGAGATCGAAGCGGAAGTTGGCCGCCGTCAGACAGCGGTGCGGCTGCAATTCCATGTAGCACCGGAAGAGGAAATCCGCATAACGGTGGTAGTTGCGGAGAAACTCCTCGCTCAGCATGGGGAACGGTGGCGGCTCGACAAAGATGCAATTCAGGCCGATGGCGCGGGAGAAGATGGATACGTAATCCGAGACACCCCAGCGGATGAGCTTCTCGCGAACATTGGTCGGGGGGGCGGCTAGCAGAGTGGCGAAGCTCTGGCGCTGAATGTCGGCGTTCTCCAACTCGGGGGTGCGGGCGGCCCAGTCGACGCCCTGCTCGATCCAGCGAAATACGTCTTTCCCCAGGAAATAGAGCATGCGGATTTCTCCGTAGCGGCCGGCCAGAAGCCGCCGCGTGAGCTCATCGGGATCGGACCCGTCCGTCGGGATCAGGCCGGAGAGCATCAAGGCAGCTTTCGAGTTTTCGAGCAGCGTGGAAGGTGGGACGCGCTCGTTAAATGGGTGAAGGATCAATGGTGGAAGGTCCCATACGGTATCGCCAAGGCTGGTGGTGCGCGTTGACATGTTGCTCCCGATTCACATATCGGCTCAAATCCAGGGAAGTTTAGGAGATCGCAAAGGCGGGGATCGCCTGAAATTTACCATATCGAAAGAGATCATAGTCTTGCTTAGTATTGGAGGTCTAGACTGGCTTTGGGTATATGCGGAAGCTCTGGAAATCGGAACTCGGACAGGATCTGTCGGAATGGTGCCTGATTACGGCACTGGTTTCGTTGATTGCGCTGGGGATCTTCTTCCATTTCTCGGGCGGAATGCAGAATCTGTGGGGCAGTGCCAACGCCGCTTTAGCAACCGGCAATGTGGCGGCAGGCGCCGGTGCAGCAGCCACGGCAGCCACCAGTTCTACCGCGACCACGCCGGCCCGCTGACCGCGCCCTCAGGCAAGCTGTAATCCCAGGAACTCCTTCGCGTTGCCATAACAGATGTTACGAATGAGCGGCTCCACCAGATCGTCCGACGCAGGCATTTCGCCGGATTCGATATCGCGGCCGATCATGTCGCACAGCACCCGCCGGAAATACTCGTGGCGTGGATAAGACATGAACGATCGGGAATCCGTCAGCATCCCGAGAAAGCGCGAAATCAGCCCGCAATTGGATAGCGCGTTCATCTGCCACTGCATGGCTTCTTTCTGATCCAGAAACCACCAGCCGCTGCCGAACTGAATCTTGCCGGCGATCGGTCCGTCCTGGAAATTGCCGATGACCGTCGCCATGGCGTAGTTGTCCGCCGGGTTCAGGTTGTAGATCACGATCTTCGGCAGGGAATTGTCCTGGTCGAGGCGATCCAGGTAAGTGGCGAGTGCGTCGGCCTGCGGCCAGTCGCCGATCGAATCGAAGCCGGTATCCGGCCCGAGTTCGCGGAAGCGGCGCGTATTATTGTTGCGGCGCGCGCCCAGGTGGAGCTGCTTGGTCCAGCCCTTTTGGGCGTCGAGATGGCCGAAGAACAGCATCATGTACGACGCGAAGCGGCAGTGTTCTTCGTGGGTGGCAGCATGGCCGGCGCGCGCCCGTCCGAAGATCCGCCCGGCTTCGATTTCGCTGCACTGCACGGCATAGGCGTGATTTAGGCCGTGGTCGGAAAGGCGGCCGCCCATTTCGTGGAAGAAATCGTGGCGCTTGCGGAGCGCGTCCAGAAACTCGGGCAGGACACAGACGGAAGTGTTGGCGATGGCCTCCAGACGCTGCACCCAGGCGTTGAACATTTCGGGCGCGTGGACGAGGAGCGCCTTGTCGGGACGGAAAGTGGGGTACACCTTGCTCTCGAGCGCGGAGGCGGCGATGGTGCGGTGGCACGCCAGATCGTCGGTGGGATCGTCCGTGGTGCAGACGGCCTTGACGCGGAAGTGGCGCAGGATGTTGTGCGGGCGCAGATCGTCGGTGGCAAGGCGCGCGTTGGCCTGCTCCCAGATCCGGGGCGCGCTCGATTCGTCGAGCAGCTCATCGATGCCGAAATAGCGCTTCAGCTCGAGGTGGGTCCAGTGGTAGAGCGGGTTGCGCAGAGTGTAGCGGACGGTGCGGGCCCATGCCAGGAATTTCTCGTAAGGCTCGGCGTTCCCCGTGCAATAGCGTTCGTCGACGCCATTAGCGCGCATGGCCCGCCACTTATAGTGGTCGCCTTCCAGCCAGATCTCGAACAGATTCGCGAAGCGCCGATTTTCCGCCACGTCGCGCGGCGGAAGGTGGCAGTGGTAGTCGAGAATCGGTTCGTGCTCGGCGAAGGCGTGGTACAGGCGGCGGGCGGTGGGAGTGCCGAGCAGAAAATCTTCGTGGATGAAAGACATGGTAGCGATAACGCCGAATAACACCGCAGGATAACACGGGGTTGAATAGAGCGCGGTGCTGCGGAGCTGCGCGTAATACAATCGGAGAATGCGTCAACTTGCATTGTGGCTTCTGCTGATCCTGCCGGTCGCCGCGCGGGCGCAGGAGTTCGAGATGACCACCTACTACATGGTCTTTCTCAAGTCCGGAACCGCGCACAGCCAGAGCGCAGCGGAAGGCGAGAAACTGCAGCAGTCCCACATGGCGAATATCCGGAAGATGTTCGCCGACGGCAAGCTGGTGGTCGCCGGGCCGTTTACCGGCAAGGGAGATATTCGCGGCATCTTCATCCTGAAAGTCGGTTCGATGGAGGAAGCCAAAGCCCTCACCGAACAGGATCCCATGGTGAAGGCCGGCGTGCTGGTAATGGAGATTCACCCATGGATGGCGGCCAAGGGTCTGGCTGTACCGATAAAGTAATATTCTTCACGTTTCTCCGTAGGCAATTAATCCGACGCGGTTTAGAATGCTTCTAAGATGCTTGCGGAGGGTCGAAAGCAGTACGAACTAGAGCGCAAGCTGGAACTGCTGGCCGAATCCTCCACCACGCTGTTGGGCTCACTCGAAGCGGGGACCGTGCTTCCTGCGATCCTGCGGCTCGCGCGACGAATCAACCCTGCCGATGCCTATGCGATTTGGCGTCTGAATCCCGCCAAATCGCTTTGGGAAATCGCGGCCGCCGAAGGACTCTCCGAAGGTTACCAGGAATTCACGGTCAAGCATGGCACCTCGAGTCCGCCGGGCGAACCTCCGTACCGTTTCGAAAATCTGGAGCATGAATTTTTAGGGAACCGCCGCGGGCTGTATCGCAAGGAAGGCATCCGCAGCCTGGTTGCGATGCCGATGACGATCGGAACGCGTCCTTGCGGCACGCTGGTTTTTTACTACCGCGAGGCGCACCGGTTCTCTCCGACCGAGATGCGCGTGATTTCGGCGCTGGCCCACGTGGCGGGCGCCGCCATCGAAACATCCGAGCTCCACCAGGAGCATCAGCGTCACCGCGCGGAGGCGGAGCGCGCACGAATTCGGGCGTCGTTCCTGGCGGAGGCAAGCGCCGTCCTGGCATCCTCGCTGGATTATGAGACCACTCTGGTGGCGGTGGCACGTCTGGCGGTGCCGCGGATTTCCGATTGGTGCTCGGTCGAGATCGCGCAGGAAGATGGGACGCTCAAGCAGCTCGTGATGGTGCACATGGACCCGGCGAAGACCGAGCTGGCGAAGGAGCTGCGCCGCAAGTATCCGCTCGATCCAAAAGCTCACAGCGGTCCGCAGAGGGTGCTGCGCACAGCCAAGCCCGACATCTGGAGCGAGGTTACCGAGCGCCGCATGAAACGGGCCGTAGGCACACCGGAAGACCTCGAGCGTCTGCGAGCCCTCGGCCTGAAGGCCTTCATGTGCGTACCGCTCGCCGCCCGCGACCGGGTGCTCGGCGTCCTGACTTTCATATCGGCGGAATCGGGCCGCGCGTTCGGATCCGAAGAGCTGGCGCTGGCCGAAGACCTGGCGCGCAGTGCCGCCATCGCCATCGACAACGCCCTGCTCTATGCGGCGGCCCAGCGGGAGCGGGCGGCCCTGGCAACGGCGCTTACCGCCCTGCGCGAAAACGACGAGCGCCTGCGCATGGCCCTCGACGCCGGCCGCATGGGAATCTGGGACTGGAATATCCAGACCAACGAGTTGAACTGGTCCGACAACCTGATCCGCATGCACGGCCTCGACCCTGCCACCTTCGACCGCCGGATCGAGACTTATCTGGCCATGATCCATCCCGACGATCGGCCTGCCTTCGACGCCGCCGTCGAGCGCGCCCTCACGCAGCGGTCGTACTTCGAGGTGGAGTCGCGCGTGATCCATCGCGACGGCAGCATCCATTGGGTAACGGGTAAGGGCAAGACGCTGTGCAACGAGAACGGAGAACCCGTCCACCTGCTCGGCCTGTGCATGGAAACCACCGAGCGGCGGCGCCTCGAGGAGAAACTGCAAGCCTCGCAGAAGCTCGAGAGCATCGGCCTGCTGGCCGGTGGAATCGCGCACGATTTCAATAACCTGCTGACGGGCATCATGGGAAACGCCAGCCTGGCGCTCGAAGTTCTCACCCCGAGCAACGAAGCCGCGCCCCTCATCGACAACGTGGTGCGCGCCAGCGAGCGTGCCGCGGACCTCACCCGGCAACTGCTCGCCTATTCGGGCAAAGGCCGGTTCGTCATCCAGCCGGTGGATCTTTCCGCGTTGGTGCGCGACATCAGCAGCCTGATTCAGAGCATGATTCCCAAGATCGTGCGCCTCGAGTTCGAGCTGCAAGACGGCTTGCCGGCGATCGAGGCCGATTACAGCCAGATCCAGCAGGTGGTGATGAACCTGGTGATCAACGGCGCCGAGGCCATGGGCGAGCGGTCGGGCCGCGTGCTGGTGCGTACCGGCCTGCTGGCGGCGGACGAGCCCTATCTGCGCCGCCACTTCGCGCGCGAAGAGCTGTAGCCCGGCAATTACGTTTATCTCGAAGTGCACGACAGCGGCTGCGGCATGGATCTCGCCACACAGGACAAGATCTTCGATCCATTCTTCACCACCAAGTTCACCGGCCGGGGTCTGGGGCTGGCGGCGGTGGCGGGAATCGTGCGCAGTCATCGCGGGGCCATCCGGGTGCACAGCGACATCGGCCGCGGCAGCACGTTCCGCATGCTGATCCCGGCGGCTTCGGCGGCGCAGACAGTGGCGGTCGTCGAGTCCGAAGATCAGGACCTCACGGGCGGCGGCCTAGTGCTGGTGATCGATGACGAGGAGCCGGTACGGTCCGTGGCTTTAGCCGCGTTGCAGCGCTACGGCTATTCGGTCGAACTGGCGGAGAACGGCGCCGAGGGCGTCGAGCGATTCCGCCACTGCGCCGACGAGGTGATTGCGGTAGTGCTCGACCTCACCATGCCGGTCCTGGGCGGCGAGAGCACGCTCCGCCTGCTGAAGCAGATTCGCCCCGATGTGCCGGTCATCGCCTCTAGCGGTTGCAGCGAAACCGAGGCGAGCCGCCGGTTTCCCGCCGGCGAGCTAGCCGCTTTTCTGCAGAAACCGTATAGCAGCGCGGCTCTGGGGCGGACGCTGAAGGCTGTATTGCAGCGGCCGTGCGCGCACAGCGCCGAAAACTCGCGGTAAAACATCCGTTCGCTCTCTCACGCCAGCGTATTCTGTGACCTTACCCAGTACTTCCCTATCCTGTGGGACTGTGTCTATGCGCGGATTTCGCGGACCTGATACATACTAGATACAGGGTGATCGGGCGGCACGCCATTTTCACCGCGCCATATGAGAACCGTTTCATTACTGATCTCTCTCACTTTGTTTGCCTCTACCGGGAGAATCATTAATTTCGACAACGCACCCATCGGCAAAGCGCCTCCTGGATGGACTTTCACCACCGACCACGGCGGTGCGCCCGATTGGGAAGTCCGCAAGGACCAGACGGCGCCCACCCAGCCGTACGTGCTGGCGGAGATTTCGAACGAACGCTTCGACAACCGCTTTCCGCTCGCCATTCTCAACGGCATCGACCTGCGGGACGGCGACGTGAGCGTGCGCATCAAACCGATCGCCGGCAAGGAAGGCCAATCGGCGGGCTTGGTGTGGCGTTACCGCGATGAGAACAACTATTACGTGGTGCGGGCTAATGCGGGCGAGAAGAACGTGGCTGTTTACAAGGTTGAGAATGGCCGGCGGCTGCGGCTTGGCCAGGGTGTCCGGCACGAGATGGCGCCGAATACGTGGAGCATCCTGAAGGTCTCCGCGCACGGCGACCGTTTCCAGGTGTACGTGGACCATCGCCGGATTCTGCAAGGCGCAGACCGTACCTTTACCGGGGCAGGGAAGGTGGGGCTCTGGACGATGGGCGACTCGGTCACCTACTTCGACGATTTCCGGGTCTACCCGAAATAGGGTAATCACTTCATGCTGGAACTCGTCCAGCGCTTCATACGATTTCAGATCGTCGGCAAGCGACTCAACTTGGGATCAACTCACCGGGAAGCAGGATGATGCTCGAACGTGCCAGAACCGCAAAGGAGTTGGCACGCCAAAAGCGCGGAAAATGGGTGCCCCATTAGGTGTTAACCTCAGTACGCATGGAAACGTCTAATCTAAGGGACCGGTGAAGCGATTCATTCACTAGCGGCATCACTGTGATATGATGCAGCGATTTGAATGAGGACGAAAGGATTCCTCAACCCGAATCAGTTGCAGCACCACTTTCAGGAACACGGTATGGATTTTGAGGCCATCAGCGCTGAAGATTATGAGCGAATGGCCGATGTGTTTCTTGGAAACGGTCTGCCTCCTTACGCAAGAGAGTGTGCGCGACGGCAGGGAGATAAGGTGCGATTCAACCCCCACACGGACGAATATGGAGTCCTTGATAGCGCTGGCATCATTCGCACGTATTTTAAACCAACTCCATGCTTCCGTCCCCTCAAAGCAACGGATTGCGGTAGCGCAGTCTGGACGTTGCCACAAGCACGCAGACAACACCTTATACTTTCAATCGGAGTGTAAACGATGGTAACCGAAAAGCTCTGCCCGATATGCGGCTATGCAATGGCGGAACCCCCACGCGATTACAATATCTGTCCATCATGCGGGACCGAGTTTGGGCTTCACGACCAAAATACTTCCGTTGAGGAGTTGCGGCAAGCATGGCTGAGAACCGGTCCGAAGTGGTGGAGTGCTACAGAGTCACAACCAGAGAACTGGAATCCAATACAACAATTGGCCAAGATGCTCTTCAGTCAGGCCAAAATACCGGTGTACTGGAACGACTACCAGCTAGGGTCTACGATTGTTCAGGTAGCTGCGGGCTTGGACCCAGGGAAGTTCGGATATAGACTATCCGAATTGCAGTGTACGTAAGCGTAACTCCATCGAGAGCCAGTTCAAACCAGTATGCTCCGGCTTTTTGGCTGGAAATCCAATGGTCCCGGTAGCGGCGAAGCCGCGATCATTGTCACCCTCAAATACAACTGGCATCGCGATGGGGGGCATCTTTTCCCCTGATGGCGTCGTAGGCGTGAGGGTGATCATTCCTGATCCACGATGCATGCCGGATTTCCCCATCACTACGAGAGTCAACGAGATCATCGTAGGCTGCATTGATTCGGCGGGACCCTGGACCGTCCACTTATCAATTGCGCGAATAAAGCTCATCACATTGTCTTGCTCGCGAAGAACTCGTTCGCAGAAAAATACGGCCGTAATATAGGGACCGCCGCTCGGCTCGTTTTCTACCACGCCGGAATCATATCACGAATCTGCCTGATGGAGAGTATGATGGGTCTGCGACGAAGCCAGCACCAGGACCGAACGTGCCCGGCAGCCGAGTGCATGGACAATGCCGTCAGCAAGATGTTCACCGCATCAAGAACCGACGTGCTGAAGGCACAGGCGAAAGAGAAGCGCGAGCGGGAAAAGAAGTGGGCCGCGAAGCCGCCGCACTGAAAAGGCGGCAGGTTCTATTCGGCTGGGCCGCATACCTGACTGCGCTTAAATTTATACGCCTTTTCGCCCGCGTGGCCAAGCATCGCAGCTAAACGCTCCTTGGCTTGCGCTTCGGATTTTAATCCGTCATCCCAAAGGCCATATTGCGATTCCAGATTCCTATGGTTGGCTGCGTGGCAGCTTGAATAGTGAAGGATGGCTTCTCGATGGTGGTGGTTGATGTACAAGGAAAGCATCCCGCTGTACGATTACGCCATATCTTAATCCACTACTGTCCAAATTAGCGGGCTAACTGAGCGGTTGAGTGGGAGCGCGTCGGTCGTTGAGAGGCTGAGTTCCTGATAGGGTTGGGATTGGGTTCCGGCAAGAACCAAGTCAACCCTCAGGAGACTCAACCTAATGCAAGT
>JBGPHT010000069.1:0-36204 GCA_041484525.1 Bryobacteraceae bacterium | reverse complement strand
GGCCTCAAGGACGGGCAATCCCGCAACGGTCAAGATGTGCGTTCGCCGCACAGCGGCCAGAAGCCTTGCGTATGTGTACGCTCAGACTCTTGTCGTTTTGTTGAGGATGGGTGGGTCTCTCCACTTTTATGTCGCACACCCAGGACCGGGCAGACCGCCACGCTCCGGTCCGCTGCAGTGTATGATCGTGGCTGGAAGTGTCCCTCCGATTTGTAGTCTGTCTCGTCTGTCTCGGAACCCAGGCGCGGAGCGCCGAATCCAACTGGGCGGTAGCTCGTAGCGCGCATTTCGAGGTCTACTCGCACGCCGGTCAGGATACGGCGCGCGCCGCGCTGGCGTGGTTCGAACAGCTCCGCACCTTTTTTGCGCATCAGACCGGACTCGACCTGGATGCAGTGCCGGCGGTCCGCGCGATCGGGTTCCGCTCCGCCAAGGAATACGATTCCTACCGCCTCAAGCCCACCTCCGACGCATATTACGTGGGCACGGAAACGCGCGAGTACATCGTGATGGCGACGCTCGAACCCGCCGACTTTCACGTGGCGGCGCACGAGTATGCGCACCTGGTGCTGCACGCCTCGGCGCTCTCGCTGCCGCCGTGGCTGAATGAAGGGCTGGCGGATTTTTATTCGACGCTGCGCATCACGGAGCGCGGCAGCAGCCTGGGCGGCGAACAAGCGGCGCACCTGCAGGTTCTGCGCAAGCAGCGGTGGATCCCGCTGGCGGAACTGCTGTCGATGCCGGCCGATTCGCCGGTCCGCGCAAATCGCGAAATATCTTCTGTGTTTTACGCCGAGAGTGCGGCGCTTACCCGCATGCTGGTGCTGTCGCCCGATTACGCGCCGCGATTTCCGTCGCTGCTGGCGGCCGTGAAGACGGCACAGTCGCTCCCGTCCGTGTTCGGACGCCCGATCGAGGCCATCGAGCGGGACCTGCGCACGTGGGTCGAGAAGCGCCGGCCGGAAACGCCCCTGCCCGGAGGTCCGGCAGAAGCGGTCGCGATCGAGAGCCACGCGCTCACGGCATTCGAAACGCAGGTGGTGACCGCGGAGCTGCTGCTGGCGATCGGACGGCTGGATGCGGCCGAGGCGCTTTACCGAGAGCTGGCGCGCCAGGCACCGGGAAATACCGAAATCGCCGCGGCGCTCGGCACCATCGCGCTGCGTCGCGGGGATTCGGGCACGGCGCGCCTGGAGTGGAAGCGCGCGATCGAGCATGGGGCTTCGAACGCCGTCCTGTGCTATCGGTACGCGCTGCTGGCGCAGCAGGCGGGACTGGCCGCGGCGGACGTTCGACCGGCGCTCGAACGCGCCGTGGCCCTCAACCCCGATTACGACGACGCGCGCTACACGCTGGCACTGCTCGAAAAAAACGCCGGCCGCGACGAGACGGCGCTGGCGCATCTGCGCGCGATGCGGAGTGTGAGCGCCGGTCGTGCGTTTCCATATTGGTGCGCCACGGCTGACGCTCTGAATCAGCTCGGGCGGCGTGAAGAGGCGAAGGCCGCGGCGCGCAAGGCAGGCGAGCACGCAGCTTCGGACGAAGAGCGAGCACGCGCGGAGCAACTAGCTTATATCGCCGATACGGAGATGACGGTGCGGTTCACGAGCGATGCGGAGGGGCGGCAGCGGCTCGTTACCACGCGCGTCCCGCACGGCAGCACCGATTGGAACCCGTTCGTCGAGCCGGGCGACGATTACCGGCGCGCGCAGGGTACGCTGCGGGAAATCGATTGCACGGGCAAGGTGACGCGATTGCTGGTGGACACGGCGGGCAGCCGCCTGTGGCTGGCGATTGTGGACCCGGCGCGGGTGCTGATGCGGAATGCGCCGGCGGAGTTTGTTTGCGGAGTGCAGCAACCGGCGGCGGCGGTCACTGTGGAGTACGCAGCGTCGAAGTCGGGCGACGGGGTGGTGCGCGGGCTGGCGTTTCAGTAGGGCAGCCCCGCCAACCGCTCCGTCAGGGGCGTGAAAGAATACGGGGACGCCCCTACTCTGCGCATAGGTTGTGGAATTCGCGTAGGTCGCCCGGAGCATCCCCGGATTCTTTCACTGTGCTCGACAAGGCCGTTTACTGCAGCGAAATCGTCCGGCTTGTCCTTACCGATTGACGGGCGGCTTGCAGAATCTCGGTCACGATCACGTTGTTCTCCAGTGAGGATAAGCCGGTGGGCTGCAGCTTGCCGCGGACTACGGCGGTCAAATAGGAAATCGAATCGCGCTGGTCGGGCGGCAGTTCGGCCGGGGCGCGAGTCTCTTCCGCTTTCTGGCCGGGCAGGCGGACGCGCAGGTTGTTGCCTCCGGTGGCGATCGCGTAGCCACGCTCGCCGTACACCTCGAGGTCCTTGCGGCTGAAGGGCCAGTTCCACGACGCCTGGATGATCCCCTGAGCTTTCGGGTACTCCAGCAGAATGGTGGCTTCATCGTCCACGTTGGCGTAGATTTGCGGCTTATTGGTTTTGGCTAGCGCGGTCACCTTCGCCGGCCGCTGGTTGTCCATCAGCCACGTCATCAGGTTGGCGCCGTAACAACCGAAATCGAAGAGTGCGCCGGCGCCGTTCTTTTCGGGGTCAGTGAGCCACGCCAGAAATTCGGGCTGGACGTTGATCTCCTTCGGACCTTCGTGGCCGTCCATGGCGACGATCTTGCGAATATCGCCCGCCGCTTTCTGCTCTTTGAAGAGCTTCCAGATGTCGCCATGGCTGCGATACCAGGTGGTCTCGTAATTGACGATTACGGGGATCCCGCCCATGCGCGCGGCGCGCTGTATGGTCCGCGCCTGGGCGACGGTGGTCGCGAGCGGCTTCTCCATCATCACGGCGATGTGGCGCGGGGCTGCTGTCTCGACGACCATGGCGTGATCGAACGTGTTGGTGAAGGTGGCGACGGCTTCGGGCTTCACCGTGTCGAGCATCTTGCCGAGGTCGGTGAACAGCATCTCCGGGGCGAAGCCGTAGCGCTCGCCGTACTTCTTCAGCAGCGCGGCGTCGGGGTCGAACACGCCGGCGATCTGCACGTCCGGACGGTTCTTGGCGTTGTTCAGGAAACCGGAGACGTGCCCGTGCGCGAGGCCGGCAATCGCCAGACGAAGCGGTTTGGCATCCTGCGCAGACAGCACGGTAGACAGAACGACGATAGCGGCGAGCGATCGAAGCATGCCCGCATGATACCGGATTTATTCGTTACGCAGCGCGGTGACGGGGTCCACGCGAGCGGCGCGGCGCGCCGGCCAGAAGCTGGCAAAGAGGCCGGCGGCGAAGATGACCACCGTCACCGCGGCGAACGAGTACGGGTCGAGCGTCGATACATTCCGCACCAGGCCGGAGAGCACGCGCACCGAAGCCAGGCTGCCGGCGAGGCCGATCGCGACTCCGACTGCCAGCAGTCTCACGCCGATCTTCAGGACCATCCCGATCACCTGCGGGAGACTTGCGCCCAGCGCGATACGGATTCCGATCTCGCGCGTTTGCTGCGCCACCGCGTTCGAAATCACTCCATAGACGCCGAACAAGGCCAGCGTGAGTCCGAGCCCGGCGAAGATGGCGAACAGGAAGAGATTGAACTTGGGACGCGCGTAGACGAACTGGCTGAGCATCGTTTCGAGCGGCATCACGTTGGTGACCGGCTGGCCGCTATCTATCGAATAGACCTGAGCGCGTACGGCCCGCTCGACGGCTTCGGGCCGGGTCTGCGACTGCACCACCACTTGGTCGGCGAAGCCCGTGAACGAATACGGAATGTAGACCTCGGGCAGCGTTTCGTTCGACGATATGCGGTTCACGGCGTCATTGACCACGCCGACGATCTGAAACGAATCGTCGGTCAAGCTGAGCGGCGGGCGCCGGAGGGTCGCGATCCGGACCAGCCGTCCCAGCGGTTCGCCGCCGCCGAGATACCGGCGCACGAAGGACTGATTCACGGCTGCCATGTGGGCGCGCGCGTTGACTTCTTGCCCGGTGAAGAAGCGGCCTTGCGCGAGGTGGATCGACAACGTCTTGGGGTAATCTTCGCTGGTCTGATGCAGAAGGACCGGGCGATTGTCTTGCTGTGCGTTGCCGACGACTTCGATCGGCGTGCTGGCCGACCCCAGAGGATGCAGGCCGACATTGACACCGGCCGAGGCAACGCCGGGGATCGACTCGACACGCCGCAGTAGTTCCTGGACGAAGGCGACGCGGCGCGCAGCATCCGGATATCGCTCCCGCGAAAAGGGAATGCGGAGCACGAGGACGCGCTCCGGCTGAATTCCCAGGCGCAGACCCTGCACCGACATCAGCGTGCGGATCATGAGGCTGGCGCCCACCAGCAGCATCACGGAGAGCGCCACCTCACCTACCACGAGCGCGCTCCGCAGCAGGCGCTGGCGCTTGCCACCCGAGGTTCCACGTCCCGATTCCTTCAGGGGCGTGACGATGTCGCCGCCCGACATGTGCAGCGCCGGAGCGAGGCCGAAGAGCAGCGCGGCCGCCACCGATACCGCTACCGCGAAGACCAGGACGGAACCGTTGAGCGTGATCTGCGCTTCGTCCGGGATGGTGTTGGGCGGCACCATGGCGATGATGCCGCGAAGTCCGGCCACCGCCACCAGCACGCCCAACGAGCCGCCGGCCGCGCCCAGCAGCAGGCTCTCGGAGAGCAGTTGCGCGATGAGCCGGGAACGGCTGGCTCCGAGCGAGGAACGGATGGCGATCTCGCGGCGGCGAAACGCGGCTTTCGAGAGCAGCAGGTTGGACACGTTGACACACGCGATCAGCAGCAGTAGCCCCACGGCGCCGAACAGGATCCAGAGCGCGTCGGTAATGCCGCTGGGGAAGCTTTCTTTGAACGTCGGAAGCTGGACGCGCCACTGTCGCGGAAAATCCTTCGGGTTGCGGCGCGCGAGTTCCTCGAAGATCGGCTGCATGTCGGCTTGGGCCCGCGTCACAGTCACACCGGGCTTGAGGCGTCCCAGGGTGTGCACGAACTGGACTCCCTCCTGGATCTCGCCGCGATGGAACACCAGCGGAAGGTAGACATCGGCGCCGCGAAACATGAAGCGCGGCGGCATGGCGCCGATGACGGTCCGCATTTTGCCGTTGAGCAGCAGCTTGCGACCGAGGACGGAAGAATCGCCGCCAAACTGGCGCTGCCAGAATTTGTAGCCGAGGACGGCTACCGGCTCAGCGCCGGGCGCGGCGTCGGAAGGCGTGGGCACACGGCCGATGAGCGGCGGCACGCCCATCACGTCGAACATGTTGATCGTGCAATGATTGCCGCGCAGCCGTTGCGGATCTCCTTCGCCCGTCCAGATCACGTCGCTGATGGTGGAGGCGGTCACGCCCGTGAACGCGGTGCTGCGCTCGGCGATCTCGACGAACGAATCCACGGGGTGATACGTGCTGGGAAAGCGCTGGTCTGATCCCTGGTAGCCGATGCTGACCAGACGATCGACGTCGTGGTAGGGGAACGGGTCGAGGATCACGGCGTAGATTACGCTGTACATGGCGGTGCTGCCGCCGATGCCGAGCGCGAGCGACCCCAATGCGATGGCGGTGAAACTCCGGCCCTTCAGGAGGCTGCGGAGCGCGAAACGCAGATCCTGCAGCAGATGCATAAAGCTATGACGCCTCCGGTGTCTGATTCGTTAGCCGGCACCGATCATTCGCTCACCGCAAGCTTTCCACCACGGCCGACAGATCCTGTTCGCCCAAGCCTTTCTCTACCGCGCCCCGGAACAACCCGAGCGCGGCCTGTGCGGTTTCGATCGGCAGCCCGTGACGGCGCCCTTCTTCAATCGCGTAACTCAGATCCTTGGCCATCAGCTTCAACGCGAAGTTCGGAGTGTACTCGCGCGCGACCATCTTCTTCGAGAGATTACGCAGCAGCGGGCTGCCGGGCGCGCCGTTCGAAAGTATTTCCAGCGCCTGATCGCGGTCGAGGCCCGCCCGCTCGATCACGACCATGGCTTCGGCCAGCGATGCCGCCTGCACGCCGCAGAGGAAATTGTTCACCAGCTTCATCAACGCGCCGGAGCCGTGGGGTCCCAAGTGAACTGCACCGCGGCTCATGGGGGCGAGAGCGTCGCGGACGGAATCGAGTACCGCCGCTTCGCCGCCCACCAGAAACAGCAGCTCACCGGCTTGCGCCTGCGGCTTGCTGCCGGTGACGGGAGCGTCCAGAAACGGGAATCCGCGGCCCGCCAGATCGAGGACCCACGGCACCGAGAGCGTGCTCGATTCGATCAGCACGGTGCCCGGCCGGGCGCCCGCGAGTGCGCCGTCGTCGCCCAGCCAGGCGGAGCGGGACGCGGCATCGTCGGCCAGCATCGAGATGACAACATCGGCGCCGGCGGCGGCTTCGCGCGGTGTCGACGCGACTGTCGGGAAACCCTCGGTGCGGGCCCGCGACCGATTGTAGACGACCACCGGGAATCCCGCGCCGATCAACCGGCGGGCCATGCCGGACCCCATGGCGCCCAGGCCCATCACCGCAATCGATTTCATATCGCCTCCACTTTCACCAGCGAATCGGGAGCGGCCGCGGCGCGCAGCGGATTGCGCAGCGGGCGGCCAAAGCCCTCGAACGAGATGCGCATCACGTCGCCATCGGCGAGCTTGACGCCTTCGCCGAAACTGAACGCGTCGGCGCCGAAAAAATGCACGTGGACGTCGCCCGGCTGGCGGTGCGGCTCGAACTTGAAATGATGGTGCTCGATGTTCGCCAGGCTGTGGCACATCACGGACTCGCCCGTCTGCAGGCGTTTGGTCCAGACGATGGCGGCGCCGCGTTCGATGGCGACGTCGCCCGTGACGAGGTCGAATTGCGGGTCGATCGTGAGCTCGGGTCCGATGGCGGCGGTACGCAGCTTCGAACTCGCCAGGTAGAGGTAGTTGCGCTTTTCGAAGAGGTGATCGGAGAACTCGTTGCCGGCGGCCATGCCGATGCGGCGCGGCCGGCCCTGGCGGTCGATGATGTAGACGCCTGCGATCTCGGGCTCTTCGCCGCCATCCTCGGCGTAGGGCGGGACTGCCAGTGGCTCGTTGTGAGCGCGCAGCGTCGCACCAGTGCCTTTGTAGAACCATTCGGGGGAGACGCCGATCTGGCCGGGAGCGGGTCGGCCGCCATCCACGCCCCACTGGTACATGCGCATGCTGTCAGTCATTTGTTCGCCGGCGGCGTGCATCGCCTGGCGATTGGTGGCGCTGCGGATGTGGCTGAGACCGGTGCCGCTGATCAGGCAGCGCGCGGGCTCCGGGTGATCGATGGCGGGCAGGATGCGCCAGAGTGAATCGCCGGAATAGATCGGGTCATATTCGAGAGCGTCTCCAGTGTGCGCCGTGGTCGCAGCCTGCGCCAGCGGCGTGCCCGAATCGATGGCGGCGTTGGCCAGCGCGTAGACGGACTCGTAGCGGAGCAGATAAATACGATCGCCGTCGACGTGTCCGACGCGGCGGCCGGCGGGTCCTTGCAGTTGAATTAGTCGCATATGGGTTTCACGCGGCGCACGCCCATCAGGATGACGCAGAAGGCCAACACGTGGAGGGTGCTGACGATGCCGAATACCGTAGCGTAACCGAAGCCGTGGTCCAGCAGATAGCCGACTACGAGGCCGAACACCACGCCGCCCATGGCGCCGCCGAATCCGACGAGGCCGGCGACCGAGCCGACGGCGCGCCGCGGGAAGAGGTCGGCCGGCAAAATCATGACGAGCGTGGACCACGATTGCTGGCCGAAGAACGCGATGCTGAAGAGCACGATGGCGAGCGAGACCGGCACGCGCGTGACGAAGAAGATGAGCGGCATGACGCCGGCACTGAGGCCGAGCGCGAGCTTGCGGGAGAAATCGAGCGAGTGTCCGGCGCGCAGCAGACGGCTCGAGAACCAGCCGCCCGTGAGACTGCCGATGCCCGACGCGGCGTACGGGATCCAGGCGTAGTAGCCGACCTGCTTAGTGTCGAAGTGGCGGACGTCGTAGAGGTATTTAGGAAGCCAGAAGAGGTAGAAGTACCACGCGGAATCGGAGAGGAATTTCGCGAATACGAGCGTGGGAACTTCGCGCATGGAGAGGAGGCGCAGGTAGGGAATCGCGGCTGGCGCGGCTTCACCCGAGATGCGGCCCTCGGGCGTGCGGTATTCGCGCAGCCACCACACGGTCCACAGCAGTCCGGCGGCGCCGGTGAAAAAGAAAACCCAGCGCCAGTTGAGCGCGGTGACGATCATGGCGATAGCGGGCGGCGCGATCACGGCGCCTACGGCGGTGCCAGCGTTGATGATGCCCATGGCGGTCGAGCGCTCGCTCGCCGGGAACCATTCGGCGACGGCTTTGGTGGCCGCGGGGAATCCGCCGCCTTCGCCCATGCCGAGCAGGAAGCGACTGGCGGCGAGCATTCCGAAACCAACCGCGAAGCCGTGGCTGGCGCAGGCCAGCGACCACCAGATCATGATCGCCAGAAAGCCGGTGCGCGTGCCCAGGACGTCGATGAGCTTACCGCCCCCGGCATACATCGCGGCATAGGCCAACAGGAACGCGGCCTGCAGTTGCGAGAACTGCGTATTCGACACCGGGATCTCGCGCTGGATGGCGGCGATGGCGACGGGGAGCGTCTGCCGGTCGAGATAGCTGATCGCGATGGCGGCGGCGATCAGGAATGCGATGTGCCAGCGGTGCCGGTCCATGTCAGACGCGCCGCACCACGAAGTACGGTTGGCTCGTCAGATCGGGGCCGAGACCGGGGTAGAGCCACGCCGTCTCCGGGCCGCTCTTGAACTCGAAGTAATACTGCAGCGGATAAGCGGAGTCGGTGTAGGCCGCGGGAATGGTGGCGCGCCATTGGTCGCCCGCGACCTGCATGCCGGAGGATTGGAAGCGCTCGGCCTGCGTCACGCGGCGATAATGGAGGCGCGCGGAAATCAGCTTCACGTCGCTCGCGATCTCGATCGGCAGCGATTGCTTGGGGCGGAAGGTGGCGGGCGGGGTGTGTTGGCACGCGGCCTGGACGCGCTTCGGTCGTCCCAGCGCCTGCTCGATGGCCGTCTCCGCGTGGCCGTCGGTGGCCTTGTCGAGGCGCTTGGCCATGACGGCGATGTCCTCGTCGATGGCGGGGAGGCGGTCGGACCAGTGGCCGCGCAGCCATGGCAGCTCGCCCACGCTGACGTCGGCAACGTAGACACCCTTGGTGCGCTCGACGATCTGCGCCCATGCGGCGCGCGCGCGTCGGTATTGTTCGAGCGCGCGCTCGAGGGCGGCGCGGTCGCCGGTCTTCTCATGGATGCGGTAGAGGACTCCGGCGCGGAACTTCGCGGCATAGAAGCGGCCCAGGCCGGCCTGGATCTCGAGATCGATGGTCAGGCGGCGATTGGGCTTCACGTGCGGGAGATTCTTGGCGACGGTATCGGCGAGATCCTCCAGCCACTGCGCCACTTCGATGGGCGAATACTTTCCGCTGCGCTCGCCCTTGAGGAGTTCGTCGGCGAAGTCGTTCATGCGCGAGAAGAGCTGCGGGTCGAGCGGGCTGGCATTGCCGAAAACTTTGGGCGCGGGCGTATCGCCGTACGGATTCCGGCCGGCTTCCACGATCGGCTGGTTGGTGTAGATCTCCGGCCAGTAGGTGTTGTTGGCGGCCGAGGGCAGGTGCGCCGTCGTGACGATCGGGAGAATGCGGCTGGCGCTGGCGAGCGCAGTTTCGGCGGCGGGATCGCGCAGCTCGCGGCGCCAGGTTTCGGGATCGGCCTGCGGATTGTAGAGCAGCCGGCCCCAGACGCGGTAGGTGTACGTGTACTTTTCCCAATCCCATTTCGGTTTGAGCGACGCGTCGGCGTACCCGTTGCGGCCACCGGGGAGGCCCGAACCGCGCCGGCCCTTGAACGAGAGCGGCTCCATGACTTCGACGCCGGAGGATCCGCAGAAGGTAAACGCGCGCGAGTAGGCGGCGGCAAAAACCGGATCGCCCCAGAGAAGCAGCCGCTGCGTGCCCGGCCAGATTCGGTGCAGCACGCCGTAGCGGCGATCCTCGCGCAGCAGGTCGGCATAGCCATAGCGGGTGAAGCTGCGGGCGCCGGTGCTGAGGGCCATCAGGGCGTTCGCATTGCGCGCCACGCGCGGCATCTCCTGCTCGCGGATGTCGGCCTGGTGGTAGGGCATCCCCATGTGCTCGGCCCAGAATTTGGGCGACACCTTCACGGGCAGGCCGGTGGCAAGCGCCACGTCGATGATCTCGGGGTCGCTGCCTTTCGAGTGGAGATCGAGCTCGACTTTGCGGCCGGAGAGACGCGCGCCATCGAAGACCGTTTTCCAGAAATCGTAATTGCCCTCGGGGACGCCGCTCTCGCCGTGAATGCGCAGCGTCACGCCGGAGATGGCGGGGCAAGCTTTCAAGAGGGCCGCGAGTGCATCCCGGCAGTAGGCCGCGTGATTTTCGGCGGTCAATCCTTCGATGACGTAGTTGGGCTTTGGACTGTTGATCCACTCGTAGCCGTGCATCCAGATTCCCAACTGAAACTCGAGGCCGCGGGCCACGGTCTGCTGGCTGATGAACTGCAACATTTCCAGATTGCGGTCGCGCTCGGCGTCGGGCAGGTTACGGGCGCGCACGTTGTAGCCGGGGACGGAGAGCAGGAAGGGATAGGCGAAGAGCAGATAGGCGTCGGTGACTTCGCGCAGGAAGTCGTAGCCGATCCCGACGCTGAGGTTGAAGCGATTGAACCGCTGGGTGGCGAGCATGGTGAGGTAGTGCGGCCACATGTCGCGGTCGTTGAACCAGGGCTTGTCTTCGACGTCACTGACGAAGAGGCGGGCGATGCTGCGGACGGGGTTGGCGGGGCGCTCGGCGATGGTCTGGGGCACGTCGAGGCTGGCGCCGTGGCGCGCGCGATCGGCGAGCTCGAGCAAGGCGTAGACCAGTCCGCGGCCTTCGCCGGTTGCGAGCACGCCGGTTCTGCCGCCATCGCGCAACGGAGCGAGCGAGAGGCCTTCGGGCAGGCCCGCGGCGCTGCGGCCCACGATACAGAACGCACCGGCGGCAGTTTGCGCCAGGCTCTCGCGGCGCTCGACGGTGTAGCCGCTTGCGGTAAGCGCTTCCGCCAACTCGCCGGCCGCCCATCGTGCCGGAGCGGATTCGGAAGCGGCCATCACTACCGAGACGGCGCGCGA
The DNA here is from genome assembly GCA_041484525.1 of Bryobacteraceae bacterium. Classification (GTDB taxonomy): domain Bacteria; phylum Acidobacteriota; class Terriglobia; order Bryobacterales; family Bryobacteraceae; genus JBGPHT01. The sequence continues at coordinate 25,077 of JBGPHT010000069.1, read as the reverse complement.
TTGCGCCATCGCCGCCGGCCCGCAGGCCAACGCGGCGCCAGTGGCTTTGACAAATTCACGTCTGCGCATGCCTAGTAGCTTATTCCATCGGCGGGTGGTTCCGCGAAAATCTCTTGCACGATAAGTACAGTGGTAGTAGAATCACATACAGAAATAGTAGGCTTGAAATAGTGGCACTTCTGTCACAAATCGGCACGGGCGAACGTTATCATTCTGGGTGTTGGCATTCCCCTGAAGAAGAACAAATCTCTGGCTTTTTCGAGCGTTTTCAGGGCCGGTGCCGTCATATACAGAAGCGGTCCCGGGATTGCTCTGTCCACGAAATTCCCGCCAAGGAGATTAGAAGAATGATACGAACCATACTGCCCGCAGCGCTGGCCGCCATGGCGTCATGCGCAGCATTCGCCCAGCCCGCCGTGGCACCGCTGTCCTTTGAAGTGGCGTCGGTCAAGCCCGCCCCGCCTCCGACGGACGGTCGTATGCGCGTGATGATGGGGGGCGACCCCGGCAGGGTAAACTACTCCAACGTCAGCCTGCGAGACATCATCCGGAATGCGTACCGGCTGAAAGACTATCAGATCTCCGGACCGGCCTGGATCAATACTGAACGTTACGACGTTGTCGCCAAGCTGCCGGCGGATGCTTCGAGGGACCAGGTTCCCGAGATGCTGCAGGCGCTGCTGGCGGAGCGGTTCAAACTGACGGTTCATCGGGAGGCGAAGGACCTCCCGGCGTTCGCGCTGGTGGTGGGAAAGAATGGGCTGAAGATGAAGGAGTCGGTGATAGAGGACTCTCCGGCTGGCGGCGATCCCAAGACTGCCGGTGGCCCCAAGTTCGGCGATTTTCCGGCGCCTCCTCCCCCACCCCCTGGTGGCGGTGGCGCCGTCGGCGGGTTCGCGATAGGCGGCGGTGGACGCGGCGGGCGCGGCGGGCCGGACGGCATGCCGATGTTCCAGGGCCGGGGTCCCATGATGATGATGAACGGGCGCGGTCACCTGGTCGCCAAGCAGATGTCGACGACGGGATTGGCCGACATGCTGACGCGGCAGTTGGACCGGCCGGTGTTGGATGAGACCGGTCTCAAGGCAACCTACGACTTCACCCTGGACTGGACGCCCGACGGCAGCGAAGCGGGTCCGAGGCTACTCGGGCCTCCCGGAGGCGGACACGGAGGCGGCGACGGCGGAGCGGCGGCAGGCGGCGGTGGCGACGGGCGAGCTCCCACAACGGAGAACCCCGACGGATCCGGCCCTCCGCTGGCGATGGCGCTGCAGCAACAGCTCGGACTGCGGATGGAAGCCAAGAAGCTCCCGCTCGAGTTGCTGGTGATCGATCGCTGCGAAAAAGTGCCGACGGAGAACTAACGGTGGCTGACCGCTGGCGTCCCAGAGTCTAAGAGGAGCAACCCGGATGATGCGCGCCATAGGGACCAGCGGCCTGTTCGTTCTCTTGGCATGCGTCGCGTTCGGCCAGCCCGCGGCAGCCTCGCGGGCGTTCGACGTAGCGTCCGTAAGGCCGAGCCAGCTCGCGAAATCGGGCGGCAAGATCGACCTGCGGGAAAGCGTCGAACCCACGCCGGGGAGCCTCACGATGCGGAAGGTCAGCCTGAGTTCCTGCATTCAATGGGCGTATGAAGTGAAGCGCTATCAGGTGTCAGGACCAGGCTGGCTCAGCGACGAACGGTACGACGTGGTGGCGAAGACGGCCAGCCCTGCCAAAGAGGACGAGCTCCGGCGGATGCTGCAGGCACTGTTGACGGAACGGTTCAAGTTGAGGCTCCACGGTGAACAGAAAGTGCTCCCGACTTATGCGCTGGTGGCGGCGAAGAACGGGCCAAAGTTCCGCGAATCCGAGACGGCAGGCGAGCCCGCCGTAAAGGTTTCTAAGCTCGGCGTGACGGCGGAACGGACTCCCATGGCACAATTCGCGGATCTTCTCGCGGGTCCCCTGCGTAATCCTGTGGTGGATAGGACCGGACTCCAGGGATGCTACGATTTCACGCTGGATCTCGCGGGATTTCCCGCGTTCGGAAAGAAGGAGAAGCGGAGGGAGCCGGACGACGACCTGATAGCCTTCGTTTCCGGCGCGCTTCAGGAACAGCTTGGGCTTAAGCTGGAAGGACGGAGCGGTCCGGCTGAAGTACTCATCATCGATCATGCGGAAAAGATTCCTACAGAGAATTAGCAGATGGTTCGGGCGGGCGTGGGTCCCGCTGGCTTACGGTCCCATGCCGGTGCGCGCGGCGGCGGTTGTGGCGTGGCTCGGACTGTTTGGCCTGGCGGCGGCGGAGCACCATGGGCTCGTCAAATTCGGAGGTTTGCCGATTCCCGGTGCGACTGTGACGGCGACCAAGGGCGATCAGAAATTGTTCGCCGTCACCGACCAGCAGGGTGCGTATTCATTTCCCGAGCTGGCCGATGGCGTGTGGTCGATGCAAGTCGAGATGCTTTGCTTTACGACGATTGTCAAAGAGGTGGCGATTGCGCCGAACGCACCCAGTCCGGAATGGGAATTGAAATTACTAGCGCTGAGTGAAATCCAATCGGAGAAGGCGGCGCCGGTGCAGACGGCCACGGTGGCGTCTCCGGCTTCGGCTCCGGCATCGTCAGCGCCGACCGGCAAGGCGGACAAGCAGGCGAAAAACCAGAAGCCGCCAGCCAGTGGGCAAGGCGGGTACCAGCGTGCGGAGGTGAATGCGTCGAGCGGAGCCGCCGCGGCCCCTTCGATTCCGCAAGACTCGCTGGCCGGAGGCGATGCCTCGGCGGGCGCGTCGGACGCCTTCGTGGTCAGCGGCAGCGTGAGCACGGGGATCGAGAAACGCGCCATCGGCAATGCGCGCAAGGGACCGGGGATGGCGTATCGCGGCGACCTGCTGGCTGTCCTGGAGAATTCGGGGCTGAATGCCCAGCAGTTTTCGCTGACGGGGCAGAACACGCCCAAGCCGGCGTATAACCATCTGCGGTTCGGGGCGTCGATCGGCGGCCCGATTTTCATTCCGCACATATTGCGCGCCGGCGGGCAGTTCTTTCTCAACTACCAGATGACGCGAAATCACAATGCCAGCACGCAATCCAGCCTGATGCCGGGCCTGGCGGAACGGACTGGAGATTTCTCGCGCGCTGTGAACCGGTTGGGGCAGCCGCTGCCGATCATCGATCCCGACACGGGCGCGCCGTTCCCCGGCAACGTGATTCCGGCGAACCGGATCAGCGCGCAGGCCAAACCGCTGTTGAGTTTCTATCCGGTGCCGAATTTCAACGAGACGTCGGGATACAACTACCAGATTCCGATTGTGGGGGTCGCCAATCAGGACGATGTGCTGGCGAGATTGAACCGGCCGATCGGGCGCAAGGATTTCCTGAACGGCAGCCTGGGTTACCGCAACGCCCGTTCCGACGGCCCCAACCTGTTCGGCTTCGTGGATGCGGGGGATACCAGCGGCATCAACCTGAACGTGAACTGGCGGCACGTGTTTAACCAGCGGTTGATTCTGAACACGGGATACCAGTTCAGCCGCCTGGCGGCTACTGCCACGCCCTACTTCGCGAATCGGAGCAACGTTTCGGGCGAGGCCGGGATCGCGGGCAACAATCAGGAGCCGCTGAATTGGGGGCCGCCCAGCTTATCGTTCTCGAGCGGGATTGCCACGCTTTATGATGGGCAATACTCGTCCACAAAGAATCAGACGAGCGCCGTGACTGGCTCCGTATTGTGGGTGCACAAGCCGCACAACATCACGTTCGGCGGCGATTATCGCAGACAGCAATTCAACTCTCTCTCGCAGCAAAACGCGCGCGGCAGTTTTGGTTTTACAGGCTCGGCCACTGGCTCGGATTTTGCCGATTTCCTGCTGGGGATCCCGGACACTAGCTCGCTGGCGTTTGGCAACAAGGACAAATATTTCCGCGCGTCGAACTATGACGCCTATGTCTCCGACGACTGGCGGGCCGCGGCCGGCCTCACTATCAATTTCGGCATGCGCTGGGAATACGGCTCGCCGATTGTCGAGAAGTATGGCCGGCTGGTGAACCTGGATATCACGAAGGGTTTCGCGGCGGAAGTCCCGGTAGTGGGCAGCAGCCCGACCGGCGCGCTGACGGGCCAGAAATATCCGGACTCGCTGCTTCAACCGGATAAGCACGGGTTCTCGCCGCGCATCGCGATCGCGTGGCATCCTCTCTTCGGGTCGTCGATGGTGGTGCGCGGCGGCTACGGCGTCTACTACAACACGTCGGTGTACCAGGCGATTGCGACGCGGATGGCGCAGCAATCGCCGCTGTCGAAGAGCTTGAGCGTGCAAAACAGCGCCACCAATCCGTTCACGCTGGCGAACGGATTCAACGCCACTCCGGCCAACTCGCCCAACACGTTTGCCGTGGATCCGAGCTTCCGCGTCGGCTATTCGCAGAACTGGCAGCTCGCCATCCAACGGGATCTGATGGAAGGGATCGTGATGACTGCGACGTACCTGGGCATCAAAGGGACGCGGGCCGCACAGGAGTTTCTGCCGAATACGTACCCGACCGGGGCGACGAATCCCTGTCCCGCGTGTCCGGCGGGATATCTGTATCTGACTTCGAACGGCAATTCGTCGCGGCATGCGGGCCAGATGCAATTGCAGCGGCGCTTCCACAACGGCCTTGGGGCGAGTCTGCAATACACGTTCTCGAAGGCCATCGACGATGCGTCGCTCGGCGGGAGGGGACAGGGAGGCGGCGCGGTGATTGCGCAGAACTGGCTCGACCTGCGCGCCGAACGCGGCCTGTCGCCGTTCGATCAGCGGCACCTGGCCACCCTGCAGGCGCAGTACAGCACCGGTATCGGTGTGCACGGGGGAGCGCTGATGCGCGGATGGCAGGGCGCCTTATTCAAAGGCTGGACTTTCCTGACGCAGATTAATGCCGGGAGCGGACTGCCCGAAACGCCGGTTTATGTGGCGGCGGTGCACGGCACGGGAGTGACGGGGAGCATCCGTCCGGATTACGTCGGCGGGTCGATTTATGCCGCGCCTCCGGGATACTTTCTGAACCCGTCGGCGTTCGCCGCGCCCGCACTCGGACAGTGGGGCAATGCGGGAAGGAACATCATCGTTGGACCGTCCCAGTTTTCGATGAACGCGTCGATGAGCCGGACGTTCCGGGATTTGCTAGACCTGCGGATCGATGCCGCCAACGCGCTCAATCACGTGACGTTTCCCAGTTGGAACACCACGGTGACCAGCGCGCAGTTTGGGTTGCCCAATCCGGCCAATGCGATGCGCAGCCTGCAAGTCACGCTGCGACTGAGGTATTAAAAGATGCGACGGATCATCGCCACATTCGTTCTATGCCTGCTGGCAGCGCTCGCACAGCAGACGCCGCCGAAGCCCGCGGCGCAGAATCCGCCGGCGCCGGCTGACGGGACGGTGAAGTTCCAGTCCAACACGCAACTGGTGATTGAGACGGTCACGGTGACGGACAAGAATGGCAACCCGATCGAAGGGCTGACGGCGAAGGATTTTGCGATCACGGAAGACGGCGTGGCGCAGACCATCAGTTTCTGCGAATTTCAGAAGCTGGATCAGGCTCCCATCGCGGCGCCCCCAACCGCCGTCGCGGCGGCAGCGGCGCCTGATGTCGAAAAGCCAAAGGTTCAGGGACTCACGGCGATGGAAATCGCGCCCGAGAAGCCGGGCGACATCCGCTACCGGGACCGCAGGCTGATGGTTCTGTACTTCGATATGGGGGCCATGCCGCCGCCCGACCAGTTGCGCGCCGAGACCGCCGCCGTCAAGTACATCCGGACGCAGATGACGCCGGCCGATCTGATGGCGGTGATGGCGTTCTCCGATCATCTGCACGTGGTGCAGGATTTCACCGACGACCGCGATCTGTTGCTGAAGAAGATCGACAAGCTGTTCGTGGGCGACGATCAGGGACTCGATCCGACCGCCACCAACGACGACAGCGCTTCCGACTACGGGTCGGCTTTCGGCGAGGACGACGCCGAATTCAACATCTTCAATACTGACCGCCAGTTGGCCGCGCTGCAGACGGCGGTCAAGATGTTAGGACAGCTCAACGAGAAGAAGGTGCTGGTGTATTTCGCCAGCGGCCTGCGCCTCAACGGGGTCGATAACCAGGCGCAACTGCAGGCGACGACGAATGCGGCTATCCGCGCCAACGTGGCGTTCTACACGGTGGACGCGCGCGGCCTAGTGGCGATGGCGCCGCTGGGCGACGCTACCCGGGGATCGCCAGGCGGCATCGGCATGTACTCCGGCAGTTCGGCGCTGGCGGCGGCCAACAACTTCCAGCGATCGCAGGACACTCTCTATGCGCTCGCAAAGGACACGGGCGGGAAGGCGCTGCTGGACAACAATGATCTTTCAGCGGGCGTGCTACAGGCGCAGAAGGCTATTACCAGTTACTACATCATCGGGTATTACTCGGGGAATTCGGCTCTCGACGGCCGTTTCCGCAGAATCAAGATCACCTTCAACGGCGACCCCACGGCGAAGCTCGACTATCGTCAAGGCTACTACGCCGGTAAGCAGTTTAATAAGTTCACTTCAGTCGATAAGGAACGGCAGCTTCAGGATGCGTTGATGCTGGGCGATCCGATCACGGAGCTGACGATCCAGATGGAAGTGAATTACTTCCAGGTGAACTCCGCCGAGTATTTCATTCCGGTGGTAGTCAAGATTCCGGGCCGCGAGCTGGCGCTGGCGCGGCGGCGGGGCGCCGAGCACACACTCATCGACTTTATCGGCGAAGTCAAGGATGAGTATGGCGTCACGGTGTCCAACGTACGGGACAAGGTGGACATCAAGCTCACCGGCGAAACCGCGGCGCAACTGGCGAAGCAGCCGATTCAATATGACACGGCCTTTACACTGCTTCCAGGGACTTACACCATGAAGTTTCTCGCCCGCGACGACGAGACAGGAAGAATCGGAACCTACCTGGGCAAGTTCCTCATCCCGAACTTGAACAAAGAGCAACAGCGGATTCCGATCAGCTCCGTAGTCTTGGCCGGCCAGCGCATGGATCTGCGGGATGCGTTGTTCACGGCGGGGAAAGACAAGGCGCCGACCGTCAATCCGCTGATTCAGGATGGACAGAAGCTGATTCCAAGTGTCACACGCGTGTTCAGCATCAGCCGCGACATGTACGTGTACCTGCAGGCATACGAGCGCGGGGCGGCAACCACGCAGCCGCTGGTGGCATTCGTGACGTTCTACCGCGGGCAGTCGAAGGCGTTTGAAACGCCTCCACTGCAGGTGTCGGAGGGCCTGGAGAACAAGCTGCGGACGGTGCCGCTGCGATTCAGTCTGGCGCTGAACAAGCTCCCGCCGGGCCAATACAACTGCCAGGTGACGGTGCTCGACCCCACCGGACAGAAGGCGGCATTCTGGCAGACGCCGGTCATGCTGGTGCCTTAGCCGGGTGTATAATTCGGCCGAGGTGGACTCATGGCACAACCGACACCAGGCCTTTCCGGCGTCGAGGCGATGGATGCGTTTTCCGCGAAGTTGAGGGGTAGTGTAGTTCGTCCCAACGATGCCGGCTACGACACGGCGCGCCGGGTTTATAACGGCAATATCGACCGCCGGCCTCGCCTCATCGTCCAGTGCGCCGATGTCGCGGATGTGATCCACTGCGTGAATTTTGCCCGCGAGCAGGGTCTCGCGCCCGCCGTCCGCGGAGGCGGTCACAGCGTGCCCGGCTTCGGAACATGCGACGACGGAATCGTAATCGATCTCGCGCGCCTGAAAGGCATTCGCGTGGACCCTGTAGGGCGTGTGGCTCGTGTGGACGGCGGCTGCACGTGGGGTGATATCGACCACGCGACGCACGTTTTCGGATTGGCCACGCCCGGCGGAATCATCTCGACGACAGGAGTGGGCGGGCTTACTACCGGCGGCGGTTTCGGCTATCTTACCCGGCGCTACGGGCTGGCATGCGACAACCTGATATCGGTTGACGTGGTGACCGCCGACGGCATTTGCGAACGGCGAGCGACGTCGAGAACCCGGATCTTTTCTGGGCCATTCGGGGCGGCGGAGGCAACTTCGGCATCGCCACGTCCTTCGAATTTCGCTTGCATCCGGTCGGCACCATCTTCGCCGGACCCATCTTGTACCCCTTGGAACAGGCGACGGAGGCGATGCGCTTCTACCGCGATTTCATGCGGACGGCGCCGCGCGAGCTGAGCGCCTTCTTCGCCTTCCTGATTGTCCCCCCGGGTCCTCCGTTTCCCGAGCCCCTGCATATGAAAACGGTATGCGGCGTCGTGTGCGCCTACTGCGGCGATCCGGCGGATGGCGAAGCCGCGACGAAACCGCTGCGCGAGTTCGGGCCGCCGCTGTTCGCCCTCAACGTGCCGATGCCCTATCCGATGCTGCAGTCCCTGTTCGACGCGCTTCTGCCGGCCGGGCTGCAACACTATTGGAAGGCGGATTTTGTACAGGACCTGACTGACACGTCATCGCCGAGCACGTCCGGTACGGACCTGGGATACCCACCGTCAATTCTGCTCTACACATCTACCCCATGGATGGCGCCGTGCACGACGTTGCCAAGGATGCGACGGCGTTCGCGTATCGCGATGTCCGCTACACGCACGTGATTGCGGCGGTGAGCCCTGATCCCGCGCCGATGCCCGCGTATCGGGATTGGGTGCGGGATTACTGGACCGCCCTACATCCCAAGTCGTCCGGTGGCGCGTACGTGAATTTTCTAATGGATGAAGGCGAGGAGCGAATCGCCAGCAGCTATCCCGGCAACTACGCCCGTCTGGCCGCAATCAAGGCGAAGTACGATCCCGGCAATCTCTTTCGAGTGAATCAGAATATCAAGCCTGCGCCATAGAGCGACGGTGTACAGCCTGACGCTTGGGCGCAAGTTCACCACCACTTTGGATCGACCGGGTCTCAAAACCAAGTACCGTTATCAGGGCGATCTACCCCGGCAAGAAAAGCAACGGGACGCTGGTCGTTCGATTGGCTACCTGACTGGCGATACTCCCAGGAGGATGTCATGAAGCGGATCGTCATTTGCGCCGATGGAACTTGGAACGATCGTGACCAGGTAAACAAAGCAACCAGGAGACGCCGACCCACCAATGTCACGAAAGTGGCACGAGCCGTGTTGCCACGGGCCGCGAATGGAACGGACCAAATCGCCTACTACCACGACGGTGTTGGCACAAGCGGCGGTCTCGACAGGTTCACAGGCGGAGCATTCGGCCGCGGCATAGAAGGCAACATTCGCGAGATTTATCGTTTTCTCGTCTACAACTACGAACCGGACGACGAACTCTATTTCTTCGGTTTCAGCCGCGGCGCGTTCACGGTACGTACCCTCGTCGGGTTCATGGACAAGGTTGGCCTGATTCAGAAGGAAGACGATTACTATGTCCCCGAAATCTACGCGTGCTATGAGGGCAGTAAGGGGCCCGGCTCGCCGGAATGGACGCTGGCGTTTCACAACGTGAAAGACCGACGACCGTGCCCACCGATCAAGTTCGTCGGCGTCTGGGACACGGTGGGAGCGCTCGGCGCGCCGGGATTTCTGGGCCAGGTGTTCAACAGGAACAAGTATCAGTATCACGATGTAGGTTTGAACGCCCACATCGAGAATGCCTATCATGCGCTCGCCATCGACGAGCGCCGCAAGGCCTTCGCTCCGAATCTATGGAAGCGACCGCCGGGTTGGAACGGCAGGATCGAGCAGACATGGTTCGCCGGCGTGCACAGCAACATCGGCGGAGGGCTTTCTCCAGACGGCCTGGCGAACGAAGCTTTGCATTGGATCGTCGAGAAGGCAGAGGGACTGGATCTCGAGTTTGACAAGGCTTTCCTCGGGCACTACCTGCCGTGTTTCAATTCGGTGCTCCAGGATTCCATGACTGCGATGTACAGGGTGATGGGTATGCACGTCCGGGCGATCGGGCATCAACTGGCCGACGGTGAGACGGTGCACCAGTCGGCAGTTGACCGAATGAACCTGCCGGCGTGCGGTTATTCACCGGATAATCTGAAGGCGTATTTATCGATTGCGGGAACGGCGCAGGTGGTCAACACAGCGCGGGTTGGGCGTGGGACGCCCTGCTAGCGGGAGCCGGGGAATCGAAGACGCGTGACTGGACTTTGGCAGCGAGGCGTCGAACTTCATCACAAGCGCGGTGTGCCGGATCGGTGAGCCGCTTGGGAGGCCGCTGCCCAGTTCCTGGGGATGTGATTCCGATCCATTCACCCACCGGGAAAACCAAGCAGACCAGCTTGGGAGTCGACGGCAGCCACAGGCTTCGATTGATCGATTAACACAACTGAATCAACTAATTGCCTGAGACAAATTAAAGCAAAAATGCAAGGCATGATACAAGCTTCTCGCCTTGAGTTCACCCCGCCGGCGATGTCCAAACGCCAGCCACGGTACTGTAAACTGAATATACAATAACCGGCTAACCGTGACGATTTTGATACACGTACGTCGAATTAAATAGACAGATAGATCGGACCGGCTTAGAGGTTCAAAAAAGTAGCGGAGCTTATGGCCCAGGATGCAGCCGGAGCGGTAGGCGCCCGAGTGAGTCCTCAGGTTGACACGTTAATTCGGGCTGCTCAGCGGGGCGATCAGGACGCGTTCGAGCAGTTGGTGCGGACCTATGACCAAAGTGTGCTTCGTCTGGCCATGAACTTGTTGCGCTCGCCCGAGGACGCGCGGGACGTTTATCAAGAGGCGTTCCTGCGGGTGTACCGGAACCTCCATGCGTTCCGGTTCGATTGCAGCTTTCACACGTGGCTGTACCGGATCGTGACGAATATTTGCCTGGACCAGTTGCGGAAGCGCAAGGTGCGCAAGGAGGAGTCGGCCGTGGTGGAAACGGCGGACGGGCCGGTGGACCGGATGGACGCGTTTGAAGAAGACGCCGCCGAATCGGACCCCGAGCGCAGCCTCTGGAATCGCCAGTTGAAGCATCGCATCGAAGTGGCGCTGCAGGATTTGACTCCGCGGGAACGAATGGTTTTCGAGCTGAGGCATTATCAGGGACTACGGTTGCGCAACATCGGCGAGGCGTTGGGAACTACCGAAGAGGCCGCCAAGAACTGCCTCTTTCGAGCGACACAAAAAATGCGGATCGTGTTGGGAGACTTCGTATGAGTTGCGATTCGGTATCGAAGCTGATTCCACTTTATTATTACGGCGAACTGACACCGGAAGAGGAAGACCGGCTGGACGGGCACCTGGTGGAATGCGCCCTCTGCAAGCGCGAAGTGGAGCGGCAGCGCGTGGCCGCGGTGGCGCTCGACCGGCGGGCGCTCGATCTCCCGGCGCACCTGTTGGACGATTGCCGTGTCGACCTCATGGCTGCTATCGCGGGCGGTGCGCCGCACGCCGAGCGCCCCTCATCCAGAGGCGCGTGGCAGTTGTTCCTCGAGGCCATGGGCGCCACGCTGACCGGTTTCAACCGATTCCGCCTTCCGGTGGGCGCGCTGGCCATGGTGGCACTCGGATTTTTTGCCGCGCGCTTCACCGGTTCCCCTTTCTCCGCCCTTCAGACCGCAGGCCTCTCTCCCGACGAAATTTTCACCACGGTTCGTTCCGTCCAACCCGACCAGACTGCCGGCCGCGTGCAGATCGTGCTGGATGAGACGCACCGCCGCGCGGTTACCGGGCGGCTCGACGATACCAATATCCGGCGCCTGATGCTGGCCGCCGCGCACGAGGAGAATCCCGCGGTCCGCGTGGAATCCATGGACCTGCTGAAGGGTCACGCGGGTTCGGGTGAAGTGCGAGATGCGCTGTTGAACGCCGTGGCGCACGATCCCAACTCGGGCGTGCGGTTGCGTGCATTGCAAGGTTTGAAAGAGTTGGCGGGCGACTCCGAGGTGCGTAAGACGCTAGCGCAGGTTTTGCTGGCGGACGACAATCCCGCGGTGCGCCTGCAGGTGGTGGATCTGCTGGTGTCGAAACACGACGGAGCGATGGTTGGCGTGCTGCAGGATCTGGTACAGAAAGAAGATAATCCCTACGTCCGCCTGAAGTGTGAGAAGGCGTTGAAGGAAATGAATGCGTCGATCGGCACATTCTAAACTTTTAGCTGCGCTGTTGGCCGTGCTCGGACTGCTCCCCGCGGGGGCCCCGCTGGTGTTTCTTCCAGCCGCCGCCGCGCAGGACGTCGCCTGCCGGGACGGGCGGTGTGTGAAGATGCTGTACGGGAACGCGCCGGTAGCGCCGCGTTTGCGGGTGAACGGTCACGGTCCGGTCACAGTGTTGGCAGGGACAACTACCGATCTCACGTACGTGGTGCAAGTGAGCGTGAAGGCGCGCACTGAGTCCGAAGGCCGGCGGGCTCTGGCAAACTACGCGGTGCGCGTGACCAATCAGGGTGGATGGGCGGTGCTGACCATGCCGGGCGGGGCGGCGATGTCCACGGTCACGGTGCGGTCGCCGCGGCTAGTGGAAGCGGTAGTCTCGACCTCGGACGGCGCTGTCGAAGCCACCGGCGTCGATGGATCGTTCAACGCGGATACCGGCGGCGGAGACCTGACCTGCGACCGTATTCGCGGCGAGGTCAAACTGGTTTCGGGCGGCGGCGACATTCACGTGGGGCGGGTCTACGCGGCGCTGCGCTGCGCTACCGAGGCGGGACACATCACGGTTGCCACGGCCGGCGGCGACACCTTCCTCCAGACCAAGGGCGGCGATATCGTAGTGGGTCGCATTGGCGGCCAGGTACACGCCGAAACCGGAGGCGGAAGCGTGCAGGTGGATGATGCCGGCGGACCGGTGACGGCGATCAGCGGCGGCGGCCAGATCCGCGTGGGCAAGGCGAACGGCATCGTCACCATTCAAAATATGGCGGGTCCGGTGCAAGTGGGCTCAGCCGCGGGCGTGCGCTGCGAATCGGGCTCGGGGGTGGTGCGTGTCACCAATATCTGGGGACCGATGACCGTCACCACCGCCATGGGCAGCATCTTCGCGAGCCTGATTGCGGGCAAACTGGCGGATTCGGTTCTCGCCACCGGCAACGGTGACATCACGGTGACCATTCCGTCTAACGTGGGTGTGAACATTAAGGCGGAGAATCGAATCTCCGATATTCGGCGTATCGTATCCGAATTCCCCGGTCTCCCGGTGCGCATGGTCGGCACGCGGGTGGTGGCGGAAGGGCCTGTCAACGGCGGCGGACCGCTACTGGGACTCACAGGCGCGGGTGGCACGATCTTTATTCGAAAACAGTAAGAGGAATTTCCATGAGAACGATTTTCATTTTAGGCATGGCGATGGCGGCGGCGACCCTGATGGGACCCGCGGCTTCCGCGCAACAATCGAAGACCCACATCAGCGCGGTTGCGGTGCCGGCCAATTCGCCCTACCTGGGCATTGGCACACAGGACGTGGATTCGGAGCGGGCCAAGGCCCTCAAGTTGAAAGAAGACCGCGGCGTCGAAGTGACCAGCGTGGTGGACGACAGCCCCGCCGCCAAGGCCGGCATCAAAGAAGGCGACGTGGTGCTGGAGTACAACGGCCAGGCTGTCGAGAGCCAGGCTCAGTTGGTGCGCATGGTGCGGGAGACGCCGGTTAGCCGCCAGGTCAAGATCGTGGTATCGCGCAGCGGCGCGCTGCAGACGCTCACCGCCACCATCGAGCGGAGTAAGGGCATGATTTTCGACGCCGGCAACGGCACGACCGCTTTTGTCTTCCCGCAGATGCCGTCGATGCCCGCGATGCCGGAGATTGAAATGCCGCGTTTCCAGATCATGGGGCAGAGCATGCGGCTGGGGATCGAAGGCGAAGCGCTCGGCAATGAAGAGCAGCTCGCTGAATTCTTCGGCGTCAAGGAAGGTCTGCTGGTGAAGCAGGTGAACCGGAATTCGGCCGCTGAGAAAGCGGGGATCAAGGCCGGCGACGTGATCACCAAGGTCGACGACGAGCACGTTGGGAATTCGCGCGAGCTGACGACGGCGCTGCGATCGGCCAGTAAGAAGGCCGTCACCCTCACAGTAGTGCGGAACAAGCAGGAAATGAAGATCACCGTGACGCTGGACGGAAGTAACGGGCCGGCGGCAAGGGCATCGTTGGAACGGGTGGTTTGCTAGCCCTGCTGCGTTAGAAAGTGTACCTGCTTCTGGGGCGGCCAATCCGGCGGAGATCGCCAACCGCCCCCTGATACCAATTCTTTCCTACTCCCTCACCGTTTGACCCCAAGACATGAGCCGGGCTCGCCGTCCGGGAATCTTCACCAGCAGGGTATGCTCAAAACCCGAAGCGTCTATGTGGGCCGAAGCATTCTCCGGAAAGGAGTAGGACCATGTTTGACCTTCTCATGGCCGTGCTGGCGGTGTGGAGCGCAAGAGCCGCTGCCGACGAGCCTGTCATCATCATTCTCGACTGAACGGATTTCGGACCAGCCTGCGCCGTATCAAGCCGGTGAGCCGCGCCTTGGCTCTTGATTTCAGGAGTTGGAACTGAGTCTGAGTGAGTCCCATCTCCATGCGGATCCGCTCAGGCGGCTGTTCGTGCAGATAGAAGCGGGTGAGAACTTCGAACTCCCGCCGGCTCATCTTTCGGAGGACTTCCCGCATCAGCTCGACCTTCTCTCGAGTGGCTGCCTGTTGTTCGGGAGTAGGGCCGGCTGCGGTCAGACCGGCGGCTGATTCCAGATTGATGGAAGTGCGGCGGTTCTGCACGATCCGCGAAATCTCGAGACTCAACTGGCGGTTCAGCACCGTCCGCACGAACCCCATGAGACGCTCCGGTTCGCGCAGTTCTCCGCGGCGTATCGTTTCCACCACGATGACAAACAGGTCGTGAACCCGATCTTCCACATCCTGGGTTCCCAACCGGCGCTGCAGAAACAGACGCGCACCGCTGGCCAGATTCCGGTACAGGGCCTCATCTCCGGCCGAGTCGCCGGCGCGAATGAGCTCGACCATGGTCTTCCAGTCCACCTCGGGCCGGGATGACATCTGGCTCCGGTCAGTTCCTTTCGACACAAAAGTACGCAGCCCAGTAGGCGGGATTTGCGCGCCGCCCTCCGGCGCGCACCTCAGTGAGCTGCGCCTGTTGCAGCACCTGAGCGAAGGACCCACCGTACCGGGACCCTGGAAAGGAAGAGAGACGGTCGTAGAAAGCCTGGAAGAGCTCGCCATCGCCTCGATCGCCGATCGCCCACCGTGTCGCGATCACGGCGCGCGCACCGGCCGCCAGCCACGCGCGCGTCATGCCCATCAATCCGGCTCCGGGAAGAATGGCGGCATGGGCGGAACTGCATCCGTTCAAGACAACGAGCCCCAGCTTCAGCCGCATGGCGGCAATCTCGGTGGCGCTGAGGAGTTCGATTTCACCATCCCGCTGCAGCGCGAGCGCGATGAGACCGGGACCTGAATATTGCGGCGGAAAGAGAATGTGCGCCGCCACGTGGAGCACGGCTGGATTGCGCCCGAGTGCTCCCGCGAGGTTCTCCCGATTCGCGGCCGCGCCGCGCAGCAGAATCGGTTCGTACCCGTGGGATCGCCAGACTCTGGCGCAGGCCTCGATCTCCCGCGAGCTGCCTACCAGTCTCGCCAGTTCCATGCGCCGCGCGGTCGAGACAGAAGGTTCCCCAGGGTTTGGATGGCGCGGCAATCGCGGATCCGCCCGGTTGTAGATTGGATCACCCAGACCCACTACAGGGCCGTTCGAGTCCGATCGAGTGCTGCCGAAGAGCACCGAGACCCCAGGCACAAACTGGATCGCATGGCGTTCCACTACATACTGGGGAGCGTGGGACGGTGATTTGAACTCTTCCACCAAAGCGGCAAAGGGCAGTTCGAACAGAGGACCGTCCGGCGCCAGAATCCATACCGGCTTATCCAGCAAGCGCCGGCCGGCCCCGGCGAACAGCTTCGCGTAAAGCCGATTCCCCAGCATGCTTGCCTCAGGAGAGTTTTCGCGCATCGCCTTCACAAAGAGGCTGACATCCTCGGCCAGTTCGGCGCGCGGCGGCAATCGGTGAAACTCGAAGGCGTCACGCGCCAGCATCCACAGACAGGACTCGTCATCCCCCAAATGAAAGCCCAGGAAAACTTCCGCCGGAGCGAGGGCTCTCTGGGTACGCTCCAGAAGCTCGCCGCCGCCCGGATCGGAATTGTTTGGAGCGCCCGCCAGGTCGAGTCCCGCGCGCGCTTCCATCTCCGCTACTTTTAGCCGTAACCGCCGGACTGCCGCCGTGTCCGCGACCGGTCCGGCTTTGATCAGCGCGCCTTCCGCGCGGTACAAATCCGCCAGAGCTTCCCAATACTCAGCCGGCAGTTTTCTGGTCAAGTCGGGTCCGGCCCAGAGAGCGCGCAGACTGGCCGCACGGCTTTCCTCGGCGGCCGCAAACGTCTGCTCCGCAAAATGTTTTTGGCCGGTTTGCGCGTACAAGCGGCTACCGAGCTCAATAAAGGACGAATAGACATCGTGCAATTTGACTTCGGTGCTGATGCGGAAAACGTCGGCCGGCAGGAGCACCTCGGCACGCCAGCGGCGGGCGCATTCGAGGGCGGCCGCAAAGTCGGCGAACGCCTCTTCCAATCGCGCTTGCTGCAGCTTCACCTTGCCCCGCTCGTAATACGCGGTCCACGTGGCGGACGGGCTGGCCACTCGGCCGGCGTCGACGGCTCTGTCCAGTAACGTCGCGGCCGATAGCAGATCTCCCTGCTGCACGCGCAACTTTCCCAGTGATTCGTAGGAATAATAGATGCGGTCGTCGCGCGTCAGCTTGCGCAGTCGAAACGCCTCGAGCAGCGCGTGCTCGGCGGATGGGAGATCCTCGCGTTCGAACAGCGTGTTGCCGAGTTCATTCCAGGCCTGCGCCTCGGACGCCAAATCGGCCTGTGCCCAGGACGCCTCGATCGCATCCTCAAGGAGGGCGACCGCTTGTTCCGAGTCTTGCTGGCGCCGTTTGATGCGACCGCACTGTATCAGGAGCTTCGCCCTGAATTTGGTGGTAGCATCGCTGGGCAATTGCAAACCCTGTTGGGCGGACTCCAGGGCCGCGTCGATATCGCCCAATTGAAAATACAGGGACGAGAGATTGACCGAGAGTGCGCCCAGCGTTTCGCTATCTCGCTGCGCGAGGGCGAGATCGCGGGCTTCCAAATACGCCTGAATGGCATCGCGATAACGAAACATCTGATTATGCGCGCTGCCCAAATTGTTCAGGAATCGAACGGCTGACCGCAGATTTCCACGGCGTTTCGCCTCCGCATAGCCGTTCTGATAAATCCGGATTGCCGGTAGATACTTGCCGGTGCGATAGAGATCGTTGCCTTGATGACGCAGATCGCTCAGTTCGGGCGGTTCCGCGCGATCGGCCCCGACCTTGGGACTGGATATGCCGCGTGACCGGATCTGAACCGTCAGGAGCACCAGCGTCAGAATCAGTGCGGGCGCGATCGCGTGACTCGATTTCACGACCAGAAAATTTGCCTCGAGGAGTCAATGCGACCGGAAAATGCTTCACGCCGGAATCGACGCGGGGCGGCGGTGGCATCCATAGCGATCAGGCGCCTCCTCGGGAATGTGTTTTTGTTGTACCACGTTCGCCGGGATTCGGCTATGGGGGAAAGGGGCTGGGAAATGGGTAAGCGCGGTTGAGCTGGATGCGAGCCGCCAAACAGCTCACTTTCTTCCGTCAGAGTTTTCGGGCCGCAAGTACTCAGAGTGTGCGCTGCCATCGTGCCGGCCGGACCCGGCTTGTGCCGGGGCCGCATGCTGCACCGCGGCCATGGCAGCGGGCCGCCCCGAACGGGCGATCGATTGCTCCTGCTCGATTTTCGCGAGATCGCAGTCCGCCAACAGGTCGTGTACTTTCGTCACCAGCATATCCCGCCGGAACGGTTTCGCAAGCGTAGCGCAACCGGCATCCGACGGGAGCAGCCGCGTGCCGGAC
This sequence comes from Bryobacteraceae bacterium, assembly GCA_041484525.1. Taxonomy (GTDB): domain Bacteria; phylum Acidobacteriota; class Terriglobia; order Bryobacterales; family Bryobacteraceae; genus JBGPHT01. Next base: position 7,170 of record JBGPHT010000069.1, on the reverse strand, counting down.
ATCAGCAGGGTTGCCGTGGAGGGCGAAAGACTCTTGATCGAGCGAACCAACTGCGGCCCCTTCATGCCCGGCATCACAACATCGGAGATGACCAGTTGGATGGCATGCTGCGCCTCCTTGAACGTCTTCAGAGCCGCCTCGCCGTCCTGTGCCGTCAAAACCTTATAGCCGGATCGGTTCAAGATCATCGCCGTGAGTTGGAGCATTGTGGGGTCATCATCGGCAATGAGGATGGTTACCCGTTCCCGAACTATGCGGGTCATGAGACTCGCCCCTCCCTTGCGTTCAGTGCAGCCGGTGACGTTGCTAGCGTCGTTTACGGTTTCGCGTAGAGTTGATCATTTGCGCACAATATTGAAGTAGTGCCCACGGCGCGAAAAAATTATCAGTCTTTTTGGCTCAGTCTGTTAGAGCGTGATATTTCGCACGGGATCATCCGGCGTAAATCGGTACAATCAGGTAAATCCGCGGCACATTCTTTCCGATAAGAAAACCATTCCCGGCGCACTGCTCAGTCAGGCGGGCGAAGATGATAAACTTACCGGACGATTCTTTTGGAAGACAGAGTCTCGACGATAACGTAGTGTCCGAGGCCCCTCGACTTTTCAGAATGCCGGCGCCCCATATTGAAGAAGGGCTCCTCGATCGATACGCCATGGGCACTCTTCCCGGAGAGTCGATGGCCGCGGTAGAGGAGCATTTGCTGATCTGCCGGTTCTGCCAGAAGCGCCTGGTGGAAGCCGATCAGTTCGTGCCTCTCTTCCGGGCGGCGGCCGCCCAGATGGACGCGCGCATTGCGCCCGGGCGGAGCAGAGTCTTCGCGTCTCGAATGGCTTGGGCGGGCGCCGCAGCGTCGGCCGCGGCGCTTGTGGTTCTTCTGATTTCAGGCGAGCCGCACATCACCAAGGCGCCGCCGGCGATCCTGATGATGCAGTCGCTGCGAGGCCCGGAGGCGGGTGCGCGCACGGCCGCGGGAAGGCCGGCCCTTCTGGTTTTCGATCTGACGATCCAGGCGAACCCCGCGGATTACGAGATCGAGATCGTGGATGCGGTCGGGAGCGAGATTCTCCAGACGGGCGCCGCTGTGAAAGATGGCAAGCTGGCTGTCCTGGTTGAGAAACTCGCGCGTGGGTCCTACTGGGTCCGGCTGTATCGTAAGCAGGCAGAGAGAGAGCTGGTCGCAGAATACGGTCTGCGAGCCGATTAGATCAGACGTTACTTGTACACCTTCCCGTGCTTCATCACGAAGGTCACGCGCCGCACGGCCATGATGTCATCGAGCGGATTGCCTGTCACCGCCACGAGGTCCGCTTCCATGCCTTCCGCGATGGCGCCGATCTTGTCCGCCATACCGAGCGACTCGGCTGCGACCGACGTCCCGCTCATCAGCGCGTCCATCGGCTTGTCGCCGCCGTCCTTCACGCGGTAGATGAACTCTTCGGCGTTGCGGCCGTGCGCGCCGGCCACTGCGTCCGTGCCCAGCACAATCTTCACGTGGCGCGCGCGGGCGCGCTTCAGGACGTCGGCCACGAGCGGCAGGCCCTTCACCATGGCGGCGAAGCCTTCCTCCGTGTAGTTGCCGATGTTCAGGTACTTGGCCTTGTTGTCGAGGTAGTTGTGCAGCACCAGGAAGTTCGGGTCGAAGTAAACGCCGCGCTCCGCCATCAGGTCGAGGGTGGCATTATCGAGGAAGGTGCCGTGCTCGATCGAGGTGCAGCCGGCGAGAATTGCCGCGCGCGCGCCGTCCGGAGCATGCGCGTGCACCACCGCGCGCAAGCCCACCGCCTTGGCCTCGGCGCATGCGGCGTTGATCTGCTCGGTGGTCATGGTCTGCGCGCCGCCGTCGCGGATGCTGGCAGTGGCGAACAGCTTGATCACGTCGGCGCCGTCCGCCTTCATCTGCCGGACATAAGAGCGGATGTGCTCGGGGTCTCCCGTGTTCTCATTCACCGACCGCAGCGATGTGAGGATACGCGGCCCCGGCAGCGTCCCTGAATCAATCTGGTACTTGAGCTCGGCATATCGATCTGCTGCCCTACGCTCTGGATGGTGGTGAACCCGCCCATGAGCGTGGCGTAGGCGTTGGCAGCGGCTGCGAGCGCGGCCTGCTGCGGCGTCTCCTTGCTGTTGCGGCCGCCGGGTTCGTAGCGCCCCTCGCGATTGAAGTGCCATCCCGGATGGGCGTGGGTGTCGATCCATCCGGGCGTCACGGTGAGTCCGCTGAGGTCGATGGTAGCCTTCTGCCGCGCGTCGCCGACCCGCGTGATGCGTCCGTTTTCCACCACGATCTCCTGGTTGCGCAGCACACGCCCCTTGCCGTCGATCAGGGTGGTGGTCTTGATGACGATGGGCTGCGCCGCGGCCAGCGCGGCGAAACAGAAAAGGGCCAGGGGTATGCGAAGCACGGTTAACCTCAGCATCCAATCATATTACCGCCCGGGCCATGAAGACCTGACGCGCTACGAATACGGAAACCAGTTCGGCTCGATCGTGGGCGCCGCTTCTCCGGCCTCGACGATGCGCTCCAGCATTCTCTTCCGCAATCTCTCCGTGACCGCGGCGTACTCCGTTCTTCCTGCCAGGTTCACGTGCTGCGACGGGTCCGCATAATTGTCGTACAGCATGTACTCGACGTATTTGTCCGCCCGCGCCGCCGCCCGCCAGCCGGGCATTTTGGGCGCACACACGGCGTAGGTGTGTTGCGGCGTTCGCAACCCGCGGCCGGTCACGAACTCCGACATCTCGAAATACACTTCATTACGCCAGCCCTCGGTGCGCCGGTCGAGCAGCGGCAGCATGGTGCGTCCTTGCACGCCCGCCGGGACCGTTAGCCCGGCGGCCTCGAGCAGCGACGGCATCAAATCTACCTGGCTCACCGACTCCGAAATCTGCATCCCGCGATTGAACCCCGGGCCTTCGATCACCAAAGGAATGTGGATCGAGCTGTCGTGTGGGCTCCGCTTGTACTCGGCGTTGCGCGTCTTGAAATGGCACCCATGGTCGCTGGTGAAGAGCAGAATTGTGTTCTTGTCGAACCCTGTCTCGGCCAGCATCCGGCGAATCGTCCCCACGGTCTCGTCCATCTTCGCGACGCAGCCGTAGTAGTCGGAAAGCTGGCTCGGCCACGTTCCCGGCAACGGCCGGAGGTCGGGCGGAACGAACGGGTTGGCATACTTGCCCTTGTACTCCCTGGGCGGGTCGAAGGTGTCGGTCGAGTTCTGGTGGTGCACCTCGAGGTACGACAGCACCAGCAGAAACGGCTGGCGCGCGGCGCGCAGGAATCGTCCGGCACGATCCGTCATGAAGTCCGTTCGATACTGCCCGGACCAGTGGATCGGCTTGCCGTCGTTGTCGTAGAGGTTGCCTTCGTACGCCGTCGAAGTCCACTCGAGGGCGTTGGCGCCTTCCCACAGATCGAGGAAGCCTCCACGATCCTGCGCCGCCACCGGCCCGCGCGCTTCTGGCGTATTCGATCCGCCTTGCGCAGCCAGGTGCCACTTGCCGATGTAATTCGCCGTGTAACCCGCTTGCCGCGCCACCGTCGCCAGCGTGACGGCGCCCTCGGGAAGGCCGGGGCCGTTGTGCCAGACGCTGTGCCGGGCCGGATACTGGCCGGTGAAGATGCTGGCGCGCGCCGGAGCGCACACCGGCTGGTTGCAGTAGGCCGAACGGAAAAGCACACCGCGCGCGGCCATCTGGTCCAGGTTGGGCGTGAGGTTCATCGGGTTCAGCCCCATGGCGCCGATGTTGTCGGCGCGGAACTGGTCCGAGATCACGATCAGGATATTCGGCCGGCTCGCATTCGAAGCGGTCTGCGCTGTGGTCGCAGCCGCCAGGGTCGGAACCGAGGCGAGCCATTCTCTTCGGGTAGACATACAACGCAGTATAGTGCGCGCCGATGGCCAGCAAACTGTCAACGCCGAGCTATTCGGTCTTTCTGACGGCTGGCGGCTGCCAGGTGCCGTCGAGAATCGAAGGTAGGTTCTCCTTCGGCCAGTAGAGTCGCAGCATCAGTATGAACTTGTCCTTCGGTGCCGGCAGCCAGTTGGATTCCTTCGCCGGGCCGGGGTTGGCAGCCTGAAGATAGAGGTCCACCGAGCCATCGGGGTTAAACTTCAGTTTGTTGCGCTGGCTGAGCGTGTACCGGTTCATCGGATTGGCCGCGAAGAAGTATTGGCTATCGTACATAGTCAGTGACCAGAAGGCATTGACCGGAGGCAGTTCACCCTTGCCGAAGTGCATTACATACCGATTCGTGCCGTCGTATGGCTGGCGATTCGCGTCCGTTTCCGATGACGGGTAGACGGCGTCCTCGGGGCGATTGGCGCCCAAACCGAAAGCCGTGATCGTGGCCCGCTGAAGGTAGTCTGTGCTATAGATACCGGCTTTCCGGGGAATGGCCCAACCATTCACCATGGTCCCGCCGGTCTTGATGTTCGCGGCGATTTTGTCGAAGGCTGCTTTCGGGACCCCCTGAAGCCTTTTGGCGACGGCCGGATCGAGCTTGCTCATGTCGAAGTCCCGGCCCGGCACTATCCCGATACTCGCCATCTTGGCAACCATCGGGGCGTCTTCGGCAGCCGGCGGGTTGTCTTTCATCAGCTTCGCCATCAGCGTCAAGTAAGTGACGGCGTCCATCCGATTCACCTTGTCCCGTACCGGAGTCTTCGTGTCGATGTTCGGATCCACCTGACCCTCGGGGGGTGTATATGGTTTGCCGTAGGCGCTGAGCGGCACCAGCGAGAGTTGATCCTGGAACGAATACACTTCCTTATAGTCTTGTGGAGTCCCAGTACAGTAGGTTCGGCCGAGAATCCACACGATGTTGGTGGGCGACTTGTACTCCGTCACGCCATCCGGAAGAGTTCCCGTCCAGCGCGGGCCGGTAATGGCGTACTTCTGCACCTTGGTCCCGGTGGTACGCTTGCCCGGATCCTGGAACACGTTGGTCCAGCCGTCGAGCATCGGCATCAGGTAGTAGCGGTCGTTTGCGTCAGGAATACTAAGAATGTAAGGCTCTCCCGAAAGGTCCAGCCAAGCGACCGAGTAGAGCGTATCCGCGTTAGGCGCTGTAACTTCCCGCAAGGCAGGGTCAGGATACTTTCTCAGGCTTGCAAACTGGCCCATAGGGGCATGCGTGCCTTCCGGCCGGTTTCACAGTGTTGGTCATCACTCGCCGGGTCATCTCCATCGTGACCAGCGGGTAACCGTAGATATAGGCTTCTGTGGCGATGTCGAATGCCTGCTGTCCCAGCACCGGATTGGGTCCTTAGCCGCTTGCGTCTGGCTGCAGCCAGCTAATATCATCACTAGTAAGAGGGGCACGACAAGCAGTCCCCACTTGCCTTTATTAGTCTTCATGATTTCCATCGCGACTAACTCCTATGGCGTCAGTTCCGAAGATCGACACGCTTCATATCAGCCTCGCAAGGTGATACCCGAACCTCTCGCTTCACACACGACTGCTGTCGTTTCATGATGCCCTCCGACCGGCGCGGGACTTGTTTCTTTCCAACCATCGCCTCCATAGTCCTTTTATTGAGTCTCGGTGCACTTGCATGAATCTCAACATCAAGTACCAGGAGTATCGGGAGCGACCTTATGATCACCGTAGTTGGAGTATTTGCCCATCGAGCGGGGGCGGAACGCGCGGTGCACGACTTGCGCACTTTGGGGATAGACGATGAACGCGTCGATTTCCTGCTCCCTGCCCTCCCGAGGAAACAACTTTCTGAAGTGCTCACCGCCGATAGCGAGCAACCTGGAATGGGCCGAGCTATGGGAACCGTCGTGGGAGGCGCGCTCGGCGTGGCGGCTGGGATGTCGCTCGGTACCGCGGCCGCCAGCTTTCTGGTGCCGGGCATTGGGCCGGTGCTAGGATTGGGCTCGCTCGCAGCAGCAGTGCTGGGGCTGATCGGAGCCGCCGGCGGCGGCACCGCTGGAAGGGGCCTCGATCGCGCGCTGATGGACGGCCTGCCTAAGGATGAGCTCTATCTCTACGAGGACGCGCTGCGGCAAGGACGATCGGTAGTGATCTGTCTCGCTCAGAACCAAATCGAGCGGGATGAAGCCCGGCAGGTCCTGGAACGCGAGGGAGCGGAAACTATCGATGCCGCGCGCCACAAGTGGTGGACGGGCCTCAGGGATGCCGAACGGGAGCACTACACGGCGTCAGGCGCGGACTTCACAAAAGATGAGAATCCCTTTCACTCCGGCTTTGAAGCAGCGCTGAATCCGGAGTTTCGCGGCAAACCGTGGGACCAGGTCGTTTACCTTCTCGCCGAGCAGTATCGCGACTGGTCCGCCGACTCGTTTCGAAAAGGCTTCGAGCGCGGCCAACGGCACTATCAGTCGTTGCTGGAACAGCACCAGCCGGTGTGAGCAAGGGGTGACAAATCCAAATGCGAAGCAAGAACGCTTTCCCAAAGTGTGCGTTGCGGCCATTCTGCGCGCTGGCTTTGGCCGGCACATCCTTATTACTCGCACAAGGCACGGGGCCGAGCACCGAAGACCTCCAAAAGCAGATCCAGAATCCAGTGGCCAACCTGATCAGTGTGCCGTTCCAGAACAACACGAGCTTTCCCATCGGGCGCTACAGCCGCGTGCAGAACATCTTGAACATCCAGCCGGTGATCCCAACCAAGCTGGCCGAGAGCTGGATGCTTATCACGCGCTGGATTACACCCATCGTCTATCAGCCGAATGTGCTGGCGGGAGAAGGCGGCGCCAATGGTCTGGGGGACATGAATCCGAGCTTCTTCCTATCCCCGGCCGCTCCCGGCAAGCTGATCTGGGGCGTTGGACCAACCCTTCCCCTGCCGACCGCTACCGAGAGGACGCTCGGCCAGGGTAAGTGGGGAGCCGGCCCGTCTTTCGTGATCCTGACTCAACCAGAGCATTGGACCATCGGCCTACTCGCGAATAACATCTGGTCGTTCGCCGGCAATCAGCACCGGGTCCCGGTCAACCAGTTTCTGGCGCAGTACCATCATCACGGCGAACTGGCGGACGGATGGTCCCAACCGGTGGATAGCAGCCTGTGGTAATAGTCGCGAAAACATGTGACCTAGCGAATGTTCTGGGCGTCTATACTGCATGGCCATGGGAACCCGCAAGAAACGGGAGCGACAGGAAGATCTCTGGGTCGTCAGCAGCGAGGTCGTGGGCACG